>JAVBMD010000013.1:0-79460 GCA_031552825.1 Eubacteriales bacterium
ATATCGTTCGCGTCTTCAAGCGTGCCTGCGGTGGTCTCCCAACCGGTGAACCGATAGCCCGTCTCGGCTTCCGCTGCGATCGTGTCGGTGTGCAGATAGTTGCGGGTGCCGACATACTTGCCGGTCGCGTCGGGCGTCGGCACGGTGATGTGACCGCCTGTCTGCGCTTGCACCGTCAAGGTGTAGTCGATCTTCTCGAACTTCGCCGTCACCGTCGCGTCCGTCGCGGGCATGGTGAAGGTCGTGTCGATTTCGTTCGCGTCTAAAATCGTGCCTGCGGTGGTCTCCCAGCCGATGAACCGATACCCGGTCTCGGCTTCCGCCGTGATCGTGTCCACGTCGAGATAATTGCGCTTGCCGACATACTTGCCGGTCGCGTCGGGCGTCGGCACGGAGATGTGACCGCCTGTCTGTGCTTGCACCGTCAAGGTGTAGTCGATCTTCTCGAACTTCGCCGTCACCGTCGCGTCCGTCGCGGGCATGGTGAAGGTCGTGTCGATCTCGTCTGCGTCTTCTAGCGAGCCTGCGGTGGTCTCCCAGCCGGTGAACCGATACCCAGTCTCGGCCTCCGCCGTAATCGTGTCCTCGTCGAGATAGTTGCGGATGCCAACATACTTGCCGGTCACGTCGGGCGTAGGCGCGGTAATATGGCCGCCGGTCTGGGCTTGCACCGTCAAGGTGTAGTCGACTGCTTTCCACTGGGCGGTCAGCGTCACATCGCTCGCCGGCATCGTAAAGGTTTCGCTGCCTTGATAAATGGTCTCGCCATCCAAGCTGGTCTTCCATCCGGCAAAGGTATACCCCGCCGTGGCGGGCACCTGCGCCGACACGCTGATGGTGTCGCCGATATGGCATCCGCCCAAGTTGTTGGGCATGTTTGTTACAGCGCTCGCCGTCGGCGGGTTTGCCGCATACTCGACATCGTACTCGATCGCCTCCCATTGCGCGGTCATGGTTGCGTCGCGCTTTGGCATCGTGTAGGAACCTGCCGCCGCATACAATTGATTATCGGCATCGCATAACCAGTGGAGGAACTTGTAGCCCGACGCGGCAGGCGCGGCAACCAGCGTCACGCTGGTGCCCGGCTTCACATCGCTGCTCGACGGGCTCGGCATGCCGGTTACGCTGCTGTTGGGCGTAGTGCCAGGATCGTAGGCCAGCTTGCGTTTTTCCAGCTCCCACTGCGCGGTCATGGTCACGTTGCGCGGCGGCATCGCGAAATCATCCGCCGCATCATACACCGTGGCGCCGACATCATCGCACAGCCAGCCCGTGAACACATATCCCTCCGCGCTGGGCGCGTCGGCTAAGTGAAAGGCGTCAAAGGTCGTATGGGTCTCTTGCAACGGATTGGGCATGCCGGTCGGTGTAACGCCCGGCGTGCTGCCCGGCGCATAGGTGAGCTGAAAATCCTTGAGCGTCCACTTGGCATATACCGTGATGTCGCTGGATACCGAAGTTGTGCTCAAAAACTCGGCGCCATAATCGCCGCCGGAACCGTTCTTGGTCCACCAACCGCCGAAGACATAGTAGGAAGCGCGGCTCGGCGCGGCAGACAGGCTCTGCCCATCCTGCGCGAGGCTAGCGCCCACCAGCAATGAACCGGAGTTCTTCGGGAAACTGCTGTCGCCCGCGCCGTTATCGTTGTAGGTAACCTTCACGGTGTTGAGCGTGTTGGTCACCGTATAGCCTCCCGCTTGGGTGCCGGTCACCGCAGCGGTGTAGTTGCTGTCGGTATCTTTTTCGCGCACGGTATAGGCGTAGTTCACGGCCTTCTCGTTGTACTGATCCGCCTTCTCAAAGGTATAGATCCAGCTATTACCGATGCCGCTGAAGGTGTGGGTCGCGGCCACTTCCGTGCCCGCGCTGCCATCCTTCTTGGGCGAACGCAGCAGTTCCACCGTCACGCTCTCCGGCCGCGCGCCCTTCGCATCGCTGCCATCGACCCAAACTTTGGATACCTGCACATCCACCTTGGGCATGATTACCGTAATCGTGTAGGTCTTTTCCACACGATCCCCCGCGCCGTTGACAATCCAGACCGACGCGGTGGTGACGCCCTCGCCTACAAGGGTAGCCTTGATGATGCTCGTATTGTTGACATAGTTGTTGTTGTCCACCCTCTGCGCAAAGGTGACCACGTTCGGATCATCCGGCGCCCCATAGTTCAGGCGATAAGTCGGCGCAGTCGGCAGCACGGCAACATACTTCGTGAAGCTTGAAACGCTGTAGCCGGTCACCGTCTTATATAGATAGAAGGTCTTATCGGGGATGGTGAAATCGGGCAGCTTGATGAAGCCCACGCCGATTTCGGCGAAACCAGCTTGGGAAAGCTTGGGCAAAACCAACCGATAGGTATTCCGGTCAAAGTCCGAGTCATCGGCGGAACCGGTGAAAACGCTGTTGACCTTCTTGGTCAGCTTCACCGTGCTGCCTTCGGCAACCGTTGGCAGGGTGACCCGAATGCTCTGCCCCGGATCGTTTTTATAGCTGCGCAATACGAACTGACCGTCTGCCAGCGGTGTACCGTTGACCTTCACGCTGCTGTCACCAACGATGCACGAATCGATGACCGTAACGCCATCGGCGTCGTATAACGTCGCCACCACGTTTTCGGTTTTTTTGATATACGCCTCGCTCGCATGGGTGGCATGTTTCAATCCGTTCTCATCGTATGCATCCCAGAAAGCGATACCCACCGGCCCGGTCGCCATATAGTCATTGTACTGCCATGTGCTCAGCGCCATTTGCTTGGTGGTGAGCGGCGCTTCAGCCCAGCCCGGGTGATAGGTATAGGGGCCGCAGCTATACGCTTTCCAGCTCCCCAGTTCAGCCTTATCCTCGGCGCGCAAATCTAGGCGTAGGTTGATGGCGCTCTTCATCGGCATGAAGGCCGCGGTGATCCGCACGCCGGTCACCGCATCCCAGCCGGAGAGGACGGGATCATAGCTATAGCTGGATGTCTCCGATGGGTTCGCATCGGCGGTATAGGCAAAGGTGATGTTGCCGCTGCCGCCGCCTGTGCTGTCGGTCAGCACCACCGGCGCGCCGCGCAGGAACATATCGTACTCGCTGGTAGCGCTTTGCCATGCCAGATTGGCGTCCAGATAGGGCACTATCACATCCTTGCGGGGAATGCTGACATACGCGCTGATGTCGTACACGCCGGTCTCAACACCGGCCTGCATGGTGACCAGGCCGTTGAGCTGATTCTTCTCATCCTGCACAAAACCGGTGGTCATGGTAGCAAAATCGAACTGATCGTTCTTCTTGCCTGGCGTTAACGTGGCGGACATCGAGCTGGATTCTACCACGTTGATCTTATACGGCATGGCAGATCCGGGGCCAAAGTTGTGCTTAAACAGCTTGTTGCCCGTGGCCGCCGAGGAGGACAGGCCATAGGGATCGGCAACGCCGCCTTGAATCGCCCAGCTGGTCGCCCCATCGCGGGCAGCGCCGGGGGCGGCATAGTCGTCCAGCAACTGGGAATAGTCCAAATACACGTCGCCGATGGGATAGTGCATGTTTAGCGGCGTGCCGGGCAAACTGCGCAAGCCAACCCGCACATCGCCGCCCTCGCCGAACGTATTGGCCGAGTTATACGCATTGCAGAACGTGTACTCCTCGCCATACGCCGGCAGGTAAATCATGTTCGCGAGGGTGCGCATATACCCCGGCTTCGTCTGCATCTTCAGGAACCGGTGCCCGTCGATCACGATCGTATCCACCAGCAAATTGCCGCTGGCATAAGTGACGCCGTACAGGCTGCACGCGCTGGCGTCCACAAGGAAGGAGGGGTCGGTCAGCTCCACGTAGACGGCCTCGGAAATGCCCCACGGGGCTCGGGTCGTGATGGTGCTGTATGCGGATTGCGGGTAGGAAAACACGCTAGGCCGCGCGCCGCGCTCATTTAATTTTTCGGCGGCGGTCTGGCCGCTTATCTCGATATAAGCCGTAACGTTAAAATTGAAAACCGGGCTGGCGGAAGCGCCCTGGAAGATGACGTCCTGCGCGGCTGGCTTCACGGCCGGGGTGCCGCCATTGTAGGTGGTATTGACGTTCTTCAAGACCACTTGGCGCTCGGTTTGGAAGCAAATCTGGGGCGGATAGATAAGGGTGCCGCTAATCAAATAGGCAACCTTCCTGCCGCCGCGCGGAGCGGTTTCGCTATGCGGCAAGCCAGCTTCGCAGCAGTTATCCCAATGAAAATCGCCGTGCAACTGTACGGCCATGTGATAGTAGTCCTTGGAAACCTTCAATTTTTCACCGGTGAAGGGATTGGTGTCCAAGAGCTTCATCTTGATGTCTTTCATCAAGTAGATCTTCGTATCGGTGTCGTTGGGGAGCCAAGGCCCGCCGTCGCTCAAATGCCCGGAATCAAAGTCGCCGTCATAGGCTATGGAGAGCGCGGTGAAATATTCCCCGGTGTTCAGGGGGAGCTGCACGACGGTATCCGCCGTCAGCTCCGGCACAGTGTACGTTACACCGCTGCGTTGGTTGGTGGAATAGGTGATCTCCCAACCCGACAGCGCCGGTGCCGCGGTAAACTCGCCGGTCAGGAAACAGAGCGCTTCCGCTTCCGTCATCCCGTTGAGCGTGGGCGTATCAACGGCCTGACGGTAAGAGCCGCTAAACTGCGTCCAGAAATCCACGCTGGGATTTTGCAGGATATCCATGGTCGCGCCTTGGATACCGACGTTGACGAAGACATTGCCAATCGACTGTACGGTCTGCCCGTCCAAAAGGATCGCCGATTGCGCTCGGTTATTGGTGGCGACCTGCTCCGAGCCGATCGCAGGGCAAACAGTCTGCTTGAACACCCAGAAGGCAAATTTATTGGCGTATTTGCCTTCGCCGATCGGGTCTTCCGGGGTCACGTCGATCATGTCCGGATCATCATAATCCACATAGTACTTCGCTTGGGCAATGTCGTAGTCCTTTAAGGCCACACCATCCGCGTTGGTGGTGGCGACCCGGTAACTGATGGTCGTGTATATGCTGGCCTGATTGCCTATCACGGAATTGGGCGCGTTGTTGTGCCATCCTTCCCCCAATCCCGAGGGATAAGCAAAGGTATAATCCATGCCCACCTTATTCCAGCGCACCACCATCTTGGCCACAGGGTTTGTCTGGGTGGCTTCGGGGAAGGTGACCTTGCCGGGGCTCACCCCGAGCATGGTGTTATAGTAGGCGTTGATCTCAGCGATTTTAGCGGCGGGCGCACTATAGGTCTCGCCGTTTTTCAGCGTGTAGGTCAGGCTGGCCATCTCGGTTCGCACGCCAAACATCGGGGCATATTTCGCCTGTGTCGGGCGCTGAACCTGATCCTTGAACGTCATATCCAGCAATTGGATTTCGAACGGAAACTCAAATGTCTGCGTACAGGCGCCGTCGCTTGTGCGGAGGTATTCGCGGTTCTTGCCCGAAAGGAATCTCCAGCTGTTTGTATCGCTGGTGTAGTCCTCGTTCCGGCGTACCGATCCGATAATCACGTTGCGATTGGAACCGTTGTCAAAGTGACGGGGCATATAGAAGCTATGATACGTAAAATTCTTATCGAGCTGCAGCACTTCCACCCGTGGGCTGGCGTGCTGCAGCGCCTGATCGGTCGGCGCGGCGGAACCCGAAGGAATGCGATACAGCAGCTCGCTCTTGGACGCCGATTGATAGATCGTTCTCTCGGTATGGCTGCCGGTCAGCGGATCATTCGGATCCGCCAGTTTCCACGCTAGGCGCATGCCGTACTTCGGCTCCATCGGGATGGTCAGTTTGCCGGGATCACCATTATTGAAAAGGCGAGTGCCGACCGGCGGGACGGCTACATAGTACGGGCCTTTTCCGTCCCCGTCGTCCTGCCGCGCGCCAATGGTCCAGCCACCCCACATTTTATAAAAATCCGCGGTTTTCTCATTGGAACTTGACGTGTTAAGCGAGTTTTCGATCCCGGCCAATTCAAGGCGAGGATCGGGCGCGTACAGCTTAATCCCGGTGATTTCCATCAACGGTGTGCCGCTTTTGTGCACCGTAGGGATGTTATACATAAAGTCAGGCGATCGCGGAGACATAGCGGCAGGAAAATAGTATGTGCCCTCATTGCCGCCCGCTACGCCGAAACCGGACTGTAGCGCAAAATCCTGCATGTGCGGCTCGTTAAAGCAAAACACGCTGTATGTCACCAGCGCCTGCGCCGTCTGCGCGGTATAGTTGGCGGGAGAAATATCGCTGTCGAAGTGCTGCACCTGGCTTTCAAGCGTACCGGCGGTCAGCACATTGGCCAGCGGCGTGGCAGCGGGCAGCGTGTATTCCCGGATTGAAAGATTGCTAGCGGGCAATTTGCCGTCGTCGATCCACTTGGCACACTGCGCGTCGGTCAACTCGATGCTCTTCATCGGGAAGTCGATCTTCAGCGTGCCCTGCAGGCCGTCCTTTAGGCGAATGGCCAGGGTGTTGGCATCCAACTGCGCCACGGCTTGAATGTTGATGTCCGCCGAGGGGACGGTCGCCCATGCCGTACCGTAAGCCAGCTTGTTAATCACCAAAACGATGTTGCTGGTGGCCTGACCGGGCCGGACGGAATACATGAGGCTGAATTTGCCGTCGGTGGTACCGTCGGTCAGGGAATACTCGGCGGCGGCGGATGGCAGCTCGTCAAAAGCGATACTCAGCGTGCCCAAGGACGCGCCGAGCAGGTTTGTTTTAAACTGCGCGGTCACCAGCGTATCGCCGGTCACGTTGGAAAATTCCGTATCCCAGCCGATGAAGATCGCGCCTAGCGGCAGGGTTTCCTTGAGCGTCTTGCCGCCCGGCAGCGGATAATACTTATCGTACAGATCCGGCGCGGTGGCGCTCAGCCCCTCCTGCACCGCTTCTTCCTTCAGCGTGATGTATTCGTTCGCAACCGGCAGCCGCTGATCGTATTTAGCCATTTGAAAGGTAACCGTATGCGTCGGCAAGGTCAGCGGCTCGGAATAATAGGTTTCCGGTTCGTTCGTTTCCGATTCATCCGCCAACGCCGCCACCGGCATTGCGTTCAATACCAGCAATACCGCCAGCAGCAAGGCCACTATGGAGTTTACACGCTTGTTCATCATATTTTTGACTCTCTCTTTTCACCGGCGGCGAGTTTCATGTGGATGAGCGACGCGAAGCAGGATGGCGGCTTACCCTTCGGTAAGCATTTGCTCGGTCGTCACCTTGACGCGCCACTGATACCCGGCGTTGTCCTCGGTGACGACGAATCGGTATTCGTCCTCGCTGGCATCGGGTACATCCTTCCACTCGACGCCATCGTTGTATTGCCATTGCAGGCGCACTTGCGCATCCTCAAAACCGCTGAGCCGCGCCATCAGTACCCGGATGGGGCGCTCCGCCCCTTCCGCTTGCTCGACCCGCATCGCGATCGATACCGCGCGCCGGTTCGCATGCTCGTCCGCCTTCGGTTCCTCCGTGGGCTCCTCCTTCGGGCGGGGCAACTGCAGGCTGCCGAAATTCGCCTCGCTATGGTCGGGGCCGTAAACAGCGTAAACCTCGTACTCCCCTTCCGGCAAGGTTTGCAGAAACGCTTCCGGAATCAGGAAGGCGCCCTCCGCGCTTGTCTCGCCATCGCGGAAGGCGCAGCGCTGGTTGCCGGAGGGAACCGGGTGGCAAAGCGCCGCCTCACTCTCGCCCTCGCGCAGGGGGCGCATTTCCTTCAGGCCAAACGCCTGTATTTCACAAGCCCGAAACTGCTCGTCGTAGGTGGAGACCGATGCGGTGTAGCGCACCTTCACGCCCGCCTCCAGCCCATCCCGCCACCGCGCGAACCACCCCGCATCCAATTCACCGGTCAGGTCAAAGGCAGGCGCTTCGGCGCGGCCCTCCTCCGGCGTTCCCGCAATTCGCTCCGGTTCAGAGGTCAGCGCGCCGTCAGGCGTCGGCTCGGCAGCCGCAGGCGGTTCTGCCGTGGGCGGCGGCTGTGTAGCGGGCTCGTGCGGTTCCGCCGCTGGCGTATGTTGCGCAACGGCTGCCGGTTCCTCTGCCTCGCTCGCGTCGGCGGGGGCTTCGGGCGTCTCCTCCGGTTGCGGGGCGTCCGCCGCCTGGGCGGTATAAGATACACCCATCCAGCCGAACGCGCGCAGCACTTCGCTCCCGGGGCCCGTTAAGAGAAGCGCCGCTACCATCAAAATCGTTATTCCTCTTCGCATGCTATATTCCTCACTTTGGTTACAAACCATCTTCACAATTGTTACATTGAATTTTCCATAACTTGGTCATTTCGCTTTCGCATCATCTATTATAGCGCTCGTTCAAGCACTTGGAAACGGTTTTTGTGAATATTTTGCATTCTTAAGAAATGCAAGAAACCGCGCTTTTTTCATATGACAACACGCAGTAACGCCAACCTGTACCGATGTTTTTTGCCGTATTTCCTTATCTGTAAAACATTGCGCAAATTTAACGTACGCATAATTATACGAAGAATATACATTTCTATCATGTCGCGGAATGTTTCGCTGCTTGTAACAAGCGTTTTTTGTCCTTTGTCGGGGCACGCGTGTCGGCAAACGCGCTTCATCGCATCCTTTTCAACGTTCACGCAGGTATGGTACACTAGCATCAGAAGCGCGGCGCGAGCCCCGCCGCACATGCGCGCGACACAAAGGAGCAATATGGCCATTCAGATTTGGGAAGCCAAGGGTTTCGACAGCCAAAAGGCCGTTCGCTATTTTCAGGAACGGCGCATCGCGGTGCAGCGCATCGATCTTCTCCGCTTCGGCATCAGTCGGCGCGAGCTAGAGAGCGTGCGCGCGCAGGTAGGCCTTGAGGCGCTGATCGACCGCGATGGGCGCGCTTTCGCCGCCTCCGCCATCCGCTATTCCGACAACGCCGAGCTGATCTTTCAGGCGCTGCTGGACAAGCCGCAGCTATTGCGCACACCCATCGTTCGCTGCGGGAAACTGGCGACGGTGGGCTATCACCCCGAGATATGGGAGGGCTGGCCAACGTAGCGCGCCGCACGCAAAAAAGCGCCACGCATTTTTGCGTGGCGCTCAGACCATCAACAAAGTCACGCAGATGGGCTGCGAAGGTCCAGGGCGATCGCAAAGCCCTGGTCGCATTCGCAGATGCGAAATGACTTGAAGCAAGGTTTGTAAGGAATTCCACCCTTTGCGAAGGGCGGCCAAAGGGCTTATCGCTCGCCCTTTGGAATCCTTCTCTACGCATCAAACTACTTTGTTGATACGCTGATAGCGCCACGCATTTTTGCGTGGCGCTTTGTTAACGAGTTCAGGTGGGGCGATGCGGCCCTTCGGCGATGATCGCCGCGGCAGCGGCTGCGTTCGCTCCGTAGGGGTCGGCTAGGAGCGGAATGCTGGCGTAATATGTCTGCGGCGCGGGCTCGAAGAGCGCAAAGTTGCCAAAGCCGGTGTGGCTGATGTTTTCAAGCTTTACCTTCTTGATGCCGACGTCGACCGACTCGATGATGCCGTTGCGATCCCGCTTGTATTCATCGCGCACGTAGGGATCCATCACATAGATGTACTCCTTATCGTAGGAGCAGAGCACAACATAATGTCCGTTGGAACCGCTAAAGATTTGCGAGTTGCCGCTGCACAGGGCGATAGCCATTCCGCCACGATCCAATGTGCCGAGCACGCGGTCAAATTCCTTGGTCAGCTCATAGCTCAAGCCATACGCGTCTGCGATGGGCTGGAACAGATTCTTGGAGGTGCCGCCATTGCCGCCGCTGCGGGTGCTGCGCACGCGATAGAGCTCATTGAACGAGTTGTTGCCCGTGGCGAAGTCGCCGATCGCCAAGGGGAGCACTTGCAAAAAATCCCGCCCGCTGACCAGCGTGGACTGAACATGCGCGGCATCCTTGCGGTGCTGATGGCAAAAATATTTGTTCACCGAGCAACTGCACAGCGTAAAGGTGCGCCCCTTCGCCGCCTGAAGCCCGAGCAGGTTCAGCCGATCGGCGGGCACCAGCGAAGCGACAACCATCGCCAGCGATGTGGGGTTGCAACCGCCATCGCCAAACACGCGCTGCGAATCCGAGCGGGAGGCCTCGTAGATCGTGCGCTGCCAAATCGGATCGTTCTGCGCATAGTACTGAAAGGGGCCGCTGCCGTTGGGCATATAGACTTGGCGCTGCAGCTCCGAATGCGTATACTCCTCCGGAACCTCCGCGAAGGAAACCGAACAGAGAAGCATGCTCGCAATCAGTGCAAAGCTGCAAAACATGATGTGCTTCCTCCGCATGCGCGCTCACCCCTTCTTTTGTATCGACGCCTTAACAGCTCAGATTTATTCTTAATATTTCTGCAATATTTTCGATATTCCTTCTTGGCATTCGACATTTTTCAAAAATATTTTTCCGTTTCGCTGAACCGACAGAAAATTGGCTTCTCTTCAGAAAAAGACCAAAAAACTCCGAATGCGATCCCTTTCGAGGCAAATATCATACATTTTTTCGCAAATATCCCTGATTTATCCGGTCTATTTCGCGATATATATCGAATCTTTTAAATAATACTATATTCAGAATCAATATTCCTCCCAAATTGAAAGAAAAAATAATTTTTAATGTTTCAGAAATTTCTATCTGCAAAAACAGACTATGCCTCATCTATAATATTCAAGCTTATTTCGACTTATTTCGCACTTTTCATCTCAAAACAATTTATTTGTATCGATATTTCTATCGTGCAATTTGAAATTTAATTGATGATACATTCAAATGCACTTTCCGGAAATATACCTCTAAATCCGCACAAATCACTACTTATTGTGGTTATGAAAAAGATATATCCTAAATGTTGCGCAAAAAAAGGGCTCCGTCTCCGGAGCCCGTAATGTATTTTCCTTCTTTATCCAATCATTCTCTGCGGCGCGAACCGGAGGCGATCAGCAGCAAACGCGCCAGTTGCAGCAGCGCGGTCAGCGCCGAGGCGACATAGGTCATTGCGGCGGCGTTGAGCACCTTCTTCGCGCCCTGATTTTCCTCCGCCGTCAAAAAGCCGCCGCCCTCCAGCGCCAACAGCGCGCGGCGCGAAGCGTTGAACTCCACCGGCAGCGTAATCACCGAAAACAGCACCGCCGCCGCAAAGCAAAGAATGCCGATCCACACCAATGGCTGCCAAGAAAAGAGCAGCCCCAGAAAGAACAGGGGCATCGCGGCATTGGAGGTGATGCTGACCACCGGCACGATGGCAGTGCGCAGCCATAGCGGCCCGTATTCCTCCTGATGCTGCATCGCATGCCCAGCCTCGTGCGCGGCGATGCCCAGCGCGGCGATAGAGGTAGAATGATACACCCCGTCTGAAAGCCGCAGCACCTGATCGCGCGGATCGTAATGATCGGTCATCTGCCCGGCGATGTGCTCCACGCGCACATCATAGGCTCCACTTTGGCGCAGCATCTGCTCCGCCATCTGCGCTGCGGTAATATGGGCGGCGGCCTGCACGCCGGAATACTTCGCATAGGTGCTGCGCACCCACGACGAGGCCGCCAACGACAACAGCAGGCCGGGAATCATCAGCAACATCGTCCAGTCCCAATAATACAACCCTAACGCCTCCTTCGCTTTATGGGATGATTACAGCGTATCGCTTTTCGGCGGAACGCACAAGCCCCATCCGCTCAAATGTCGTTTACCGCGCCCCTATCCGGCCAATTCCACGCTCTCCGCCGCGCACCCGCTCAACACCCTTCCAACAGCACCCCGTCCAGCCCATCGAGCCGGAGGGTGAACACCCCGCCCACGGCGGCAATCCGCCGCCCGCTCGCATCCCGCAGCTCGGAACAGCCGATCGCGTGCACCGGCAGGCAAATCTCCCGAAGCGCATCGGCGCGGTTTACCGCGCACACCGCCACGCCATCCTCGGCAGGCGCGCCGAAGGCATCAACGCCGCCGCTGATGCGGCGCACCACCACCAACACCTCTTCGCAAGGCGCCAGCAGGGTGCTTACGCCCAGTTGGAGCACCTTGGAGGCTCTCCGCGCGGTCAGCTGCGCGCGGAAAAATTCCAGCTGCGCCTCGTCCTCGCGCCCCCAAGGATAGGTACCGCGGCAAAAAGGATCCGCCGCGCCCTCCACGCCCGCCTCATCGCCGTAGTACACGCAGGGCATGCCGGGCAACGCGGCGATCAGCCGCAGCATCAGCCGCACGCGCCGCCTCCCGACGGCGCGCTGCGCCGCGTCCAGCTTGAGCTCGGCGCGCTGCTCCCGGGGCAGCGATTCGCCATCGCACCCGGCCAACACATTGAGGATGCGCGCGCGGTCGTGGCTGCCCAGCAGGTTCATCAGCGAATAAAACAGCCCGGTCGGATAGTTCTCCTGCAACGCGTCGATGCGGCGCTTTACCGCCTGCGCATCGGCACGGCCGAGCAGAAAGGCGATCAATGCCTCTCGCAGCGGGTAGTTCATCACGCTATCCAGCGTATCGCCCAGCGCGTAGCTGCGCAATTCGCCGTAGGCCACTTTGTTGGAAGCGTCCTCCCACACCTCGCCCAGCACCGCCGCCTCGGCGCGCGCCGCCTTGGCCTGCCGCCGCAGCTCGCGCAAAAAGGGCATGGGTAGTTCGTCGGCCACGTCCAGCCGCCAGCCGGACGCGCCGCGCCGCAGCCAACCCGGTACGATGGCGCGTTCCCCGGTCAGCATGTAGCGCACGTATCCCGGCTCCTCCTCGCGCACCTCGGGCAGGGTGTGAAAACCCCACCAGCTTACATAATCGTCGGGATGGCAACGAAAGGTGAACCAGCTATAGTATGGCGATTCCTTCGACTGATACGCGCCAAGCCCCGGGTAGCGCCCAAAGCGGTTAAAATAGCGGCTGTCCTCGCCCACGTGGGAGAACACGCCGTCCAGCATCACGCGGATGCCCCACTCGGCCGCATCGGCGCAGAGCGCTGAAAAGGCCGCCTCGTCGCCGAACATCGGGTCGATGCGCTCATAATCGCCGGTATCATACTTATGATTGCTGCGCGCCGCGAAGACCGGATTCAGGTATACCACCGTCACGCCCAGCGACGCAAGATACGGCAGCTTGGCGCGCACGCCCGCAAGGTTGCCGCCAAAGAAGTCGGTGGCTTGGTTGTCGCCGTTATCCTGCAGGTGAAGCGCGGGCATCTCATACCAATCGGCGTGCAGCGCCACATCGTCCCGCGCGCGCAGCAGCGCGCCTGTCGGATCACCGTTATAAAACCGATCCACCATGATCTGGTACATGACGCCCTCGCGCAGCCAGCGCGGCGGATCATAGGCCGGATCGTACACCGTAAGCTGATAAGAATCCTGCGTACCGGTGCAGCCGACGCCGCCCAAGTGGTCGTGCGCGTTGCCATAGTACAGGCGCTCCCCCGCCGCGTCCACCTCGAAGCGGTACCACAGCAGGCTCGGCACCTCCCCGGCGGGCAGCAGGGCTTCATAGCGCCGCTCCTCCCCTTCCCCGGCGACCAGCGCCATCGGGACGCGCTGCTCGGCATCGCCGCGCCATACGCGCAGGATTACGGCTTCCGGCGCGCCAACAGAGCGAACCGACAGGCGCAAGCGCGCCGCCGCGCCACAGGGCAGCGCGCCGGCAGGAAAGCGATACTCGGTATCTCGGCTATCGTGATAAAGCTGCATGCATCCTCCTGATTGGTGCTGATAAATTCGGTTTTGAGTATAGCATAGCGCGGGCAAGGCGCGCAACCGCGCAAAAAAGCCGCCTCCCGAAGGAAAGCGGCTCCATAAAAGCATCCGATTCGGTTATTGCTGCGCGAAAGCGCCGCGATCCATCAGGTCGCGCAACAGCGCAGCGGGATCAACGCTGCCATCGGCGATGCCCGGCACCGCCTTGAACCAAGCCTCGCGCGCCTCGGGCGTCATCGCGTCGGCGATCGGCGGGCACAAGCCGCGCAGGTTGTCGACCATATAATTGTAGGAATCGCGCAGCGTATCGCCAAAGGCATAGCTGAGCTGACTCTGCATCTCCGGCGTGGTTAGCGCCTTCATCAGCTGCACGACGGCATCGCGGCGCTGCGGATCCTCCCACGCGGCGCGGGAGATGTAGAAGCCCATCGTCATATCCCCGGCGGAAACGGCGTATTCCGCGCCCTGCCCATAGACCGGAAAGGGGATCATGTAGGTGCTGTCCCAGCTCTCCTGCGGGATGGTGGCGGCGAACCAACTGCCGTCGACCATCATCGCGGCCTCCTTCTCGCGGAACAAGCGCGCCGCGTCCTCCTGCGTGGTTTGGTTGACGTTGGCCGGGAACGCGCCTAACTCATACAGGCGGCGGATCAGCCCCATGCCGTTCGCCCAAGACTGCGGCAGGCTGCCGGAGTTTGCCGGACGGGCGATATAGTCCGAGGGCGTGCCGCTGGCCAGAATCGATACCTCGACCAGGCCATTGGGATAATCCGAAAGCGAGGCGGCCATCGGCGCGATGCCAACCTGCTTAAACTTGGCGATAGCAGCCTCCAGCTTGTTCCAATCGGTGGGCAGCTCTACGCCGTGCAATTCAAATAGATCGCGGTTGATGAACAGCCCGGTAAAATATCCGGTGACCGGCGCGGCGTACGCATGCCCGTCACGCTCGGCCACCAGCGCGCTGACGGTGATGCCCGCATCGGGATAGGCGGCGCGCACCTCATCCATCGGCACGACGTTGGGCAGGATCTTCGCCGAAGCGGCGTCGGTGGTGTAATAATACACCAAGTCCAAGCCGCCGGAGGTCAGGTCGTTCTCCACCATTTTGCGCCACATCTCATCGGGCAAACCGGTGTAGTTATCCTCAATGGTGTTACCGGTCGCCTGCTCGTAGGCAACCAGCGCGTCGGTATAGGCCTGCGCGACGCTCTCCACATCAAAGAAGTTGGAGGTGGTGCGCAACGTTATGCCCGCCGCAAAGCCACACAGAGGCAGCGCGAGGATCATCATCAGTACCATTGCAAGCGTCAGGGCTTTTTTCATACCGAATTCCTCCTTTTATTCCAACCACCGCGCCGTGGCTACAGCCCCAGCGAAATGGCCTTGGTCAAGAATTTTTTTGCCAGCGGCGCGGCGACTTGGCCGCCGGAGCCGCTGCGCTCCACGATCACCGCGATGGCCAGCGGATGCTGCGGGTCATCGACGAAGCCCACGTACCACGCGTGGGGCTGGATGGTTTTATCGTTAACAGCCTCGGCGCTGCCGGTCTTTCCGCCGACGCGCAGGCCGCTCATGCGCGCGCCGCCGCCGGTGCCGGTTTGCACCACGCTAATCATGTCCTCATACAAGATGGCCGCCACTTCCGGCGACATCGCGCGGCGATACACCTTCGCGCCTGTAAGCAGGCGGCGCTGCCCTTGGGGTCCGGTAACGCGCAGGATGAGCCGGGGCTCCATCATCACGCCGCCGTTGGCGACGCTGGCGGCGGTCATCGCCATATGCAGCGGCGTCACCAGCACGCGCCCCTGGCCGATGCCCGACCAAGCCAAATCGTCCTCCGAAAGGTTGTCGGCAGGGTACTCGGAGTTGTACACCACCATATCCCGGAACAGAAAGTTATCGCCGACGCCGAATTCCTGCGCCTCATCGCTCATTTTTTTATAACCCAGCTCGCGAGTAAGGCCCGCGAAGGTTACGTTGCAGCTCTTCGCAAAGGCGTCCTGCAGGCTCATGACGCCGTGAACATTGTTGCCGGCATCGGTCACCACCGACTTCTCCACCTGCAATCTGCCGGTACACTCGTATTGCCGCGCCTGCGCGTCCGGCAGATTGTTGAGCACGGCGGCCAAGGTTACGATTTTAAACGTGGAGCCCGGCGGGTACCTGCCCTGCGTTGCGCGGTTCAGCAGCGGGCTGCCCTCGGCCTGCTTGGCGGCCTCGATGCCCACCGGATCAAAGTCCGGCTTGGAGACCATCGCATAGATATCCCCGGTGCGGTAGTTGAGGATCACCACCGCGCCCGATTGCCCCTTGGGGAACCCCTCGGAGATGTAGGTGTTGAGCTGCGCGCTGAGGGTAAGCTGAATATCGTCGCCGCGCCGCTCTCCGCCCTGAAACAGCTGCACGATCCGTTCGGCGATGTTGGCTTTGAACCCGAGCAGATACTGCGCATGAAAGGTCTCCACGCCGTTGGCGACGTTGCCGCCGTTGTCGCCGATCACGTGGGACACGGCGCGCCGGGTATCGCCGCTTTGCGCGTAGTGGCGCGCGCCCGCGTCGTCGGTATAGGCCAGCAGGGTTCCTTCCCGGTCGGTAACCGAGCCGGTGCGTACCACCTGCTTTTGCGAACTTAGCCGCGGATTGTACGGGTTGGCGAACCAACGCCCGCCGAAGAAATAGACCGAATACGAAAAATACACGCCGAAACCGATAAACAAGCACAGCAGCAGCGCGGCCAGCATGCGGATATTGCGCCGGATCTCCTTCACGCCAGCTTCACCCCCTCCGCCGCCTCCAAGATGCTGGCGTCGCGCTCGGCATCCACCTCGATGCGGGAGGCCACCCCCTGCAAGAAGCCGATCAGCCCCATGCACGAAAGCAGCGAGGTACCGCCGTAGCTGATGAAGGGCATGGTGATGCCGGTCAGCGGGATCATCTTGATGACACCGGCGATGATGACGAAGGTTTGCACGCCCAGCAGCATCGTGCAGCCGAAGGCCAGCAGCGCATAGAAGGACTGGCGCGCGCGCAGCGCGATGGAAAACCCACGAATCAGCAACACGATGTACGCCAAGATGACGCACAGGCCGAAAATAATGCCGAACTGCTCGCAAATCACCGCAAACACAAAATCGGTATGGTAGGCCGGAATGGTACGGGGCAGGCCCAAACCCAGGCCCAAGCCGAACAGGCCGCCGGAGCCGATGGCCATCAGCGCCTGGATGATCTGGTACCCCTTGCCCAGCGCGTCCGCCCAAGGATTGCGCCAGATGGCCACGCGCACCTTGACGTGGCTAAAGGACAGATACCCTGCCACCGCCGCCGCCACGCCGCCGCCCAGCCCAAGCACCGTGAGCATCACATTGCTGGTCGCGACGAAATATACCGACAGCGTCGTCAGATAGTACATCAGCGCGGTACCCAAATCGCGCTGCACAAACAAAATGCCGAGGCAGCCGATGACAAACATCGCGGCGGGCAGGATGCCGCGCAAACCGCGCCGCGTGGAGAAAAACCATGCCAGCACGATGACCAGCGCCAGCTTCACCACCTCGGAAGGCTGAAACATGCCGATCCATGGCAGGGAAACCCAGATCTTTGCGCCATTGTTCCACTGCCCGATGGCGATCGGCAGCGCAAGCAAACCGATACAGGCAGGCATCATGAGCCAGCAAAGCGCGCGCCAGCTGCGCACCAACCGCACCAGCACAACGCCGATCATCATCACGGCAAAGCCCAGCGCATAGAACTGCGCCTGACGGATGCCGGTTTCCGGCGCCACACAGTAGAGGATGACGATACCCACCCCGCAAAGGAAGTTGGTCAACGCCATCAGCAGGCGGTCTAGCGGAAACAGCTTCGGCAACAGCATGGTGGAAACCCAGCAAAGCACCGGCAAACAGCCCGCCAAAACCAGCGCCTCAAGGTTGATCGACGGCGGCTTGACGGCGATGAGCAGCAGCGCGCTGAACTCAAACAGCACGATGGCGCTGACCAGCAGCCGAATGGGGTTCCGCGCGCGCTCCCTTCGCGCCAATGGCTTCACCTCCTCCGCCGTTTCTTGTTGCCGTATATGGGGTTATCATCGTACCGCGGCGGCTTCTCAAAGTAAAACTCCGCTTCCGGAAATTCTTCCTCGGGGCGTTCTTCCTCAGAGCGTTCCTCATCGAAAGAATCTTCTTCGAAGGGATCTTCTCCGAAACGATCTTCTCCGAAACGATCTTCTCCGAAACGATCTTCTTCGAAAGGATCTTCTCCGAAACGATCTTCTTCGAAAGGATCTTCTCCGAAAGGATCCTCTTCAAAAGAATCCTCTTCAAAAAAACCATCATTCGAAAACGCTTCCGATCCCGCCTTCGCTTTCCCCTTGCGGGATTGTTTGCCGCCAGACTTTTTCTTTTTCGAAACCTTCGCGGGCGGATCATACGTCGGCGCGTCGATTTTCTCCATCTCGTGCTCGATCCCGGCAAACAGACGAAGTTGGAGCACCACCGCGCCCATCGTCAGCAAAGCGCCATGGCGGAGGACGGCCTCGCAGCCCGGCGGCAGCGGCTGATCGTCGACGCGAAGCGGCTCATCGCGAAAGGGGCGCAGATGCATCCCATCCGAGCGAAATTCAAATAACGCTTGCCGACCGGCCACGCTGGGATGGTGCACCCGAATATCGCACCCGGAAGCGCTGCCGATTACGCCCTCCATCGGCACCGGGATCGAATCCCCGCCGCGCAGGGCGCGGCTTTCGCCCTCGAGCACATAGAACGCACCGATAAACCCGGCATCGGGCAGTTGGCGCAGTTTGCGCTTGCGCTGACGCGATTCCAGGCGCAGCCAGCTAAAGCCCCGCCACACCACGACAATGCCGAGCAGGGCAAACCAGTACCGCGCGGCCAGCACCAGCACTTCATACCAATCCCTTTGCACGCGCGCACCCCCTCGATATCCCGTTCGCCCGCTTCGACAATTCATTTCATTATATCATAAATATCGCATATAGAACGGTTCGGGCACAAAAAACCCTGCCGCCTTCATGTGCGACTATGAAGTATTTTTCATATTCAGCGCGCCAAAACCCTTGGTTTTTAAGGGTTGATTTGATGTTGCGCGCCTTGACACTCGCTCCGCCATTTTTCTATAATGAAAACATAAAATGCATTTCCAGTAAAACAATTCTCCGGCAAGGGGTTCGCCCTTTAGCCGCCAATAAGGATGATCGCATCATGACCACAAAACCCTCCCAAATGTTAGATCAAACCCTGCGCCTGCTATCGGTTATCGTCGCGTTATTGGCGGCGCTATTGATTATGGCGCTGGTAACCACCGCGTTGGCGGAGGAAAACTTTTCCGCCGAGGTGGTGCATTTGGTCAACATAGAGCGATTGAAGGCCGGTTTGCCCTCGCTGGAGGAGCAGCCCGATCTATTGCCCGCCGCCAGCGCGCGCGCGCAGGAGGCCGCCATAAAGTTTTCCCATACCCGCCCGGATGGCAGCAAGTGGAAAACCATATTCAACGAGCACCATATCGCCGCGATTCGCGTCGGCGAGAATCTTGCGATGGGGCAGCGCTCGCCCAAATCGGTGGTGCGGGCTTGGATGGCCAGCACCAGCCATCGCAACAACATTTTGAACCCAGAATTCGATCACATCGCCGTCGGCCTATACGAAAAAAACGGCGTGCGCTATTGGAGCCAGCTTTTCACCCATAGCAGCGCCACCGTTTCGGTCGACGCATCCGCCAAACCGGTCGTTACCGAGCAAAAGGCAATGGTTTCAGGCACGCCCACGCTAAACGTGCGCGCAAGCGCCAGCACAAAGAGCCAAGTGCTCACCATCGCCGACGAAGGGCGCCGCATGACGGTGCTGGCGGTCTCCGGCAAGTGGGCCTACGTGCAGACCAACGACGGTACCACCGGCTGGGCAAGCACCAAGTTCCTCGTGCTCGGCCCCAAGGCTGTCGGCGCGCCACAATTGGTCGTCGACGCAAGCGCCGTCTCCTCGGCACCTCTCCTCGCGAAAGCCCCGCCGCCGGTGCTGACGATCGTCGCCGCCGACCCCGATCCTCGCGAGGCCACGGTTAGCGGCACCTCCTCGCTCAACGTGCGCAGCCGCGCCACCACCAAGGCGCGTATACTCACCGCCGCCGCGAAGGGCAGCACGCTCTACGTGCTGGAAACCTCGGGAGACTGGGCGCGCGTGCGCACGCTCGACGGCACCGAAGGCTGGGCCAGCACGAAGTATCTTTCTATGGATCCGGAGCCGACGCCGATCCAGCCGACCAAGCATCGTCCAATGCTGGCCAGCGGAAACACCGCGCGCGTCGCCGGAATGCCCACCCTCAACATCCGCAGCAAAGCCTCCACAAAAAGCCAAGTGTTGGCCATTGCCTCCGAGGGAACCAAGCTGAGCGTGCTGGAGGTTTCCGGCAAGTGGGCGCGCGTGCAGCTAGCCGACGGCACCGAAGGCTGGGTGAGCACAAAATACCTTGCCGCCTAAATCGCGCATTCCCCCCGGACCACAGTGCAAATTGGTATTAATGCAGATTTTAGATTTGTGCATATTGACGCTACAATGACGCGCACATATAATGTAGGCGTAAGGTGAACCTCGGCGTTTCTTGCTCCTTGAAAACCATACAGCAGACATCCTCCAACTGTCTTAGTCCAATAGCAAACCACGCGAAAGCGTGGGACGCAAAGCCATAGGGCCTTCGCGGATTCCCGCATGGCAGCCTGGCCGCCTCAAGATTCTGTTTCTCTGCACTACAGAAAACAGGACATCCTCAACGAACAGGCAAACCACGCGAAAGCGTGGGACGCAAAACTATAGGGTCTAAACGGCTCACGCCGCATGATCGCCAGTCGCCGAATCGAGCCTCAACGAACCGGCAAACCACGTGAAAGCGTGGGACGCAAAACTATAGGGTCTAAACGGCTTACGCCGCATGATCGCCAGTCGCCGAATCGAGAACGTCCTAGTCACTAGGAGTTCTTGAAATATCATTAACGAAAACGCAAACCACGCGAAAGCGTGGGACGCAAAGCTAAAGGGCCTTCGCGGTTTTCCGCATGGCAGCCTAGCCACCGAAAGGGAGATATTTCATGATGACCATCAATAACACTTCTCGTATGCTTAACCGCGCTCTGCAGGTGCTGGCCGTGATCGTCGTTCTGATCGCTTCCTTCTTGGTACTGGCGCTGGCCACCAGCGCGATGGCCGAGGAAGACGCTTTCACCACCGAAGTGATTCGCCTGGTGAACGTCGAGCGTTCCAAGGCTGGGCTTCCCGCCCTCCAGGAGCAGGCCGACCTGATCCCCGCCGCAAACACCCGCGCGCAGGAAGCGTCCGTGAAGTTCTCGCACACCCGCCCCGATGGAAGCAAGTGGAAGACTGTGTTCAATGAGTATCACATCGCTTCTACCTACCGCGGCGAGAATCTGGCCGAAGGCCAGAAGACCCCCAAGGCCGTCGTCAAGGCGTGGATGGCGAGCGAAGGCCACCGCAAGAACATCATGAACCCCGAGTTCGATCACATTGCGGTTGGTCTGCACGAGGAGGGTGGTCGGCTGTATTGGAGCCAGCTGTTCATTCGCGCGCCCAAGACCGAGATTCTTTCCGAGACCACGGTCGCGGCCGCCGATGCGTTGGCGCAGGAGAACATCTGATTCCCGATGGTCACCTTACGTGAAAAACCGCTGTCAAACGGCAGCGGTTTTTTTGAACCTTTGATCGCGTTGGTTGTTTTACTTCGTCCCCTGAGGGTTGTCCTTCCACATCCCCTTGGGCTGGAGCGATTGTTTCTTTTGCGCTTGTATCGCGGGAGCAGCCTGCTTGTTTTTGTCCTTCTTGGGCGACTTGGGCATGGCGATCACCTCGCCAACAGCTTGCCCGAACGCACGAATCGCTATTCCACAAAGACAGCGGCGTACCAGTTCTGCTCCTGATCCGGCGTGAGCAGCGGCTCCAGCGGCAAACCGAGGCGGCGCACGGTGGCAAATACGTCGATACCGACGCTATGAAAGGCCGGGCGCGCCTTTTGCGGAAAGCGGCAGGGTTCGCAGCTATGCCCTGCGCAGCGCTTGCACAGCGCGCAATCGCTGAGCGAAAACGCCAGCGGATGGCCGCTCAAAAAAGCCAAACGTTCGAGTTCATAGGAAATGAGTTGCGCGGGCTTCTTTTCATGGCTGTGTACGATGATGCCCCAGCGATAGCGCGAGAACATGTCGTGGTATTCGGCAATGCTCGGACTGCCGGGGCGGGAAGGGCAAGTGTGCAGCTTGCCCCAATCGTCGCAGCCATACATGCACTTGAGCAGCGTGCGCGGGTCAAACGCAATATCGGATATCACAAAAGGCACGGCATGCGCCGCGCCCATCTCCAATGCCTTGGCGATCCATTGCGCGCAAAGCGCCTCCGCCGCTGGTTCCAGCCGAAGCTTTTCTTGTGCCATTGCTCGCTACCTCTTCGGCCGCGCGGCATGGCGCGCCCAATCCGCCACGCGACTGGTGATCTTGTGGCTGTTTTTTTCCGCCAAATAAGCCTTGAGCGCGGCGGCACGGAACACGTTGTTCTCCGGCTCAATGCGTACCGCGCTGCGCAGGCTTTGGTGCGCCTGCGCATAGCGCCCCAGCGCGTGCAGAATTTGCCCGTGCAAATGGTACCAGCTTGCGTCGCGCTGGCTGCACCGCTCCAGCGTCCTTAGCGCCGACGCCGCCTCCTGGCGATCCAGGAGCCGCTGCGCCAAGCGCATCGATTCGGCCGGGGTGGCCTGCACGATGCGCACCGTGGAGCGGCACGCCATCTTGAGCGCCTCTTCGTACGCGAGATTGAGCTTAATCATCTTCTCTTGCGCCTGAAGCTTTTGCGCCTCGCCCTGCACCGCATCGGGGTGGCAAAGCTTGGCCAACCGGCGATATGCCTCGCGGACGACCTGCACATCGGAACCCGCGGGAATGCCCAGCGTAAGGAAGGGATTCTGTTGCATCGGCGGCATTCTCCTTTCAGCGGGGCGTTCGGCAATGCCAGATCAAAACGTTTTTTTGATTGTAGCATGCACGCGGCGATTTGGCAAGAAGTCCATTTACTTCCATATTATATGCGCCCGCTCGCCCATTACAGCGCCTTTTCATACGCCGTCCTGTCGTCGCCGTCATAATCGATAACGCCGCAGCGCGTAAATCCGTTTTTCTCCAGCAGCCGGTTCATGATCCCGTTGTTGGCATCGGTATCGCTCCGGATGCTGCGCACACCCTTTTGCAAGCACAGCGCATCAATGCTTTGGAACAGAAAGGAAGCGACGCCCCTGCCCTTGCAGGCGTCGTCGACGGCCATGCGGTGAATCGTCGCGTAGGGCGGCTCGGTGCTCCACGCGCCGCGAATGGAGCGATAGGCCGCTTCGCCATCAAACGGCACCGCTACCATCGCGATCACCGCGCCCTCTTCCTCCGCCACATACGCGGTTTGCGCGGCAATATCGGCCTCGATGTCTGAACGGGCTGGGTACTCCCCCTGCCACTGATCCACCCCAGCCTGCCGCAAGAATGCGCGCGCCTGCGCGACCAGCTCCATCATGCGCTCGATATCGCCCGTCCGCGCCCTACGAAACAGCATGCCGTTCGCCTCTTCCTCGAAAGATTTCGCGCCCTTCGGCACGGCCTCAGTATAGCAAGCGCAGGCGCGGCACGCAACAATCTCCTGCAAAAATTGACCGGAATATGAACTTTGCGGCATTCGCTTGCAATACGCCGGGGATCATAGTATCATGACCGGGAAGCTTTTGCTTCGCCCTTTCGTTGTATGAATTAGCGCCAACAAAGCGCCCAAAGCGCCGCCCCTACCGGCGTGCGTCCTATCACAAAAGGAGTGTGACATGTATTGGAAAGATCCCCCTACTTCGACGAGTTCCTGTGCCATGTTGAGGATCTGATGGCCTCGCCTGCCGTACGAAAAATGCGTGGATTTCCACATCACTATAATTCTACTTGCCTAGAGCACTCGCTGTCGGTGGCGTATATCAGCTTCTTAGCGGTGCGCAGGTTGGGCGGCAACGCCCGCGCGGCTGCCCGTGGCGGGCTGCTGCACGATCTGTTTCTGTATGATCGGCGGGAACCGGGCAGCCACACCGGCCTGCACGCCTTTGTGCATCCGCGCATCGCGCTACGCAACGCGGAGCGATACTTCGATATTACTCCGCTGGAGCGGGAGATCATCCTGGCGCACATGTTCCCGCTGGGCCTGAGCATGCCCCGGCATACAGAAAGCATCGCCGTCTGCCTCGCCGATAAGTTTTGCGCGGTATACGAATTTGTCGGCGCGTTTACCCGCTCAGCGCTGGCGGAGCGCGTCGCCGAGATCATCCTAGCCTAAACCGACCTTCAAGGAGCGTACCGATGAATGGTTATCGAAGAACATTCTGTCTGCTGCTAAGCTTGTTCATATTTTGCGGCGTAGCCCCCTCGGTGCTTGCCGAAGCGCCTTCGCTCTCCGCCGTATTTGCCGACGATAGCGTACTGGTCGTCGGCACGCCCCTGAGCATCAGCTTTGAAGCCAACGTCGCCGGGAAGCTGGAGCTCAGCGCCGCGCATCGCGGGGAGGATATCTCGGAGGAGCTGCCCTCAATACAAGTTGCCGCCGGTCCCGGCTCCCTTGCGTGGGACGGCACGGTAAACGGCCAGCCTGTGGCGCCCGGCGAATGGGCGATTCAGCTCACGCTGGTGGACGAAGGCGGCGCTCGCTCGCAGGTACACACCACCATCGTGGAGGTGCAGACCGGCGATGGCGCGCAGGATGCTCCAGCGGCTGATGAATCAACGCAGCAGGTGTTTGAGCCCACCGCCGATCGCCAGCTTTCCCCGTACCCGGATCCGCACGAGCTGTGCTCTTGGGGGCTGGATATCGACCATATGGACATCTATGACCCCGAAGATCAGGCCAAGATTTGGGAAGTGCTGATGCAGCCGGTGACGGTGCTGGACGTAGGCCCCAAGGAGCACGTGTACCCGCTGATCTCCCCCGACGCCGATCCCAAGGATGTGCATAACCTGACCGGCCAACTCCACGGCCAAACCTGCGCCGTACACGTATTGGAGACGCTCGACAACGGCTGGACGCTAATCGAAGCATTTTCCACCGACGGCTACGGCGGCCCTCCCGGCGATGTGGACTTTCACGACTTTGACAACAAGCTGATTCAGGGCTATGTCAAGACCCGGTTGCTGAAAACCGTGAAGCCCTACGCCAAGTATGGCATCGTTATCGACAAGCTGACTCAGCGCATGCACATCTTCGAAGACGGCGCGCTGTTCACCACGCTGTTGGTCTCCACCGGCTTTCCCACCGCCAGCCAGCCTTGGAACGAAACCCCTTCCGGCGAATATCTCGTAGATACTTGGGTGGGCAAGTTTGTCAACGGCAACATGATGTGCGACTTGGCGCTGCGCATCAACGGCGGCTGCCTGCTGCACGAGGTTCCGCACAAGGAGATGGCCGACGGCACGCGCAACTACACGCCCTTCGAGCCCTATCTGGGGCAGAAGGCCAGCCATGGCTGCGTGCGCATTCAGCGCATGCGCAACAACGACGGCGTCAACATGGCTTGGTTGTGGAACAACCTCAAGCGCAACACCAAGGTGCTGATTTGGGACGACGCGGGCCGCGCCACCCTCCCGGTACCGGAGTGGTCGCTGACGGTGTACTACAATCCCGACGGCGGCAAGAGCTATCATCGCGAGGAGAACTGCTCCGCGGTAAAGGAGCGCTTCCTGCCGCTATCGCCGCTCGCTTATGAGGATCTGTATAAGGAGCCGACCAATCAGCTAATCCCCTGCTATGGCTGCCTGCCGTTCTATCGCGCGCCGGATCCCTCCGCCGCCATCCCGGACGATATTCTCGGCGCGGAGCAGACCGATTACTAAGCTATTTCGCTTTTCCCTCTATCCGCTCGCGAGATTTCGCAGATCTCGCGGGCGAATTTTGTAATTCGATCCATCCTCCCATGGATCCATATCTATGGTATAATGCTCCTATACATTCCACACGATGTTGTCCGGAGGTACACATGAAGCATCCGCATATTCCCGCTTTGCCGCTATCGCTGCTGCTCGTCGCGCTGATCGCCAGCTCGGCTGTTCTCTCCGCCGCGCCCGTGCAGGCGCAGCTTTTCGCCGATCCCCCCGCGCTGCTGGCTATGGCGCCCGCGCAGAAAAGCGCTGCGGAGCCCGAGCTCTCCGCGGTGTTTGCCAGCGACGAAACGCTGATCGTCGGTACGGAGCCGCTGGAGCTTTCCTTTGAAGCCAATGTGTCCGGCACGCTTCGCGTGAAGCTCAACGAGCTAAGCGCCGACAACGAGATCGTCACGCTGTTGGAAAAGCCGGTGGAAGCCGGCGCGGGTACCGTCGAATGGGACGGCTTATTCGAAGGGCAGCCCGTGCGCGCCGGGCAATGGGAGATCATCCTGATGCTCATCGATCAGGAGGGCTACACCTCGGGTACGCAGCTCGCGCTGGTAGAGGTGCTGACCGCGCCGCCCAAGCCCACCGTCGTGCCCAAGGAACTGCGCGCCCTACGCACGCCTTCGCCGGATCGGCAAATATCCGCGTTTCACGATCCGCACGAGCGCTGTTTCTGGAATATGGACATCGAAAACCTCGACGCCAGCGATCCCGAGGACTGGCCTGCGATCTGGGAGATCCTCCAGCAGCCCCTCACCGTGCTGGATGTGGGGCCAAAGGATCATATCTACCCGCTCATCGAGCCGGATGCCGATCCCAAGACCATCGCCAACATCACCGGCCAACTGCACGGCAAGACCCAAGGCGTACACATCATCGAGCAAAAAGGCGATTGGACGCTGATCGAAGCCTATTCCAACGACGGTTTCAACGCGCCCGCGCAGTCCATCCGCAAGCTTACCGCCAAGCTGATCCATGGCTATGTGCGCACCGACAAGCTGAAAACCGTTACACCAGATCCGCACATGGGCTTGGTGATCGACAAGCTGCGCCAGCGGCTCTTCGTGTTCCAAGACGGGCAGATGATCGGCCAACTGCTGATCTCCACCGGCAAGCCCACCAAGGATCAGCCCAACGCCGAAACCCCCGCCGGGGAATTTGTCACCGATTCCTGGGTAGGGCTGTTCATGAACGGCAACATGAGCTGCGATCTGGCGATCCGCATCAACGGCGGCATCCTGCTGCACGAAGTACCCTTCATCGAAGGCGAGGACGGCGCACGCGGCTATGACTACTTCCGTCCCTATCTGGGCAAAAAGGCCAGCCACGGCTGCGTGCGCGTGCAGGATAAGCCCAACCCGCAGGGCATGAACATGCGCTGGCTGTGGGACAAGCTGAAAAAGAACTGCAAGGTAATCATCTGGGACGACGAGGGGCGCGAGCTGCCGCCGCCGGATCCGGCGCTGCCGGTATTCTACAACCCGGAGGGCGGAAAGAACTATCACCTGGACCAGCGCTGCCCCTATGTGAAGGATCGCTATCTGCCGCTGACCGAGTTCATGTATGGCGAGCTGAACACCTCGCCCTACGATAATCTCACCCCTTGCATGACCTGCAACCCCCCGCCGCGCCACGGAGACGCCTCGGCCTACTTCGAGGTGCCGGACGAGGTGCTGGGCAACGTGACCGAGGGCGACGAACCGTAACTGTAGGAGGTGGCAACCGTGCGGGCGCGATTGCAATCCTACGTCAAGAGTCTCCGCTTTCGCATCCTACTCATCGTGCTGCTTTGCGGCCTGCTGCCCGTCACGGTATTGGGCGGCTACATTGGCGCGTTTTTTCTGGCGCCGCTTCGCGCAGGCACGCTGGATCGCCTCGCCGACAGCGCATTGCAGGCGCAAGGGCGCGTGCAGGCGCAAATCGAAGCCGCCCTTATCAGCGCAAAGTCCGTCACCTACGATGGCACGCTGGAACGCACCGCCATGCAGCTGCGCGAAGGCCGGATCGCATACCAATATTTTTATCGCGAATGCAAGCAATATCTGGGCGCCAAGTTTCTTCGCTCCCCCTTCTTCCGCTATGGCGTGTTCTTTCTGCTCGATCAGCCGGATCAGCTCATCTACACCACGACGGTCGGCACGTTCCCCAGCTTTTTTTCACGCGACGCGCTGCCCACGCTGCTCGCCAAGGCCGATGCGATGGATACGCGCAGCCTGTTCTTTTCCGTGGGCAATGAGCTGCTTCTTGCGCGCAAGCTGTACAACCAACGGCTTGAGCCCTTCGGCATGATCGTTTGGTCGATGGATCCGCGCACGCTGTTTTCGCCGCTGTACGAACCCGACCGCCTATGGGGCGATCGGGTTGATGTGCGTCTGGACGAATACGTTGCGCAAGCCATTGCGCAGGAGGATACGACGTGGTGGAACGACGCTGAGTTGGGCATCGCCGAAAGCCCGACGGAATTCCTGTTCACCGGCGGCGCGGCGACGCGCGACTATGCGCTCACCTATCGTCTGCACGTCAGCCGTCAAGCGGTATACGGGCAGATCGACCGATTTATGGCGCTGCTGGCGCTGCTGGTTTTCCTGCTGTTGCTGGTGATATTGGGTACGATGTGGTTCATCCACCGGCGCTTTTCGCAGCCGGTGCGCGCGCTGGCGCAGGCGGCCGAGCGCTTGGAGGCGGGCGAGCTGGGCATCACCGTATCCGCCTCGCAGCGCGACGAGCTGGGCAGGCTCGGGCAGTCCTTTAACCGCATGAGCATCGAGCTGCACAACTTGGTCGAGCACGCCTATCGGGAGGAGCTGATCCTGCGCGACGCCCGCATCGAGGCGCTGCAGAGCCGGATCAACCCGCATTTTCTGAACAATACGCTGGAGATCATGAACTGGCAGGCGCGCATGGAGGGCAGCGAAAGCATCTCGCGGATGATCGACGCGCTGGGCACGCTGCTCGACGCCAGCATGGATCGTTCCAACCGCCGCGTCGTGTCGCTGCACGAGGAGCTGGATTGCGCAAAGGCGTACCTGTACCTTATCAAGCTGCGCTACGGCGAACGGCTTGCGGTAAACTGGGAGGTAGACCAGGCACTGCTGGAGCGCACCGCGCCGCGCCTAGTAATCCAAACCCTGCTGGAGAACGCCATCGAGCACGGCATCGCACCGATGAGCCGCGGACATTTGACCGTTCGCATCTATCAGGCGGAGGACGCGCTGCACATCGAGGTTGTCAATGACGGCAAGCGTATTTCCGCAGACGATCAACAGCGCATCAACGCCCTGCTCGCCTCCCCCGAGGATACCGACCTGCGAAGCGAACACCTGGGCATCCGCAACATACAGCAACGGCTCAAGCTGATTTATTCCGCGCGCGCCGAGCTGATCCTGCGCGCCGACGAGCACGGCGATACGATGGCCCGGATTTCCATACCCATTGAACAAATCCCTTAGAATTTGCGATGCAAATTGCACAAATGCAGACAACAAATCACATCTGACGGCAATGCAAACGCGCGGAGGGTGGACTATACTGAAAACAGAAGAGCGGATAGATGTCCGCCAAACGACCGAGACAGAAGGAGGAACCCCTATGAAGAAGATCCTAGCCGCGGCACTCACCTTCGCGCTTGTGCTCTCCTTGACCGGCCTCACGATGGCCGAGGGCGTCACCCTGCGCACCGCCAGCATGTTCGGCGGCACCGATCCTTCCGCACCGATCTATCAGCAGTTGCTCAAGGACTATGAAGCCGCCACCGGCAACACCGTCAGTGACGCCTCCGCGCTCGGCGACGAAACGTGGAAGGCCACCATCCTGACCGACTTTGCCGCTAACAACGAGGCGGACGTGGTGTTCTATTTCGCGAATACGCCGGATTCCCTGCCGATCCTTGATAAGGTTGTGCCCATCGAGGAGATCCGCAAGGAATATCCCGACTACGCCAAGGATTGCTCGGCGGCCGCCATCACCGCCGTGACCGAGCCCGATGGCAAGCTGTTCGCCGCCCCCATCCGTGGCTACTGGGAAGCCCTGTTCTGCAACAAGGACCTGTTCGAGAAATATGGTCTGGATCTGCCCACCGATTGGGAAAAGATGCTCAAAGCCGTCGACACCTTCAAAGAGAACGGCATCGTCCCCATCGCGCTTTCGCTGTCGGATGTTCCCCATTATATGTACGAATACCTGATCCTGTCCACCGCGGGCGTGGAAAGCCACAACGCCAAGCCCGCCACTTTGGCCGACGTACCGGCCGAGTGGAAGCAAGCGATCGGAACCCTGCGCGCGCTGTATGAGCGCGGCGCGTTCCCGGTTGACGCCACCGCCACCACCTATGACATCGTCTCCGCCCTGTTCCGCGAGAAGCAGGCCGCGATGGCCGTGGACGGCAGCTGGTACGCCAACGGCATCCCCGAGGAGAATTGGAACAACACCGTCGTAATCAACTTCCCGATCCCCGAGGGCGGCAAGGGCGATCCGAAGGCAATGATCGGCGGCTTCAGCTCCGGCTATTACATCACCCGCAAGGCGTGGGACAATCCCGAAACCCGCGAAGCCGCGGTGAAGTTTGTGGAGTTCATGACCACGCCGGAAAACATCAATAAAATGAGCATCCTCATCGGCGGCGAGCTGGCCGAGAGCGCGGGCGCGCTGCAGGCCGGTGCCACTGCCGTCAGCACCCCCGTCGACTCCCGCATGAGCAAGGAAGCGTGGAACGTGATGGTGCAGAGCGCCTCGGGCATCGCGGACGGCAGCCTGAGCGTGGACGCCGCCCTGGAAGCCATTTACGCCGCAAAGCCTTTCTAAGCAAGCGACGACGAAAGCTGCTTTCCCGCTTCACGGGAAAATCAGCAAGCAATCCTTGGCCGGGCAACCCAGGCTTACGCCCGGGTTGCCCGGCTTTCAACTTTTTGTAATGCAATATGAGATCGGGGTGATGGCGTGCAAAGCATGCTCTACCGTAACAAGCGACCCCTTTGGGTCTTTCTGACGCTGCCGCTGGTCATGTTTGCGGTGTTCTTGTATTATCCATTTATTATGAACATCTACAATAGCCTGTTCGAAATCCGCAGCTTGGCCGGCGTGCGCGAGGGGTTTATCGGCGCGAGCAACTATGCCGCGATGCTCCGCGATCCGCAGATGATTACGGCGACGAAAAACTCGTTGCTGATGATGGTGCTCACGGTGGTGTTCCAGTTGGGCATCGCGCTCATTCTGGCGCTGATGGTGGATTCTTTGAAGCGCGGGGCGGGGTTTTTCCGCACGGTGTACTTCTTCCCCATCGTCATCTCCGCCACGGCGATCGGCCTGATGTTCAACCTGTTTTATGATTACCGCAACGGCATGCTCAATCAGCTGCTGAATTTCTTCGGCGCGGATCCAGTTTTTTGGAAGGACAAAGGCCGCGCGTTTTACATGATGTGCGTTCCGATCATCTGGCAATATGTCGGGTTCTACTTCGTGATTTTAATCACCGGGCTGTCCGGCATCCCAGAGGATGTGTACGAAAGCGCTTCGCTTGACGGCGCGGTCGGGCTGCGGAAAACTTGGTATATCACCCTGCCGCTGCTTCGCAGCGTGCTGGTCACCTGCACCACGCTTTGCATCACCGGCGCGCTGAAGGTATTTGACCTGCCGGAGATCCTGCTGCGCAGGGGTGCTCCCAGCGGCACCACTTTCCTGCTCGGCACGCTGATGCAAATTACGACGTTCGAGGCTGGCAACGTGGATTACGGCAGCGCCATCGCTGTGGTGATCGTTGTGCTGGGCATCGTCGTGGCGCGCGGCACCGGCAAACTGCTAGAAAGCAAGGAGGTGCTGTAAATGGACGCGAAAAATGTGCTTGCTGGCGCGGGAACGCGCGTTTCCACAGCGCCCCGCCGCATCGGCTGGAGCAAGGCGCTGGTGCATGCGCTGCTGATTCTTTGGGCGATCACCACCATCTTTCCTTTTCTATGGGTCATCAACAACAGCTTCAAGTCCTCCCGGTCGATCATGCAAAACGGCTTCTCTATCGCGATTCAGCCCATTTGGGATAACTATATCAACGCCTTTACCCGCCAGCAAATCGGGCGGGGCTATCTGAACAGCCTTATCGTATCCGGCTCGGTCACGGTGCTGGTGATGCTGCTTTCCTCGCTGCTTTCCTTCGCCATGACGCGCTACCGGTTTCGCGGCCGCGGACTGATTCACGCGCTGATCGTCGGCAGCCTGATGTTCCCGGCCTTCTCCACGATCTTTCCGGTATTCAAAATGCTTGCCAGCGTAGGCTTGATCGACAAGCACCTTGGCGCGATCCTGCCGCAGACCGCAGGCAACCTTGCCTTTGCCACGGTGGTAATGATGGGCTTCATCGGCCAACTGCCCTGTGAATTGGAAGAGGCGGCCTTTATGGAGGGGTGCAGCGTATATCAAATTTTTCTGCGCATCGTTGTGCCATTATCCAAGAGCGCGCTGGCAACGGTGGCTATCTTTTCATTCTTGTGGAGCTACAATGACCTGTTCCTGCAAATGATCGTTCTGCGCACGCGGCCTGTACAGCCGATTTGCGCGCTCATGCGCGAGATCTCCAGCCAGTTCGGCACGGATTTCGGCTTGATGGCAGCGGCGGTCAGCATCATCGTAATCCCAGTGCTAACCATCTATATCCTGCTGCAAAAGAACATCGTTAAGGGGTTGACAGCCGGAGCCGTTAAGGGATAGGATCAAAAAAAGCTGCGTTCTTCCACGAAGCAGAAGAACGCAGCGGTTAGGGGTGCGCATGCTGAGCGTTGTATTGGTAGACGATGAGCAAATCATCCTCCACGGGCTGATCCGCGTCATGCCTTGGGCGCAGTATGGCTGCGAGGTGATCGCCACCGCCGTCGATGGGCTGGAGGGCGTGGCGCTCGTGCGCCGCGAAAAGCCGGACATTCTGTTCACCGACATCCGCATGCCCAACATGAACGGCCTGACAATGATCGCCGCGCTCCGGAGCGAATTCCCCGCCATGCAGATTGCCGTGCTGACCGCGCACCGGGATTTTGAATACGCGCAGCAAGCCTTGCACCTGGGCGTAACCCGCTACCTGCTCAAGCCCAGCAAGATGGATGAACTCGTGGAGGCGCTGGGCGAAATGGTTTCACGGCTTGAGGTTTCCGCCCCGCAAGAGGAAGCGCCGGAAACCGCCGCGCCGCCGTCCGGCGAAGCCTCGAGCTTTGTGCTCCAGCAAGCTGTGGATTTCATCTGCGATCACTGCACCGAGCATCTGCGCCTCTCCGACGTTGCCGATGGCGTATTTGTCAGCCAGTGGCATCTTTCGAAGCTAATCAACCGCTACACCGGCCAAACCTTCAGCGATCTGCTGAACCAGCAGCGCGTCGAGCGCGCCAAGGAACTGCTTTCGCAGCCCGCGCTCAAGGTACACGAGGTCGCCGAACTCGTCGGCTTCTCCGACGTCGCGCACTTCTCCAAAACCTTTAAAAAACTCACCGGGCAATCGCCGATGGAATACCGCACGAAAAGGCGGTAAGTCATTGCACGTTGGTCACATGCGCCATGCTATACAGCAACTCTCCGCCCTCGGTGACGGCGACTACAAGATAGTCGCCGTTTTGCGTGACGACGATGCGGTGGTCATTGCGATAGGCGATGTTTTTGACGCGCTTTATAAGCGGCGTAAGCGCGGAAGCGGGAAGCGCCGCAAAAGGCGCGCTCAGCTTCGCCTCCGGCACGCCGCCGACCACGTACCCCGCATGCAGCGCGACCGAGGCGAGCGGATACCAAACCCCTTCCTCTTCCGCAGCCAAAAAGTCCATGCCACGGCGCATCAAATCGGTGTAATCATTGGGCGACAAGCCGGAATTGCCCAACAGGACGCCAGCCGCGCCGATCTTCGCCCCCGCATATCCTTGATCCGCGCGCTCCGCCACCGCTTCCCCGGCAAGCGCCTCTGCCCGGCTCCAGTCCGCGATAAAGACGTTCCAATCGCTCAGGGCTGCCTTGCCGCCCTCCTTGGGCACGCGCGGAACCAGATACAGCGTGCGGTCCGCGCCGGGCAAGATGGCCGCGTCCTCCGGTTCGGGTTTAAGCACGAGCAGACCTTCTTCCGCGTAGAGCCGGGTGTATCCCAGAAACGCCAGCGGTTGATCTACCTGCGGACAAAGATAAATCTTGGCGCTGCGATAGGTCGGCGATTGCTCGAGCGACAGCGCACCCACGGCACCATCTGCCAGCGCGGGCCCGGTCAACCAGGTGCAGAACAGGCAGAGCAACAAGGGGATAAACCGTACTTTTCTTTGCGCTTTCATGATGGATTTCCTTTCGTATTTGCCGGTCGAAATCGCACCAACAACCAACCGATGCCCAGATAGCCCAGCGTTCCCAGCAGGCTGCCCAGCACATCGAAGCCGACATCCTCAATCATCGCGGCGCGCTCGGAGATGAACAGCTGATGCATCTCATCCAAGCCGCCGAGCACCGCGCAGATCCCCAGCACGACGCAGAGCACGCGCAGCACGTCGCGCCTACATCGAAGCCCGCCGCCGCGCAGCGCCTCTCCGGCAAGCGCATTGCAGCACAGCGCGCCCTGCACCGCAAACAGCGTCATGTGCGCCCACTTCCGCACGGGAATAAACAGCACGGTTTCCGCGTGGGCGATGCGCTCCACGCGCGCGCTTTGCACGTCAGAAATATCCCCAGGCTGCGCGGAAAACCAAAAGATCACGCCATACCATGCCAGCACCAGCAGCCACGGCAGCCATTTGCGCCAGCGCGCGCTAAGTCGGTTCATCGGTTTCCTCCATGCTCATCCGTTTCCGTCCCAATCCGCACGAATTTCATACACCTCGCCCGAGGGGGAGCCGATATAGATCCAGCATCCGCCCTCGGCTTCTTCCGGCGCACCCGCCTTGGGGCTAAGCCGAAGCGTCCAAACCCGGCCCTGTTGCGCCTTCTTTAGGGAAGCAAATACAGCATACTGCCCGATGCGCCCGGCTTCCCAACCGTGCTGCTCGATCAGCGCCTGTTCCGCAAGCGCCAGCGCCTGCTCCAGCGACAAATCCTCCGCGGCGGGCTGCACGCACGCGCCGACACCGTCCGGATAAACGCCGATCTCGGTCGCCCATGCATCAAAGCTCGCCTGTTGCGCCATCGTCCAGCCGGGGTTGTTGGCGTCGCCAACGCGTTGACCCCAGATCAGCTCCAGACCGCGCTCCCGGCGGAGCCATGCCAGTGCCGCCGACGGGTTCTCCTGCTCGCGCCACGCAAAGCACTGGATCGCTTCTCCGGTGCGCCCATCCAGTTCCGCGCAATAAAGCGGATCGCCTCCCGGCGGTTCGTCCAGCGGGTAGAACAGGACGCTCCAGAAGGTACGCTGCCGCTCTTCAGGAAAGGCATATAGCAGGCTTTCGGTTCGGCAGTCTTCCAGCGCCTCCTCAGAAACCTCTTCGTTATCCGCGATCATTTGCCGTGCGACGGCATCGGCCTGCTCGCGCGTCAAATCGTTGGCACCGGGCTGCACCTCGACGGTCTCGCCGCCCGCCAATGGCGGAAATTCTTGGGGCTGCCCTTGCGCGGCGGCGCAATTGCCCCCCGCCAGCAATCCAATCAGCACGGCGATCGCCGTCCATTTCCTTCCACGCATGTTCTGTTTTCTCCTTTTGCGCGAAGCATCGCTCATTTATGCAACGAATAAAAGACGGAAAATCTTGCCGCTCTTGCTCATTCCTGCATTTGAAACTGTATACGGTACAGCTCGGCGTACACGCCGCCTTTTTCCAAAAGAGCGGCGTGCGTGCCCTTTTCCAGGACGCCCTCGTCGCCGATCACGACGATCTCATCGGCGTTTTTGATGGTGGACAGGCGATGCGCGATGACCAGCGTCGTGCGTCCTTGGCTGAGCCGCTCGAAGGCGTGCTGGATGCGCAGCTCGGTGGTGGTATCCAGCGCGCTGGTGGCCTCGTCGAGGATCAACACGCGCGGATTCTTCAGGAAGATGCGCGCGATGGATACCCGTTGCTTCTGGCCGCCCGAGAGCAGCACGCCGCGCTCGCCGACCAAGGTCTCGTATCCCTCGGGCATGGCGAGGATGTCCTCGTGAATCTCCGCCATCTTGGCGGCGGCAATGACCTCCTCCATCGTGGCGTCGACGCGGCCATAGCGGATGTTATCCAGCACCGACCCCGCGAACAGAAACACGTCCTGCTGCACGATGCCGATCTGCCCGCGCAGGCAGTCCAGCTTGATTTGGCGAATGTCCGCGCCGTCCAGCGTAATGCTGCCGCTCCGGATATCGTAAAAGCGCGGAATGAGCTGACAAAGCGTGGTTTTTCCGCCGCCGGAGGGGCCGACCAGCGCCAGCGTCTTGCCGTGCGGAATGCGCAGGTTGACGTCGGTGAGCACATTGACGCCATCATCATAGGCGAACGTCACGTGCTCGAAGGCGATATCGCCCCGGATATCTTGCAGCTCGACGGCGTCGGGCGCGTCGACGATTTCCGGTTGCTCATCCAGAATCTCCATAAAGCGATCAAAACCGGCCATGCCCACCAGATATTGTTCCACAAAGTTGGTCAGGCGCCTGATCGGCGACTGGATGGTGCTCACGAACAGATTGAAAGTCACCAGCTCGGTCACCGTCATGCGGCCGCGCATCATCAGCACACCGCCCACCAGCAACACCACCAGCCCCATCAGGCTCAGCAGCATCTCCATGCCGCTGTGAAAGATGGCCATCGCGCTGTAAAAGGCGGATTTCGCGCCGCGAAAACGCTTATTCCCCTCCTCAAACTTGCGGATCTCATAAGCCTCGTTTGCGAAGGCCTTGGCGGTGCGCGCGCCGGATATGCTGCTCTCCAGATCTGCGTTAATGCCCGCCATGCGCTCCTTGACGGCGGCGCTGGCATTGCGCATGCGCGTGCGCTGCGCTACCGAGAAGCCGACGATCAGCGGCACGGTACACAATAGCGCCAGCGCCAGCTGCCATTGCAGGCGAAACAGATAAATAAACGCGCCGATCAGCGTCACGGTAGAGATAAACAGATCCTCCGGCCCATGATGCGCCAGTTCGGTGATATCAAACAAGTCGGTGGTCACGCGGGACATCAGGCGGCCGGTACGGTTTTTATCGTAGAAGCGAAAGCTCAGCCGTTGCAGCTGCGCAAAGATATCGCGGCGCATGCTGGCTTCCATCAGCACGCCCATGTTGTGCCCATAATAGGTCACAACATAGCTCATCAGGGTACGCAGGGCATAGCCCACCGCCATCGCCGCGATAATCAGAAAAAACGCCCGATACATTTGCCCCGGCAGGTAGGTATTGAGCGAGTGGCGCGTCACGATGGGGAAAGCGAGATCCACCAGCGCAATAATCAGCGCACAGGTCATGTCCAGCGCGAACAGCTTCCGCACCGGCTTATAATAGCCAAAGAATGCCCGCAGCCTGTTGCTGCGTTGAGTTGGCAAATGCGCCACGGTTTCCTCTTGCATGTGTACCCCTTCTCTCTGTCTATTAAGCCGCGAGCGTTCTCTTATGCATCCATTTCCCTCCGGCAAAGCGCGCGTAGACCACGCTGGCGCGCGTCGTTTGATCCAGCACGATGGAGAGCCACGCGCCGGTCAACCCCCAGCCGAAGGTGTAGATAAACAGCGGGGCAACCAGCACGCGGAAAACCCAAATGCCCAGTATCGAAGCGACGAGGGGAAACATCGAATCCCCCGCCCCGCGCAATGTCGCCCCGATGGTCTGCTGGATGGCGATGCCGGGCATGCCCAGCGCCATGATGCGAAGCACACCGGCGGCCAGCATGGCCACCGCGACATCGTTGATATACCATTGCGCGATCAGGTGCGAACCCAACGCGAACAACAGCCCTACCGCCGCCGAGGCAATGAGCGCCATGCGCAGCACCACCGTGGCATATGCCCGCGCCTTCTTCGGCTCGCCCGCGCCCATGCTCTGGCCGACCAGCGTCGTAGCGGCGACGCCGAAGCCCTGCGCCGGTACCCAGCTTAGGCCATTGATATTCAGGCCGATCTGATGCGCGGCGAAGATGGTGGCACCCAAACCGGCGACGCTGCGGGCGAAGAGGATGAAGCCGATCTGCATGATGGCCTGCTCGGTAGCGGTCGTGGTTCCCACGCGCAGAATACGCTTCACCTGCTCTATGCGCATACGGAATCCATCGCGCACTTGCAGGCGAATCTGGCTATCGACGCGGAACAGCACCACCAGCGCCGCCACCATCCCCACCGCGCGCGAAAAGGTGGTGGAAATCGCGGCGCCCAAAACGCCCATCGCCGGAAAACCAAGGTGACCATAGATCAAGACATAGTTGCCCACAACGTTCAGCAGATTGCTGGCGAGGTTGTACACCATGGGGAGCCGGGTTTGCCCAGCTCCGCGCAGCGCCCCTGTTACCGCCATATTGAGCGCGGCGACGAGCAGCCCGGCGGAGCACACCTGCATGTATTGCTTGGCGTAAGGCAGCGCCTGCAGGGTAAAGGCATCGCGGTTGTTCCCCGCCATAAAGGCGACCAGCGGCCCCGCCAAACCGGTACCGAGCAGCGTAGTAATCGCGCCCATGATGAAATTCAGCCCCAGCGCCGTGCGAACCACCTGCCGCGCGCCGGGGATATCCCCAGCACCCAACGACCACGCAACCGCCGCCGTCGTACCCACGTTGAAGGCCGACATCACGCCTAGCAGCAGGTTCATAGGGTTGTTGGTATACCCAACCGCCGCCAGCGCGATCGCGGAGATATCGGTATGCCCCAGCATCATCGTATCCACCATGCCAAACAGCTGCGAGAACACCAATTCAATCATCGCGGGCAACGTAATGGCCAAGATGCGCCGCATATCTTTGCCATCCACATCCAGCTTATGACACAATAATTTCTGCACGCGCATGCCCTCCTTACGGCGATCCTACTCGTATTGTACCCCTCTTTCCTTGGAAAGGAAAGGTTTCGCATCGCCTTGTCGCGGGTTTGGATAAAACGCACAAAAATTCGCAAATAAAGTAGGGGCTGTCAACGTGGTATGCTACCAACGTGACAGCCCCATTTGCCCGGAAGCGGTTGCGCCTTAGCGCCTGCTGGGCAGGCGGCGCTTGCGGCGAGCCAGCAGCATAAGTACCGCCATCGACACCATCAGCGCGCCGGTACCCACGTAGCGCACGATGGGAAGATCCTCGCCGCCGCGCGGGGTCGGTCCATCCGGATCCTCCACACCGAGCACGCGGCCCATATCGCCGATGAGCACGTTGGGCACCGTAGCCATCACGGTGGCGCCATTGCTGTTGATGGTTACGTTGCGCGGGGAGGCTAGGCCATAGTCGATGGTGGCGGGTCTGGTCTCCTCCAGCCTGTAGGTGCCCGCCGGGATGTTCTGGAAGAAGATGTAGCCCCGACTATCGCTGGCGCCGGCCAACGTCACGTTTTCACCATACCGGCTGGTGCCGCTGAGGGTGAACTTCGCGCCCTCCAGCGGGATCATCTGCTCGTCGCCTTCCTCATCATCTTCCGGCGTGTACTTGTACACCCGGACATTGCCGGAGATGCGCGTGTTGGTAAAGGTGTAGCTTTCGTCGCGTTCGTTGCGGCTGACCCTGATAATCATCGTGCGCGAGGTAGGCACGTAGCCACCGGGCGAACGCGTCTCGGTCAGCTCGTAGCTTCCATACGGCACATCCTCGAAGGTTGCGTTGCCGTAGTAGTTGGTCGTCACCAGCATCTCGCCTTCGTACTTCATCGCGGGGATCAGCGGCGTAATTTGCCGCAACCGGAATACCGCCCCGCCCAGCGCCGAACCGCTGACCGCATCCATTTTGTGTACGGTCACGGTACCGGTTTCCGCCTCGTTCTGGATGCCCGGATTATCCAGCGCGAAGCTGGGATCGCCCGAACCGCTGTAGGTAAAGTCGTACACCCACTTAGTCTGGCCGGGCACAACGGTGAAGTTCATGTAGAAGTTACCGGTATGCATCGACGGCGTCTTGCTCTCAACGAGCCTGTAATTGCCAGGCGGGTAGGTTCCCCACGAGCGCGCATACCCTTCCGCGCCGATGGTCAGCCGCTCGACGACCCTGATATCGCTCGGATCGTCGATATTCTGAATTTCGAACTCGGTGCCCGGCAGCGCATTGCCGAACTGGTTGATCTTCTGCGCGAGGATCACGATGCGCGCATCGAGGAAGCGCTCGGTGGCGATCAGCGCATAGGGCTTACCGGTTTGCGCAAGCTGCGCATCCGAAGGATCGCCGACAAATACCGTGCGCTTGCTTGTGTCGGTAATCACATACCCTTGCGGCGCCTTGGTTTCCGCGATGGTATATTCGCCCCACGGCAGGTTGTCCACCGTTCCCCTGCCGTTCGTCGTCACTACCTTCAGGGTACTGCCGGTCACGGTTACGCCGGGCTGCGGCTTGACGGACAGTTCCGCGAGGAAGCGGTTCCAAAGCCCCGCGCGCACCTCAGACACGTTGACGATCTCAAACTCCGCGCCGGACAGCGACGGGGTGTCGGGGGTATTGCTGTCCGCCTTTTCGACGATCAGCTTGCCGCGTCCAAAGGGATCGACCAGCGGCGCCGTGATGCCCGGGAAGGCACCGGCAACCTCGCCTTGAATCGGCGCGCCGGTGAGGTTGAATACCCACCCGGTCTGGTTGTTGGTCACCGTGAAGGGAATCGGATTGGGGTAGACCGAGTAGCCCGCCGGAGCCTTTGCCTCCACCAATGTGTAGTTGCCGGGCTGCAGCATCTGCGCGGCGGTGGTTTCGGCGTAGCCGTCCGCGTCGGTGGGCGGCAGCACGTGCACAACCGCTCCCTGCGCGTTGAGGATGTGGAAGATCGCACCGGCCAGCGCTTGCCCGTCCTCGTTGAACTTGCGCAGGCGCAGGCGGATCCGGAGGTTATCGATGTCCGCGAACACATCCTCGGCGAAGATGGTATCCTTCATTTCGACCGGATCGCCCACGAGCAGCGTGTACTCCTTGGTCACAATGGCGTATCCGTCGGGCGCAATGATCTCTTCCAACTTGTATTCGCCATACGGCAGCCGATCGATCTTCAGCACGGGCTTCTGCTGGGTTATCTTGAGCAGCATCGTACCCTTTTCGCCTAACGACTCAATGACGATCTCGGGCGGCAGGGAGGTGGAATTCGCCAGATAATGCGCCCAAGCACTCGGTACCACTGTGAATACGTTCTTCAGGCGGAAAGTTACACCGATCAGGCGTTCACCGGTTTCCTCATCAAACTTTTTGATTTCCACGGTTCCGGTCTTGTTCTTGTTATAGATGACAGACCCGGCGCCGCCGGCGTAGCCCGTCACGTCACCGGCGGTAGCCGTGCCGGTGAAGTTGTACAGGAAACCTGTCTGCGTGCGGCTGACGACGATTTTCTTCGGCGTGAAGTTGATCGAGCGGAACGCAGGCGCTTTGGTCTCCACCAGCCAGTAGGTACCCACGGCGAGCTTGGCCGCATCGGCTTCGGTGCTCTCGGCAAAACCCTGCAAGTTGGTAACAAGCTTTATCTCCGCGTCGGCGATATTGAGGTTCGGCTGGTTTGTCTGATAGTACGCATCGGTGAAGACACCGAACTCGGCACCGCTGAGGGCATTGCCGATCTCGTCACGCTTTTCGATGCGAATTCGTAGGTAGGTATCCAAGAACTCCTGCGTATCGTCGAGCTTGAACTCCGTGCCTAGCTTCGCGGGATCGCCCAACCGTACGGTGCGCTGCACCGCGTCGGTCAGCGCATAGCCTTGCGGCGCTTTGACCTCGCTGAGCTGGTAAGTGCCCCAGGGCAAGTTGCTCAACGTCAGGATACCGCTTGCGGGCAGCGTGATGTGCAAGCTTCCCGCGGCATATCCATCGGGATCGCCATTGCCGACCAAGCGCAGATTTGCCGACGAGGTGAAGTTCGCGAGATAGTACGCCCATGCCGCATCGACGGTAATGTTAATGGGCGTGAGCAGGAACTCGGCGCCGCCGATCAGTGTATTGCCCGCCGCGCTGTACTTCTTGAGGGTCAGCGTGGTGGTACTGTAATCGTTGGCGATAGCGGGCTTGCGCACCTCGCGGTCAGGATTTGCCGCCGGGTTGGTCTGGTCTGTCCACGTGAACAGGTGAACCGACTTCGTGCTATCCACCGTGAAGAGCGCTGGCGTGAAGGTGATGGCATAGCCCGTGGGTGCAGACAGCTCCATCAGGTAGTACTTACCGTCAGGCAGCAACTGGCCGTCCGTTGTGGCGGCAAAGCCCGCGCTGTCGGTAGTCAACACGTAGAGGGCATCGGCGGCGGTACGCTTGTTTGCCAAGTAATTCAGCTCGGTGAAGATGCCGAACTTGGCACCAGCCAATGCGTCTCCGCTCTGATCCTTCTTGTGGATCTCCACGCGAGTACGGTGATCGTTAAACTCCAGCACGGGGGCTTCGGTGGCGTTGCGTTTGAGCTCCACTTCCACCGGTATGATGTCGTCGATCACGTAGCCGACCGGGGAGATAACCTCCTGTACTGAGTACTTACCCAGGGGCATGCGGCTGAGAACGACCTCACCGACGCTGAGCCAGTTCGTAGGCATGGTTATACGCAGCACCGGAATGGCCTCACCGATAAGGTACTCCTTCCTGAATACAGGATCGACAGGCGAAATGCCGTTTAGGTACTTCTCCCACGCGCCGGGCGGGGTCTGCACACTGCGCACGATGAACTGAGCGCCGTTGAGCGGATTCTTGGTATCCGCATCAACCTTGCGGATAACCAGCGCTCCCTCGGCGAACTGGTTGACGATGTGTCCATACATCGTTTCCAGCTCCGCCTTGTTCGGATCGGTGGACGACACCAGCGGGATGGTGCCAAAGTTGAAGGAGTAGCGCGGCTTCGTCTGATCGACGGTGAACTTCGTATCGGCGAAGCTGATGGTGTATCCATCCGGAGCCGAGAGCTCGACGAGCCAGTAGTCGCCGCTCTCGGGCAGCCACGAGGCCGGGGTCGTTGCCTTGCCGTCCATACCAGTTGTCAGTGTGATGGAGGCGTTGGCGGCGACGCGTGCCGCGGCACCCTGCTGATACACCGCATCGGTAAAGATACCGAACGTTACGCCGCCCAGCGGCACCGGCGGCACCGCATCGGCCACCTTCTCGATGCTCACGCGCACGCGGTAGTTCCTGAAGGTCTTGATGGTCTCGGTGGCGGTCTTGAGCACCTTGACGGTCTGCGTCTTGGGCAGCGCCTGTGCATAGCCCTTGGGCGCGGATACCTCGGTGATCTCATAGTCGCCGATGGGCAGCCCGCTCAGCGTGGCGGTGCCCGTGGCGGGCATCACGATCCTGAGCAGATCCTCGCCGGTACCAACATCGTGCAATATGGTGACATACGGATCCATCGGCGCATTGGCGATATAATACGCCCAAGCGGGGTTGCCAGCCACTAGGCTCGTCGGGCGTACCGTGAACACGGCGCCTGCCAGCTTCGCGGCGGTCTCGGCGTCCTCCTTGACGATGGTCAGGCCGCCCTCATTGGTAGTAAAGTCGTCGGTGATCTCGCCAAAGTACCGTTCCTCCTGCGCATGGTTGGCTCCGGTGCGCTGGGTGGCGGTAAAGTTGTAGGCGTACACCGCGGTGGTATTGTCTACCGTGAACTTGGTGTCTGCGAAGGTGATGTCGTAGCCCGTCGGAGCCGAGAGCTCCTTGAGCCAGTAATCGCCCTTGGCCAGCAGTTGTGTGGCGGAGGTGGCCGCCTTGCCGTCGGCGCCGGTGGTCAGCACGTACTTCGCGTCGGATTCGGTGCGCTTGTTGTTGCTATAGTCGGCGTCGGTGAAGATGCCGAACTTCGCGCCGGGCAGCGCCTTGCCATCCTGCCGCTGCTTCTCGATTTCCACGCGCACGCGCGGATCGGCGAACTGTGCGCGGGCGGCGCCGCCGGTCAGCTCATGCTCCTGCGAGGCGGGGATCGGAATGGCGTAGCCGACGGGGGCGACGACCTCGGTTACCTCGTACTTGCCCAGCGGCAGGTTGAGCAGCGTGATTTCGCCGCCGGTCGCGGCGGTCAGCTCTACGCGCAGCACGCGCTCGCCATTGAGGCTTTCTTCGGTAACGCCGGTAGGCTTGACGATGAGTTTGTCGAGGTAGGACGCCCACGCGCCGACCGCCACGGTCTCCAGATTGCGCACGATGAACTGCGCGCCGATGAGCTTGGCACCGGTCGGGTTCTGCGCGTCGACCTTGGAGATCACCAGCTTGCTGGTCTGGAACTCGTCGACGATCTCGCCGTAGTAGGTTTCGATCACGGCGTCGTTACGGGAGGTCCTGGTGAAGTTGAATGCATAGACCTTGCTGGTGTCGCTGACGGTGAAAGCCTTGTCGGCGAAGGACTTATCCAGCCCGGCCGGGGCGAACAGCTCCACGAGGTAGTAGGTGCCGGGTACCAGCAGCGTGGCGGAAGCCAGCGTATCGGCCTTGCCGTTCGCGTCGGTGGTCAGCACGATCAGGGCATTTGCCTCCACACGGTTTGCCGCGCCCTTGTCATACTCGTCCTTGGTGAACACGCCGAACTTGGCACCGGCCACCTTGGCGCCTGCCGCGTCGAACTTCTCGATCTCCACGCGCACGCGCAGGTCGTCGAAGGTAGCGGTGCTGTAGCTGCCTGCCGTAGATACGGTGACGGTCACCTGCTTCTTGGGATCCTTGGGCACGGCGTAGCCCTGCGGCGCTCTGACCTCTTCGATCTCGTACACGCCGGTGGGCAGGCCGGTCAGCGTCAGGTAGCCCTCTGCGGGCAGCGTGACGCGAAGCACCTTGTTCGCGCCTTCGGTTTCCACCGCGACGCCGGAGGGCGGCGCATAGGTGGTCAGGAAGTGCGCCCAAGCGCCGACCGCCGCGTCGGTCTTGACGTTGCAGACGATGAACTGCGCGCCGCCGAGCAGCTTGGTGGTCAGGTCGGCATCGCGCTTCTCGATGCGCAGCGCGCCAGCGGCGGTGTTGTTGAGGATGGCGCCGTAGTACTTCTCCAGCTTGGCGGCATCGGCGCCGGTCTTAGCGGTGGCGGTAAAGTTGTAGCTGTAGAGCGCCGTGGTGGCGTCGACGGTGAATGCGGTGTCCACAAAGCTGATCTTGTAGCCTTCCGGCGCATCCAGCTCAACGAGGTAGTAGACGCCCGGCACAAGCAGCTTGGAGGCGGTGGCGGTGCTGGCCTTGCCGTCTGCGCCGGTGGTGAGCACGATGTAGGCGTTGGCTTCCACGCGGTTGGCCGCGCCCTTGTCATACTCGGCCTTGGTGAAGATGCCGAACTTGACGTCCTTAACCGGGATTTTGCCGGTAGCGTCAAACTTCTCGATGTCCAGCACCACGCGCGGATCGGTGTAGCGCGCCGATGCCGGGCTGGCTGTGGTGTGCGCGGCGGTGATCGCCACGGTTTGCGCGCTGGCCAGCGCCACGGCATAGCCGTCGGGCGCGCGGGTTTCGGTGACGACGTAGCTGCCGATGGGCAGGCCTTCGATCACCACGCTGGCGGCGGCGGTCATCTTGACCACCAGCTGCTTGTTAACGGAATCGGCGGTAACGCCGGTGGGCAGCGTGGCGTTGGCCAAATAGTGCGTCCACGCATCCGCGCCGACCGACGGACTGCCCGCAGCGGGCTTGACGGTGAACTCAGCGCCGGTCAGCGGGTTGCCCTTGGAATCCACCTTCTCCAGCTTGAGCGCGCCGCGCGCGTAGTCGTTGCGGATCGGCTTGGGTTCCGCCACGTGATCCTCGCCGGGTCTGTGCGCCGTGGCGGTGAAGTTGTAGCTGAACACCTTCTGCGCGGCGGTGACGGTGAACTCCTGCTCCGCGAAGGTAACGCGGTAGTTGGCCGGAGCCGATAGCTCGACCAGCTTGTAGGTGCCGGGCGTCAGGGGTTGCGCCGCCGTGGTGGCGGCCTCGCCCTGCGCGTCGGTGGTCAACACATACTTGGCGGTGGTTTCGGTCAGCGTCGCCGGATAGCCGGTGACCGGATCCTTGTAGAAGATGCCGAACTTGGCGCCGACCACCGGGTTGTCCGCCGGATCGATCTTCTCGATCTCCACACGCACGCGGTAATCGTTGAAGGCGACGGTGACGCTGCCTTGGGTGGCATCGCCGTCCAAGCTGCCGCGCAGATCCACGGCATAACCGGCGGGCGCGGCAACCTCGGTGACGGTGTACACGCCCAGCGGGATATCGCTGAAGGTGTAGGTTCCGGCAGCGGGCAATGTAAGCCGCAGCGTCTGGCCGGAAACCGTAACCGGCTCACCGGCGCGCGGGTAGCTGGCCAGATACTTGGTCCACGAACCGGCGGCCACCTCGCTCTTCATCGCGATGGTGAACACCGCGCCGCCCAGCTTGGCGCTGGTTTCGGCGTCGGTCTTGGTGACGGTCAAGCCAGCCTTGGCGAAATCGTTACGGATCTTGCCGAAGAACTGACCGCCAACACCCGGCACGGCGACGTCGGCGAACAGGTAGACGTACACCGGCGAGGTGTTGCTTACCGTGAACTTGGTGGGCGTGAAGGAGATCGCGTACCCGCTGGGCACGGACTGCTCCACCAGCCAGTAGCTACCCGGGTTGAGCGGCTGGGAGGCGCTGGTTCTGGTACCGCCGTTCGCGTCGGTGGCGGCCAGCTCATACAGCTTGCTGCCCACCGCGCCCGCGTTGTCGGTATGGATGGCGAACACCACGCCCGCCAGCGGTTTGTCGTTGGCGTCCACCTTTTCGATCAGCACGAAGACGCGGCGATCGCTAAAGGTGACGGTATCCTGCTTGCCGGACTGCTGCGCCGCGACGGTCACGGTCTTGCTGGGCGATTCGGGCAGGGCATAGCCGTCGGGCGCCTTGGTTTCGGTGACGGTGTAGCTGCCCATGGGCAGACCGGCGATGTTCACCGAAGTTGCGGTGCCGAGCTTGACTATCAGCTTCTTGCCCGCCACGTCGGCGGTGACACCCGCCGCGGTGGTGTAGGTGCTGAAGTTGGTCAGGTAGTGCACCCACGCGTCGATGGCGACGGGCGTAGTGGCGTTGCTGGTGACGGTAAACTCGGCACCGGCCAGCGGATTGCCCTGCTCATCGGTCTTTTCGATGCGCAGCGTACCGGGCATGAACTCGTTGCAGATCGCGCCATAATGCTTCTCCAGCTTGGCGGCGTCGGCGCCGGTCATGGCGGTGGCGGTGAAGTTGAAGGAGTAGAGCGAGGTGGTGTTATCCACCGTGAAGGCGGTGGGCACGAAGGAGATCTTGTGCCCGGTCGGCGCGGAGAGCTCCACAAGGTAGTAGTCGCCCGGGGCGAGCAGCTGCGTCGCCGAGCTGGCGGCCTTGCCGTCCGCACCTGTGGTCAGGGTGAATTCCGCGTCGCTCTCGGTGTAGTTGCCGGTATTGAACACCGCCTTGGTGAACACGCCGAACTTCGCGCCAGACACGGCATGCGTGCCGGTGACGTCCAGCTTCTCGATGGTCACGGTCACGCGCTCGTCGAGGAATTTCGCCAGCGCAGGCGCGGCGGCGGTATGGCTGCCGGTAACCGCCACCGTAGCGGCGGCGAGCGGCAGGGCATAGCCGGAGGGCGCCTTGGTTTCGGTAACCATATAGCTGCCGATGGGCAGGCCGGTGAGTACCACGCTGCTGGCGGCGGGCAGCTTGACGATCAGCTGGCGGTTCACGCTATCGACGGTGACGCCAGCGGGCTTGGTGACGTTCGCGAGATAATGCGTCCAAGCATCGTCGCCAGCGGCCGGGCTTCCGGCGGAGGGCTTCACGGTGAACTCAGCGCCGTTGAGCGGCTGATTGCTCTTATTCAGCTTCTCGATCTTCAGCGCGCCGCGCGTGTAGTCGTTCTCCGCGTTGTACTCGAAGGAGTAGGTCTTGGCGGTACGGCTGACAGTGAAGCTCACCGGTGTGAAGGTGATGCTGTAGTTGGTCGGCGCGGTCTTTTCCACCAGCCAGTAGGTGCCGGGAGCCAGCAGCTGCGTGGCGCTGGTCTGGGCGGTGCCGGTGGCGTCGGTGGTCAGGGTGTAGAGGACGGTACCGGTCTGGCTGCCGCTGCGGATCTCGAACACGGCGTTGGCCAGCGGCTTGTCCATCGGATCGTCCTTGTGGACGATCACGCGGGCACGGTTGTCGGCGAAGGTCAGCGTCACGCCGGTGGCGGTGCGCAGATCGGCCTCGCGCGGGCTGGCGGCGTCGATGGCATAGCCGTTCGGCGCGGTGGTCTCGGTCACGGTGTACACGCCCAGCGGTATATCGCTGAAGGTATAGGTGCCGATGTCGATGCCGGTGGTGGGCAGGGTGAGCTGCAGCGTCTGGCCGACGACCACCACGTTGGCGCGCGGGAATGTGGCCAGATACTTGCTCCACGAACCCGCGGCGATCTCGCTCTTCATCGCGATGGTGAACACCGCGCCGCCGAGCTTCTCGTTGGTATCGGCGTCAACCTTGGCGATGGTAAGACCCGCCTTGGCGAAGTCGTTCTCGATGGCCTTGCCGTACCAGGCCTCGGTGGCCGTGTCGGTATTCTGGCGTGCGGCGGTAAAGGAGTACATGTACACCTTGGTATCGCTGGTCACTACGATTTTGTGCGCCACGAAGGTGATGCTGTACCCGGCGGGGGCGGATTCCTCCACCAGCCAGTAGGTGCCGGGGGCGAACTTCTGCGCCTGGGTGGTGGCGGTCTTGCCGCTCGCATTGGTCGCGGTCAGCGCGAAGAGCTTCGCGCCGGGCGTACCGGCGTTATCGGCATGGATGGCAAACACCACGCCTGCCAGCGGCTGATTGTTGGCATCGACCTTCTCGATGCTGATGCGGATGCGGTAATCGGCGAACCGCGCGGTATTGAAGCTGCCGCTGACCGATTCGGTGATGGTAACGCTCTGTTTAGCCGGATTGGGCAGAGCGTAACCCGAGGGCGCCTTGACCTCCTCAACCTCGTAGGAGCCGGTGGGCAAGCCAGTCAGCGTGATCTCGCCAGTGGCGCTTTGCACGCGCAGTACCTTGGCGGTGCCCTCGGTCTCCACGGTAACGCCGGTCGGCGGCGCATAGGTGCTCAGGAAGTGCTCCCACGCGCCGGTGGCGGCGTCGGTCTTGACGTTGCGGACGATGAACTCCGCGCCGGTCAACTTGGCCTTGGAATCCTCCGCGTCGCCCTTCTCGATGCGCAGCGCGCCGGAAGCGGTGGCGTTCTTGATGACGCCGAAGTACTTCTCCAGCTTGGCGGCGTCAGCGCCGGTCATGGCGGTGGCGGTGAAGTTGAAGCGGTAAATCTGCGACTTGTTGTCCACCGTGAATTTGGTGGGCGTGAAGCTGACGCGATAGCCTTGCGGCGCTTTCAATTCCACCAGATAGTACACACCAGGAGCCAGTAGCGGCGTGGCCGGGCTGGTTGCCTTGCCGTCGGCGCCGGTGGTGAGGGTGAACTCGGCATTGCCTGCGTTGTAAACGCCGCCGTTATACACAGCCTCGGTAAACACGCCGAATATGGCGCCGGACACCGGGCTGTTGCCGGTAGCGTCGCGCTTCTCGATGAGTACCGTCACGCGGCGGTCGTTGAACTTGGCCAGCGCGGGCGCGGCGGCGGTGTGCGTGGCGCTGACGGCGATGGTGGCGTTGTCAGGCAAGGCCACGGCGTAGCCGGAAGGCGCCTGCGTCTCTGTCACCACGTAGCTGCCGATGGGCAGGCCGGGAATCACCACACTGCTGACGCCGTTCAGCTTGACGATCAGTTGCTTGTTGACGTTATCCACGGTGACGCCGGTGGGCTTTGTGGCGTTGGCGAGATAGTACGCCCACGCCTCCTCCCCGGCCGCCGGGCTGCCAACGGCGGGCTTGACGGTGAACTCAGCGCCGAAGAGCGGCTGGTTGCCCTCGTCGAGCTTCTCGACCTTGAGCGCGCCGCGCGCGTAATCGTCGGTGATGCGGCCGTAATCCTCGGTGGCATACGGCTTCTGCGCGGCGGTGAAGTTGAAGCCCGCAGTCTTGCTGGTAACGCTGACGGTGAACTGCTTGTCCACGAAGGTGATGGCGTAGTTGGCCGGTGCGGAGAGCTCGACCAGATAGTACACGCCCGGATCCAGCAACTGCGCGGCGGTGGTGGCGGCCTTGCCATCGGCGGCTGTGGTCAGCACGTACTTGGCGTTGGCCTCGATGCGGTTAGCCGCGCCCTTGTCGTACTCGGCCTTGGTGAAGATGCCGAACTTGACGCCAGCGATGGGTTTGGCCGAGGCGCCCAGTTCCACCTTCTCGATTTCCACGCGGGTACGATAATCCGCGAAGGTGGCGGTAGCGCCGGAGGTCGACAGGATAACGTCCTGCTTCTCGGTGGCGGCGATGGCGTAGCCGGAAGGCGCTTGCACCTCGGTAATGGTGTAGGTGCCCAGCGGGATGTCGGTGAAGGTGTAGGTGCCGCTGGCGGGCATGGTGAGCCGCAGCATCTGCCCGGATACCGTCACCGGCACACCGGCGCGCGGATAGCTGGCCAGATACTTAGCCCACGAGCCCGAGGCCACCTCGCTCTTCATCGCGATGGTGAACACCGCGCCGCCCAGCTTGGCGCTGGTCTCGGCGTCGGTCTTGGTAATGGTCAGGCCAGCCTTGGCGAAGTCATTTTCAATGGCCTTGCCGTACCAGCTTTCCACCGTATTGGTGGCCTTGCGCTGCGCCGTGTAGGTGTAGCGGTAGACCTGCGAGGTGGCCGATACGGTAAATTTGCTGGGCTGGAAGGTGATGCTGTATCCACTGGGCGCAGACTGCTCCACCAGCCAATACGTACCCGGGGGCAGCAGCTGGCTGGAGCTGGTCGCTGTGTAGCCGCTGGCGTTCGTGGCGGCCAACTCAAAGCGCTTGGTGCCGACGGCACCGGCGTTATCGTTGTGGATGGCGAACACCACGCCCGCAACCGGATTGGCGCTGGCATCGACCTTATCGATTTCCACACGCACGCGGTTGTCGGTGACGTTTACGATGGCCGGAGCGCTCACCGTATGGTTCGGGCCGACGGTAACGTCCTGCTTGGCGGGGTTGGCGATGGCGAAGCCGCTGGGCGCCTTGACTTCCTCGACCTCGTACACGCCGGTGGGCAGGCCGTCGATGGTGGCGATGCCGCTGGCGCCCAGCACCACGCGCAGCACCTTGTTCGCGCCCTCGGTTTCCACCGTCACGCCGGAAGGCGGCGCGGTAAAGTTGGTGATGAAGTGCGCCCACGCGCCGGTGGCCGCCACCGTGCTCTTGTTGCGCACGATGAACTCCGCGCCGGTCTGCGGGTTCTTGCCCTCGGCATCGACCTTGCAGATGCGCAGCGCGCCGTCGGCGTACATATCGGTGATCTTGCCGAAGTACTTCTCCAGCTTGGAGGCGTCGGTTCCGGTCATGGCGGTGGCGGTGAAGTTGTAGCTATAGAGCTGCGTCTTGTTATCCACCGCGAAGGATACCGGCGTGAAGCTGATCTGATAGCCGGTGGGCGCGGCCAGCTCCACGAGGTAGTAGGTGCCGGGCACCAGCAGCTTGGCGGAGGAGGCCGAGGTGGCCTTTCCGTCCGCGCCGGTGGTGAGCACGATGTAGGCGTTGGCCTCCACGCGATTTGCCGCGCCCTTGTCATACTCGGCCTTGGTGAAGATGCCGAACTTGACGCCGGACAGCTTGGTAGTGCCGGTAACGTCGGTCTTTTCGACGATCACCACCACCTTGGCATCGGTGAAGGAGGCGAGATCGTAGGTATGCTGCGCGCTGGCCACGGAGACCGTCACGGTCTTCTTGGCCGGGTTGGCGAGGGCGTATCCCTCCGGCGCGACGACCTCTGTCACGTCGTAGCTGCCGACCGGCAGGTTCGCGATATCCAGCGTACCGGCGGCGGGCAGCGTCACGTGCAGGCTATCCTTGGGGTAGCCGTTCGGATCGCTGTCGCCCACGATGCGCAGGCCGGAGGGCATCGTGCCCTTGCGCAGGTCGGCCAAATAGTTGGCCCACGCGGCGGGAATCTTGAGGGTATTGGGCGTCACGAGGAACTGCGCGGGGCCGATCTTGGCATTGCTCTCATTCAGTTTCTCGATGCGCAGCGTGCCCAGCGCCGAATCGTTGACGATGGCGGGGTGCGCGTCGTCAAACGTGCCGCCGGTGGTCTGCTGCTCGCCGGTGAAGTGGATGAAGTACTTGGTCTGCGTCGCGGTCACCGTGAAGGTGAACTTGGTGGTCAGCAGACTGTAGCCGGAGGGCGCGCTGGTCTCGATCAGGTAGTAATCGCCCGGAGCCAGCAGCGTTCCGGCGGCCATCTCTGCGTAACCGGTGGCGCCGGTGGTGAGGGTGAACAGCGGGGCGACCGAGGGATTCTGGTCATACGCCGCCTTGCTGTAAACGCCGAACACCGCGCCAGCCAGCACCTTGCCCTGCTCATCGACCTTCTTGATCTTTAGGGTGATCTTCTGGTCGACATAGTTCAGGGTGACGGTCTTGCTGTGGCCGGTCATGGTGGCGTCCGCCGGGTCGCCAATCTTGGCGGTCTGCGCCGCCGGGGTGGGCAGCGCGTAGCCGGAAGGCGCCTTGGTCTCGGTGACGGTGTAGGTGCCGTAGGGCAGGCCGCTGAGCGTGTAGGTGCTCACAGCCGCCATCGAGATGGTAATCTTTTTGCCGGTCTTATCGGCGGTCGCGCCGCTGGGCATGGTGGTATTCAGGAAGGCATCCCAAGCGCCGGTGACGAAGGTGGAGTTGTTGGTAATCACAAACTCCGCGCCGACGAGGCCGGTGCCGCCGGGGTTCTTCTTGGTGATGGTCAAAGAGCCGGTGGCGGTGCTGTTGCAGAAGGTATCCTTGCCGCCGGAGAGCGCCGTTTCGATGGCCTTCTCGTGGGCGGCGACGGTGGTTTGGACGGCTGTGAGCGCTACGTTGTTGCCGGTGGGCGCGGTCGCGCCGAGCAACTGCAGCGTGCGAGCATCCACGGCGTAGTAGGTCGGCGCGGTGATCTCCTTCACGCCGTAGTCGCGGAAGTGCGACAGGCCGGTGAAGGTGAACTTGCCATCCGTGCCGGAGGTTGCGGTGGCCAGCGGGCTGCCGCTGATAGCGCCGCCAACCAAGTTGTACAGGCCGAAGGTCGCGCCCTTGAGGGCGTTGCCCGCCGCATCGGTCTTTTTGAGGGTTACGCTGTAGGCCGGGTACACGCCGCCATCGTACCGCAGATCGTTGACATACTCGTTGTTTGCCATCGAGAAGCGGATATAGCGGCTGTTCGCGGTGGCAGGCGCGTAATTATCGGGCAGCAGGTAGGTACCCGCCGGGGCGGCGGTCAGCGCGCCGGCGTTGCTGTCGAGCGAGCGGTTCGTGCCCTGCATTCTGCCGGTCAGCGCGAAGCCGGACGGCATTTCCATCTCGATCTCGTACCAATGCTGGTTCGAGCCGACGGGGTTGCCGTCGTCGTCGGTTTTGTACGGCTTGGCCGTGAAGGTGTAGTTCTGCAACAAGCCGCTATCGCCGGAAATCGGGGTGGTGGTGGCGGCGGCGGTGGTCTGCAGCGCGGTGCTGCCGCTGAGCGTCGGCGTCCAAACGCTGCCGCTCTGCTTGAGCAGGTAATCATGCAGCGTCACGGTCATGCCCTGAATGCCGGGCTCGCCGTTGTCCTGAATGCCGTTGCCGTTCACATCCAGCCAGACCAAGTTGCCCACCTTAACGTCGCCGGGCACGATCTCGGAGCTGACGGTGCTGAACGGATAGACGCTGCTCATCCAAGAGGTGCTGAAGCGGTAGTTGAAGTTGGCGTCGTTGTTGGCCAGCGTGTAGAAGCTGCTGTTGGCGGTGGCCTGCGTCCAGAAGCGCGCCGGGTCGTTTGCGGCTTGCGCGGCATCCACCGACGGCGTCTTGCAGCCGATCGAGATGGTCAGCTCGCAAGGTTGCGCGATCGGCGTGCCCCCGGCGTATTCCAGCGAGAACGCGGTGGCCACGGCGCCCATGCCCTTGAGCTGGGCATCGATGCCGGTCCAAGTATTCTTGCCGCCGTTGGCGGAAAGGGTCAGCACGCTGCCACCGGCGCTGATGTCGGCGGCGGTACCCTTGAGGTAGCCGTTGATGGCCGAGGCGACGCCGGAGTAATCGCTGGCGGTCTTAACGCCGCGGTAGCGAATCACCAGCTTCATGTCCGGCGCGGTGGCGCTGGCGGGCAGCTCGGTGAAGTCCACCTTGATGCTGTCAAGCAGCGGCATCCACTTGGACGGCTGGCCGATAGGCGTCTTGGGACGGCTGCCATCGCCGATCTGCGGCATCGCGTCGGCGATGCGCAGGGTGTTGTAGGCGTGCTTACCGGGCTCCTCGGGCTCCATCATGCTCAGGATCAGGCGATAATCCACCCGGCCGCCCGCGTAGGAGCGCGCGATGTTGGAGGCGCTAAAGTCGGCGTTGTCGGCATCGCCCTTGACATACTTGCTGGCAGTGATGATGGAGATCGGCGTGACGACGTAGCGCGTAAAGTCGCGGATCACGCCCTGGATGTTGGCGCCGATGGCGGCCTTGACGGCATCGAAGAACTTGCCGGTGGTCACCGGGGGTTTGCCGGTGGAGCCATAGTCGTAGTAGACGTAGCCCTCGGCCTGTCCCTCGTAGACCAATCCCTCACGCTTGGTGGTGGCGAAGGCGTCGTTGATCTCAATGACGTCGGCGGTGGCCGAGAGGTTTACCGGCACCACGCCGCTCATTTCGATGAGCAGCGTTTCGCCTTCGAGCAGATCGCCGGTGAAGGGGATGACGATGTAGGTATCCTGCGTGGCATCGGCGGTGGACTTGGAGCCGTCGCCGGTGTGCAGATCCGCACCGGATACCGTCTTGATGGTGCCAAGGATCAGCTCGGAATCACCCTTGGCGCCGTTCTTAAAGGTATTGATGTTGTGGCCGTTGGTTTTGACGACCTTGTAGGTGATCGAATCGCTGGTGAAGCTGAAATCCTCCGGCAGGCGGTCGACGATGATCGGGTCGGGCATCACGGCCTTGCCGGTTATGCTGTTGGTGCGGTTGATGAGCGCGATGCTGTATTGGAACGCGGTTCCGCGCGAGGCCAGCACCGGGCTGTAGGTCAGGTTATCGGCGTTGATAACCTCGACGTATTCCTTGTTGTCCTTCTGGGTGGTCTTCTTGATGATTTCCACCTGCGCGGGCGGCGGCGGCGCGGGCACGTTGATATCGCCGTACGCGTCGTAGTGCAGCGGGGTCTTGACGGTATACTGCGGCGCGCCGTCCTCGCCCACGCCGTAGAACTCGGCGTCGATCATCGCGTCGTTGCGCAGCGCGCGGATCGGGCGCACCGGGCTGCCGCTGATCTTCCCATCGGGCTGCACGAACAGATCGGCATAGACCTGAATCTTGCCGGGGCGGAAGTTCATGCCGGGCTTGTCGTACACCACGCGGAAGGCGCGGGTATTGGCCGGGAAGGAAACGGTTTGTTCGGTGCCGAGGTTGACGGTGCCCGCCGAGGCCCACGTGGCGGTGGTCGGGATGGTGGCGGCATCACCGGCTTGGAAGGTGATGTACTCGACGCGCGCGGTGACGGCGGTGTCCACACCGTCCTTGGCGTACACCGAACGGCCGATGGTGATCTTGGTGAACTGGTACTTGCCGCGCACGTAGGTCGCATAGTCCAGCTGGTTGGAGGCGTTGGTGAAGTCGCTCTCCACGGCGCTGAAGCGCAGCCCCTTATCGGTGACGGTGAAGCTCTCGTACGGGAAGGGGTTGACAGAGGGAACCAGCTTGTTCTCGCTATTGGACCACTTGGTTACGAAGTTGTCCAGCGTATACTCGGCCTTGCCCACCACGGCGGAGGGGTTGGCGGGCGCGTGACGCAGCAGCGTGTCGTCCAGCCTGGTCTTGATGGGCGTCTTGCTCAGGCCTACCGAGTTGGCGTCGTAGGCCTCGTTAAGGAACTTGACGGTCTTGTGCAGCCCGGTTTCGTCGGCCGGGTTGGTGAGGTTGATGACGATCTGCACGCCCTGTGTTTCCTTGTTGAGCATGTAGCCCGAGGGCGCCTTGGTTTCCTCGATCACGTAGTAACCGGCGTTGACGTTCTGGATGACCAGCTTGCCGGTAACCTTGGCGACGCCGTTTACCACGGTATCGCCGCTATAGGGGAAGGTGGCGATCTGCGCAGGCGACTTCTTGACGATCTTGCCGTCCTTGAGCTCACCGGCGTAGAGCGTAAACTCGCCTTGAATCTTGGCAAGATTGTTCCATTCATCGAGGTGCTTCTCGATGGTGATGGAGCCCTTTTGCTTGTGATACGCCTTGAAATAGAGCGTGTTGGCAGCGGCGTCGGCCATCTTGTTGGGCGTGACGATGTACAGCGGGAGCCGGGTCACGCTGCCGCCGGGGGTGGTGAGCACATCCTGCTCGGTCATGGGCATGAGCGAGGAGGGCGTGCCGTCAAAGTGGTTCACGTTGGCCGCCGAGCGGAAGGTGTCGAACACGTAGTTGGGCACATTGGCCATGTGCACCGCGTACTGATAGTTCATCGGCAGGTTGGCCCAGCTCACCTTGCCGTCGGCGGCGGTGATCTGGATGGGGTTGCTTTCGGTGGCGCCCAGATTGAACGCCTTAAGCGGCTGGAAGGGCTGATCGATGCTCTCGCGCCAGTACAGCGTGAACACCACGTTCTTAAGCGGGAAGTTGCCGTCATAGGAGGCGACGGTCTCGCCGTTGAACTTGGTGACGATGTAATCGTGCAGGATGATGGTACCGGCGTCGTTGTTGGGAACCACCACTTTGTCGACGCGCTCGGCGCTGGCGCCGATCGATACGCGGCTTGAACCGGCGTAGAGGATGACCTCGGTATACCGGGTCAGCGGATTGATGAGGTAGCCGTCGGTGGGCTTGATTTCCTCAATGACGGCCAGCAGCTTGCCGTTACCGGAGCTGGGCAGCGTCACCGCGATGGTCACCTCGCCGTTGGCGGCGGTGGTGTAGGTGCCGGTGGCTCCGGCAATGTCCTGCCGGTTGGCGGCGGCATAGCGCGCATCGCCAGTCAGCGCGGTGTTCTTGAGGGTGAAGATTTTAAACTGCGCGTTGGCAAGGCCGACCGGCGTGCCGGTCTTGGGCGCGTTGACCTTGCGGATGGTGACGCTGGCGCCCAGCTCGGCGTTGCCCAGCTTGAGCACCGTCAGCACATTGCCGCTGCCCTCTTGGTTGACCGTCGCCTTCCACAGGCGGGAGGTGGCGTCGAAGGGCTGGTCAAACTGCGTGTCCGGATCGAGGATCAGCACCGCGCCGGACAGGGTGGCGGTGGTCACTTCCTTCACCACATAGTTGCCCGGAGCCAGCTTGATGGCGCCGGTGTCGTAGTTGCCCGCGCTGACGCGCGACGCGTCCACGGTGGCAACCAGCGCGCCGATGCCCTCGTTGGCGGAGCCGGTGGCCTTGTAGATGGCGAAGGTGACCTTGGGCAGGGCGTAGCCGCCGTTGTACATCGGCTCGTCGCCGACCCAAGCGACCTTCTTGACGATCTGCAGGCCGCTGCCCTTGTAGTTGACGATCTTGCCGCCGGTGCCGACGCTCTTGGTGGTGCCCGCGTCGGTCTTGGCGCTGGTGATGGTATAGACCGTGGCCGAGAGATCGTATCCGCTCGGCGCGCTATACTCCTTCAGGTAGTAAGTCTTGCCGGGGATCAGACCGCCGATGGTCAACTCGCCGGTGGCGTTGCAGCTATAGAAGCCGTCGCTCTCGGTGGAGGCGATCTTGTCGGTGCAGGTGGAGTTGCCGTAGAGGCCAAAGCGCGCGCCCGCGAGCTTCTGATCCAAACCGTCGACCTTCTGCGTCTTGATGGAGAAGGCCTTCGGGTTGACCACCTTCACGTCGAAGCGGTTCATCTGGCTGGTCGCGTCGTACAGCGTGGAGCCGACGCGGCTGATGTAGCCGTAGGTATTGGCATCGTTGGTCGGGCTATTGAACGCGATGGTCGGCAGCGACCCGGATGCGAAGCTGATGGTGATCGACGCGTTCAGGTTCAGGTAGCCCGAGGGGCCGGTGGTCTCGGTGAGCACGTAGGTGCCGAACTCGCTCAGATCCAGCGTGGCCACGCCGCTGGCGTTTGTGGTCACGGTGGGGGTCTTGGTGTAGGTCGCGCCGTCCTTCTTCACCGAGAACACGACGTTCGGCGCCAGCGCTTCGGCGCTGCCGTTGTCGGTGGTGTACTTGGTGATGCTCACGCGCACCTTGCGGTCGTTGACGCAGGCGTAGCGGTAGCTCAGGGCGGAAGCGCCGTCGAGCGTCTCGCGGTTATTGTTGTTCATGCCGGAGGTAGCGAACTGGCCATACGCGTTGACCACGAAGGTGAATACGTTGGTGTTCGCGGGCAGCATGAGGTTGCTCTGCGTGGCGGTTTCCACCAGATAGTAGGTGCCGGGGATCAGCGGCGTGGCAAAGATCAGCTTGCCATCGCTGCCGGTGGTCAGCGTCTCCACCAGCGTGGAGGCCGCCAACGTCGTGCCGCGGCGCAGCTCAAACTTCACGCCGGAGAGCGCGCCGCCATCGCCGCGCGCGGTCTTGGTGATGCCGATGCGGGGCAGCGGCGGGTACAGCACCTTGACCTGCATCTCGGCGCTGGTGCCGGTGAGGTTGACGGTGCCGCCGGGGATGGTGACCAGCGCTTTGCCCTGCGAGAGGTAGGCAAACTTGGAGTCCGGCAAAGCCGGATCCTCGGTAACGCCGGTGAAGTTGACGTACTTGTTTACATCCCAGCCGGAATTGGCCACCAGCAGGTAGTAGCCCAGATCCAGCTCGCTGAAGCTGACCTTGCCGTTCGCGTCGGCGGTCTTGGTAGCGATCAGCGTGCCCTGGGCGCCGCTTGCGTTGGAGGTATACAGCGAGTAGCTGACGCCGGGGATCAGCTTGGTGGCATTGTAAGCATCCACGCCCTGCACGACGAGATCGATCTTCTCGGCGTTGGTGACGTAGAAGGTCTGGCCGACGTTTGCAGCGGTGAGCACGCCGATCTTAATCAGCTTGGAACCCTCGCTGCTGCTGATGGTATCGCCGCTACCGGCGTTGTGGATATTGATGTATCCGGACTTGCCGGTGATCTCGGAGAGGTAATACTCCTCACCGGCGGTCAGCACCGGGGAAACCGCTAGGCCGCCCAGACCCGCCGTGGTCAGGATGATGGGCTGGTTGCTGGCGTCCTTCACGGCGGTATAGGAGGAACCGGTCTTTTTGTAAAGCTTGAACTGCACGCCGGAAAGCGTGGTCGGGAAGAAGCCGCTCAGCGAGGGCAGGCCGGGCACGTCGGCGCTGGTCAGGAAGCCTGCCATCCAGCGGCCGTACAGGCGCACCTGCTCAAACGCGTCGGAGGTCTTTGCCCTGATGGCCTTCCACGCGTTGGAGGTGGTGCTGGCCGGCATGTAGCCGAACTTGACGACGTTGAAGTACGTATTCTTGCCCGGATCGCCGTTGACGATGGGCGTATCGAAGTAGGTATGGTTGATGCTGCTGAAATTCACTGTGGAACCGCTGGTACACGGCACATCCACATCCTGAATGGTGGTCAGCGGCTGCAAGCCGTTGGTGCCGGCGATTTCCTCGATGCGCACGCGCACCTTATCGTCGCCGCAGGTGCCGCTATTCACCGGCGAGGCGTGCGGGAGGGTGAAGGCGGGCACGGCGGTGCCGCTGCCCGCGGCAGCCTGCGCGGCAGCTTGGCTGGTGAACAGCTTGCCCTTGTCGGCGGCGGTAAAGCGCGCCTTGTTGACGTCGATTGCCGCGCCGCCCACGCCGGTGTACGCGCCGCCGGTGGTGCGCACGAACCAGTAGTAGTTCTCTTGGCCGCTGGGGCCGAGCGGATACACCTTCCAATCGAACACGAAGAAGGAGCCGGAATCGGCCACGCCGGAAACCACCGTGCCATTCACGTTGCGGGTGATGGTGGTGGCGTTGGTGATAAAGGAGGTGTCGTCGCCGCCGCCGGGCAGCTTGTGGGTGGTGCCGTCCTCGTTGATGTGTACCATCGAGAACCGGAAGGTGACGCCGTTCATGTCGAGCAACTGACCGGCCTTGTTGAGGTACTGCTTGCGCAGGATCACGCGGCCGATGTGCCAATAGTTGCCGCCGCCGCCCACGATGTTGTCGGCGAAGGTATCGACGTTCTTCTTATCGTTGATATGCGCCGCGCCGTAAGGAGCGACATACATCTCGGCAAAGTTGTAACCCAGCTTGTTCTTAATCGCATTGGTGAAGGCCGCCGCGACGCTGTTGCTGAGGTTTTGCACCTTATCGCGCGCGGTGCGCAGCGTATTGTCAAAGGTGCTGGTGGTCAGCGCGGGCGCTTTTGCGGTGGTCATACCGAAGGGCGACGCCTTTAGCGTGGCAAACAGCGAATCGGGCATCACGACATGCAGGCTGGCCGGGTTGGACTGCGCGGTTTCGGCCAGCGCGTACACCTTGCCGTAGGTCATCGCCGAGGTGATGAACTTGCCGTTCTCGCCGTGGATCGCGCCGGTGGTGTAATCCTGTATGGCATTCACGCCGGTGATCGAGAAGCTGCCGCCGCTGAGGGTGTAGCTGATCTCGAACAGCGTGAATTTCTGCATATCATAGCGCGAAGCCTGACCGGAGGTGTTGATGGCGTCCTTGGTCATCTCGATGCGCAGATAAGGTTTGTGGTTTTCCAAATCCGCCGTGGTGGCGACAAACATTTTCTTGACGGCATTGGGCTGGAACGCGCCGCAGCGCACCCACAAGCCATTGAGCGCGGAATCGGCCGCGCCGATCTTGGCCAGCTCGGCGGCGCTGAGCTGGTTCTCGTTGGCAGGCAGTCCGCGCAACGGGTTTGCGGTGCAGGAGCCGATGATGTGCTCATCGTCCTTGCTGAGCTGCACGACGATATAATCGCGCTCCGCCGAGAGGTAGAAGCTATCGGAGGCGGTAAAGGTGGCCAAACCGGAACCGTCGGTGGTGCCGGTAGTCAGCAGCTTGCCGGAGGCGTTGTACAGACCGACCTTGATGCCGGAAAGCACATATTCGTCCTCGTGGCGCAGGCAGTCGACGCCCACGACCGGCACGATGATCTGGCCCTTGCGCTCGTTCTGAATGGCGATGCGCGGGCGGGTGTTGTTGCCGCCATCGGTGATCTGCAACACATCGTAGAGCGAGAAGCCGGTGGCGTATTCGTACTTGGCGTTGGTGCGCGCCTTGCGCGGGCGGCTTTGATAATCGGTGACGGCGGGGACGGCGTTGGTGTACGCCGTGGTGCCGCTGGCCTGCAACACATGGTTGCTGGCATCGTACAGCGCCATCGGGCGGGTGACGCTGCCGTCCTCGTTCTTTTGGAAGTAGCTGTCCGGCCCGGTTACAACCTCCAGCCGGTAGGAAAGCGGCTGGCCGTAGGTGGGCGAGGCGGCCACCGCGTCAAAAATCGGCACGTTGACAAAGCGATGCAGGCTGCCGCTCTGGCTGGAGGTGTAGGTGGTCGCCGGGGTGGCGACGTTGACCAGACGGTAGCTGCCGCTGTTGAGAATCTCGGTATCGGTGCTGCTTCCATCGCGGAAGAAGTTATTGAGGCTCATCAGGTCGATCTGGCCGTAGCTGTTCACCAAGTTGCGGATTTGGACGGCCTTGGTGGCGCCCGCATCGGCGGCGGCCACAGTGTACGGCCCCAGCAGCCAGCCGGAATAGGTGTTGCCGCCTACGGTGTAGGTATAGGGCTTGCGCACCGTGACAGCGGGGTTCTGCTGCGGACCCAGCGCCGGGAAGGTGCCGCTGGGGTTTTCTTCTAATATATAGTACTCTCCCGCGGGCAGACGCCACGTGATAGCGCCGCTGGAGGTGGCGTAGCGCGCGGTGGTATTGGCCGCCGCGCCGTTGCCAAAGATGAAACCCGAACCGGCGTAGTCGTAGGGCTTATAGCCGCCCGCGCCGTCCGGTATCATGATGGTGGCGTACATCGTGCTGGTGTAGGTGGTTTCCGCGCCCGCGTTGTTCACCTGACGCTTGGTGAAGGTGAAGGTGGTGAACTTCTTGTTGGTAATCACCAGCGAGGGCTTGGTCTGGAAGCAATTGTTGTCGTCAGCGGCTGCCTTGACGTAGTTGTTTCCGCTCCAAGCGCCTCCGGCCACGGTGAGGCTGATCGGCGCGGTGGAGCCGAAGTAGCCTGTGGGCGCGGAGGTTTCGGTCACGGTATACGTATTCGGCGCGACATTTGTAAAGCTGGCCACGCCGGTGGATGCCGTGGTGGCGGTGGCGATGGTGGTGGTGCCTTGCTTCAGGGTAAACACCGCGCCTGACAAGGCGGTGCTGGTGCTGTCCATATCCACTTTCTTCAGGCAAATGACGCCGTTGGGGTTCTCGAACTTGGCGTTCTTGCTCACGGTGACCGATTCGGGTACCGTAACGCTCATCGTCGTGCCCGAAAGGTCGTTGCCTACCGCCGCCGGGGCGCGCTTGTAGCCATCGGGCAGCGTCTGCGAAGTGGTGGTGGAGATGCCCACGGTATACGTACCGGCGGGTACGCTGAAGGTAGCCTTGCCAGCCGTGCCGGAGATTTGCGCCGTCAGGTTGACGGCGGTACCGGTGGCGGTGGCGGTGCCGGTCAGGGTATAGGTCAGCGTCTTGGTGAGGTATGCGCCGGCAGGCCACGCTTGGCCGTTGATGACGGTGGTGGCGTGGGTGGCGGCGTCATGATCCAGCGCGTAGCGCAGCGTGTTGACAACCAGTTGCGCATATTCCTTGTTCAGCGCCGATATCGCCTCGGATTCGGTCTTGCCGCGGGTCAGTGTGACCAGCTTGGGCTGCTGAATCTCATACCCGCTCTTGGCGGTCTGGATCAGCACATACTGAATCGTCGCATCGGTGACGGTGGAAGGAATGGTGACATCGGCATGCACGACGCCCGCGTTGGAGGCGTTAAAGATGAAGGTGCCATCGGTCGCGGTGTAATAGTACACCGTGGTGCCGTTCTCCAGCTTCACGCTGCTGATGCCGCTGCCCGCGCCGGGGGCGATGCGGTAAAGATTAAAGGTGAAAGTGCCGCCCTCGCCGGTGGTGCGCAGCGCGGTAGCGCCGTCAAGGTGCTTGATGCTTAGCGACAGATCCACGCCCGCCTTGGCGCGCAGGTTGTACACCGAAGCGCGGCCGAACAGCTTGCTCTGGTCGCCGGTAGCGGTGATGGTGGCGGTGACGGTATCGTTGCCCACGAGCCAACTGGCGGCATTGTTGGCGCCGTTGACCGGGGAATACCCGGCCAGCCCGGTGGACTGCTCCTGCACGGTAACGGCCTGCCCGACCGGCACGTGGAGGAACACAGCGCTCAGCTTGCCCGCGGCGTTGGTATAGGTCAGCTTCTGCGCGGCGTAACCGGAAACAGCGGTGCTGCTGCCGATTTTGGTGATCTTGAACTCCGGATCGAAGCTGGCGGCCACCTCGCCGCGGCTGGCGACTTGGTGGAAGTTGGCGGCGGCTAGCGTGCTGCCGCCATCGCTGACGTACTTGTCAACGATGATCGCGCCGTACTTCTTGGGCTGGTTGGTGGCGGTGGCGGCCAGCTTGCGCCCGCTGCCGATGCCGATCTTGAGCTGCCCACCGGCGGGCGAGATGGCATATTGCGAGAACTCGGTATCGTTTGGCGCTTCATAGAAGGTATAGGTGGTCTCGGTCGGCGTAGCGGGTACGCCGATGACGGCCAGCATTTCGCCGTTGGATACTTTGCGCAGCTTGACCAAGCCGGTCGCGCTGTCGAGCAGCCCGGCGGTAAAGTCCATGCTGTACTTGATGTTGGCGCCGGTGCCGGTTTTGTTCAGCGCGCGCACGTTGGTGAAGTTGCTGCTGCCGAGCTTAACGCCGGCCTGAATCGTCGGGTTGCCGATCAGATCCGCGATGGCTTCGGTATAGTTGACCTCGGTGTATTGGTTGGTGTCGTAGGCATAGCGCAGTCGCTTGGTAACCTCGATCACCGACATATAATACTTGGCCTGCGAATCCTTGGGCAACACGCCGCCCTGCTTGCTGACGGTTTGCGAGTTTTGCTTGCCAAACCCCGGCACAGTGCCGTTGATGCGCAACTCGTAGGTGCCGTTTGCTTGGTTGTTGACCTTGTCGTACACGCTGGCGGGAATATAATACTTAAATTCGCCCGCGTCGTTTACGTAGGGGTTGCCGCTGGCGTCGAGCGTGCGCGGCTTGTAGGTCTTGCCGTCGATGACCAGCGTAACCGCCGAATCGGCGTTCTGGCCGGGATCCATCTCGAAGTTGGGGTAGCGGCTCTGCAGCGCGCTATCGTAGGCGTACACCGAGTTGGCGTCGCCGATTTCCAGCTGGGTCTTGACGGTAAGGGCGGCGATCTTGTTGACGAAGTTGACCTGCGTCAGCTCGCCCTCTTTGACGGTGACCTTCTTGAACGCATCGCGATCAAACCACGCGTCGGCGTCGGTGGGAATGGTCTCGCGGATCCAATAGTCGCCGGGTTTTACCGAGAAGGTGACGGTGGGGTTGGTGGCGGTGGTGGCGAGCACGGCGGGTTTTTCCACGCCGCCCTCGGTCATGGTGGCGATCTTGGAATACGCCGCGTCGGCGTAGACGGTGAAGGTTACGGCATCGGGCTGGGTAACCTGGCTGCCGTTGATCTCCCACACTTTGGTGACCGACAGGCCGCCGTTGGAGTTGACGGCAGTCACCGGCACGAGGGTGGTGGTGTTCTTGACTAGGTTCACGACGCCGGTGTCCTTCAGCGCGAAGCCGGTGATTACGCGATCTTCAAAGATCGTGTACTCGCCGGGCAGCACGTAGTAGGTGGTGGCGTTGGTGCCGTTGGCGGTAAACACCGACGCGGTGGTGCCCGCGGCGGTATAGGTGGTTCCGCTGAGGGTGTACAGCGTGGCCGGGGTGCTGGTACCCTTCTGATTCAGGCCCAGCTTCAGGTCGCCCGCCGGATTGGGCGGATAGCTGGCCTGCATAGCGGTTCCCCAAGCCACCGGACTCGCGCCGTTGACCTGAATCTGCTTGCTGAATTGTACTTTGATCGGCTTGAGTTCCACCGCGGCAAGGTCGAAGGAGGTTTTGACTTCCTTCTTCTTGTCTTCGGAACCTTTCAGCTTCCATTCCAGCGTACTGGTGATGTTTCCGGTGAACTTTTGGCTCGAGACATATTGATAGAAAGGAATCTCGATATCGGTCAGCAGGTACTCGAAGCGAACATCGTGCCTGGTATATACCGGCACCGACTTGCCGCCGATGTTCTCCCGCGTCACCGGCACGATGAACGAACCGGGGATCACTTGACCCTGCCCGTCCTTGGCCGGTTCGAGCGCGGTGCTGCTGTTGCTAATGTAGACGTTGGTGGGGTAGACGTCGGTCTTGGCGCCGGATACGCCGCTCGGCGGGGTTAGCGGCGGCACCTTGATGGTCATGTACATGTAGTCCAGATCCGCGCGGGCGCTCAGCTCGCGGTACTGGGGCAGGCTATCCATCACCTTGCCGTTGGAATCCCGCAGGAAAGAGGTCAGCGTGGTGGTGATGGTGGCGTATTGGGTAGCCAAACCGGTGTTCTTGGTATCGGCGCCCAAGTCCCAATCGGCGTCCACGTAGGTACGCTCGCCGACGGTGATGGTGAACGCGGAATCGTGATCCACCGTGCGCGGGGTATCCTCGTTGATGCGCACGCCTTCGGAGAGGTAACCCATCATCGCCGTTCCTTCGACGTGTACATTGCCCGCAATCTGCGTGCCGACGGCGGCCGGGGGCTTGGAATAATCGTAGGTCACCGACACCTTGATGTTGGTGATCTTGGTGGTCTCGAGTGTGCTGCCCGGCGCGCCGGTATTGATCGGAACGATAATTTGGCGCGGGTTAGAAGCATCGTACTGATAGTCGCCGGGCAGGAAGATGACCGGGCTATCGGCGGGCAGGGTGATCGTTACCTTCGCGGTTTCGTTGATGTAATTAAAGTACGGCAGGCTATCGTCGTTGCCGGGGATCACCTGCGGCGGGCGCAGCACGGTGATGGAGAACATCATGTTCTCGTGGGTATTGTCCCACGTCAGACCGCCGCCGGTACCGACGCGGAACACGTCCAGCGCGCCGACGACATTCAAAAAGTTTTGATAATCCTCGGCGGCGGAAAGCAGCATCATGCCGCCGTCATCGCCCAAAATGCCCATCAGATCCGACACGTCTTCCTCGGCGGGTTCTTCGGTGGGCAGCGGGCTCTCTTCTTCTTGGGTATTTTCGGTAATGATGGTACCGGAAACCTGCGGGATGCCGTTTTTGTCCAGCACGATAAAGTCGGGCGTTTCTTCCTTATGCTCGATATCGGTGCGGCGGTTGAATTCCTCCACGGCGATCGCCAAAATGCTCTCGCCACGGATCCAGCCGTCTACCAGCGTATCGGCGGCATCCTTGACAACCACGCGAAGCCATACGCTCTGCTCATCGTCCTCGGCGCGCGCCAAAGCCATGACGACCTCGCCCTCGCCCACGCCGATCAGCGCTTTCTCTTCGTCTTCCTCTGCGGTTTTGTAAATCATCGCGTCGCCAAGCACCACGGCATAGCCGCTGGTGAAGGAAGGATCCTCCGCCGCGTTGGCCGGGCCGACGGGTCCGGGCGTTTCCGCCGGATCGCCGGTAGGCGCCGGGGTCTCGCCCTCCGGCGTCGCTTCGGGCGATTCGGTTTCGCCGGGCGCCACGGTTTCACCGGGCATCTCGGTTTCACCGGGCACTTCGGTATCGCTTGGCGCCTCGGTATCGCCGGGCGCTTCAGTATCGCCGGGCTGGTCGGTACCTTCGGGCGCGGTTGTATCCACCACGCCTCCTTCGGCAGGCGTCCCCGTCGCGTTTTCCGGTACGATGCCGCTCTCCCCCGGCACGGCCTCAGCCGCGCCTTCGGTCTGCGCACCCGTATTCTCCGGGACGGAGACCACTTGGCCAGCGGGCTCCGCTTCCCCGGCGATCAAGCGCGACATATCCTCCAACATGTTGTTGGAGAGCAGAATGATCGCCATCAATACGGCCATCAATCGCCTAAAGGTCTTGGTTTGATAGAATCTTAGCTCCTTGTTATCCATACGTACTCACAACCCTTTCCTGCACTTCGATGAGGAAGTCGCTCTTGGTTCGGCATGTGCGCGTTATGCGCCGTTTGTCGTTCTTCAAGCGTCGCGTTCTGAAGGACGATCGGTAATCTATTAAAAAATGACATATCTTGCAGAAAACCGTCGGTCGGTATGTCTATTAACCCAGCCTTCTACAGGATGTATCGTATCATTGTTGCATCTTTCAAGTCAACGAAAGGCGGCATATTAAGCGCGATTTTAACATTGATTTTTCCCTTGTAATTCCTTGCTTATTAGAATGTTTTTGAAAAATAAATTATTATATCGCCCAAACAATCCACTCAAACATTATGCAAAATATTCTCCTTTATTGTATATTTATTATTACATTTTCCGCTACATCCCGTGTAACCCTCAATTCCCTATACAATGTTTTCCTGACTAGCCATTTTTTATTCCCCAAAGAACAATCGGGTATGTAGCCTTTTTCGCCATCTATTGGTCGGAAATTGCGATGCATTTCTTAATTCCCCAAAGGATCACTTCATATTTCAGCAGACTTCGGTCTGTTATTTCTTTGTATACCAAAGTCTGTTTGCGTTAATTTGCCATAAATATTCACATGTTTTTAGGCGATCTTTTCTATCTCTGATTCGCTTTTCTCAGACTCCGGTCTATGTCTCGATTCGCAAACCACTATATATATTAATTTTCATTTTGCTTGCACAATATATTGTGTTTATTGCGTTTCTCAAGCATTATTTCATAATTTCAGCGGATTTTTCGCCAAATATTAAATTCAATTCAGGATAATCGAAAATGTACGCGCCAAAAAGCCGTCCTTCCGGTCAGGAAGAACGGCTTCTGTATGAAAATTTCCCCAAAGACTCCGATGAGATTTAAGATTAACCAAGCGGTTTTTCAGGATGGGTTCCCAAAGCTTAAATCGATGCTGTCACGATCCGAATTTAGCGTAGGTCTATCCCTCCATATAAACGCGCTCCACCGCACGCGCAAAGGCAGCTTTCGAGTACCGCTGCGCGGTTTGCGCGGCCGCCGCGCCAAGGGATGCGGCCTCCGGCGAGAGCGCGCGAAGCAGCAAATCAGGAAGCATCTTTTCTTCGCCGAAAAGCAAGCCATTCGCGCCGTGTTCCAGCACGCCATTCAGGCAAGGATCCTCGCGCGCGACCACCGTCAACCCAGCAGCCATCGCTTCAATGTAGGTCAGCCCCTGCGTCTCGGATTGGGAAGCGCTGACGAACACATCGCCCATCGCATAATACTTGTGTATCTGTGCCCACGGCTTTGGGCCGGTAAAGATCACGCGCCCGCCGATGCCGAGCGCGCGCGCCTGCTCGCGCAGCACGGGAATCCAAGGCCCTTCGCCCACCAACACAAATACCGCCGCCGGGCAAGCTGCCATCACGGCGGGCATGGCACCCATCACGGTCTCCAAATTCTTTTCCTTCGCGATGCGGCCGATGTACAAAAAAACGCGCCGATCAGGAAGGACGCCACATTCGGCGCGGCAAGCGGCAATTTCCGCCCGAGGAATGCCGGAAGGCGAAAAACGCTCCAAATCCAGTCCGGTAGGAATCACCGTCATCGGCGTGTGAACGCCGTAGCGCTCCAGCAACCCCTGAATCTTGCCGGTAGGCACAATGATCGCATCGCAATGATTGCACCAAAAACCGCTGAACTTTGCCGCCAGCCTGCGGGCGCGCGCCTCGGCGATGCCGTGGGTAACGTAATAGGTATAGTCTTCCCAGATCGTATGATAGGTGTGTACGCAGTGCACGCCGCGCATCTTGGCAACGAAGCGCCCCAGCATGCCCACCAAATATTCGCTATGGGTGTGGATGACATCGAAACGGTAACGATTGACGCGCGCCAACAGCGCCGGGCTGAACACCACCGAGCGCCGATCTTTCAGGAAGATCAGCGGCATGCTGGCGATGCGGTGAACGTTGGGTTCGCGCTGCGCCTGCTTGTTGCTGGGCGCGAACACGTGTACCTCATGCCCCAGCGCGGTCAGCTCTTGAAACAGCGTGTAAACCGAATTGGCCACACCGTTGATTTCAGGATAATAAGAATCCGTGAACAGAGCGATCCGCACTGGCGTCCTCCCTCCTATGTCGGCTGTTCTGCGCTGCGCGCGGCGCGCGGCCTGTTCCGCGAACCGCCGCGGCGGCGATTCCGGCGCGGTACGTTTTGTGACGCGCAGCGCTCGGCGAACTGAACCGCCTGCTTCTCGGTGGCCAACTCGGTTTGCACGCGCACGGTCAACGCGCCTTCGGCGGTGCGCTGTAATGCGTAACGCGCCGACACTTGTCCGTGATCCGGACACGAGGAAAACTGCTCGAGTAACTGCCTCGACGGGGAGTAAAGCCTACGGCTTGGCGGGCAGGCCAGCGCGCATCCGCACTGCGGGCAGCGGATCGCCAAGGCGCCCTCGTCCGCCATCAATGCCTCCGGCGTTCGGTGCTCGGTAACGCGCGTATCGCACCGCGCGAGGTAGCGCGGCAGATGCACCGCCCGTGCGGCGCGAAGCATTGCCGCGCGCGGATCATTTTCAGGAAGGGTGCGGATCTGCTCGAGCAAGCGCTGGCAGATGAGCGCGGTATGGTAAGCGTCGTGCAGCGCGCGATGATGCGGCAATTCCTGCGCGACACCCAGCGCTTCCATCGCGGTTTGCAGGCTGGTCTGCTTAGCCTTCCCCGCCTCGCCGCATAGCATAGCATAAACCCGCTGCGCGTCGATCGGGTAGCGCACCCAATCCTGCGGCTGCATCCAATAAGCAAGGTTGCGCTGCAACACGGGATAATCGTCCGGCCCCCAAGTGCACAGGGTAAAGGTCGTGCCGCAAAAGGCCATCAGATCGGCGCAGGCTTGCACAAAGGTACCGCCATCTCGGCAATCCTCCGCACTGATGCCGGTAACGCGCTGCACATGCCGATGCAGTACCGGATGCACCACCGGACGCACCGTGCGCCGGAACTGCTCCAAAATACGCCCCTGCGCATTCAGCTTTACCGCGCCGATTTCCACGATTTCCTGCGGCAGCATATTGGTACTTCCCTGCTGTCGACCATAGCGTTGGTTCCATTCCAAATCCAGCACGATCAGCGGGAAGGAATATTCCGTGGGCAGTTGTTCGGACATGTAAGCGCCCCCAAATAACGGTTTCAGATACCCAAATATTGTACCCGAAAATCGGCTTCTTGCCTAGCATTTTTTAAATAATTAGTTATTCGTTCATTGATAGATCGATTCCAGAATGGACAACGTGCCGCGTTCGGCGTCCATGCGGCAACGCGCGCCCATCGGCAGCGTCAGCGTCGGCATCAGGTGGCCGGCAGGCAGCCCGCAAAGAATCGGCTTGCCGCACGGCGCAACCACCTCATCGATGATCTGGCCGATATCCAGCCCAAAGTCAGGATGCTCGATCTGGCAATCGGTAAACCCGCCGAATAGGACGCCCGCACAGGCCTCAAAAAGCCCGTTCAAGCGCAGCGTGGTCAGCATGCGATCCACCGCATAGGTTTTCTCGCCGATCTCTTCAATAAACAAAATTTTTCCGCGCATATCGGGCATCCACGGCGTTCCGCAAAGCGCCGCCAGCAGCGAAAGATTGCCGCCGATCAGCACGCCCTCGGCCACGCCGGGGCAGACGCACGCCAACCCGGGCGCGCCGCAGGGCAGCGGCAATTCGCCCATCGGTTCCGCGCAGGCCAGCGCGCGCAGCAATTCGGCGCGAGAGAAGGGCTCGACCAGCGCGTCGGAGCATACCATCGGCGCGTGCAGCGTGGGAAAGCCGCACCGGGCGTGGATCGCCAAATGCAGCGCCGTGATATCGCTATAGCCGAGAAACAGCTTCGGATGCGCGCGAAGCAGCGCAAAATCGATCCGATCCAGCAGGCGGGGCACGCCATAGCCGCCGCGCGTGCAGTACACCGCCGCGATGGAATCATCGGCGAACATGCGATGCACGTCGGCCAGCCGCAGCGCATCATCGCCGGAAAGGTAGCCGTGCTTCGCGCCGACGCTGCTTCCCAGCACCGGCTCATAGCCCAGTTCCGCCACCCGAGCGGCCAGCGCGGCAGGAGGGAATTCCGGCTCGCGCGTCGCGCCGGAGGGGGCGATCAGTCCGATTCGGTCGCCGGGCATCAGCCTGCGCAGCTTCTGCGCCTGCCCGCTCATAGACAAAAGAGCATGAAGCGCAGGGCTTCATCGTAGTTGTTTGTTTCGTAACCAACGCCGCGCACGCCGATGCGCTTCGCGCCGGGATAAAAGCTGTTGCGCAGCGCCAGCGCATGCTCGCGATACTGCACCTCGATCTCAAAGTGCTTGGGCAAAGGGTACATGCTGCGCTTGCCGTCGGCGAACACGACGACCTTGGCGGCATCACGGATGCGATCCACCGCCACATCGGGATGGATGCTCAACGAGCCGTTGCCGATGCCGCGCGAAACCGGCACCGTGCGGATGTGCTTGTTGACGGCGGTGACGCTCTCGCATAGCGCCTCGTCGCCGGTCACCAGCAGCACCGGCACGCCCATCATCGCGGCGGTCATGCAATTGATGGTACACTCCGAGGCCACCTCGCCGTTGATGGTAACGCGGTGATAAGCGGTGGCCATGGTGTGCGCCAAAGGATTGCCGTCGGTATCGGCCGCGCTATGATAGCCGGTGAGGATCACGCCGTCAAAGCTCTCGTCCAGCCCGGACATCATCATGTACGGATCGCGCGTCCAGCCGCGCAGGATGCGCGCGCAGGTGGGCAGCGCGGTGGGATCGATGTTGCGCGCGCTATCGTGCGCGTCCTTAATCAACAGCTCGCTTGCGCCGCCAGCCACCGCGCCCTCGCAGGCGGCGGCAACCTCGCGGGTCATCTGCCGGGCGAAGGCATCGTACCCCGGCTTGCCGATCTCGGTTTCGTTCCAGTGGGCGATGCCACAGGTTCCCTCGATGTCGGCGGAAATGAAGATCTTTTTCATGCGCGCCTCTCCTTTTTGCATATTCAGCGGCTACAAATCAACGACTGCAATTCAACCGCTCCAACAAAGCCCATGCCATACATGCCTGCGTGCGCACCGCCAGCGGCAGGCAGGCCTCGTCCACGATAAAATCGTGCGCGTGCAGCGGCGCGCCCAGCCCGCAGCCCATATCCCAATACACACCGGGGCGATCCTGCACGAAAAAGTTAAAGCTATCGACGCCAAGGCTGGGGAACTCTTCGATATGGATATGATCGTCACCCAGCACCTTGCCCGCCACCTCCATCGCGACGACGGTCAGCAACCGGTCGTTGACCACCGGCCCATAGTCGGCGGTCAGCACGGCGACCGCCTCCCCGCCCATCGCCCGCGCGACGCCCTCTGTCACCTCGGCGATGCGCCGACGCATCCGCGCGCACGTTTCGACGTTCAGCGTGCGCAGCGTGCCGCGCACCACCACTTCCTCGCAGATCACGTTGGCGGCTTTCCCTCCGCGTATCGTGCCCAGCGAAAGCACCGCGCTGTCCAGCGGCGAAGTTTCGCGGCTGACCAAGGTTTGCAGCGCGGAAATCACCTGCGCGGCGATCACGATGGCGTCCACCGAGCGCTCCGGATAGGCGCCATGCCCCGCACGACCGCGCACCGTCAGCAGCACGTCCGTGCTGGCGCCGCTAACCGCGCCGGGGCGCGTGGACAGATGCCCGCAAAGCTGCTTCGGCGACACGTGCAGCGCCAGCACCGCTTCCACATGCGGGTTCTCGAGGCACCCAGCGGCGATCATTTCGGCCGCGCCGCCGGTGGTTTCCTCCGCCGGTTCAAACAGCAGGCGCACCGTGCCCGGCAGCGCGTCGCGATGGCGCAACAGCAGCCGCGCGACGCCCAGCTGGATCGCCATATGCGCATCGTGGCCGCAGGCGTGCATCACGCCGGGCGTCTCCGAATGGAAGGGGCAGCTCTCCGGCTCCTCCACCGGCAGCGCGTCCATGTCGGCGCGCAATGCCAGCGTCGCGCCCGGCTTGCCGCCCCGGATCAGCCCGGTCACGGCATGCGAGGCGGCGCACGGCGCTTCGCCCTCGATGCCCAACTCCGCCAATCGCGCCAGCAAGAAGGCTTGCGTTTCTTTCTCTTGCCCGGACAGCTCCGGTCTTTTATGCAGCGCGCGCCGCTGCTGTATCACCCATGCGTCCAGCGCAGCGTCGGGCTGCGCCAGCGCCTGCAATTGCTCTGTCTCCATCACTCTATTCCTCCCGCCCCAGCAGGGCGTCCTCCACGGCGATCAGTTCCCCCGCCGCGTAGTAGGCGCGGGGCGGCCTGCGCGAGAGGCGCACCATCGCCTCATTGCGGTTTGTGTCCGCCCAAGCGGCGTACTCGGCCAAGGAGATCGCCCGGCCAAATAGCTCGGCTTCGTCGCCCAGCGCCACGCCGGGAATGTCGGTGACATCGACCATGCATTGATCCATACAGACCCGCCCCAACACCGGCGCGCGCCGCCCGCGGATTGAGACCAAAGCGCGGCCGCTGCCGTCGCCCATGGCGCGCGGATAACCGTCGCCATAGCCGACGCTCAGCGTAGCGATGCGGGTTGCGCGCGATAGCGGGTGCGCATCGTCATAGCCCACGCATTCCCCGGCCTCCGCCCAGTGCAGGCGCGTTATCGCGGTGCAAAAGCGCAGGGTAGGGCGCGTCTTTGGCGCGACGGCATCCAGCGGCCCCGCGCCAAAGAGCAGTGCGCCGATGCGCACCAAATTATGATGCCATTGCGGATAGCGCACCAGTCCGATGCTGTCCACCAGATGCAAAAGCGGCGGCGCGCAGTGGCGAGCTTGCAACTCCGTACACAGCGCGTGCATGCGCGCGGCTTGCGCGGCATCCTCCTCCGCGCTGCGCAGCGGCAGGTGCGCGTAGATGCCCTCCACCGAGAGATAGGGCAAAAAGTAGATCTCCTGAATGCGCTGCACGGTTTTGGGATCGCCGATGGGCAGCCCCAACCGATGAAACCCAGCGTCGATCTTGATGTGTGCCCCCACCGGCCCGGCATGGACGGCGGCGGCCTCGCTGAGCGTCCGCGCTTCCTCCGCGCTGCCCAGCGTCAGGGTCAGCCCTTCGGCCAATGCCTCGGAAAGCCGCGCCGTCTCCAGCGCGCCCATCACCAACACGGTCCCCGCGATGCCTGCGCGGCGCAGCGCAAGGCCTTCGCGCACGCAGCTCACGGCAAAAAAATCGGCGCCCTCGGCTACCAAGCGCCGGGCGACGCGCGCCGCGCCATGCCCGTAGGCATCGGCCTTGAGCACCGCGCAAACGCGGGCGCACGGCGCGGAAACCTCACGCGCCGTGCGGTAGTTGGCAGCAATCGCGTCTAGGTCGATCTCGATCCAAGAGCGTGCGTTTCGCATAAATGGAAGCGCCTCCATAAAAAACTATCCTGTTCATTTGCCGAGCTGGGTGCGCAGCGCATCCCGTCGCAACCGCGCCTGCAGCTCATTATCCGAGCTGGTTCCGAACTTCTCGTATTCGGCGACGGCGCGCTCGTAGCTCTCCAGCGCCTCCGAAAGCTCGCCAAGCTCCTCGCATCGCTCGGCAAACCAGAAGTAGCTGTCGCCCGCCGAATCGCCTTCCTCCAAATAGGTCTGGAGCGCCAAGCGGTAGTAAGCCAACGCCTTGGCGTTGTCTCCGGCATCCTTCTGATACCAGCCGATGACGTCGCACAGGTATCCGCTGATTTCGCGGTTCTCGGCTTTCATGAGCTCCTCAACGCGCAGGTAATGGGCGAGCGCCTCCGCGTTGCGGCCGGTGATATTGTACAGCTCGGCGAGGTAAAAGTAATCGCTGATATCCGGGGTCGCTCCGGCCTCGGCCTGCGCTAGCTGCTGCCGATAGCCGTCCAGCGCCAGCTGGGCAAAGCCTTCCGACACCCCGCTATTCCGCTTTTCATAGTAAATCGTAGCGAGGCAGTAATAGATGTACGGATCCACCGGCTCCCCGGATGCGCGGTAGATGGTTGCGGCTCGCTCAAAGTTGGGCAGGGCTGCCTCATCGTCGCCCGCATCATGCTGATACCACGCGATCGCGTAGTAGACCGACGCGGGAACCTCTTCGCCCGCCTGCTCGTACGCCTTCTTTGCGCTATGATATGCCGCGCGCGCTTCGTCGTAGCCGCCAACCTCCTCGATACACCAAGCGAGCAGCTCGTAGGCATAGCCGCTGGGCGTACCCGCCGCCTCAAAGGCGTCGATCATCCGTCGCGCGTCGGTCAGCGCCTTCTCGTACTCCTCTTTCTCGATGTGCAGCAGGGCAAGGTGCATCCAGTTATCGCCCTCGGCGTTGCCTTCATAGCCCATATCGGACAGCAGCTTGCGGAACAGATCGGCGCCAAGGCGCGTCATCGCGCCGCGCACCACGCCCTCCGCCACCCGCTCGCCCGCGGCAAGGCCGGGAGGCGCAACGCAAAGCAGCGCAAGCAACAACGCAAACGCCAATCCTCGGCCAAACAGTGAACGCTTGATCGAAAACCCTCCTTTGCGGCAGGCCGGTCCTTCTCTTCTGTTTTTTCTATTCTACTCGGTGGCAAGCGCAGAGATGCCCGCCGCCGATATCGCGCAGGGCGGGGCGCTGCTCGGCACAGCGCGGCATCGCCTGCTTGCAGCGCGTGCGGAAGGGGCAGCCGCTCGGCGGATCGATGGGCGTAGGCACATCGCCCTGCAGCGGGATGCGCACCATGCGCTCCGCCTGATCCGGGTCGGCCACCGGCGCGGCGGAGAACAGCGCCTGCGTGTAAGGATGCTGCATATGCTCGTACAGCTCCTCCACCGGCGCGCACTCCACCAAATGCCCGAGGTACATCACCGCCACGGTACGCGAGAGGTGGCGCACCATCGAAAGATCGTGCGATACGAACAGATAGGTCAGCCCCATGCGCTCCTGCAATTCCTCCAGCATGTTGATGACCTGCGCCTGAATGGATACGTCCAACGCCGAAATCGGCTCATCGCAAACGATGAACTCGGGACCCGCCGCCAGCGCGCGAGCGATGCCGATGCGCTGGCGCTGCCCGCCGGAAAATTCGTGGGGATAGCGGTTTAAATGATCCGAGGAAAGGCCGACCAGCTCGATCAGCTCGCGCACGCGCTCCTCCCGCTGCTTGCCGGGATAGAGATTTTGCACGCGCAGCGGCTCGGCGATGATGCTGGCCACCGTCATGCGCGGATCCAGCGACGAGTAGGGGTCCTGAAAGATCATCTGCATCTTACGGCGATAGGGCGCCATGCCTTGCCGGTCTAGGTGCGAAATATCCGTGCCTTCGTAGAACACCTGCCCATCGGTGGGCTCGTACAGGCGCACCAGGGTGCGGCCGATGGTGGTCTTGCCGCAGCCCGACTCGCCCACCAGCCCAAAGGTATCGCCACGGTAGATGCGCAACGACACGCCGTCCACCGCTTTGAGCAAGCGCTTGCTCTTGCCGAAGAATGGCGGGTTGACGTCAAAATACCGCTTGAGGTTGCGCGCCTCAACCAGCGGCTGCTTTTGCTCCGGTTTCGTGATCTGCATTAGCTCTCCCCCCGTTCCACCTTGGGCGCGCTGGGATGCGTCAGATGGCAGCGCACACAATGCGTCGGCGAAAGCTGGGTTTCCGGCGCCGACATGGTGAGGCAAATCTTCATCGCGTGGGCGCAGCGCGGCGCAAAGGGGCAGCCTTCCGGCGGCGCCAGCATATCCGGCGGCGAGCCGGGAATGGGGATCAGTTTCAGCTTGCGGTTCCCGTCGCGCTTGGGAATGGAGCGCAGCAAGCCCCACGTATACGGATGCCGCGATCCATAGAAGATCTCGCGCAGCGTGCCTTGCTCCACCACCGTGCCGCCGTACAGCACCACGACGCGGCTGCACATGCTGGCCACCACGCCCAGATCGTGGGTGATGAGGATGGTAGAGGTGCCCAGCCGCTCGCGCAGACTGCGCAGCAAATCCAAGATCTGCGCCTCGATGGTGACGTCCAGCGCGGTGGTGGGCTCGTCGGCGATTACCAGCTTGGGATTGCAGGCCAGCGCGATGGCGATCATCGCGCGCTGGCGCATGCCGCCGGAAAACTCGTGCGGGTATTGCTTGAGGCGACTCTCCGGGCTAGGGATCTCCACCATGCGCAGCAGCTCCAGCGCCCGGGCGCGCGCTTCGTCCTTCTTCATGCCCTGATGAATCTTCAGCGGCTCGGTGATCTGCTTGCCGATGGTGAAGAGGGGGTTCAGCGAGGTCATCGGGTCTTGGAACACCATGCCGATATCGCCGCCGCGCATGCGCCGTCGCTGGGCGGCGGTCATGGCGGCGGTTTCCACCCCGCCAAACCGCACCGCGTCGGCGCGCACCTCAGCGTTGCCGGGCAGCAGCCCCAGCACCGAGAGCATCAGCACGCTCTTTCCGCTGCCGGACTCGCCGACGACGCCAACCGCCTCCCCCTCCTCCACGCACAGCGAAACGCCGCGCACCGCGCGCACGTCCCCGGCGGCGATGTGGAAGGTGGTCGACAGGTTTTCAATCTCAAGCAGGGCCATGAAAGGCCTCCTTATTCAGTCAAATGATCTATTTTTTGTTTAGGCGCGGATCCAGCGCATCGCGCAGACCGTCACCGATGAAATTGAGCGCAAACATGGTGATGCAGATGGCGGCGACAGGGAAAAACATTTGATACGGCTTGCTCGAAAGCGCCGGAATGGCCTCGTTTGCAAGCGTACCCCAGCTGGCCATGGGCACCTGAATGCCGATGCCGAGGAAGGCCAAAAAGGCCTCGGAAAAAATAGCGGAAGGAATCAGAAACGCCGTGGAAACGATGATCGGCCCCATACAGTTGGGCACCAGATGGCGCAGCAGGATATCCAGATCCGAAGCGCCGGTCAGCTTGGCGGCCAGCGCATAGTCCGAGGATTTGAGCGTCATCACCTGCGAACGCACCACGCGCGCCGTGCCGATCCACGAGGTAAAGCACAGCGCCAGCACGATGGACTGAACCGTCGAGCCCATCACCATCATAATCAAGATGATATAGAGCAGCGAGGGCAGGCCGATGAGGATGTCGACGATGCGCATGAGGATCATGTCCAGCCGACGGCCGATGAACCCTGCGATGCCGCCGTACAGCACGCCGATGACTAGGTTGATGGCCGCCGCCACCACGCCCACCGTCAGGCTGATGCGCGCGCCGAACAGCACGCGCACGAGGATGTCGCGCCCCAGCTTATCGGTACCGAACCAGTGCGCGGCGCTGGGTCCCTTGCCCCCGGCGGTGAAATCCACGCCGGAGTAGGTGTACGGCGAGAGCATCGGCCCGAAGATGGCCAGCAGCGTGATGATGACCAGCACCACCAGCCCGCCCATCGCCAAAGGATCGCGCTTAAAGCGCGCCCGCACATCCTGCCAATAGGTGGTGGAAGGGCGGACGATGCGCTCCTGCTCGCGCTGCGCGTCGCCCAATGGTTCAAACAGCGCGGCAGGCAGGTTTTGATAAGAGGATTGGGAAGACTGCATGTGCTCTTCTCCTTAACGGAAGTTGATACGCCCGGCACACGGCGCTAATCGGTAAGCTTCACCCGCGGATCGATCAGCGCGTAGCAGATGTCGACCACGATGTTGCATGCGATGACGAAGATGCCGAAAAAGGCGGTCATGCCCATTATCATCGTATAATCCCGATCGCCGACGCTGGCCACGTAGTCGCGCCCGATGCCGGGTATGGAAAACAGGCGCTCGACGACAAAGCTGCCGGTAAGCAGCCCGGCCACCAGCGGCCCCATATAGGTTACCACCGGCAGGATGGAGTTTTTCAGCGCGTGCTTCCAGATCACCCCGGCCTCGCTGACGCCCTTGGCGCGCGCGGTGCGGGTGTAATCCTGCTGCAGCGCGTCGAGCATGGAGGAGCGAATCTGCCGCGCGATGTAGGCGATGGGCTGAAACGCCAAACAGATGACCGGCAAAATATAGTGCTTCCAACTGGTCAGCCCCATAGAGGGCAGCCATTTCAGGTGCATCGAGAAGATGTAGAGCAGCACCACGGAGATGACGAACGCAGGCGCGGAAATGCCGATGGTGGCAAAGGCCATCGAGGCAAAATCCGGCCACCGCCCGCGCCTCGTCGCCGAGATCACGCCCAGCGGCACGCCGATCCCCAGCGACACCACGATAGCCAACAACCCCACCCGCGCGGAAATCGGGAAGCCGACGGCGACCAGCTTGTTGACGCTGATGTTGGCGCGCTTGAAGGACATGCCAAAATCGCCCTGAAAAACGTTGCGCAGGTAGGTGGTATACTGCTCGAACACCGGCTTGTCCAACCCGTACATTGAATAGAGCCGCTCCAGCACAGCGGGCGGCAGCTTATTTTCCCCCGGGGAGTTAAAGGGGCTGCCTGGAATGGCGTGCATCAAAAAGAAGGTGATGGTCACCAGCACGAAGATGGTCACCAACCCGGCGACGACGCGCTTGACGATATACCGCCCCATCGACACCCCTCCTTTCAACAGCGCTTGTAAAAAAACCTTTCATAAGATCATACCAGCCTGCCGCGCGATGCGCAAGGCGTTTTTCGAAAAAAGGGCGGATCGTGGCGAGTGGCAAAAAAAGAACCATGAACAAGTGTGTTCATCAGGCTATCAACAAAGTCAGACCGTCGAGAAATGTCCAGATGTGGGCGAAGCACAAGCGTGTCCGCAGGAGGCGTACACTGGTACGCCGACAAGGCACGCGCTGGGCTGAACCCGCAGATGGGCGTTTTTCGACGGTCTGCATGAACAAGTGTGTTCATCCATGCTATCAACAAAGTCAGACCGTCGAGAAATGTCCAGATGTGGGCGAAGCACAAGCGTGTCCGCAGGAGGCGTACACTGGTACGCCGACAAGGCGCGCGCTGGGCTGAACCCGCAGACGGGCGTTTATCGACGGTCTGATGAACAAGTGTGTTCAT
>JAVBMD010000043.1:0-20450 GCA_031552825.1 Eubacteriales bacterium
ATCAACAAAGTCAGACCGTCGAGAAATGTCCAGATGTGGGCGAAGCACAAGCGTGTCCGCAGGAGGCGTACACTGGTACGCCGACAAGGCGCGCGCTGGGCTGAACCCGCAGATGGGCGTTTTCGACGGTCTGAGGAGCTATGCGCCGGACGGCGCATAGCTCCTTCTCTTCGTTCAGGCTTATTCTTTGGGTTCCGCAGGCAGCACGCCGACCGGAATCGCGCGGATCATGCCCGCGTCGCTTCCTTCATACTTTTGCAGGCACTCGTCAATCAGCGCGTTCAGGGTGCTGTCGCCCTCGGCCAGGGTTTCCGACAGGTTGGAGCGGTTTTTCGACCAAGCCTTCTTCAACTCCGCCATCAACTCGGTATTCTTTTCCAGATCGACGTACAGATCCAGCGAGTGGTACGCGATATCGTTCGCGTTGTAGAGATCCAGCGCCGCGTGCATCTGCCCCACCGCCTGCGCCTCGACGGCGCTGATAAGCCTGAGCAGCGTACCCTTGGCTTCCTCCACCCCGCCGATCTCCTCCAACGCGACGCGCACGCCGGATGCGTCGGCTTCAAACAGCTTCTTTGTCAGCTCCGCCGCCGCGCCGGTCTCCAAATATTCGGACAGCGCCGCAGAGGAGCAAGCGCGCTTGTCCAGCAGGCGCTTGAGCTCCTTGATGATCGGGTTAAGCAAATCATACTGCGACTGGATGGCTGCGATTTGATCTTCGTAGCTCGGCGCCGACGCGTCGCCGGTGCTCTTGCGCAGCCTATCCAGCTCCTCGGCGGAGATCACCGCCGCGCCGGATCCGGCGGCCGCCTCCCTCGCCTGCGTAGCGTCCTCTTCATTGTAGTCGTCAAGCCATGCCCTGGCGTCCTTTAGCCAAGCGGTATCAACATCCTCGCCGCTATTGAGCCGCTCGATAAGCTGCTCCCCCTGCGCTTCCAGCGCCGCCATCGCCTCTTCTACCTCTTTCGCGCTGCGTCTGCGGCGCGGGTTTCTGGCGGAGCGGAACAGGAAGGAAGGCGCCTCAGCGCCGCCCACGGCGGCGACCGTCACCCGATAGGGCGTGGCCGCCTCCAAACCGGTGACGCGCAGCTTATTCTTCTCCACCTCATGCGTGCGCGGCTTGCCCTTTTCATCGGAAGCCAGCACCACCTCGGCGCTGCTCAGCTCGAGGCGATCACCGGTGCTCGGATCCACCGCCAACAGCAGCGCGCCGCTGCGGGTAATATCGGCCATCAGGTAGCTGGGCAGCGGTTTGCCCTGCTCGTCGATGCCAAATGCCAAGATGGCGGCGTTGGCGAAGTTCATCGAAAAGGGCGGCAGGCGATCCTTGAGCAGGTACGGCCCGACGCCCATCGACAGATAGGCGTACTGCCCGGCGGTCAAATCCTCAAAGGTGAGCTCCAGCGTTTTGTTGGCCGCCGTCTCGCACAGAAAACGCGCGTCCGCGTACACGCTGGGCTGGAAATACAGCTGCGCTTTCGCATTGTAATAGTCGGGGATGACGACCTTGACGGTAACGGCCTTGGTTTCCTCATCTATAGCGGTAACCAGCAGCGTCGGGTTGCCCTTCGGCAATGCCTTGGGCAGCCACTCCGGGCTGGGGAAGCTCGATGCCTCGGGCGCATCGGGTGCATCGGGTGCATCGGGTGCGTCGGGCGCATCGGGTGCATCGGGCGCTGCCGAAATCTCGGGCGCCGCCGACGGCGCTTCGTCGGCAAAGGCCGGAATCGCCGAAGCCAAGCAAAGCATCAGGCAAAGAAACAGGCAGGTCGTCTTTCGTAAGAACATGTGTATTTCCTCCGTTCACCACATTTGAGGCTTCCAGATTTTTGGTTCCACATGTTGCCATTGTACCGCATTTTCCCTATTTCGACAAGAGCTGAACGATTTCGACGCTCCGCGCCAAAAAGGCGGTCATCGCCTCGGGCTTGAGCGGCGCGTTGGCCAGCTGCGCCAGATCGTAAATCTGCCGCGCCAACAGCTCGGCGCGCTGCTCCTCGCAGCCGGAGAGCGCGGAGATCGTCGGGCTCTGCCGGTTGAGAATCAGCGTGAAGTCATCTGGCATAGCGAAGGCCATATCGCCGTAGAGGCGGCTCATTTCCTTAAAGCGTCGGCTCTGCTCGCCCTCCACCAGCATGGCAGGCGCGCCGTCCTCGCGCAGCGCCTTGGCCTCCACCTTGAGCTCGGCCTGCCCCGTCGCCTTGCGGAACAGCGCCTCGAGCTTGGGCAGGTCGATGCCCTCTCCCTCCTCGGCGGCGGCGTCGGCTAGGCTGGCCACATCGGCGTCCACGCGGGCGAAGCGCAGCTTATCGTTGCCCCCATCGTACTCCATAAAGGAGATGAAGTTGACGTCGATCGGCGAATCCAGCTTGACCACGTCGATATCCTTGGCGCGGTAGAGCGCGATGGTGGCGTCCTGCCGCGCGGCGTCGTTGGTGTAATAGACCTTGTCGGGCGCCTTTTCACCGTTGGCGTCGGTGTACTCTTTCAGCGTCATGAAGCCGCCGTCCACCTTCTCCAGCAGCAGCGCGTCCTTCATGCGCTCGTAGAACTTGGCGTCGCGCATGCAGCCGAACTTGATGAAGGGGTGGATATCGTTCCAATACTTTTCATAGGTTTCGCGCTCTGTGGTAAACATGCCGGTGAGGCGGTCAGCCACCTTCTTGGTGATGTGCGCCGATAGCTTGCGCACGTAGCCGTCGTTCTGCAGGAAGGAGCGGCTGACGTTGAGCGGCAGATCGGGGCAGTCCAGCACGCCCTTGAGCAGCATCAGGAACTCGGGGATGACCTCCTTGATGTTGTCGGCGATGAACACCTGCCCGCTGTAGAGCTTGATCTGCCCCTCCATGCCGCCAAAGTCCTGCTTGAGCTTGGGGAAGTACAGAATGCCTTGCAGGCGGAAGGGGTAGTCCACGTTGAGGTGTACCCAGAACAGCGGCTCCTCAAACTCGTGAAACACCTTGCGGTAAAAATCCTTGTATTCCTCGTCGGTACACTCGCTAGGCGCTTTGAGCCACAGCGGGCGGGTTTCGTTGATGGCCCGCGGCGCTTCGGGCTCCTTGTCTTCGGCCTCCCCGCTCTCGGCGCTGGCTTTCTCGGCCTTGGCTTTTTCAGCCTTGGCGTCCTCTGGCTTGACCTCCTCGAGATACACCGGCACCGCGAGGAAGGAACAGTAGCGCTCCAGCACCTCGCGCACGCGAAAGGCTTTGGCAAACTCGGCCTCCTCGTCCATCAGGTGCAGCGTGATGCAGGTACCGCGCTCGGCGCGGTCGGAGGGCTCCATCTCGTAGGCCATGCCGTCCTCGCTAACCCAGCGCACCGCCGCAGCATCCGGCGCGAAGCTCAACGTATCGATGGTGACGCGGTCGGCCACCATAAACGCCGAATAAAAGCCTAGGCCGAAGTGGCCGATGATCCCGGCCGAATCGCCCGCAGATTCGTTGTATTGCTTTAGGAATTCCTCCGCGCCGGAAAAGGCCACCTGATTGATGTAGGTGCGCACCTCTTCCTCGGTCATGCCGATGCCGTTGTCGATGAATTGCAGCGTGCGTTCCGCCTCGTTCACCACCACGCGCACGCGGTACTCCTCCCCTGCGCCGCCGGTTGCTAGGCGATGCTTGGTAATGGCGTCGCAGCCGTTGCTTACCAGCTCACGGATGAATATGTCTTTATCTGAATACAACCATTTTTTGATAATGGGCATGATGTTCTCTGCGTGAATCGATACGTTTCCAGTTTGCTTTTGCATGTGAATCGGCTCCTTTGCGGTATTCTTCGCGCAGCCGCCCGCCTGCAAGAAAACAGGCGCACCGCCTAGCGCGCCCATTTATTGTATCCCCGAATTGCTTGGGTGTCAAGAAGTTTTTAGCACTCCTTTCGGTAGAGTGCTAACGCCGTTGCGCCGGGCGGAACTCGCTCTCCGGCACGATGTTGCCGTCCTTCACCGCGATGCGCCTTGCTGCCTGCTGCGCCACGCCGATATCGTGGGTGATGAGCACGATGGTGTTGCCCTGCTCATGCAAGCCGTGCAGGATGTCGAGCACCTCGGCGCTGGCCTGCGCGTCGAGGTTGCCGGTCGGTTCGTCGGCCAAGATCACCGGCGGCCTGCTGACCAGCGCCCGCGCGATGGCCACGCGCTGCTGTTGCCCGCCGGAAAGCTGCGTCGGCTTGTGCTCCATGCGGCCTTCCAGCCCCACGCGCGCCAGCGCCTCCGCGGCGCGCGCGCGCCGTGTACGGCGGTCCACGCCGGCCAGCGTCAGCGGCAGCTCCACGTTTTCCACCGCGCTCAGGCGCGGCAGCAATTGAAAGCCTTGGAAGATGAAGCCGATCTTCCGGTTGCGGATGCCGTCCAGCTCCGGCGTGCGCAGGCCGCTTACCTCCACGCCGTCCAGCCGGTAACCGCCGCTGGTTGGCTGGTCAAGGCAACCCATGATGTGCATCAGCGTGCTCTTGCCCGAGCCGGAAGGGCCGACGATGGCCACGAACTCCCCGGCGCGGATGCGCAGGGAAACGCCGTCCAGCGCCGCCACCGACGCCCCGCCCATGGGGTACACCTTGCGAATCTCGGTCAGCTCGATCATGCTTTTCCTCCGCATTTTTTTAATTTTCGCACCCATAGCATGCGCAAAAAAGCCGCCCGCAAAAACGGACGGCACGGCAAACTTTCGCGCTTACAGATTCGCGCAGTGCTTCGGCGAAACGTTGAAAGCCTTTTTAAACATCTTTGAAAAATGCACCACATCGGTGTAGCCCACCATGGCCGCCACCTCGTAGATCTTGTACGAGCCCTCGCGGAGCAGCGCGTGCGCGGCGTTCATGCGGTAGGCGATCAGGTATTCGTTGAAGGCGCTGCCGGTATCCTCCTTAAACACCTTGCTCAGATGCGATTTGGAGATGCTGATATCGCGCGCCACGGTTCCCAGCTGCAGCGGCTCGCGGAAATGCGCGTGAATGTACTGCAGCGCGCGCTGGGTGTAGATGCTGTAGTGCTCGCTGACAGGCAGCGCCTCCAGCCGCTCCTCGCGCCGCGCGGCCGCGAGCTTGTTGATGCATTTTTCCAGGCAGGTACGCAACGTATCGGCGCCGATGGGCTTGAGCAGGTAATCAAAGGCGCCCAGCTGCACCGCGCGCTGCGCGTGCGCAAACTCTGAGGAACCGCTGACGATGATTACCTCGCACGCCGCCCCCTGCGAGCGAAGCTGCTCCAGCAGCTCGATGCCGCTCAGCCCGGGCATGAAGATGTCGGTGAGCACGATATCCGGCTTTTGATCCAGAATGCGCGGCAAGGCTTGGACGCCATCCTCACAGGTATCGATGACCTCCAGATTCAAATCCGCCCAAGCGATGTAGCTGACGAGCACCTCTCGCACAATCGGCTCATCGTCGATGATGATGGCACGCCACACGGCACCCGCCCTCCTTTCTTCGCGCAAAACCACTGTTTCTATATGGAATATCCTACCGATTCGCTTGTATGGCTATCATAGTAGCACGTTCCGGCGCAATTGAAAAGAAGAAAAAAACAAATCGGTCGGCGCGCAAAGCGCGGCTCCTCAGTATTGGTTATAGTATATATCGCTTCAAATCCTGCTTTTTGCCCTCAGAACCCAGATGTTCCGCCACATATTCGGCGGTAACGCGCACCTCGACCTCCGGCATATCGCCGCCCGCGTTGAAAGAGATGTCCTCCAGCAGCTGCTCGAACACCGTGTTGAGCCGCCGCGCGCCGATGTCCTCAAGCGTCTCGTTGGCGAGGCAGGCTGCCGTGGCCAGCGCGTCCAGCGCCTCCGGATCGAAAACCAGCCGCACGTGATCCACCGCCAACAGTGCCTCGTATTGCCGGGTAATGGCGTTCTCCGGCTGGGTCAGGATGGCGCGGAAGTCCTCCTGCGTCAGCGATTTGAGCACCACTCGCACCGGGAAACGGCCTTGCAGTTCCGGAATCAGGTCGGTCACCTTGGCGACATGAAACGCGCCCGCGGCGATGAACAGCATGAAGTCGGTCTTGACCGGGCCGTACTTGGTATTGACGGTGCTGCCCTCCACGATGGGCAGGATATCGCGCTGCACACCCTCGCGCGATACGTCGGGGCCGTGCCCGCCCGCCGAACGCCCGGCGATCTTGTCGATCTCGTCGATAAACACGATGCCGTCCTGCTCGGCGCGGCGAATGGCCTCCTCGGTTACGGCGTCCATATCGATCAGCTTGGCCTCTTCCTCGGCGGTCAGGATCTTGCGCGCCTCGCTCACCTTAACGCGGCGCATCTTGGTGCGCTTGGGCAGCATGCCGCCCATCATGTCGCCGATGTTAACGCTGGCGCCGTTGATGTCGACGTTCTGCGGCGTGTCCTCCACCTCGATCTCGATCTCCACGTTGTCCAGCTCGCCGCGCAGCAACTGCGCGCGCAGCGCGTCGGCGCGGGTGGCGATCTGCTGCTGCTCCTCGGCGGAAAGCTCCGGCTCCTTGGGCTTGTTGCCCAGCAGCAGGTCGATGGGGTTGGAGGCCTTCTTCTTGGGGTGCAGCATCAGCTTGACCAGCCGGTCGTCGGCCAGCACGCTGGCGCGCGCCTTGACCTTTTCGCTTGCCTCCTCCTTCACCATGCGGATGGCGGCCTCGATCAAATCGCGCACGATGGAATCCACATCGCGCCCCACGTAACCGACCTCGGTGAACTTGGTGGCCTCGACCTTCACGAACGGCGCTTCCACCAGCTTGGCCAGGCGGCGTGCGATCTCGGTCTTGCCCACGCCGGTGGGGCCCATCATCAAAATATTCTTGGGCGTGATCTCCTCGCGCAGCGCCTCGGGCAGCTGCGCGCGGCGATAGCGATTGCGCAACGCCACGGCGACGGCGCGCTTGGCGTCGTCCTGCCCGATGATGTATCGGTTGAGCTCGCGCACGATCTCCTTGGGCGTCAGTTGTGCTGCCATATTATACGTCCTCCACGATCACGTTATGGTTGGTGTACACGCAAATCTCCGCCGCGATGTGCAGCGCCTTCTCGGCGATCTCGTGCGCGGAAAGATCGGTGTTGTTCAGCAGCGCGCGCGCGGCGGCCATCGCGTAGTTGCCGCCGCTGCCCACGGCGGCGATGCCGTCGTCGGGCGCGATCACCTCGCCGGTGCCGGAGACGATCAGCAGCTCCTGCGCGTCGGCGACGATCAGCATAGCGTCCAACCGGCGCATCGCCTTGTCGCTGCGCCAATCCTGCGCCAGCTCCACGGCGGCGCGCTGCAGGTTGCCGCCGTACTGCGTCAGCTTCTCCTCAAACCGCTCGCACAGCGAGAAGGCGTCGGCTACCGAACCGGCAAAGCCGGTCACCACCTTGCCGCCAAAGATGCGGCGAACCTTGTGCGCGGTGGCTTTGAATATCGTATGTTCCCCCATCGTCACCTGACCGTCCCCGGCCACGGCGCACTGGTCGCCGCGCCGCACGGCGCAGATGGTGGTTCCTCTCATCTCCATACGTTTCCCTCCAAACTCAGTCTAGGATCATAGTATAAGACGATTGCCAGCGAAAGGCAATCGTCGGTGCTTGCTTGGTCATACCGTTGCCGCAAAATCGCCACAAAGCGGGTTTTCCCGCAGCGCCTCGATCACGTCCAGCGCGCGGTTGGCCAGCGCCTCATAGCGCTGCCGCTTGCCGGAGATGCGGCGATTCATCGGCTCCAGCAGGCCGAAGGTGACGTTCATCGGCTGGAAGTCAGCGTTGGGCGCGGCGATGTAATGCGCCAGCGCGCCGATGGCGGTGCGCCGGGTAAAGTCCACCGGGGCTTTCCCTTGCACCTGCCGCGCCAGCGAAAGCCCGGCCACCAGCCCGCTGGCCGCCGATTCTACGTAGCCCTCCACACCGGTCATCTGCCCGGCGAAATAGAGGCCGGGGCGCGCGATCATCTGGTACGTGCTGTCGAGCATACCCGGCGAGCGCAGGAAGGTATTTCGGTGCATCACGCCGTAGCGCGCGAACTCGGCGCGCTCCAGCCCGGGGATCAGGCCAAACACCCGCCGCTGCTCGCCGAACTTGAGCCGCGTTTGAAAGCCGACAAGGTTGTACAGCGAAGCGGCGGCATCGTCCTGCCGCAGCTGCACCACGGCGTAGGGCGTCCGCCCGGTGCGCGGATCGGGCAGCCCAACCGGCTTCATCGGCCCATGCGCCAGCGTCAGCGGCCCGCGCTTGGCCATCGTTTCCACCGGCATACAGCCCTCGAACACCCGGGCGTCCTCAAAGCCGTGTACCTCGGCGCAGTCGGCAGCGATCAACGCTTCATAGAAAGCCTCGTACTGCTCCCGGCTCATCGGGCAGTTGAGGTAATCGTCGCCCTGGCCGTAGCGCCCGGCGCGAAAGATTTTGTCCATATCCAGCGATTCCAATGTGACGATGGGCGCGGCGGCATCAAAAAAATGCAGCGCGCCCATGCCCGGCAGCGCGGCGATGGCCTCGGCCAGCGCCCCTTCGGTCAGCGGCCCGGTGGCGACGACGCAGGGCGTCTCCGGGATTTCCGTCACCTCGCGCCGCTCGATGGCAATCAGCGGATGCGCGGTCAGCGCCTCGGTAATGTTCGCGGAAAAGCTTTCGCGATCCACCGCCAGCGCGCCGCCCGCAGGCACCGCCGTCGCGTCCGCCGCGCGCAGGATCAGCGAATCCAGCTGCCGCATCTCTTCTTTTAACAGCCCTACCGCGTTGCTCCACGTATCGGAGCGCAACGAATTGGAGCACACCAGCTCGGCAAAGCCGTCGGCATGGTGCGCCGGGGATTTTTTATCGGGTTTCATTTCGATCAGCCGCACCGGTACGCCGCGCTTCGCCAGCTGCCAAGCCGCCTCGCAGCCCGCCAGCCCGGCGCCGACGACGGTCACTTGCTCATTTTTCACGCGTCGACGCCCGAGTCGTCCTCCTCGGCCTCCTCCACCTCGACGCGATGCTTGCACTGCTCGTTGGCGCAAATGTGCCACACCTCGCCCTTGCGGCCGCGCTTGATGGTCATGTAGCCGCCGCAGGCCGGGCACTTGTCGGTGACCGGCATATCCCACGATACAAAGTCGCAGCCCGGATAGGCCTCGCAGCCGTAGAACTTGCGCCCTTTGCGCGTGGTCTTCTCCAGCAGCTTCGCGCCGCACTTGGGGCAGGGCGCTTCGATCTCGACCTGCAGCGCCTTGGTGTTGCGGCACTCGGGAAAGCGCGGGCAGGCCAGAAACTTGCCGTAGCGCCCCATTTTGTAGACCATCTGCGCGCCGCACTTGTCGCAGACGACGTCGCTGACCTCGTCCTTGACCTCCACCTTCTCGATGGAGGATTCGGCGACCTGCATGGTCTTCTCGAAGGGGCCGTAGAACGCCGTCAGCACGTCGCGCCACTGCATCGCGCCCTCTTCCACCGAGTCAAGCTGCTCCTCCATCCCGGCGGTAAACTCGATATCGACGATGTTCTGAAAATATTGCTCCATCATGCCGGTGACCATGTTGCCCAGCTCGGTGGGGAACAGGCGCTTCTTTTCGCGCATCACATAGCCGCGCGCCAGAATGGTGGAGATGGTCGGCGCGTAAGTGGACGGGCGGCCGATGCCCTTTTCCTCCAGCGCACGCACCAGCGAAGCCTCCGTATAGCGCGGCGGCGGCTGGGTGAAGTGCTGCGTACACTGCACGTCGGAAAGCTTCACCGCGTCGCCTACCTCGGCCTTGGGCAGCGTGGTTTCGACCTGCTCCACTTCCTCGTCGGTGCCTTCCTCATACACGGCGGTGAAACCCGCGAAGCGCTTCTTTTCGCCGTAGAAGCGGAAGGCCACGCCGTCGCCCGCGATGTCCAGCGTCAGCGTATCGTAGATCGCCGGGTTCATCTGGCTGGCGAAGAAGCGGTTGTACACCAGCTTGTAGAGATTGTACTGCTCCTTGGTGAGCGAGGCCTTGACGTGATCGGGCTGCAGCGCCATATCGGTGGGGCGGATCGCCTCATGGGCGTCCTGCGCCGACTTGCGCCCCTTGTAAAGGTTGGGCTCGGCGGGCAGGTACTCCTTGCCGTAACGCTCGGCGATGCAGCCGCGCACCTCGGTCAGCGCTTCGTCGGAGATGCGCACGCTGTCGGTACGGATGTAGGTGATGAGGCCGTGAACGCCGGAATCGGCGACGTCGACGCCTTCGTAAAGCTGCTGGGCGATCTGCATGGTCTTGGCAGTGGTGTAGCCCAGCTTGCGCGAAGCTTCCTGCTGCAAATTGGAGGTGGTAAACGGCGCGGCGGGATTTTTCTTGCGCTCGCCGGGCTTGACTGCCTGCACCGTCAGATCGGCCTTCTCGATGCGCTCCTTGGCGGCCAAGGTGGCCTGCTCGCTGGTCAGCTCGGTCTTTTTGCCCTCCAGCCCAACGAAACGCACGTTAAACCGCTGCGCCTTGATGCTGCCTACGGCGGCGATGTCCCAATATTCCTCGGGGATGAAGGCCTCGATCTCCTGCTCACGGTCGACGATCATGCGCGTCGCAACCGACTGCACGCGCCCGGCGCTCAGCCCTTTTTTGATCTTCATCCACAGCAGCGGGCTGATCTTGTAGCCCACGAGCCGGTCGAGCAGGCGGCGCGCCTGCTGCGCGTTGACCAGCTCCATATTGATCGGCCGGGGCTGCTTGATGGCGTTCTTGACCACCTTGGAGGTGATTTCATTGAACTCCACGCGGCAGGGCTCCGCCGGGTCGACGCCCAGTATCTGCGCCAAGTGCCACGAAATGGCCTCTCCCTCGCGATCAGGGTCGGTCGCGAGAAAGATCTTGCTGGCGTTCTTGGCTTCCTTGCGGATCTTCTCCAAAATATCGCCGCGCCCGCGGATGGTGATATATTTCGGCTCGAAGCCGTGCTCGATGTCGATGCCCATCTGGCTCTTGGGCAGGTCGCGGATGTGGCCGTTGGAGGCCTCCACCTTGTATCCCTTGCCTAAAAACTTTTGGATGGTGCGCGCCTTTGCGGGCGACTCAACGATGACCAGTTTGGTGGTGCTCAATGCCGATTTCCTCCCATTTGCCGCGCGGTAGGGGGCGCGGCTGCTTTAACGAACGGGCGCGTAAATCCGCCCCGGAAGCTGTACTATTATTCCTTGTAATTCCAGCATTGTCAAGTGGGAATTCAATTCCGGCACCGGCAGGCCGGTGTGTTCCACCAGCTCGGCGAAGGTGATTTCGCCCGCACGCATCGCCTGCACTACCAGCATTTCCGGTGCCGTTAGCGTTGACAGATCCGGCTCCGGCGATGCATCGGGCGCGCAGGCCGTCGGCGCGGCATAGGCCTCGTCCAGCCAGCGCATGCTCTGCAAAATGTCCTCGGCGCCGGTGGCCATCGCGCCGCCCTCGCGCAGCAGCGCCAGCGGCATTTCGCTGGCCGGGCTGTCCACCGGGCCGGGCAGCGCGTATACCTCGCGGCCTTGCGCCAACGCGTGGCGCACCGAGATCATCGCGCCGGACTTTTGCGTCGCCTCGGCGACCAGCAGGCCGGAGCACATGCCGCTGATGATGCGGTTGCGCACCGGAAAGTTGGTGGCGCGCGGCGGCGTACCCGGCGCGTATTCAGAAATCACCGCGCCGCCATGCGCCAGCACGCGCTGAATCAGCGCCTCGTTCTCCAGCGGATAAGCGATGTCCGCGCCGCAGCCCAGCACCGCCACCGTGCAGCCGCCCGCCGATAGGCTGCCCAGATGCGCCGCCGTATCGATACCGCGCGCCATGCCCGATACCACCGTCACCCCGGCGGCCGCCAGCCCGGCGGCGATGCGCTGCGTAATCTGCGCGCCGTAGCGCGTGCAGCGCCGCGAGCCAACGATGGCAAATTGACGGGGCCGCGCTAGGTTCGCCTCGCCGCGCACGAACAGCGCGATCGGCGCGTCGGCGTCCAGAAAGCGCAGCAGCGGCGGGTAGCCTGCATCCTCCCGCGTCACCAAGCGGATCTGGTGCCGCCGCATCGCGGCCTCCAGCGCATCCATCACGGCAGGCCGCCGCGCGTCGCGCAGCTTGCGGAGCACGGGCCGCAGGCGCGGTTCCTCATCGGCTCCGGCCTCGACCGCCTTGGCGATGCCCGATGCGCCGCCGAAAAGCGCCGTCAGGCGCTGAAACTGCCCCGGCGTGATGCCCGAGGCCGCCAGCCACAGCCATGCCTCCCGCTCGCTCATGAACCGCTCCCCCAATACTTCTGATCGAGGTTGCGGTACTGAATGGCCTCGGCGATGTGCGGGGCGGCGATGGCCTCCGCGCCCGCCAGATCGGCGATGGTACGCGCTACCTTGAGCACGCGGCCATAGGCGCGCATCGAGAGATGAAACCGCTCCGCCGCGCGGAACAGCAACGCCTTGCCCGCCTCGTCCAGCGCGCAGTGCTGATCGATCTGGTTGGCGGCCAGCTGCGCGTTGCAATACTGACCCGCCGTATCGGCATAGCGCCGCGCCTGCCGCTCGCGCGCCGCGTTGACCCGCGCCCGCACCGCCGCCGATTCCTCCTCCGGCGCGGCCTGCGCGATCTCCTGCACCGGCACCGCCTCCACCTCCATCTGCAGATCGATGCGATCCAGCAGCGGGCCGGAGATGCGATCCAGATAACGGCGGATATCGCGCGGCGAACAGCGGCACTGCGCCGTTTTCGAGCCAAAGTTGCCGCAGGGGCAGGGGTTCATCGACGCCACCAGCATCACCCGCGCTGGGTAGCGCGCCTGCGCGTTGATGCGCGCGATGGATACTAAGCCATCCTCCAGCGGCTGGCGCATCGCCTCCAGCGCGGCGCGGTTGTACTCCGGCAGCTCATCGAGAAACAGAACGCCGCCGTGCGCCAGGCTGATCTCGCCCGGCTTGGCCTTGTTGCCGCCGCCCACCAGCGCGACGGCCGAGGCGGTGTGGTGCGGCGCGCGAAACGGGCGCTCGGTGAGCAGTCCGCCGCCGGAACGCATCGCGCCCGCCGCGCTGTGGATGCGCGTGGTCTCCAGCGCCTCCTCGAAGGTCAGGTCGGGCAGGATGCCCGGCAGGCAGCGCGCCAGCATGGTCTTGCCCGAACCCGGCGGGCCGATCATCAGCAGGTTGTGCCCACCGGCGGCGGCGATCTCCAGCGCGCGCTTCGCGCCCCACTGGCCGCGCACCGCGCGCAGATCGTGCTGCGGATGGCTTTGCGCGCGGTAGGCGCCGTAAGGCTGCTGTACCTGCGGTGCGATGGGCGCGCGGCCGCTTAGGTGCCCCACCGCCTCGGCCAGCGTCGCCACCGGGATCACGCGCAGCCCGTCGATACAAGCCACCTCGGCGGCGTTGCCGACGGGCAGCAGCACTTCCTCCACGCCCAGCGCACGCGCGGCGATCACCATCGGCAGCGCGCCGCGCACCGGCGATACCGCGCCGCCGAGCGCCAGTTCACCCAAGTACAGCCGCTTATGCAGCGGCTCCTTGGGCATGCTCAGCTGGCCGGAAGCGCGCAGGATGCCCAGCGCCAACGGCAGATCAAAGGCCGGACCCTCCTTGCGGGTATCGGCGGGGGCAAGGTTGATGGTGATGCGCGCCACCGGCGTCACAAAGCCGCTGTTATTGAGCGCGGCATGCACCCGCTCGCGGCTCTCCTTGACCGCCGCGTCGGGCAGCCCCACCAGTTCATACGTCGGCATGCCCTCGGAGATATCGATCTCCACCGTCACCGGGAACCCATCGATGCCCTGAAGGCCAAAGCTCAGCAGTTGTGCCAGCATGGCGCGCCCTCTCATTCGTGCAAACTTTCCCGCCGCTTCCCCCGCAAAGCGGGAGAAGCGGCTTCGATCATCCTTTTAATACGGCAGCCGGAACGCCCATTGCATCGCCTCCGCCCAACCGATGGACATCGGCACGCCGCTGGCGAAGGGGAAGTAACCGATGAACGCGATCAGCGTGAGCAGCAAATACCCGACGCACACCCAGCGCCCCAGCTTTTCCCTGCCCCGGAAACCCCACAGCGCGCACTGCCCCATGCATAGGATAATGAACGGCACGCTGGCGAAGTAATGGTAGATGTAGGTCGAGCGCGGCACCAGCATCCACGGCACATATTGCGCGGCAAAGCCGATCAGCAGCATCGCCGCCACGCGCAGCATATCGCGCTGCCACTCGCCGAAATCGGCGGCCTTGCGCGCTAGGCGCGCGCGCGCGTCGCGCACCGCGTACACCACCGCCAGCGCCAGCGTCGTCAGCAGCGCCACCAGCCCGCCCCACCACACGGCGGGGTTGCCGAACGCCAGAATGGTGGAAGCCTTGCCCCCGGCGAGCCGTTGCGTGCTGTAGTACCACATCGGCTTGCCGATGATCGGCCACGACGACCACTTCGACTGGTAGGGATGGCTGTCCTTGAGCTGGCTGTGATAGCGGAACATCGATTCCTGCGTGTTCCAGAACCGCTCCCAGCTCAGCCCGCCATCGGGCCGAAGCTGCCAGTAGTAAGAGAAATAGTAGATCAGCGCAGGTACCACGATGAACCACAGCACGCACCACGCCAGCGTCAGCGATACATCGCGCGCGCAGTTCTCGGTTTGCCGGATCAGCGCCTCGTCGCCGGTGCCCACCGCGTAGCGGCGCTCGGCGATGCGACGGTACACCGTGTAGAAGAAGATCAGCGCAAGGCCGGTGGCGGCGTACAGGCCGATCCACTTGCTGGCAATGGCCAAGGCGGTCGCAAGGCCGCTCAGCGCCAGCGGAAGCAGCGTCTTGCGCAGCGGCTGGTGGTAAATGCTCATCTGCGCGTAGCGGAACATGAACAGGTACATCAGCATGATGAACAGCACCGGATAGCTGTCGATGGTGGCGATGCGGCTCTGCGTAAAGTGCATGCAATCCAGCGCCAATAGCAGCGTGGTAAAGACCGCCGCGTCCGTGCGCTTCCAGAGCTGCTTGGCCAGCAGGTACATCGCCGGAAGCATCAGCACGCCGATCAGCGTCCCGGCGAACCGCCAGCCGAAGGGCGTCATGCCGAACACCTGAATCGCCAGCATGATGAGCACCTTGCCCAGCGGCGGATGCGTCCACTCGAAGGTGTGGATGTTGTTCAAATGCTCGTACCCGGTGCGCGCGTGGTAGATCTCGTCAAAGTAGGTGCCGTTAAGGTAACCGGGCAGCTCGGGCACGGTATCCTGCTCGTCGGTCAGCATGGCGAGCGGCTGGCTGCGCTCGGTGACGCCGCTGCCGCTGCGCACCTCGGCAATCGGCCAAACGCCGCCTTCGAGGTTGTGAAACGCCACCTCCCCCAGCGACAGCCCGGCGCCGGAGGCGGTCAGGCGCAGGTATCTCGCCTGCATCTTCCCCGCATCCACCGGCCCGCTCTGCCACTGCGCCTCGCCTTGCGCATTCATCTTCTGCTCGCCGTTTTCATCGTACTGCGGATAGGCGTAGGCCTGCCATCGGAAGCACTCGCCGCCGTCCAGCCGCGCGTTAAATTCTTGCGACCACTCCTCCCCGTCCTCCGAGGTGGCGATGGTGAAGGCGGTGGGCGAGATGCCGCCGTAGTAGTACAGCACAAACTCGCGCGATTCCTCTAGGTCAAAGATCACCTGCTCCTGCGGCGAACCGGGCTGCCAAAATTCCTGCGGCGCGCGGGTTTCGCCCAGCCCTTGAAAGGCCAGCGCTGAATAGGCCAGCGTGATCGCCGCCAGAATCAGCCCGTCAAACCGGGTCAGGCGCAGCCGATGATCGCGCGGGTGGAGCAGCGCATCGGCATACGCATTGTAGGCTGTCTGCGCCTTCGGATTTTGCTTCGCCTCGCGCCGCTTGGGCGGCCACAGCTGCTCGCGCACCCGCCCGCGCCACGCTTGCTCCCACGCCGTCCATACCTGCAGCGCAAAGAGCAGCAGGTTGACCGCCGCCAGCAGCTTGCCGATCCATACATGCGGCGCGATCAGGTGCTCAAACGCCAGCACCATGCCGGTATTGATGAGCATCGTTACGCTGTAGCCGACCAGCACGATCAGCGTGCGCACATCGCGCTTGTACGCGTACGCGCCGCCCAGCAACAGGATGGCGGGCAACAGGTAGCGCTCGTGCATCATCATGCCGAACAGGAACAACCCGGCAAACAGCAGCGCGGAGCAGCTCCACAGCATGCCCGCCTCCTTGGCGCGCAGGTACAGCGCGACGACGCACGCAAACACCAGCGCCATGCCCACGATGCCCAGCACCTGCCAGGTGATGCCAAAGAACACCGGTTGCGCGAACTTCGTCCAGTTGCCGCCCAGCAGGTAGAACAGGTTGGCGGCGTTAACGGTGGCATAGTCGTAATAGCCCATCGTTCCGGCGTACTTGCGGATCAGCCAGTCAGGCTGCTGCTGTCCCCAGAAGGGCAGCACCACCGCCGCCGCCAGCAGCAGCGCGGCGGCCGCGCCGACGCCAACGCGCCTTAAGCAATGGCGCATGTTCTCCCGATCCTGCACCAGCTCGATGATCAGCGCCAACAGCCCGAGCGGCCCGGCCATCAGCGCCTGCGGCTTGAGCAGCACGCACAGCGTATACACCGGCAGCGCCCATTGCCACTTGCGCCGCACCACCAGCCATACCGTGCAGGCCAGCCCTAGCGCCAGCACGGCATCGACCTGCCCCCAAGCAGCGCCGGTCACGATGGCGGCCGGGTTGAAGGCGTACAGCGCCAACAGCCCTAGCGCGGCGCGATCGCCCAGCTGCTTGCGGCTAATGCGGTACAGCAGGTACGCGCCGCACAGATCGCAGAGAATCGGCGCCCCCCGGAAAATCAGCCGCGAGAGCACGTTATCGGAGAAGATGGCCAAGCCGCGCGCCGTCGCGCCGTTGAGCCACAGCACCAGCAGATAGCCCGGCGGATAATCGCAGAAATAGCCGTCCTGATAAAACCTTCCGGGACCCATATCCACCATGCGCGCCGACCAAGCGTTAAAGCAGCCGACGTCCGTCGCATAGCCGGGCGACAGCAGCGCCACCACCACGCGCAACACCAGCGCCAGCCCCAACAGCGCCCACACGGTATGCGGCCAAAGGCGGTCTTCTGCGCGCATCAGCGGCGAAGGATGCATCGCCGCGCGGCGCACGCCCACCGCCAGCACGATAAATGCCGCGCCCACCAGCATCAGCAGCCAGAACACCTCGATGCCCGGCTTGCCGGTCGCGGTTTTTGCCTCGCTGCGCGTCGGCTCGGCCTTCAGGCTGGGCAGCACCTCCGCGCCCGCGGGGATGTCGGCAGCCTCGACGGCCTCGACCTCCACCGCGTCGAACCACGCCTTGCCGATGGTCTCCGAGCCGTAGCCGCCCAGCCGCGCCATCAGCACCAGCTCTTTCTGATCCGCGCCGGTGTAGCCGTAGAGCTCGATGGGCACCCAAGCGCCTTTGGTATCATGTACATCGGGCGAGGTGCCGTAGATATCTTTCACCGAAAGGTTGGCGCCCTTGTTGGCCGGATCGCAGCCCTCGGCGCGCACCATGCAACGGAAGCGGTAAAGCGTCTTGGGCGTGACGGCGATCCGCTGCTCCCAGCGCGCGTCGTTTGGCGATACGTTCTCCACGAAGCCGCTGGCCTCGCCCTCGTAGGCCTCGCCGGAACGCTCCACGTAGGAGATGCCTTCGTCCATCTGCCACATGCCCGGCACCCACTTGGCCGGATAATCGCCGTTCATCTGCTCAAAGCCGCCGTTCACTGCCAAGTTCTCCGCCAACGCAGCGGACGCGCAGCAGCACAGCAGGCCGCAAAGGCCGATGCAGATCATCGCTCGAAGAAGTTTACGCAATCGTCGACTCCCCTTCCTAGAAAAAGCCTTTGCCGCGCCGGGGCGGCTTGTACGGAAACGCGTTGGGCAGATGCGTGACGCGCTGCCCCTGAATCTCCAGCACGTCGAAGCGCACCGGCGTGCCCATTTGCTGGGTTTCGATCAGGTAGCGCAGCGCCACGGCGCAGATGCGCCGCTGCTTCTCGGCGGTCACCGCCGCACGCCCGGTACCGTAGTGGGCGTTAGCGCGGCGCTTAACCTCCACGAACACGGTGTACGCGCCGTCGCGCATCACCAGATCCACCTCGCCGCCTGCGTAGCGCAGGTTCTGGCGGATCAGCGTCATGCCGCGCGCCACCAAGTAGGCGGCGGCGACGCCCTCGCCCTGCGCGCCCAAATCCGAATGATTCATGCGCGTTCCCCCAGTATCTTGCCCAAAAAGCTGCGACGGTGGATCGGCGAAGGCCCAAGCGCGCGAATCGCCGCGATATGCTCTGCCGTGCCGTATCCCTTATGCTTGGCGAGACCGTAGCCGGGATAGATGCCGTCCATCTCGCGCAGCGCACGATCCCGCGCCACCTTGGCGAGGATCGAGGCCGCCGCGATGCTGTAACACCGGGCGTCGCCGCCCACCAACGTGCGCACCTCGCCGGGCAACGCCACGCTTTGGTTGCCATCCACGAGGAACAGCCCGCAGGGCGCGCCTTCGGCGGCGCGGCGCATGGCCAGCTTGGTGGCCTGCAAGATGTTCAGCTCGTCGATCTCGGCGACGCTGGCCTCGCCCACGTTCGCGAACAGCGCCGCCGCTAGGATCTGTTCATACAGCATCTCGCGCTTATTCTCGCTGCATTTTTTCGAATCGTCCACGCCGAGGATCAGCGCGTCGGGCGGCATCACCACGCAGGCCGCCACCACCGGGCCGCAGAGCGGGCCGCGCCCGGCCTCGTCTACCCCGGCGAAGGATACACCCTGCGCCCACAACTCCCGATCCAGCTGCGCCAGCGCCTCCAGCCGCGCTTTCGCTTTCTCCTCACGCATCGTTTGGCGCCTCCTTGGCCTGTGCGGCTGGCTTCGCGGGCCTTTGCGCCGGAGGCTTCTCCAGCGAAATCCTGCCCAGCCTGCCCGCGCGGAACTCATCGAGCACCAGCGCCGCGCCGCGCGCCGTGTCCATCACCCCGCCGGGCAGCAGCCATCCCCGGCCGCGGCAGGCGTTCTCCAGCAGCGCCTGCCCCTCGCCGTAGGGAGCGGTCAGGCGGAAGCGCTCCACCACCGCGCTCTCGCGCAGCACAAGCAGTTCCTCCAGCAAGCGCTGGGCAAGCTGCTCCTGATCCATGATTACATCGCGGATGGTGCCCACGTAGGCCAGCCGCCGCGCCGCCGCGGTGTCCTCCAGCTTCGGCCACAGCAGGCCGGGGGTATCGAGCAATTCCAAGTAGGGCGTGATGCGCACCCACTGGTTGGCGCGGGTGACGCCGGGGCGGTCGCCGGTCTTGGCGACGGCCTGTCCGCGCAGGCAGTTAATCAGCGTGGACTTGCCCACATTGGGCACGCCGACCACCAGCGCGCGCACCGTTTTGCGCACGCCGCGCGCCGCCTGATGCGCCACCGCGTCGGCCACGGTACGCTCGATGGCCGCCAGAATTTCCTTCGGCTTGCCGCGCGAGGCGACGAAGGAAACCGCGCCCAACCCCTGCCGCGCGAAGTGCTGCATCCAAGCGCGGGTGACGGTTTCCTCGGCCAAATCGGCCTTGTTGAGCACCACCACGCGCTTTTTGTGCGCGCAGAGGGCGTCCAAATCCGGGTTGCGGCTGGCGGCCGGAAGGCGTGCGTCGCACAGCTCCAGCACCACGTCCACGCGCCCGAGTTGATCCTTAAGCAGACGCTTCGCGCGCGCCATATGTCCGGGATACCATTGTATCTGCATGCGGTCTCCTTTGCGGCATCGCTTCCAGCCGTAACCAATCGGCAACGGATCTATTGTAGCAGAGCATCAGAAAAGCCGCAAGCGGATGCTCGCGGCTTGAAGGTTTCGGTTGCTTAGCGGGTGGTAAGTTCCTTGATCTTGGCGGCCTTGCCCGACAGCGCACGCAGGTAGTACAGCTTCGCACGGCGCACTTTACCACGGCGGATTACCTCGATGCGATCCACGCGCGGCGAATGCAGCGGGAAGGTGCGCTCCACGCCGATGCCGTAAGACATGCGGCGGACGGTGAAGGTCTCACGAACGCTGCCGTTGCGCTTGGCCATCACGGTGCCTTCAAAGGCCTGCAGGCGCTCGCGGCTGCCCTCGACAACCTTCACGAACACGCGTATGGTATCGCCGATAGAAAACTTCGGTAGGTCACTGCGCAGTTGCTCACGCTCCAGAGAACGGATGATTTCGCTCATTTGCACGATCTCCTTTCCTCATAGACGTTCGTATCGCGAATACCGCGCAGAGGACCGTCCGTATAAACAGCGGTGTTAATTGTAGCACGTCTTGCCGAACAGCGCAAGTCCTATTTTCGCATTTTACAGAGGGGCTACGCTGTTTTTTGTCAAATCCGGAAATCCGCGCGGCACAGAAAAAAGACCGGCTTGCGCCGATCTCAGACCATCAACAAAGTCGCGCAGATGGGCTGCGAAGGTCCAGGGCGATCGCAAAGCCCTGGTCGCATCCGCAGATGCGAAATGCCTCGAAGCAAGGTTTGTAAGGAATTCCACCCTTTGCGAAGGGCGGCCAAAGGGCTTATCGCTCGCCCTTTGGAATCCTTCTCTACGCAT
>JAVBMD010000025.1:0-73049 GCA_031552825.1 Eubacteriales bacterium
GCGAAGAGAAGGATTCCAAAGGGCGAGCGATAAGCCCTATGGCCGCCCTTCGCAAAGGGTGGAATTCCTTGCAAACCTTGCTTCGAGGCATTTCGCATCTGCGGATGCGACCAGGGCTTTGCGATCGCCCTGGACCTTCGCAGCCCATCTGCGTGACTTTGTTGATGGTCTGGAGCAGACGCTTGCTTCTCTCTACGGGGGATGATAGAATATGCGTAAGGAATATATGGAATCAATGGGGGAAAATGTACAATATTTCACAAAGAAGAAAGGAGCCGCAACACAACAGCAAGGTAATCCGGTATTATTCATTTCATAAAGAGAAGGGGAAGAGCGCATGAAAAAGGCTAGGACATTGCTCACGATCGCGCTGATTATGATTTTGCTTGGGTCGATGTTCGCCAGCATGGTGCAGACCAACTTTGGCAAGGTAACCGTCAAGGATATCCGCGTCTCCGCGGCGGACGGCTCTCAGGTAAGCGCCCTTTTGTATGTTCCCAAGGGAGTGGATGCCGAGCACAAAGCGCCCGGCGTTATCACCTGTGAGGGATACCTGAACTCCCGCGAGATGCAAACCAACTTCTCTATCGAGTACGCACGGCGCGGCTACGTGGTTCTGGCCATCGATATGTATGGCCATGGCCGTTCCAGCACCGAGGTGGAGGACACCAAGGCCATGATCCCGGCCATCGAGTATATGCGCACGCTGGCCTTTGTGGACAACGCCAACATCGGCTTGGAAGGCCACTCCAAGGGAGGCTTCTCGGCCACCATCGGCGCTACCTCGGTACCGGGCGCGGTCAAATCGGTGCTGGCGGTGGGCTCCGGCCTGCAGTGGCCGGCATGGTTTGGCATCGTGGTGGACAATGCCACGCCCTTTAATTATGGTACGATCTTCGGCAAGTACGATGAGTTCGGCTGGTTGTTCTGGCCGGAGGAGCATACCGCGCACAAAAACGTATCGGCCAGCGCGCAGTATAGCCCGCTGATGACCGCTGCCTGGGGTACCGGCGCGGAGCCGGTGGAGCCCTTCAAGTGGTATGGCGATAAGGCCGCCAATACCCAGCGCATCTTCTACCAACCCGCCGAGACCCATCCCTTTAACCACTTCTCCACCACCTCCACCGGCTATGCGATGGACTTCATGAACAAAACGCTGGAGGGTGGCAATCAGGCAGGTCTGGCGGACAACAACCAGATCTGGCTGTGGAAGGAGATCTGCACCGGGATCGCGATGCTGGGTTTCTTCCTGTTCCTGTTCGCCTTTGGCGCGGTACTGGTGAAGACCGAGAAGAACCGGACATATTTGGCTGAGCTGCCGGAAGCCAAGGGCAAGATTTCCCCCCGGTTTTGGATTCTGCTGGTGGTCGGCACCGCCATCCCGGCGCTGACCTACAAGTCCTTCATGCTCTGGGGCAGCAGCGGCTTCCTCAAGCTCTCGCGGATCTTCCCGCAGGAGATGGCCAGCCAAACCGCGACTTGGGCGCTGCTGAACGGCCTGATCGCATTGGCGCTGCTGCTGGCGATGCACTTCCTCTTTGGGAAAAAGGAAGGCGCGCGCGTCGCCGACTGGGGTCTTGCGGCCAAGGGCGGATGCGCGCTGCGCCATGTGCTGTGGGGCGTGATGGTGGCGGTGGCGGCCTACGCGCTGCTCTGCGCGGTGGATTTCTTCTTTAAGGTGGACTTCCGTTTCTGGCTGGTGGGCTTCATGCCGCTGACGCTGCCCAAGTTCCAAGCGCTGTGCGCCTACTTCGTGTTCTTTGCGGTGTATGCGCTGATTAACGCAGTGGTGCTCAACGCCACCTACCGCTTTGAAAAGGGCAGCTATGCGAAGACCGCGCTGCTCAGCGTGCTGGGCAACATCGGCGGCATGCTGGTGCTGCTGTTGTTCGGCTATGGTGCGCTGATCTTTGGCGGCAGCTTCCCCTTTGCCGATACCGACTGGTCGCTGCTGTTCATCGTGGCCATTCCGTTCCTGGTGACGCTGTCCATGGCGGCGCTGATCAATACCTACTTCTTCAAGAAGACAGGAACGGTTTACATGGGCGCGACGCTGAGCGCGCTGTTCCTCACCTTTGCGGTCGTGGGCAACACCTGCTTCCAGTTCCTGTTCTGAACATAAAAAATAGCCGTCGCGCCGATCTGTGCGCGACGGCTATTTTATTTGCTTTAAAGCAGGGCAAGCGCCCTCTGCGCGGCCTGCTCTCGTGTGCAGCCGCTGTTGTCCAGCCGCAGGTGCGCGGCGGCGCGGTAGAGCGGCTCGCGCTGCGCGAATAGCGTTTGTAGGCGAAGGGCGGCATTGCCGGCCAGCAGCGGGCGGGTATCTTGCCGCACGTCGCCGATGATATCGGCCAGCGGGCGGTCGATCCATAGCACGGTGCCGCGCGCGCGCATCGTCTCCACGTTGGCGGGATCGAGCACGATGCCGCCGCCGGTGGCGATCACCGTCGCGCCGGGCTGCGCCGCCAGCGTTTCCAAGGTTTGCCGCTCCAGCGCGCGAAAGGCGGGCTCGCCCTGCTCGGCAAAGAACCGCGCGATGGGCATGCCGATCTGCGCCTCAATGCGCGCGTCGATATCGGCAAAGGGCAGCGCCAGCGCCTCCGCGATGCGCTCGCCCAGCACGCTCTTGCCGCAGCCCGGCATGCCGATCAGGAACAGCGGGCGCGGCGCAAGTCTCGCTTCAAGCTTCATGCGCGAGTCCTCGGGCGGCGGGGTAGTGGCCGAGCACGCGGCAGTCGACGCAATCGGCCTCCAGCGCCTCCACCAGCACCGCCAGCTTTTGCGCCGAGAGTGCGCCCTCGATGTCCACCAAGAACCGATACTCCCAGTTCTGCCCCGGGATGGGGCGCGACTCGATGCGCGTGAGGTTCATGCCCAGCGCCACAAAGGCGGCCAGCGCCCGGTGCAGCGTGCCCCGCTCGTGCCGCAGCGCGAAGGACAGCGTGGCCTTGTTGTGACCGGTGAAATCCTCGGCGGGGCGCACCGCTACCACCACGAAGCGAGTGGCGTTTCCGGCTTGGGTTTGGATGCCTTCGGCCAGCACGTCAAGGCCATAGCATTGGGCGGCGAGTCGGCTGGCGATGGCGGCGTTGCGCATATCGCCTAGCTCGGCCACGTGCCGCGCGCTGACGGCGGTGTTGAGGTGCGGCTGGCGCACCCAGCCGGGATGCCCCGCCAGATAGGCTTTGCACTGCAGGAAGCCCTGCTCGTGGCTGTACACGGTATGGATGTCCTCCAGCTTTGCGCCGGGCAGCGCCAACAGGCAGTGCGCCACCGGCAGCAGCACCTCGCCGACGATGTGGCAGCGATGCGCGTCCAGCAGATCGTACACATCGGCGATGCTGCCCGCCGAGGAGTTCTCCAGCGGCAACACGCCGCAGGCGGCCTTGCCTTCGGATACCGCTTGAAATACTTCATCAAACGAGCGGCAGGGCAACAGCGCCGCCGCCTCGCCGCCGTGGAGCAACGCCGCCTGATGGCCGAACGCGCCGGGCACGCCCTGGTAGGCGACGGCGGCATCGGCGGGCTCAGTTTCCGCCAGCAAGCGCGCCTGCTCCTCGCGGGAAAGGCGCATCAATAGTTCAAAAAAATCCTTTGCGGCATCGGCAAGCGCGGGATCGGCGATCTGTGCCGCACGGGAGGCCAGCACCGCGCGCTCGCGCGCCGGGTCGGTGATGGGCAGGCCGTTCTCCTGCTTGTATGCACCGACCTTACGCGCCAGCGCCATGCGTTGTTCAAATAGCCTAGTGAGCTCGGCGTCCACCGCGTCGATGCCTTGGCGCAGGTCGGAAAGACGATCGCTCATCGCCCTTCTACCTCCAAGCACAACTCGAGCAGGCCGATCAGCATCGTGCTTTCGACCACCGGCACCGCGCGCAGCACGATGCAGGGATCGTGCCGCCCGCCCACTGACAGCGGCACCTGCTCGCGCCGCTGCACGTCCACGGTCTCCTGCACGCGCGCGATGGAGGGCGTGGGCTTGAAGCCGACGCGCACCGTCACCGGCATGCCGCTGGTGATGCCGCCGAGCACGCCGCCGTGCTGGTTGGCGGAGGTGAGCACGCGGTCGCCGCTGAGAATGAAGGGATCGTTGGCCTCGCTGCCCAGCTTGGTGGTCAGCCCAAAGCCGCCGCCGAAGGATATGCCCTTGACCGCGGGGATCGAGAACAGCAAGCTGGAGAGCACGCTCTCCACCGAACCGAAGAAGGGTTCGCCCCAACCTGCGGGTACGCCCACCGCCGCACAGGCCACCACGCCGCCCACCGAATCGCCTTGGCCGCGCGCGTCCTCGATGGCGGCGCGCATCGGCTGCTCCATCTCCGGATCGAGCAACGGAAAGGGTAGGCGGCGCAGCGCCTCCAATTGCTCGGCGGTGACGGCGGCATCGTCGAGCAACGCGTCGCGCACGGTATGGATGCTCTGGATGTGCGCGCCGACGGTGATGCCCTTCTTGGCGAGGATTTGCCGCGCGACCGCTCCGGCAAACACCAGCGGCGCGGTGAGGCGGCCGGAGAAGTGACCGCCGCCGCGCGGGTCGTTGAAGCCGTGGTATTTCACCCAGCCGGTGTAATCGGCATGCCCGGGACGCATGATGCTCAGGATGGCGTCATAATCCTGCGGGCGCACGTTCTGGTTCTGGATGATGCCGCACAGCGGCGCGCCAGTGGTTGCCCCCCGGTACAGGCCGGAGAGCACGCGCACGGCGTCGGGCTCGCGGCGCGGGGTGGAGGTAGCGTCGCGGCCCGGCGCGCGTCGCGAAAGGTCGAACTCGATGGCCGCCATGTCCAGCTCGATACCGGCGGGCAAGCCGTCGATGACGATACCCACCGCCTCGCCGTGTGATTCCCCGAAGATGCTCAGTTGCAGCTTTTCTCCCCATTGTCCGCGCATAGGTACTTGCCTCCCAGTTGTTCAAATTCTTGCCAGAAAGCGGGGGCGGATTTGGCTACCGCGCCGCCGCCGGTCAATTCGATGGGTGCATCGCATAGCGGCGCGGTGATGGCAAGCGCCATGGCGATGCGATGGTCGTTATGGCTGTCGGCGCGTCCGCCGCGCAGACGCTTGCCGCCTCTTATGATGAGGCCATCGGGGCGCTCCACAATGTCGGCGCCCAGCGCGGCCAGCTCGGCGCGCAGGGCGGCCAACCGGTCGCTCTCCTTGATGCGCAGGCGCGCCGCGCCTTCGATGCGGGTCTCGCCAACAGCCGCGCAGGCTGCCACCGCCAGCGCGGGCACCAGATCCGGCACCTGCGAAGCGTCGATGCGCGCGCCATGCAAGGTGGAGGGGCGGGCGATCCAATCGTCACCCTCGCGGCGGATATCGCCGCCCATGCCGCGCAGGATGTCCACCACCGCGCGGTCGCCCTGAATGCTGCCACCATCTAGTCCGGTCAGGCGCGCCTCGCCGCCCAGCGCACCGGCGACTAGGTAAAACGCGGCGTGCGACCAATCGCCCTCCACGGTGAAGCTGCCCGCTTGCGCGCGCTGGCCGCCCGGCACCCGCAGCGTGCGTTCATCGAGCCATTCCGCGCGAACGCCGCACCGCGCCAGCGCCGCCAGCGTCAGATCGATGTAGGCGCGCGATTCCACCGCGCCGGTGAGGCGGATCGTAGAATCCTGCGCAAGGCGCGGCAGCGCGAACAGCAGGCCGCTGACAAACTGGCTGGATACATCGCCGGGCAGCGTAAAGTCGCCGCCGCGCAGGCTGCCTTGCACGGTGATGGCGTCGGTTTCGTCGATCCACCGCGCGCCCTGCGCGGCGAATAGCTCGCGATAGATCGCCAGCGGGCGCTGGAGCAGCCGCCCCTTGCCCTCGAAGCGCACCGGCTTGCCGCCGTCCAGCGCCAGCGGCATCAAAAAACGCAGCGTGGAGCCCGATTCGCCGCAGGGCGCGATGCGCTCCGCATCCGGCGCAGGGGGAAGACCGCCGCGCAGCGCGCATTCGTAAAAGCCAGGCGCACCGGGCAGCGGGCGCAGCCCATCGGCGACCGCCAAGCCCATGCCGGTGACGCAGGCCAGCGTGGCCTCGATGTCCTGCGAGGGTTGCAGCGGGGCGATGCGGCTTTCACCGGCGGCCAGCGCGGCACAGAGCAGCGCGCGGTGCGATGCGCTCTTGCTGGGCAGAATGCGCAGCGCGCCGGAGAGCGGCGAGGGCTGTATGATCCTCATGCGCTTACCTCGTCGGCCAGCAGCGCCGCCAGCTCCTGCCGGGGTACCGGGCGTACCGTGGCGCGGCCAATCTGCTCGAGCAGCACGACGCGCACCGCGTCGCCCTCAGCCTTTTTATCCAGCGCCATGGCGCGCGCCAGCTCGGCTGCGGCGGCCTGCGGCGCGGATGTGGGCAGCCCGTAGCGCGCCAACAGTGCGCGGATGCGCTCCGCCGTGCCGGGCGGCGTGACGCCCAGCCGCTCGCCCCAACGCGCCGCCGCCACCATGCCGATACAGACCGCCTCGCCGTGCAGCAGCGTCCCGTAGCCCAGCGTATTTTCCAGCGCATGCCCCAGCGTATGGCCGAAATTAAGCTGCATGCGGTCGCCGTAGTCGAAGGGGTCGCGACGCACGTAATCGGCCTTGAGCTGGCAGCAGCGCGCGATGATGGCTTCCATTTCTCCGGCGATGCCGGAGCGCCCGTCCGCCGCCTCCAGTTGCGCAAACAGCGCCGCGTCGGCGATGCAGCCGTACTTGATGACCTCGCCCAGCCCGGCGCCCAGTTCGCGCGCATCCAGCGTATCCAGCGTACGCGGATCGATGAGCACCAGCGCGGGCTGGTGGAACGCGCCGACGAGGTTCTTGCCCCGGGGCAGATTGACGGCCACCTTGCCGCCCACAGAGGAATCCACCTGCGCCAGCAGCGTGGTGGGAATTTGGAGGAGGTTCGCGCCGCGCTGGTAGCTGGCGGCGGCATAACCCGCCAAGTCGCCCACCACCCCGCCGCCCAGCGCTACCACCAAATCTGAACGGGTGAGGCGGGCATCCAGAAAGGCGTCGTATAGGCGCAGCAACTGCTCGTGGCACTTGCTGGCCTCGCCTGCGGGCACGATGGCCAGCGTGCTTTCGATGACGGCGCTGGTAAGCAGCTTGGCAACGCGCTCGCCGAACAGCGGCGCGGTGTGCGCATCGGCGACGATGACGGCGCGCCGCCCTCGCCACGGCGCGAGGGCGGCGGTCAACGCCGCCGCGTCCGCGAGCAGGCCGGGCGCGATGCAAATTTCGTAGGTCTGCCTATCGGCCTGAACGGCCACGCTCCGCACGATCCCACGCCTCCTTTTTCGCCGCTGTGGCGCGCAGCCGGGCGCTCAGCGCCTCCCGGTCCTCGCCGCGCAGCAGCGCCTCATATTCCTTCAGCTTTTCCGCCAGCTCGCCTACCAAGTCGGCCAGCAGCGCCCGGTTGTCCCAGAACAGCTCGGTCCACAGCGAGGCATCCAGCGCCGCCACGCGCGTCGCGCCGCGAAAGCTGCCGCCCTCATAGCCTCGGCTGGTGTCAAACGGCGATTGCTCGCAGATGGCCAGCGCCAGCACGTGCATCATCTGGCTGGTGTAGGCGATGTGCAGATCGTGCGCCTCGGGCGTGGTGCGCACCACGTCGGCGCAGCCGATGCGCAGCGCGACGTCGCGCAGCAGCGCCACAGCCTGTTCCGGCGCGCCGGGCGCAGGGGTGAGCAGGTAGTGCGCGCGGTGGAACAGCGTGGGCGTGGCGTGGGCGAAGCCGCCCTTTTCCTTGCCTGCCATGGGGTGGCCGCCGATGAAGGAAACCTGCTCCGGCAGCGCTTCCCGCGCGGCCTGCATGACGGATTGCTTGACGCCGCACACGTCGGTGACCACCGCGCCGGGCTTGAGCCGGGGCGCGATGCGCGCCAGCAGCGCTGCGCAGGCCTCGGGATGCAGGCAGAGAAACAGCAGGTCGGCCTGCTCCAGCGGTGCTTCGTCCAGCGAGGCGTAGGCGGCGTCGACGGCGTTCGCGTCCAGCGCGTCGGCACGCGTGGCGGGGTCGAGATCCACAGCCCACAGCGTTTCACCGGCGCGAGGGGCGGCGCGCAGCGCCAGCGCTAGGCTGCCGCCGATCAAGCCCAGGCCGATGATGCCGATTCGCATAATGCTCTCCTTATGATTCCGAAATATTTGACGGGCGGAATTATAGCGTTCTGTTTACAATCGGCGCGAGCGCGCGCACCTTGCCCACGAGCGCGTCAAACATGTCTGGCGTAATGGACTGCGCGCCGTCGCACAGCGCGTGGGCGGGATCGTTGTGTACCTCGATGACCAGCCCGTCCGCCCCGGCGGCGATGGCGGCCAGCGACATGGTTTCCACCATCCACGCCTGCCCGGTGGCATGCGAGGGATCGACCACCACCGGCAGGTGGCTGAGCCGCTTGACGGCGGGGATGGCCGAGAGATCCAGCGTGTTGCGGGTAAACACCTCGAAGGTGCGGATGCCGCGCTCGCACAGGATGACGTTGGGGTTTCCGCTGGCCAAGATATACTCGGCGCTCATCAGCCACTCCTCGATGGTGGCCGAAAGGCCGCGCTTGAGCAGCACCGGCCGCTTGGTGCGCCCCAACTCCTTGAGCAGATCGAAGTTCTGCATGTTGCGCGCGCCGACTTGAATCACATCCACCCGCGCGTCGAACAGCTCGACCAGGCGCGGCGACATGATCTCGGTAACGATGGGCATGCCAGTTTCGGCGCGCGCCTCGGCCAGCAGATCCAGACCGGTGGTCTCCAGCCCCTGAAAGGCGTAGGGCGAGGTGCGCGGCTTGTACGCGCCGCCGCGCAGCATGCGCGCGCCGCTCCCTTGCACCGCGCGGGCGATGCCGGTGATCTGTTCCGGCCCCTCCACAGAGCAGGGACCGGCGACCAGACACAGCTTGTTGCCGCCCACCTCCACGCCGCCGCAGTCGATGCGGCTGTCGTCGGGGTGAAACTTGCGGCTGGCTTTCTTGAAGGGCTCGGATACGCGCATCACGCGATCCACCCCCGCGCGCAGGGCATAGGCGGTTGGATCCAGCCGGGCGATATCGCCGAGCACGCCGAGCACGGTGCAGTCGACGCCGTCGTTGCGCTGCACCTGCATGCCCTCGCGCAGCAGTTCCTCGACCACGGCGGTGATTTGATCCGGCGTGGACTTGGGCTTCATAATAAGGATCATGCCAGCGCCTCCGTCGTCAGGGTAATCCAACCGCTCCAAACCTGCCCGGCGGGCAACACCAGCACGCCCGACTCAGTGAGCAGGCCGCGCGCGTGCAGGTTGAGCGCGTCGGTGGAGCAGGTTTGATGCTCGATGCAGAAGCCGGGGCGATCCTTGGGCGTGAACACGATGAGGCGGCGGAAGGCATCGTCGCCGCGCAGCGTGATCTGCGCCGACTTGGGGTAGACGATGCGTGCGCAGAGATCCTCGGTCATGCCGGTGTAGACGTGATCGAGGTTCAGGCTCTCTACGCTATGCAGCGCGTCGGAGATGTCCAGCGCGGTGCCGGAGACCGGCAGGATGTTGCCGCTGGGCAACAGGTCGGCGTCGTTCTCGTAGACGCGGGTCAGCGGCGCGGTGATGAACACGTTGCTCGCGTCGCCGCGCTTGCTGAAGTAGGGGTGGATGGCGAAGCCGAACGGCAGATCGTCGTCGCTGGTGTTTTCCACGCGCACGTCCAGCCGCAGACCGTCCTTGCGCAGCGCGTAGGTAACGGTCAGCAAGCAGGGGAAGGGATAGGCTTCGTATAGCGGGCTGTCGGGCGTGATGGCGATGCTGCCCTCGGCAAAGGCGGCGTCCTCCTCCGCCCAGCAGCGCACCGTCCAAGTTTCGTCCATCACGAGGCCGTGGCGCTGCACGTCGGCGCCGCGCTTGCGCTGGCGGTAGGTCTTGCCGCGCCAAACATAGGCGCAGTCGCGCACACGGTTGGGCGTGGGGAACAGCAGGGGGATGCCGTACTTGGAGCCGAACTGCGTGATGTCCACCGGCTTCATGAGCAGCTCCTTGCCCTGAAAGGTCCAATAATATAGGTTGAACCCGGCTTGGGGCAGGATGCGAACCTCGTGCTCCGCGCCGGTCAAAATCCATTCGTCGTAATCGTGGGGCGCCAGCGTCCCGTGGGATACCGCGAACTTTGCCATGCTGCTTCTTCCTTTCAAAATACGGGGGATGTTTCGGCTGTTACGCCGGTTCCGTCGAAGGACGGGATAAAGGCTTCGCTCCGCGCCGCGCGCTGTTGCAGGTAACCCTCGGCGAGGCCGATGGCGCGCAGGTGCGCGGTGACCAAATCGTACTCCCGCCGGGTGATGGGGCGGCGCAGCAGCGGATCCTCCAGCGCCGCGCCATAGGGCGTATATTGCGCCATCAGGGAAACCGGCGTGCCGGGCGGCAGGTGCTCGGCGATCCAATTGAGCACGCGCATGCTTTGCGCGGCCATGCCGGGCAGCACCAGATGCCGCACCAGCGTACCGCACTGCAGGATGCCCTCGGCATCGTACACCGGCGCGCCGGTTTGGCGGCACATCTCCAGCACGGCGGCGCGGTTGTGCGCCACATAGTCGGGCGCGGCCGAGTAGCGCGCGGCCAGCTCCGGGCCGGCGTACTTCATATCGGGCAAATAGATGTCCACCCAGCCCTCCAGCAGGCGCAGGGTGGATAGGCTTTCGTAGCCGCCGCAGTTGTACACCACCGGGATGCCGGGGCGGTACAGGCGCAGCGCCGCGAGAATCTGCGGAACGAAGTGGGTGCCGGTGACGAGGTTGATATTGTGCGCGCCCTGCGCCTCCAACTCGCGGAAGATGTCGGCCAGCCGGGGGATGGTGACCGCCATACCCTCGCCTCGGTGGCTGAGCCCGGCGTTTTGGCAGTAGGTGCAGCGCAGGCCGCAGCCACTGAAGAATACCGTGCCGCTGCCGCGCGTGCCGCTGATGCAGGGCTCCTCCCAGTGATGCAGCGCGGCGCGCCCCAATACCGGCAGCGCGCCCATGCGGCAGAACCCCACGCCGCCCGCCTCGGTGCGCGGCACGCCGCAGGCGCGGGGGCAGAGAGAGCAGGCTTCGATTTGCTCCGCTTCCGGCGCGGGAGGCATCATTTGGACAGCTTGGCGGCTGCCGGTTCGTCGACCAGCACCACGGCGCGGCGATGCAGCTGTAGCACACTGGCGGGGACGTTCGGGGTAATATCACCCTCGGCCATCGCGCGGATGATGTCGGCCTTCTCCGCGCCACAGGCCAGCAGCAGGATGCTGCGCGCTTCAAAGATGGTTCGTACGCCCGCGGTGATCGCCTTGCGCGGCACCTCGGCTTCGGAGGCGAAGAAGCGGCGGTTGGCGGCGATGGTGCTCGGCGTCAGGTTCACCACCTGCGTGCCCTTGGAGAACGTCGCGTCCGGCTCGTTGAAGCCGATATGGCCGTTGAGGCCGATGCCCAACAGTTGCAGATCGATGCCGCCGGCGGCCGCGATGGCGGCATCGTACCGGGCGCACTCGGCGGGCAGATCCTTGGCGCTGCCGCTGGGCAGGTGCGCTTGCTCGGGGCGCACGCCGATTTTGGAAAACAGGTTCTCCCACATGAAGGTGTAATAGCTCTGCTCGTGGTTCTGCGGCAGGCCGACATATTCGTCGAGGTTGAAGGAGGTCATGCGGCCGGTTTGCAGGGTACCTGCGTCGTACATGCGCGCCAGCGCGGCATAGGTGGGCAGCGGCGTGCTGCCGGTGGCCAGCCCGAGCACGCTGGCGGGCTTGCGCGTGAGCTGCGCCGCGATCAGGGTGGCGGCCATTTCACCGACGGCCTGTGGATTTTTTGCGACGATGATTTGCATAATACTCCTCCTACTGGATGCGTTTTTGAATGCGTTTTTGAATGCGATTCTGCAACGATATGAATGTAAAAAAGAGGCGCTATTCCGCCTAGTTTATTGTACAGAGAATGGGTTGCGAAAGCAAGTATTACAGATCGATAAACTGCTCAAACGCGGGCAGAATGCCGATGCCGTCCGGAAAGTGGGCGGCGAACTGCGGAATGGCGTGGCTGGGGAAGCTGTTGCCCTCGATGAACACCGGCCCGTCCGGCGTGACGGCCACGTCCCAAGCCACAAAGCGCACCTGCGGCACCACCTTGGCGGCCTTAATGCACATCGCCAGCACTTCCGTCCAATAGGGGATCGCCGTGTCGGGAATGCGCACGCCGGTCATGGGGTGGAACTCATAGGCGTTGCCCTGCTTGTCGGCGCCCACAGAGCGCAGCTTGCCGGTTTCCAAATCCACCGGGGAGGCCATGCCGCCGCAGTCCACATTGTCGACCACCTTGCCGTTGCCGATGCGCAGGTAGGCGTACACGACGCCTTCTTTTTTGTCCCCCAGCAGCGTGGCGACGCGCAGCGTGTTGACCGAGGAGGGGCATAGTGCCGACAGCGCCGGGTGCTGCACCACGCACTCCTCCACGATGCCCACGCCCTCGCGCAGCAGCTTTTCGCGCAGCGCGGCGGCATCGCCGAAGGCCTCGGGGTGAACCTTCTGGATACCCTGCCCGCTGGAACCGTCCAGCGGCTTGCAGATGATCGGCCCTTTGCCGCGCAGGAAGGTGGCGAAGGCTTCGGCGTCGGCGTGGGTCAGGTCGATCCAATTGCGCTTTACCTGCTCGGCGAACAGCGTATTGAACTCGGCCTTGTTATCGAAAAAGTGCCAGTAGGCCTTGTCGTTCATGCGCGCCACGATGTTGTTGGAAATGCCGCGCGTGATCTGGGTCGCCCGCTGCGCCGGGGTGAGACGGTAAAATTCGGCAATCTTGTAGTCGATATACCCCGCGTTGTAGCGGACGGCGCAGCGCACCATGTCCGCGAGCAGCCAGAGCGTCGACTTTCCGGTTTTTTTATGCAACATTCTGGCAGTGCGAAACATCGCGCCAAGATCCATCCTGCGCAGTCGCCGAAAAAAATAACGCAATTTGCCCACGGAGCGCACCTCCACGTTCTATCCGTCAGTATTCGTCAGGTCAGTATTCGCAGTATTGAAGCTTTCCCCATTTTAGCGGAAAGCAAACCGCTTGTCAAAAAAACTGAAATGAGAGGAATGCAGGGCGAAATCATTTACTTTTGCGAGCGGCGCAGCGAAGGTCCAGGGCGACCGCAAAGCCCTGGTCGCTCCCCGAAGGGAGCGAAATACTCCTCGATTTGAGCAGAGATTTCGCCCTCACGGGCGACAAAAGGGCTTTCCGGTCGCCCTTTTGAAACCTTCGGGGCGCAACTTCATTCATTGCCTATGAATGAAAATGTAAATGCTTTTTCCCTGGGCGAGGAATGGCCGTCGCTTGTGCCGCGAGGCGCGCGTGTGATATGATGAACAGGATCGCCGCCGAGTGGGATAGATGGGAGGGAAGGACATGCGCGAACGGATCAATGTGCGCAAAGCCGTTACCTATTCCATCGTGCTCAACGCGGTGCAAATTATCGCGGTGCTGCTTCTCCTGCTGTACCTGATGACGCGCAATGTTTCCACGCAAAATCGGGGCGAGTTTATCCTGCTGATGGCCGTGCTGGGGGCGCTGGTATGTTGGGGCGCGGTGATGGATATTCATGAGGCGCGAAGCGCCGTTCAGCTTCAGCGGCAAGCCGAGGCCTTGGAAAAAACCTATGAGCATTTAGAAAATTTGAACCAAACTCTGCGCGCGCAACGTCATGATTTTATGAACCATTTGCAGGTGGTGTACAGCCTGATCGAAATGCAGGAGTCCGCCGAGGCGCTGGACTATATCGAGCGTGTGCACGGCGACTTGCAGCGCGTTGGCCGGACGATGCGCACCGCCAGCCCGGCGGTCAATGCGCTGCTGCAGGCCAAGGTGGCGGATTGTGAGAGGCGCGGCATCGAGGTGCGGCTCTCCATCACCTCGAGATGGGAATTTTTGCCCATGCCGGGATGGGAAATGTGCCGCGTGCTGGGCAACCTGATCGATAACGCGATAGAAATTTTGCAGCAGTGCAAGGATCCGTGCTTGCGAATCGTTTTATACAAAGATGTAAAAACCTACCGGTTTCGGGTGGAGAACAACGGCGATGCGATCCCGGAGGCGTTGCTCGCGCACATATTTGCCGCTGGTTTTACCACAAAAGAGGAAGGGCATGGCATGGGGCTATCTATCGTTCGCGAGGTGCTGCGGCAGCACGGCGGGGAGATCGCCGTGCAATCCGCCCCGGGGAGCACGGCCTTTGAGGGGCATGTGCCCAAGGCGGCGGAAGGCGCCGAGGAGGACGCATAGCGCTCGCCAATGGGAGCAATAATGAAGAAACAGAGCAAATTTCATATTATATGTGGTGGCATCCATTGACAAAGTAACAATTTCTTAATACAATGGACGAGTACCGATTTATTTCGCCTCTATTTTATTACGGCGATCCATATTTCCTGCAATGATTTCCGGCGCGGCCGCCCGCGCGTTGTTAGACTGAAGTAGGAGGGATTCTATGAACAAGCGCATTGTTCGGAGCATCGCAAGGCTGCTCATGATTTCGATGCTCCTGACGCTGGTGCTCCAGCCCATTCAGGCGCTCGCGGCCTATGAACCTGTGTACGCGCGCAGCAATACCAACAATTTACGCGTGCGCAAATCCTACGGCACTTCCTCCGCCATCAAGGATTACCTGATGGCCAAGGATATCGTATGGGTTGTGGGGGAAAAGAAGTCTAACGGCGTCACCTACTTCAACATTGAATACGTGGATCAGTACGACAATCGCCAAGAGGGCTGGGTCGCCTACAAGAGCGGCGGCAGCGTCTATTTCCACAAATTTACCGACAGCGAAATGCGGAGCTACTCCTACTCCAACGGCGCGCTGCCGGGCATCTCCGGTTCCAGCAGCAAAACCGGCTCCGGCAGCTCCGGCAGTTCTAGCGGCTACAGCGGATCGAGCAAGTACCTGAAACTGGGCAGCAAGGGCAACGACGTAAAAGAAATGCAGCAGGTTCTCAAGGACCTGAAGCTGTACAGTGGCGAAATCACCGGCTCCTTCGGCCAGAAGACCGAGGACGCAGTGAAGGCCTTCCAGCGCAAGAAGGGTCTGTATGTCGATGGCGTCGCAGGGCCTTCCACGCAGGCCGCGATTTTCGGCGGCGGATCAAGCGGATCTTCCGGCTCCTCCGGCAGTTCCGGCACGATCAGCGACGCCAGCGATTTGGGCGTTACCTCGCGCGATAAGGTCAACCTGCGCACCTCGCCCAGCACCAGCGGCAGCTCCAGATCCCTTCTGCCCGTGGGCACCGTTTTTGACATCGTCAGCCATTCGCGCAACGGCAACGACGTGTGGTACTACATCAAGGTCGACAGCGTCAGGGGCTACATCCGTTCCGACATGCTCTACGTGATGAGCGCCACCGAGGCCGCCGCCTACCGCCAAGGGCAGAACCCCACGTTGCCCACCGCCTCTCCGGCGCCGACCAACGCCGACGGCAGCACCCCCAAACCGACTTCGGGCATGGCCAGCATCACCGCCTCGGACGTCAACCTCCGCAGCGGCGCGGGTACCGGCAACGCCTCCCTGGGCAAGCTGGGCAAGGGTACGGTGATGGTGATTGAAAGCACCACGACCAACAGCGCCGGCGAACTATGGTACTACCTCACGAGCGGCTCGACAAAGGGATATGTGCGCAGCGACTTTGTGCACGTCATGACCCAAGCCGAGATCAACGATTATAACGACGATGGTAGCGGCACCATCACGCCGCCCACCACCTACCGTACCCTCAAGCAGGGCAGCAGCGGCGACGATGTCAAGGCGCTGCAGCAGAAGCTCAAGGAACTGGGATACTATAGCGGCAGCATCACCGGCACCTTCGGCTCGCTGACCACCGAGGCGGTGCGCAGGTTCCAGAAGGCCGCCAGCCTGTACGTGGACGGCATCGCCGGCACCAATACGCAGAACAAGCTGTACGGCACCAGCTCGTCCGGCAGCAGCACCGCCAACCCGGTAATTAACGGTGTGTACAATATTCCGTGGAACACCTTTAAGGCGCAGCTGAGCAGCAAGGCCATCAATTGGCCGAAGGGCGGCGGCGCGACGCTGACCGATGTGGATACCAAGCGTTCCTTCACGATCGTCCTGCAATCGGCGGGTTACCACTTGGATGTCGAGCCGGCTACCGCCAGCGATACCGCCGTGCTCACCGCCATCTACAACGGCAACATCACCTATGTGCGCCGGGCGGTTTGGCTGACGGTGGATGGAAAGACCTACGCGGGCTCGATCTACGCGGTACCCCACGGCACAGATACCGTACCCAACAACAACTTTAGCGGCCAGTTCTGCGTACACCTGCTCGACAGCAGAACCCACGTCGGCAACGAGGTGGATCCGGACCACAAGAAGATGGTGGAAAAGGCCTACGCGGCTGCCCAGAGCAGACTCTAAACCGACGCGTTCTTTACGCGGGCGCGCACCGAGTTGGGTGCGCGCCCGCGCTTGTCATGTCCCGGTTTTCTGTGGTACAATCTCTTAATTAAGCACAAAAGCCATTTTGGGGAAAGCGGGGAAGCCTCGATGTTTTTCAAGCAATGCAAGGCGCTGTTCGCGCCGCTGCTCATCATGCTCGGCATCATTCTGCTCTTTGGCATGACTTGGAGGTTCTTTGGCGCGCTGCCCGGCGGCGGCTTCATCATCGACGCGCTGCTGGGCGTGGCGCTGGGCTGCGTGCTGGGGCTATTGCCGCTGCTGTACGGCAACGCGCGGGAGCGCTTCGTTACCCAGCGCTGGTTTGCCTGCGCGATGCTGCTGATCGTGATGATCTATCAGTATTCGTCGGCGTTTGCCGGGGTGCGCATTCCGTGGCTGTCTTGGCTCAACGCGACGCACGGCCGCGTGCCGCTGGCCGAGGGCGTGCTGCTCGGCTACTGCGCCATCGGCGCAATGCGCGCACGGCGCTGACGGGATTGACAGCGCAGGCCGCCTGCGCGTATAATCGGCTTCATCAATGTGAAAACAAACCCTGCACAAATCAATAGGTAAAGCGAGGAAACATCATGCGATCCACCACTTCCAACGAGCTGCGCGCGCTGTTTTTAAAGTTTTTTCAGCAGAAGGGGCATGCCATCATCCCCAGCGCCTCGGTCATTCCGGAAAACGATCCCACGGTGCTGTTTACCACCGCGGGCATGCATCCGCTGGTTCCCTACCTCTTAGGCCAGAAGCACCCGGCGGGCAACCGCCTGACTGATGTGCAGAAGTGCATCCGCACCGGCGATATCGACGAGGTCGGCGATGCTTCGCACCTGACCTTCTTTGAGATGCTGGGCAACTGGTCGCTGGGCGATTACTTTAAGGAAGACGCCATCGCTTGGTCGTGGGAGTTTTTGACCAGCCCGGATTGGCTGGGGCTGGATCCGGAGCGCCTTGCCTTCACGGTGTTCGAGGGCGAGGAGGGCGTGCCGCGCGACGAAGAGGCGGCGGCGATCTGGCGCAAGGTGGGCGTCGCGCCGGAACGCATCTTCTATCTGCCGCGCAAGCACAACTGGTGGGGCCCCGCCGGGCAAACCGGCCCCTGCGGCCCCGATACCGAAATGTTCATCATCACCGATACGCCCGCCTGCGGCCCGGATTGTTCCCCGGCCTGCTCCTGCGGACGCTATCTGGAGATCTGGAACGACGTGTTCATGCAATACAATAAGAACGCCGAAGGCGCGCTGGAGCCGCTGGCGCAGAAGAATGTCGATACCGGCATGGGGCTCGAGCGCACCATCTGCGTGCTCAATGGAAAACGCTCGGTATATGAGACCGACATCTTCGCCGATATTCTCGCGCGCATCGCCGAGCTTTCCGGCAAGGTGTACGGCAGCGACGAGGCCACCACCCGCGCCTTCCGCATCATCGGCGATCACCTGCGCACCGCCACCATCATCCTCGGCGATTCGCGCGGCGTTTCACCCTCCAACGTGGATCAGGGCTACGTGCTGCGCCGCCTGATCCGCCGCGCGGTTCGTTTCGGCATGCAGCTGGGCATGGAGGCTGGGTTCACTTCCGAGATCGCGCGCGTGGTCATCAAGAAGTTTGAAGCGGTGTATCCCGAGCTCAAGAAAAACGAGGCCTTCGTGCTCGAGCAGCTGGCGCAGGAGGAGGCGCGGTTTGCGCGCACGCTGCAGCAGGGCGAGCGCGAGTTTGAGAAGATGCTGGCGCACATCGATCCGCAGGCGCGGGTCATCCGAGGCTCCAGCGCCTTCAAGCTGTACGACACCTACGGCTTCCCCATCGAGATGACCATCGAATTGGCGCAGGAGCACGGCCTGGCGGTCGACGTCGAAGGCTTCCACGAGCGCTTCAAGCAGCATCAGCTTACCTCGCAGGCCGGGGCGGAGCAGCGCTTCAAGGGCGGTTTGGCCGATAACAGCGCGCAAACCGCGCGCCTGCACACCGCCACGCACCTCATGCACACCGCGCTGCGCAAGGTGCTGGGCGAGGAGGTGGCGCAGAAGGGCTCCAACATCACCGCCGAGCGCCTGCGGTTCGATTTCTCCTTTGGCCGCAAGATGACGCCGGAGGAAATCGTGCAGGTTGAAGCGCTGGTCAACGAGGCGATAAAGGCCGACGCGCCCATCGTGATGACCGAGATGACGGTGGAGGAGGCCAAGGCCAAGGGCGCCATCGGTCTGTTTGAGAGCAAGTACGGCGAGCGGGTGCGCGTGTACGATATGGGCGGCTATTCGATGGAGATTTGCGGCGGGCCCCACGCGGAGCATACCGGCGAGCTGGTCTCTTTTAAGATCCAGAAAGAGGAATCCTCCTCGGCGGGCGTGCGGCGCATCAAGGCCGTGATCGGATGAGAAGAGCGGTCGTATAAAATAAGAGGATTCTGATATTTGAAGCGAGTTCTGTCGTAGTGACAGGACTCGCTTTTGTGATACGATGTTTACAATGGATTCCAGCGCATAATAGGGGGAGTGGAAGAATGCATAAAAGATGTTTCGTGTGGTTGATCTCCATATCGGTCAGTTTTGCACTGCTGGTCGGTGGGTATGCGCTCGGGGAGAGCGCCGCGGAAGGCGCGCAAAGCGGCATCGCGGCGCGCGAGTTGATCCAGTGGCCGGAGAACGCTATCGGGCGCTTTGTGGTGCTCAATCCAAACACCCACGTCCGCGAGGGGGGCAGCAAGAACTACAAGAGCCTAGGCAGGCTGGCCAAGTACGAAGTCCGCTTCGTCATCGGGGTGGCCGATACCGGCTGGTACGCTTTCGAGATGGCCGATGGCAAAATCGCTTATATCTCACCCAAGATGGTGGAGTATACGAAGCGGCCGGAGGGCGCCGCCTCTGCCGTCGATCCGGCGGAGACCGTTTCGTTCAACGATCCCGAGGTAGAGGCGCGCATCCGACAAATACTGGGCAAGCCAAGCGGGGCGATTGCCTTCGCCGACATGGCGACGGTCACGGAATTTGATTACGACGCCATCAACGATCCGGCGGCGAACGGGGTCATCTGGGATCTGTCGGCGTTGCAATATTGCACCAACCTGCGCAGGCTCAACGTGACCAACCAGCCCATCGGCAGCATCGAGGCGCTGCGCGGCTTGGAGAAGCTGGAGGATGTTGGACTGCACGGATGCAACGGCCTTCGCGATCTGTCGCCGCTGGGCGGGAAGAACTTGCTCCGCGACGTGTGGATCAATGGCGTACCGGTTTCCGATGTATCGATGATCCTTTCTTTGCCGAATCTGCGGTCTTTCAATGCCTCTTGGGGTACCCAAATTCGTGACATTTCGGCGCTCGGTAACACCCGCAGCCTGGAGAGCTTCCATCTGGATCAAAAGGTGGAGGACTTTGCTCCGTTGCTTCAGCACAAGAACATACGGTACGTGCTTTTGACCGGGGTGGATCGGGGGATGTTTGGCAAGCTGATTCAGGCGTGGCCGAGCTTGAAGCAGTTGGATGTTGCCGCTTCGCCCATCACCGGGGAGGATTTGAAGTTGCTCGCCGGATACTCGTTGGACGCCCTGCGGCTCAATCGGTGTCCCATCGGCGATGCGAGCGCCGTATCGACACAGACCGGGCTCAGCGATCTGCGGCTGGTCAATTGCCAGATCACCGACGTCACGCCGCTGGCGGCGCTCGAGGGCATGACATATTGTCTGGATCTGCGCGGCAACAATATCAAGGACATCTCGCCGTTGGCAGGGCTGACCGCGCTGTCGCACCTCACCGTGCCGACCACTGCGTCCTATACGCAGGCAGAGCTGCAAAAGCTGATGCCGTCGACCAATATCCAGATCGACTAACGATCACCACAAACAACGATGCTGCATCGGTTTTCTTCCGACGCAGCATCGTTTTTTCAGCGTATCAACAAAGCAGTTTGATGCGTGGAGAAGGATTCCAAAGGGCGAGCGATAAGCCCTTTGGCCGCCCTTCGCAAAGGGTGGAATACCTTACAGACCTTGCTTCAAGGCATTTCGCATCTGCGGATGCGACCAGGGCTTTGCGATCGCCCTAGACCTTCGCAGCCCATCTGCATGACTTTGTTGATGGTCTGAAAAAACGATGCTGCATCGGTCTTCTTACCGACGCAGCATCGTTTTTTCTATTTCTTTTTCGGCTTGGGCGTTGGGCTGGGCGCGGGCGGCGGCAGCGGGGTGCGCTCCGGCAGCGCCTCGGCCACGGTGAGATCCTTGGCGTACACGTAGCCGGTGACGGTGTTGCCCTTGCGGTCGGTGCCGGTAACCACGCGCCAATACCAAGCCGCAGGATCGTTCGGCACCGAATCGATGGTGATCTGCGTGAGGTTGGTTAGGCGCGCGCCGGTGAAGGCGCCGTCGCTGCGCGGTTGGGCGCGGATCGGCAGATCGCCGCCGTAGGAGCTGTCTACCAGCGCCACGCTGCCCGCCGCAAGGTAGGGCTTCCACGGCACGGCTTTTTCGGCGGGCAGATCGTAAGTCAGCCAACTGGCGCGCCCCCAGTGCGTCCAAAGCTGCGGCATCGGATCCTCTACCACGCCATAGGCATGCCCGCGCGCGTGTACGCACCGCCCGCCGCCGGTGTACACGCCCATGTGCATGTAAGAATTGTCCTCCGGGTCGAGCTGGAAGAGCAGGATGCCCGGCTCGCGCGGCATGGTGTTGATGGTGCCCATCTCGGTCAGCCATTTCTTGGTCGCGCCGGTTACGTTGGTATTCCATTCGCGCGGGAAATCGCCCTCGGAATGGCTCAAAAAGGCCTTGAGCAGGCCGACGCAATCGTATACCTCTCGGCCATCCCACTGATCGGCGATATGGAGCAGCGCATCCTTGTACTTGGGGTAAAGCTCGGCGCCCTGCTTGCGGAACCAAGGCGAGCAGAGATCGCCGACGCTGCCGTACACATAGCCCGCGCCGACGCGGCTGGTGGCGAACTTTACCAGCGCGCTGGCGGTGCGCGGCATGGGTTCCTCGGCGGAAAGCGGCGGCGGCGTGGGGGTGGCGGAAAGCGCGGCGTCGCCATAGAGCACGGCGATGGTTTCCGCATCCAGCTCGCCGGTTTCCGCGAGGCCGTTGATGCGCTGGAACTTGAGGAGCTCCAGCACGGTCTTTTCCGCAAAGATGGCGTTGGAGCTGGATACGTTGAAGCCCAGCTCGCTCAGCCGTCGCTGCATCGCCTTCACCTCTTTGCCGCGCGCGCCGCGCACCAGCGGCCGCGGGGACGCGGTAGGGGCGGGCGTCTTTGACGGCTGGGCGGCATATACCGGCAGCGCCATCCACGCGCACAGGCAAAGCGCGCCCATGGCGATGCGGGCTGCCGAAGGTTTCTTCATGATCCTGTTCCTCCATCCAAGTTTGTACATCAGTATACAAGAAAATCACCGGCGAAGAAACCTATAAAAAGAAATATTTTCTTAATAATATATTCATATTTAAGAAAAAGGGAGGCTAAAGGTTTTCCCTGTCTCGTTCGTTCTATAAAAGAAAATAGAAGGATTATCCTGCGGGAGCTGGAACATAGTATGCAATAGCAAGGAACCGGAGGGAAAGAAGATGAAAAAAGGGAAGCGCCGCATCGCGCTGCTGCTATTCTGCACGGTGTTTTTGACGGGCTGCGCCGCCGCCGATCAATCGCGAACCGCCCAGCTTGCCCCGGCGGAAACCGATGATACGCTGGAGGTGTTCTTCTTTAACGTGGGCAAGGCCGATAGCATGCTGATCCGCCAAGGCGAGCACGCAATGCTGATCGACGCCGCCACCGACAAGGCGGGCGCGCACGTGCTGGATCGCTTGCGGGAGGAGGGTGTGGAGAAGCTGGACGTTCTGCTCATCACGCATGAGGACAAGGATCACATCGGCGGCGCAGACCGCATCGTGCGCGCGCTGCCGATAGAGTCGGTCTACATCGGCGAGATTCAGGAGCAGGGAAAGCAGGTTTCGCAGTTTGCCGAAGCCATGCAGGAGCAGGGCAAGGAGAGCAAGCGCCTGTTTGCCGGGGATCACTTTGCGCTGGGCAAGGCGCTGGTGACGGTGGTTGGGCCGCTGGGGCAGGGCTATGAGCAGGAGAACGATTGCTCGCTGGTGGTGCGCGTTGACTTCGGCGAAACCAGCGTTCTGCTCGCGGGCGACGCGGAAAAGCCGTCGCTGCTGGAGATGCTGGCCGCGCCCGACGCCGCGAAGAATTTACGCGCGCAGGTGCTCAAGGTGCCGCACCATGGCGGCATTGAGGATGTGAGCGCGGCGTTCTTTGAGGCGGTGCATCCGGAGATTGCGGTCATCCCCTGCGAGCGGCACACCGACGATCGCCTGCCCGATGAGGGCGTCGAGTACGCGCTGGAGCGCGTGGGCGCGCAAACCTATGTTACCGGCGACGGCGAGGTGAAGGTGGTCAGCGACGGCAGGCGGGTGACCGCTACCGTGCATCCGTAGTTTGGAAGCGGATGGTTCGGAAAACGTATTCTGTAAGCATAAATATAAAACCTATACAAATATTGGTCTCTGTGGTATAATAACCAGCGATTTGATGCCGGTTTGTTCGATAGCTGGGGGATTTTTCGATTTAATTTCAAAAATTTCGCAGAATAGGAATGAAATTGGTAAACTGGTTCGTCACATAGGTAAAGCGCGAAAAACAACGGGCTGCTCCGCGATGGCGTGGGCGGACGGCGCGCTGCACACGCGTTGGATCGGTGAAGAGCGAGTAGCATGCGGAAGATGACGCCGACCGTTTGTGAAACAATACAAGGAGGGTATCTCGAATGTTCAAGCGGAAATTCTTTGCACTACTAATGATAACCTGTCTGTGCGCATCGTTGTTTGCGGTGCCGTCGGCGATGGCACTCCCTGAACTCAGCATCGCGGTAGCCCAAACTGCTGATACCATTACGGCAACTGGTGTGGGTGTACCCGGCGAGGAAGTTCAGTTGTTGATCAACGGTATCGAAAACGGCAAAAGAATTGCAGATGCTGGTACCGGAGCATACTCCATAACATTCGGTCCGGTTTCTAGCGGCGGCACTTTCACGGTAGCTGTCGAATACACGAATGGCAGCATCGGTAGCGGTGCGAGCGGTGGATCCGTAACGCTGACCGGCCCTGTCGCTACGACGGTTGATCTGAATATCGCTGTGACCAGCGACAATATAGAGACCATCACCGCTATTGGCGTGGGCAAGCCCAACACGGGCGTAAAGCTGCTGATCAACAATGGCGAAGTTCAAACGAAAAACACCGATAGCGCTGGCAACTATTCCTTCACGTGGAAGGCGACGACCGGCGGCACTTATTCGGTTGGCGTTGCGTATACGACATCAGGCAACGGCAACGGTGCGAACTGGGGTTCCAATGTGACGCTCTCGGGACCTGCATCGGAGGGAGTCGCCCTAACCTTGGATGTGACGACCAACGGCATTAATACGATTACTGCTACCGGCAAGGGCAAAGCTAACTCGGAAGTCCAACTGCTGATCAACGGTATCGTAAACGGAAGTAAAACGACCACTGCTAGCGGTGATTACTCAATTACGTGGACGACCACTGCTGGCGGTACCTATCCGGTAGGCGTTGCGTATGCGGTGCCGACAAATGGTGCTGCGAAAAACTGGGGCTCCAATGTGACGCTGACCGGACCGGTTGGTCTGTCGAACATTGCCGTGTCTTTGGAAGGTCGCAATGGCCTGCGAGTCGTCGGCAAGGGGTGTCCGAACGGCAGGATCAAAATCGATGTGTCGGGTGGCGATGCCATTTCCGTTGACATCGGTTCCGACGGTCGATTTGATGAGATCATCATGCTCTCCGCAGGCACTTATTCTTCGGTGCTTGTTGGTTATACTACCAGCAAGGACACGTATGGTACTCCGACAAGCGTGACGGTACCCATCAATGTGACGGTATCCCCGGCTACGACGGATGACATTACAATCACCAGTGTAACGCCGGGCATCAAGACCATTTCCGTTGAAGGCAAGGCCAAAGCTGGTACGACTGTAAAGGCAACAGTTGGTACCGCCAGCGGCACCGAAGTTGTGAGTTCGAATGGTACGTTCAAAATCAATATTACGCTGGCCGCAGGTACCTATACTGGTGCTACGGTGGTTTATATGACCTCGCCCGCGCCGGGCAGCGGTGCGAGCACCTCTGCTAAGTACACCGTAACCGATGGCGCGTCCACCCCGACCCCCGGCCCCGTCACCCCCACCCCCGCCGGTGGCACCTACCCCACCCTTGCGCGCGGCATGACCGGTGTATACGTCACCGCGCTGCAGGAGCACCTCAAGTGGCTCGGCTATTACACCATCAAGGTGGACGGCATCTTCGGCGTGGGCACGCAGACCGCCGTGCGCAACTTTGAAATCATGAACAACCTGCCAGCCGACGGCATCGCCGATGACACCATGCAGAAGCTGCTCTACAGCGGCAACGCGGTGGGCATCATCAACCCCAGCCCGACCAATCCGCCGAGCGGCTACACCACCCTTAGCTACGGTAGCCGTGGCACGGCGGTGCGCAACATGCAGGTTCGTCTGGCAAACCTCGGCTACTACTACGGCAGTGTCGACGGCATCTTCGGCAGCCAAACCCAGTCTGCGGTGCGCAACTTCCAGAACCGCAATAACTTGGTCGTGAACGGCATCGCTGATTCTGCCTCGCAGTCGGCCATGTACAGCTCCAGCGCGATCCCTAACAGCAACAGTAGCTCCGGCTACGTGTATTTGCACTACGGCAGCCGCGGCTCCGCGGTCAACCGCCTGCAAACCGCGCTGAAGAACCTAGGCTACTACAAGGGCTCGATCGACGGCCAGTATTACGATCAGACCTACGCGGCCGTCAAGTCCTTCCAGCGTGCCAACGGCCTGGTGGTCGACGGCATCGCGGGCAAGAAGACGCAGAATAAGCTCTACGGCACCAACTACTAAGCGAGTCGCTCGCGCCTCCTTCCCGTTTGGGGAGGAGGCTTTTTTGTGTGCTGGCTTTATGGTATACTAAGGCGTGTTTCAAAACTCCGGAAGCGCAATTTCCGGCGGCTTTTCCGCCATATCGGCGTCGTTCTCCACATGGCGTACCGCCAGTACGCCGCGTTCCGACTCTTGATCTGGCGAAAAATCCTTGGAACTTGCACTTCCTCCCCTTTTGAAACACGCCCTAGTCGCATCATTTTCCAAAAGCAGAAGGGGTGAACGACGGTGCCCGAAGGAAGTAATTGGATCGCGGCGCTCTTGCTGATCCTGTTGGCTGCCCTGCTGGCTGTCTTGTGGCTTATAGCGTTGAAGAGGCGGCGCAAGGGGACGCAATCATTGATCGATTTGCCGGACGAGCTGCCGGATGAGCCGAAAGCCGAGCGCGAGGCGGAACGTGAAGCGCCGGTGGCGCAGGGCGAGGCCGATGCGGGCGAAGCGGACGACGCGGAAGCCGGAGATGGCGAGGAAGCGCCGGAGGAGCTGAGCTGGGACACCGAGCGCGATGCGCAAACTTGGCGCGAACTGGGATGGAAATTGCAGGACGAGGGGCGCGAGGAGGACGCGGTGCGCGCCTTCCGGTGTGCGCTGGATACGCTGGAGGAGGATCAGGCCGACAGCGCGTGGGAACTGCATCAGGAGATCGGCGCGCTGTACATCCAGCGGCAGCAGCTGCGCGAGGCGCAGCAGCATGCGGTGGCGGCCTGCACCTGCGCGGAGATGGCCTTCGGCAATCCCAGCCCGCAGCAGGCCGAGGCGCTGGGCGCCCTAGGCGCGCTGCTGGAGCAGATGGGCAACTGGAACCAAGCGCGCACCCAGTACCAAGCGGCTTTGGGCGTCGAGCAGGCGGTGTACGGCGAAGCCTCGAAGGAGGTTGGCAATACCTATAGCGCCATCGCGCGCATGAGCGAGCGCCTGACGGATCGCCCTGCCGCACTGAAGAATTATCTGTTGGCGTACTTTATTTTTGTCGACGCGCACGGCTACGCGTCGCCGGATACCGAGAGCGCCAAGGAAGATGCGGAGCGCGCGTACCGCGCCGAGGATCGCGATCCCGCGCTGTTTGAAGAGTGGCTGGAGGCTTGGCAGCCGGAGGAGTGAGCACGATGGAAACAACGGTGTTGGGGCGAACTGGGCTTGTGGTGACGCGCAGCGCGTTCGGGGCGCTGCCCATTCAGCGCCTAACCAAGCCCGACGCGGCGGCCTTGCTGCGCCGCGCATACGCGTGCGGCATCAATTTCTTTGATACCGCGCGGGTGTATAGCGATAGCGAGGAGAAGATCGCGATGGCGCTGGGCGATGTGCGCGAGCATGTCGTCATCGCCACCAAGAGCATGAGCAACACGCCCGAGGCGCTGCGGCAAGATTTGGCGGAAAGCCTCCGCCAGCTCGGGACGGATGCCGTGGATATCTATCAGTTCCACAATCCCGAGCGGGTGCCGCTGGCTGATTCGCCGATGTACCGCGCCATGCTGGAGGCGCGTGAGCAAGGCAAGATCCGTTTTATCGGCGTCACTTGCCATCTGCTGCAAAACGCGCGCCTCGCTATGGAGAGCGGCCTGTATGATACCATTCAGTATCCGCTCAGCGCGCTTTCCGACGAAGCGGAGATCGCCTTCGCGCGCGAGTGCGGCGAGCGGAACATCGGTGTGATCGCGATGAAGGCGATGTGTGGCGGGCTGCTGACCAGCGCCGCGCCGTCGATGGCCTACCTGCGCGAGCTGAAGCATGTGGTGCCGATCTGGGGTTTTCAGCGCGATAGCGAGCTGGACGAGGTGCTGGCGCTGGAGCAAAATCCGCCGGTGCTCGACGCCGCTATGCGGGCGCGGATCGAGAAGGATCGCGCCGAGCTGGCCGGTGATTTCTGCCGTGGCTGCGGTTACTGCATGCCTTGCAGCGCCGACATCCAGATCAATACCTGCGCGCGCATGCCGCTGCTGCTGCGCAGAGCGCGCTATCAAAGCTTCATAACCGAGGCGTGGCAACGGGAAATGGCGCGCATTGAGGATTGCACCGAATGCGGGTTGTGCCGCACGCGCTGCCCCTATTCGCTGGAGATCCCGCGCCTGCTGCGCACCGCTTGGGCGGATTATCAACAATTTGTCCGCGAGTGCTGAGGACGCATTGCGCAAAAAAGCCGCGGCGAGCGTGCTCGTTGCGGCTTTTGCAATGTGAGGGGTGGGGGAGATTAGCGGACAATCTCGCAACCCAGCAATGCGGTTTGCAGCGCGTCCAGCGCGCCGACGGGCAGTCCCTCATTGTCCCAGATTACCAGCAGCGAAAGCTTCGACAGGGAGCCTAGCGGGGTTACGTCGGTGAGCTGGTTGCCGTTTAGGTGCAGGATGCCCAGCGCGGGGAGGCTGGCCAGCGGGGATATATCGGTGATTTGGTTGTTGCAGAGGAAGAGTGTATCCAGCGCCTGCAAGCGCTTGAGCGGCGCAAGCTCCGCGATCTGGTTTCCATCGAGATTTAAGGTGCGCAGTTTGGTCATGCCCGCGATCGGCGACAGATCGGCGATCTGGTTGTTCTGCGCGATGAGGGAGAACAGGTTTTCCAGCCCGGACAGCGAGGAAAGATCGGCTACCAAGTTCTCGCTCAGGTCCAGCCCAGCCAGCTGCGTGAGCTTGCCCAGCGGGGCGGGATCGACGATGCGGTTGCCCTGCGCGGTAAGCATGACCAACTGGGACAGCCCGGCCAGCGGGGTTAAGTCGGAAACTTGGTTGTTGCTCAGATCCAGCAGCGTGAGCTTGGTTAAGCCGGACAGGGGGGACAAATCGCTGACGGCGTTCTCGGCCAGCATCAGCGACTCCAGCTCAGTCAGTTCCGCCAGCGGGGAGATGTCGGTAAGGCCCAGGCCGGTTAAGTCTAGCTCCGTTGCGCTCTTGGGCACCGCTTGCCCGCCGATAGAAACCGTTTGCGTATCGGCGGCCAGCGCGGTGCAAGCGCCGGACAGCAACGCGCAGGTCACTAAGATTGCAAGTATTTTGCGCGACATGGCACACGCTCCTTTGCAGTCGGCATTTGTACGATTGTTTTTAGTATACCTTCATTGACCGGTCAAGTCAAATCGGGCTTCCGCGCGAGTTGACAGCATTCGATGCTTCGCGTACAATTACTTGTACAAGCCACGGGAGAATACATGATTCTATGCGGATACGATGCGCGCTATGCCTCTCGCCGGGCGATGCGGGATGGCGCGTTGCGGGTAAACAATCTTTGCGGATTGCGCGAACCGCTCCAAAAAACCACGATGGGGAGGACCGAAGATGAAAGTTATTTTATTGCAGGACATCAAGGGAACCGGGAAAAAGGATCAGATCCTAGAGGTTTCCGACGGGTTTGCGCGCAACTTCTTGTTCCCCAAGAAGCTGGCGCTGGAAGCCAACGCCGCCTCGCTCAACGCCGTGCAGAAGGCAAAATCCGCCGAGGAGCATCGCGAGCAGGTGCGCAAGCAGGAGGCCGAGGCGCTGGCGGCTAAGCTTAAGGGACAGACCATCCAGGTAACCGGCCGCGCGGGCGAGGGAGGACGGTTGTACGGCTCCATCACCGCGCAGGAGGTGACCGACGCGCTGGCCGAGCAGCATGGCGTGAAGCTGGAGAAACGCCGCGTCGATCTGGGCGATCCGGTGCGCACCGTGGGCGACAGCGAGGTTAACGTTTGGCTGTATCCCGGGGTGACGGTCAAGATGGTGCTCAAGGTCGTGGGTACGAAGTGAGCCACGGCTTGCGGCAAAGAGGGGTGGAGCGATGGAGACCGGCGTAGCGGGCGCGCAGCGCGTACCGCCCAATAGCCTTGAGGCCGAGCGGTCGGTGCTGGGCGCTATGATGCAGGATGCCGAGGCGGCGCGAAAGGCTGTTGAGTTTTTGCGCGCCGAGGATTTCTACCATCCCGCGCACAAGGAAATATACGACGCGATGATCGCGCTGCAAAACCTGCATCAGCCCATCGATCTGGTGACGGTGGATACCGAGCTGGCGCGCCGGGGCACGCTGGACGGCATCGGCGGCGTCAGCTACCTGATCGAGATTTCGCAGTACGTGCCCACCACCGCCAATGTGCGCGCGTACATCGATATCGTGGAGGAGAAGGCTACGCTGCGCAGGCTGTTGGCCGCCTCCGGCGAGATCACGCAGGATTGCTTCACCCAGAGCAAGGAATTGCCGCACATCCTCAACGACGCGGAGAAGGCGATCTTCGACATCACCATGCGCCGGGGCGACGGCAATTCGCTGATTCACGTCGGCGAGCTGGTGGGCGACGCCTTCGAACGCATGCTCACGCTGACCAAGCTCAAGGGCGCCATCGACGGCGTTCCCTGCGGCTTTCATGATCTGGACGATCTGCTCACCGGCCTGCACCCCGGCGAGCTTGTGCTGGTCGGCGCACGCCCCTCTATGGGCAAGACCAGCTTTGCTATGAACTTGGTGCAAAACGCGGGCATCCGCTCGGGCAAGACGGTGGCGGTGTTCTCGCTGGAAATGCCGCGCGAGCAGCTGATGATGCGCATGCTCTGCTCCGAGGCGCGAGTCAACATGCAATCGGTGCGCCACGGCACGCTGCACGCCGATGAGTGGGATCGGCTGGCCAAAGCGATGTCGCCAGTGGCGGCGGCGCCGATCTATCTGGACGATACCAGCGGCATTACGCCCACGCAGCTGCGCTCGCGCTGCCGTCGGCTCATGATGGAAAAGGGTCTGGATCTAATCATGATCGACTATCTGCAGCTGATGAGCTCCGACGGCCGCAACGAGAATCGCCAGAACGAGGTCAGCGAAATTTCTCGCCAGCTCAAGGGCATCGCGCAGGAGCTGCGCGTGCCGCTGGTGGCCTGCGCGCAGCTTTCGCGCGCCGCCACGCAGCGCGGCGATAAGCGGCCGATGCTCTCCGACCTGCGCGATTCCGGCTCCATCGAGCAGGATGCCGATGTGGCGATGTTCCTGCACCGCGAGGAGTATTACGACCCCACCACCGAGGACAAGAACATCGCCGAGGTTATCGTCGCCAAGCAGCGCAACGGCCCGCTTGGCACCGTCAAGCTGGCTTGGCTGGGCGAGTATACCAGCTTTGCATCGCTGGCGCAGCAGCCGGGGGCGTAACGGGGAAAACCTTTCGCGGGCACACGGCTGTGTGGCCGCGTCTTTATGTGAGCACAGAGGAGGTGGAGCCCATGCCGCGCACGCTGATCGTTGCGGAAAAACCATCGGTCGGGCGCGATATCGCGCGCGTGCTGGGCTGCAAGCAGCGCATGGAAGGCGCGCTGGGCGGCGGCAAGCTGCCCAGCGGCGAAGAATGCGCCGTCACTTGGGCAGTGGGGCATCTGGTGACGCTGATGGAGCCGGAGGAGCTGGACGAGCGCTACAAAAAATGGCGCGCGGAAGATTTGCCCATCCTTCCCACGGACATGAAGCTCAAGGTGATCCCCAAGACCAAGGCGCAGTTTTCCATCATTCGCGCGCTGATGCGCGACGCCGAGACCAAGGACATTATCTGCGCTACCGACGCCGGGCGTGAAGGCGAGCTGATCTTTGGCTATATCTACGAGATGGTGGGCTGCAAAAAGCCGGTGCGCCGCCTGTGGATTTCCAGCATGACCGACGAAGCCATTCGCGAGGGCTTTGCGCAGCTGAAGCCCGCCGAGGCTTACGCGCCGCTGCATGCCAGCGCGCGCTGCCGCGCCCAAGCCGATTGGCTGGTGGGCATGAACGCCAGCCGGGCCTTCACGCTGCGCTACAACGCGCTGCTGTCGGTGGGGCGCGTGCAGACGCCGACGCTGCAAATGCTGGTGCGCCGCCGCGCTGAAATCGAGGCCTTCACCGCGCAGCCGTTCTGGCTGGTGCAGGCCAATTTTGACGACTATACCGGGTTGTGGTTCGATCCGGAGAGGGCGGAGAACCCTAAGCGCATCGATGCAGAGGAAGCGGCGCAAGCCATCGTGCGGCGCGTCAAGGGTCGCCCGGCGCGGGTGGAAAGCGCCGCGCGCGAGGAAAAGCGGGATTTGCCGCCGCAGCTTTTCGACCTGACTACCCTACAGCGCGAAGCCAACCGCCTGCTCTCCTTCACAGCGCAGCGCACGCTGACTACGGCGCAGAGCCTGTATGAGAAGCATAAGCTGATTACCTATCCGCGAACCGATAGTCGCTACCTGCCCAAGGATATGCTGGGCAAACTGCGGCAGGCGCTGGCGGCGGTGGGGGAGCCTTATGCGCGCTGGACAAAGCCGCTGCTGGAGGGCAAGCTGCCGATGAGCCGAAGGGTTTTCGACGACGCCAAGGTCAGCGATCACCACGCCATCCTGCCTACGCCCAAGCGCGCCGAGCTGGACAAGCTGCCGCCCGACGAGCGCAAGCTGTACGCGCTGATCGCGCAGCGCACGGTGGAAGCCTTTCTGCAGCCCTATGCCTACGACACGGTGCGGGTGGTGACGGCGGTATCCGGCGGGGCCGGGGAGACCGACCGCTTCGTGAGCACCGGACGCGTGGAGCGCGAGGCGGGCTGGAAGGAAGTGGCGCGCGCGCTGGGCGAGGAAAAATCCGGCAAGCGCGGCGCCGAGGACGAGGAGCAATCGCTGCCCGCGTTGGCCGAGGGGGACGCGCGGCAGGTGCAGTCCGCGCGCGTGAAGCAGGAGACCACCAAGCCGCCCACGCCGCACACCGACGCTTCGCTGCTCTACGCAATGGAGCACGCTGGGCGCGAGGTGGAGGATGCCGAGTTGCGCGAGCGCCTGCGCGCGCATGGGTTGGGCACGCCCGCGACCCGCGCCGCCATTCTGGAGCGGCTGATCCACGTGGGCTATGCGCAGCGGCGCGGCAAGCAGCTTTGGGCGACCGACAAGGGTGTGTCGCTGATCGCCGTCGCGCCCGCCGACATCGCCTCGCCGGAGACCACCGGGCGATGGGAAAAGGGCTTGACCGATATCGCGCAGGGCGCCGCCGATTCGGAGCGCTTCTTGCAGGGCATCCGCCGCCTGTGCGAGCGTCTGGTGCGGTATGCCGCCGCCGAAGCGCCGCCGGTGGCCTTCGCGCAGGAGGAGCGGCGCGGCGGCAAGCCTAGCGGACGCAAGGGCGCGGCGCGCGCCGCCGACAAACCCGCCGCCCAGTCGCTGGATATCCCTTGCCCGCTGTGCGGCGAAGGGCGCGTCACCGAGAACAGCAAGGCCTTCGGTTGCTCGCGCTGGAAGCAGGGATGCAAGTTTACGCTGTGGAAAAACGCCGTGCAGCGCGAGGGCGGCCCGGCGCTTACCGAGCCCATCGTGCGGGCGCTGCTGCGCGAGGGCGCTGTGCGGGGCAGCACCGGCACGCTTCGGTTGGAGAACGGCCAGCCGCGCTTCGCGCCCTCGGCGGTGCTTGCGAACAAATCGTGAACTTTTTCGGTATACCTTTCTTAATTTCACGCTTCGGGCTATAATGGAAGGGGAGGGATGCGCATGGATCTCTATTCCGAACGGGATTTGCAAAAGAATGCGGAGCAAATGCGCGGCGCGGCATGGTGGCTGGGCGTACCCTCGCTGATCCTCCTTGCGGCGTTGATTCTCTCGCTCATCGCGCGCGTACAATGGGCGACGGTGCTGATAACCGTGCTATGGGGCAGCCTGCTGATCTTCCTGTGGAGCATGAAGATATCGCCGGTGCGCGCATACCGACGGCACCTGATCGCGTTATCGCGCGGACTGACCCGCACCGCCGAGGGCGTGGTGGTCTCCTTCTCGCAGGAGGATACGTACAAGGACGGCGTATACTTTTCCGCGCTGATTCTGAACACAGACGCCAAGATGGCGCCCGAGGGAGAGCGGTTGTTTTACGTGGATCGTTGCAAGGAAAGGCCGCCGCTGATGCCCGGAGATTTTGTGCGCGTGACCGCCAACGGCAACTTTCTGACCGCGTGGGAAAAGCGAGCGGAAGCCGAACGGGAGCAATGATAAAATGATCTGCTGGGGGATGCGATATGGCAGAACGCCGATTGGATAGCCAGCTTCGGATATTGGTTTGCGTAACCGGGCAGAAAACCTGCGACCGGTTGATTCAAGAGGGCGCGCACATTGCGCGGCAGTTGGATGGCAAGGTGAGCGTGGTACACGTCGCGGGGCAGGGCAGCAACTTTATGGGCAGCCACAAGGAGGGCGAGGCGCTGGAATACCTGTTCCGCGCCGCCGACGAGGTAGGAGCCGATATGACGGTGCTGCGCGCTGAGGATGTGCTGGATACGCTGGTCGACTTTGCGCACAAGCAGCAAGCCGACTGCATCGTTGTCGGCGCGGGAGCCGGGCGCGAGGGCGGCGAGTTTGCCGAGCGCCTGCGCTTGCGCCTGCCGCAGGTTGAGGTTCGCAGCGTGTTTGCGCGCTGACTCTGTTTACGCTAAAGGATGAGGAGAAAAAAACATGCTGCTTGTTGATACCCATTGCGATACGCTCTACATGCGCGCGCTGGAGCCCAAATGGACGCCCTGCGTGACGGCGGATCATCTTCGCGCCGGCGGTGTCGCGCTGCAGGTTTGCGCCCTATGGGCAGGCCCGGAAGGCCCGGCCGGAGACCCCTACGGCAACGCGCAAGCCGAGCTGGCGGTTTGGCGGGAACTGCAGGAACAGGGCTGGCGCGCGGTGGAGGATCCTTCGGAGGCCACCGGCGGCGAGGTAACGGCGATGCTGTCCATCGAGGGCGGCGAGGTGTTCGGCGAGGACATTGCCCGCGTGCAGGAGTTTCGCGATTACGGTGTGCGCATGGTAGCGCTGACGTGGAACTTTGAAAACGCCATCGGCCACCCGGCCATAAAAGGGGCGGAGGGCGGCATCAAGCCCTTCGGCTGGCAGGTGCTGGCGGAAATGGCGCGGCTGGGCATGGCCGCCGACGTATCGCATTTAAACGAGCGGGGTTTCTTCGATTTAATCGAACGGTACGAAAAGCCGCCGATGGCTTCGCACTCCTGCTGCGCCGCGCTGCGCCCGCACTTCCGCAATCTCACCGACGCGCAAATTCGCGCGCTCATCGAGCGCGGCGGCTGGATTGGCATCAACTTCTTCAGTACCTTTCTGGTGGAGGAGGGCGACGCGTCGATCGCCGACATTGCGCGCCACATCGACCACATCGCCCAGTTGGGCGGCGCGGCCAACGTCGGCTTCGGTTCGGACTTCGACGGCATCGAGCGGGCGCCAGTGGATTTGCAGCATCCCGGCATGTTCCCCAAGCTGCTGGACGCGTTGCGGGCGCGAGGATACGACGAAGCTGCGGTGCGCGGCATCGCCGGGGAAAACTTCCTCCGGTATTACGAGCGGCTGTAAAGCTGAAACGCCAAGGCGGTTGCCTTGGCGCTTTTTTTACGGCTTATGCAGGCAGCGCGCTAGATCGACGCGCCCGTTGGGCAGAAAGGGTATGCCTTCGCCGCGCAACAGCTCGTGCTGGAATCCCGGCGCGCCGAACGCATCGCCAGGCGCGAGGCCGCCCTGCGCATTGACGACGCGATGACAGGGCAGCGCAAGACGCTCCGGCGCGAGCCGCATCGCCGAACCCACGACCTTGGCGGCGCGCGGCCGACCCAGCGCCAGCGCGATTTGGCCATAGGTCATCACCCGGCCGGGCGGGATGGTGGCGGCCAGCGCATACACTTGGTCATAAAAGGAAGGAGATTTTATCGGCATGGGCGCGCTCTCCCCGCATAATAGATTTGCGCATGGCCATACTAGCTGTGGGGCGCGCGGCAGGAAGATGCCGCGACTTGGGGAAATCTTTTTGAACGGGCGCTTGTCACAAGCTTTGTCGCTTTGGCGGCACATGCCCCTCTCAAAGCAACCTCAGGCAGCAGACGAGAAGGAATGTCACCTTTCATGGTTCATCCTTTGTTAAGTCAAAAAGCAGCCCCGGGAGATGGCGTCATGCCATCTCTCTTTTTTATGACATGTTGCCTTGCTTCGCGTGTTCACAAAGTCTGCGATAGACCATCTTCAGGAGGCTACCAAGACTCGATGCCCCTTAGCAGCTCGTTTTCTCGCAGGGTACTCACGCGGGTAAAGGTATCGCGCGTTATTAGCGCGCCGTTGCGGAAGTAGAGGCACATGAACGGCGCGTCGCTGACAAATAGGTGCTGTACCTCGCTCATCGTGTCGCGGTAGCCGGATTCGCTTGATTGGGCACGCAGCTTCTTGATGAGCTCGATCATGGTTTCGTTGCGGTAGCGGCAGTAGTTGGTGGTGATGGCGGTGAACATAAAGCCCGGATCGGGCACGACGTCCAGATTCATGCCGACCAGCGCCAAATCGAAATTGCCCGCGGTCAGCCGCTCCTTGACGCGGCCATAGGTGACGCTGTCCACGGTGGTTTCGATGCCGACGACCGATAGCATCGATTGAATGGCGCCGGCGGCATTGCTGCGCACGCTGCCGCCGGGCTCTTCGTACAGCAGGATATTGAGCTTGAGTATCGTCGGCGTGCCTTCGATGGTGCGCACGCGCTTGCCGTCCGGGTTGAGCTGCCAACCGGCACGGTCCAGCAGCTCGCGCGCCACGGCGGGATTGAATTCTTCCCCGGTGGCGGTGCCATCGAAAAGCCACGTGCCTGGGGCGATCGGCGTTATGGCCGGGGTGGCCATGCCTTGATAGATCTGCTTGACCAACTCATTGCGGTCGATGGCGGCGGTGATGGCGGTGCGCACCAGCGGATCCTTCAGGATCCCCTTTTTCTCATTGTGGTGCATGAGCAGCATCTCCAACTGGCGCGTGCGGTAAGACAGCGAGAAGGAGCGCAGGCTGCCGCTATAGCGCGTGGCCGACATCGAGCGGGTCATCGTGGCGCTGATCTCTCCGGAATCAAAGGCATCGAGCGCGCGGTCTGTATTGGGGTAGATGTTGGCCATAATGTTTTTTACGTTGGGCTGTGCGCCGGACCACCAGCCCGGCCATGCGCTGAGCCAGATCCGGTTGCCGGGCTCGTATTGCTCGATCTTGTAGGGGCCGGTTCCGGCGGGCATCGCCTGCTCAACCTCGTCGGCGGGCAGCACGGGAAAGGTCATCGCGTTGAGCAGGCCATAATAACCGCGCGCGGCGGTGATTTGCACGGTGAGATCGTCCACCGCTTTCCAAGTGCCAAAGCCGATGTAAGCTTCGAGCAGATTGGCGTAGAGGCCGCGTTCCTCGGCGGGAAGCTCGCTCTTGCCTTCCTCGTCATAGCCGCCCAGCGCGGCGATCCGATCCAGCGTCGCGCATACGTCTTTGGCGGTGAGCGGGTTGCCGTTGTGAAAGGTAACGCCGGGGCGCAGGTGGAAAATCCACTTTTTGCTGCCCTCGCTGGGGGCGTCCCAAGAGGAGGCTAGGCCGGGCTGCGGGTGCTCATCATCGTCGAGCGTTACCAAGCTTTCATAGCACAGGTTGAGCAGGTTGAGCGGGTCGCGCTCGCGCATCGAAAGCGGAAAGAGCGCCAAGTCATTGCTGGCGACGATGCCGATGAGCAGCGAATCGATCAGGGGGGCGTTGCTGGCCGCCGCCATCGCCGGCGCGAGCGCCAGCAGCGGCAGGAGCAGCAGTGCGACGAAGCGTCGCGCGCGGTTAGCGTTGTGTTGATGCATAGGCGTCCTCCTTGGCAGCGGTGCTGTAGTAGCGTCTTTGGTAGACCTGCTGGGCGCGCAGCACGCGCTCGGCGTAAAGCGCGGTGTCGTTGGTGGCGATGGTTTGCAGCGTGACGCCGTCGGGGCTGTAGGCCGGATTGCGAAGCCACGCATCCACGTTGCCCTGTCCGGCGTGGTAAGCGCAGATAATCTTGAGCGCATCCCCGTCAAAGCGGTTGGACAGATACCCCAGATACCAGCAGCCGAAGCGGATGTTTGTCTCCGGATCGAACATCATATCGAAGGTGTAATTTTCAATGTCGCCAAACTTTTCGGAGATCCACTCAGCGGTGTCGGGCATGAGCTGCATGAGCCCGCGCGCGCTCTTGTAGGATTCCGCATCGGGTTTGTAGCTGGATTCGATGAGCACGATCGACGCCACCAGCGAGGGATCCAGCGCGTAGAAAGCGGCGTATTGATCGATGATCTCCCGGTACTTGAGCGGGTGCGCGTCCAGCTCATCCTGCTCGGCGGCAATGCGCTTGCGCTCGGCCTCGCGATGGAGGTAGTCTCGGTACATTTGGCGGCCGATCAGGCCGGTGGCGATGAGCACGATGAGCATCGGCACGATCACCAGCGCCCATTTGACCGGCTCGGTGAGGACGCGCTTGCGGCGCTCGGCGCGCTCCCTCGGCTCGGCCTCGGTGCGATGCTCGGTGCGCCGAGGCGTCGGCGCAGGGGGCGAGGCGGGAGGCATCGGCATGCGCGGCATCGCCTGCTGCGGCGTGAGGCGCGAGGGCTGCGGCTGCGGCACAGGCTGTCGAGCGGGGCGTTCGACCGGTTCCGGCGGCGCGGCCATCGCCTCCTCGGCGCGCTTGCGGCTGCGGAACTTTCGCTCCGGTGCCCCGGGGGTTCTGCGCGGATCAGGGGGATTTTGCATGCAGGGCACCTGCCTTTCGTATCGTTCGCGCCCAAGCGGCGCGCACGGCGGCGGCTACTTCCTCTTGGGACGCGGCGGTGTCGATGCGCACCTGCGCGCGCATGAGCTTATCTTGCAGCGGCCACTGGCTGTCGATGCGCGCCTGTGCTTCGGCTTCGCCGAGGCCGTCCCGCGCCATCAGGCGGCGCAGCTGTTCCCCGGGCGGGAGCGCCGTCACCCAGATTTCATCGACGCGGGCGTCGTAGCCGGTTTCGAACAACAGCGGAATCTCCAGCACGGCGGCAGGGCAGCCCTGCGCAGCCAGCGCTTGGCATTGCGCTTCGAGCCGCGCGTATACCAGCGGATGCAGCAGCGCGTTGAGATCGGCGCGCGCCTCGGCGTCGTTGAACACCAACATGCCTAGCGCGCGGCGGTTTAGCATATCGCCTTCGAACACCGCGTCGCCAAAACGCGCGCGCAGCAGGGGCAGCGCCGCGCCGCCCGGCGCGGTCAGCGCACGCGAGAGCGCGTCGGCATCGATCACCGGCGCGCCCAGCTTGCGCAGCTCGGCGGCCACCGTGGATTTTCCGCTGGCGATACCGCCGGTCAGCCCGACCTTGTACATGCAATAAAGCTCCTAAACATCAAACGATGAAACGCCAGCGATTCATGCTTGGCAATCACTTGGTTTCGTACCAGCTATGCCCGGTGTGCACATCGGCCACCAGCGGTACCGACAGCGGCAACGCCTGTTCCATGCAGCGCTGCAAAATCGCGGCGGCCTGCTCGGCCTCCTCGGCAGGGCATTCGACGATCAGCTCATCGTGTACTTGCAAGATCAGCCGCGCCGCGAGCTTGGCTTCGGCCAACTGCTCCGCTACGCGCACCATCGCCAGTTTGATGACATCGGCGGCGGTACCTTGCACCGGCGTGTTCATCGCGGCGCGCTCGCCGAAGGAGCGGGTGTTGTAGTTGCTTGATTCCAGCTCCGGCAACGGGCGGCGGCGGCCCAGCAGCGTGCTGGAGTAGCCCTGCACCTTGCCCTGCGCGACGGCGCTGTCCATATATCGGCGCACGCCGGGGTAGCGCGCGAAGTCGCGCTCGATAAAGCTGGCGGCTTCCCCGCGCGAGATGCCTAGGTTGCGCGCCAGCCCAAAGTCGCTGATGCCATAGACGATGCCGAAGTTAACGGCCTTGGAGGCCGAGCGCATCGCCGAGGTGACTTGATCCATCGGCACGCCGTAGACCTCGGCGGCGGTGCGCGTGTGAATGTCCTGCCCGAGCAGGAAGGCCTCGGTCATGCCCGGATCGCCGGAGAGGTGCGCCAACAGCCGCAGCTCGATCTGCGAATAGTCGGCGTCGATCAGCAGCCAGCCGGGGCGGGGAATGAACACCCGGCGAATCTCGCGCCCCAACTCGGTGCGCACGGGGATGTTTTGCAGGTTTGGCTCGTTGGAGGAGATGCGGCCGGTGGCGGTGGCGGTTTGATCGAACCACGTATGCACACGGCCGGTGCTGTCGATCAGCTTGAGCAGACCCTCCACATACGTGCCTTGCAGCTTGGAGAGCCGCCGATAGTCCAGCAGCGGCGCGATGGCCGGATGTACGCCGACGAGGCCTTCCAGCGTTTCGGCATCGGTGGAGTAGCCGCTCTTGGTTTTGCGTCCGGCGGGCAAACCCAGCTTTTCGAACAGAATCTCGCCGAGCTGCTTGGGGCTGTTGAGGTTGAAGGCGGCCTCTCCGGTGTGGGCGTAGATTTCCTCGGTGAGCCGCCGGATCTCGAGGGAATAGGCCTCGCCCATGCGTGTCAGCTCGGCGCGGTCGACCTGAAAGCCGACGCGCTCCATGTCCAGCAGCACGTGCATCAGCGGCATTTCGATGTCCTCATATAGGCTAAGCATTTCTTGCTCAGCCAGCTCGGCGCGCTGGCGTAGCGAGAGTTCCAGCAGCGCGGCGGCGTCGACGCTTGTTCCGCCGGGCAGCAGCGCTTCCGGCGCGTAGGACTTGGCCAGCGGGTTGAGCAGGTAAGCGGCCAGCATCGTATCCTCGCGCAGGCGCGCGCCGGAAACGTCGATCCCAGCGGCGGCCAGATCGGTGAGCAGGCGCTTTCCGTCGTGTACGCAGGGCGAAAAGGGAGGGCGCAGCAGCGGAGCCAGCGCCGCCATCACCTGCACCGGATCCGGGCCGGGGGAGAGCAGATCGCCGCCGCCCAGCGGCACGCGGTAGCGCGTGCCTGCCTCGGTGGCCAGCGTCACGCAATCCAAGGTTTTATACAGCGCGATGCGGGCCGGGACGGTAGCTTCCGCCACCAGCTCGCGCACCGCCTCCGCCACGTCCGCTTCGTCTTCCAGCTCGCGCAGCGGCTGCCAGCGGACCTGTGCGGCGGGCTTAGCCTCGGGCGAGACGGCGCCGCTTTTCGGCAGCGCCTTGAGCAGCGAGGTGGCCTCGATTTCCTCAAAAAAAGCCGCAGCGCCCGAGAGGGTGCCTACGCGGCAATCCTCCCAGCTGCACTGCAGCGGTGCTTCGCGGGATATGGTGGCGATTTTTTTGCTGAGCAAGGCCAGCTCGCGGTGCTCCAACAGGCGCTCGCGCAGCTTGCCGGTCTGCTCCGCGTCGGCGCGATCCAGCGCCGCTTCCAGCGTGCCGTAGGCCGAGAGCAGCTTGACGGCGGTCTTTTCGCCCACGCCAGGAACGCCGGGGATATTGTCGGAGGAATCGCCCATCAAACCTTTTAAATCCGGGACTTGGGCGGGGGTGACGCCGTATTGCGCCAGCACGGTTTCCGGATCAAACTCGGTGGTATCGCTGACGCCGCGCTTGGTGTAGATCACATGGGTATGGTCGGTGACCAGCTGCAGCGCATCGCGGTCGCCGGTGACCAGCAGCATGCGGATGCCCTCGGCCTCGCCGCGCGCCGCCATGGTGCCGAGGATATCGTCGCCCTCGTAGCTGGGGCACTCCAAAATGCGGATGCCCAGCGTGTCCAGCATGCGGCGCGCCAGCGGGAATTGTGGGCGCAGCAACTCGTCGGTAGGCTTGCGCCCGGCCTTGTACGCCGGAAAATCGGTATGGCGAAAGGTGGGGCCGTGCAGATCAAAAGCCACGGCGCAATAATCGGGCTTCACATCGGCCAGAATCTTGAGCAGCATGCGGGCAAAGCCATAGACGGCGTTGGTGTGAACGCCGCCGGTGGTTTCCATATCGGGCAGCGCGTGAAACGCGCGGTGCATCAGGCTATTGCCGTCGATTACGACGCAGGTTTTTTGCATAAGGAGGCCTCTTTCCCCAAGCGCTGCGCGGCGCATACCGACACATGCCTTGGTGTTCTGCCTCCCTTATCATACCACAGGATGGGGAGAAAATGCAATTTTCAGGCCGGATTGCGCGGCCTTACCAGCGCCTCGGGCAGCCACTTGCGCAGACAGCGGCTCAGCGCGTCCAACTCCAGCGGTTTGGAGAGAAAGCCGTCGAATCCGTGATCCAGATACATGCGCTCGGCGCCCTCCACGGCGTTGGCGGTCAGCGCGATGATGGGCGTATGCACGGCGTCGCCATCGGCGGCGCGGATGCGCTGCATGGCCTCGATGCCATCCATGCCCGGCATCATTTGATCCATAAAGATTACGTCGTAAGGCTCTTGCTCGGCCAGTTCCACAGCCTGCGAGCCGCTCAGCGACAGCGCCGGTTGGATGTCAAACAGCCCCAGCACCGCCTCGGCTACCGAGAGGTTGATGTCGATATCGTCGACCACCAGTACGCGCGCGCCGGTGGCGCTGAACTCGTCCTGCGCGGTCAACTCACCCGGCCGGGGAATGACGGTATCATCATCCAGCGGCGCGCAAGGCAGTTCCAGCGAGAAAGTGGAGCCGGCGCCGTACTTGCTTTGCAGCCACAGCCTGCCGCCCATGAGCTGGCAAAGCCGGTTGCTGATGGCCAGTCCCAGCCCGGTGCCGGAGACATGCTTGCTTTTGCGCGCATCCAATTGTTCGAAGGGGCGAAACAGCCTTGCCTGATCCTCCTCGCGGATGCCGGTGCCGGTATCGCGCACATCGATGCGCAGCGTGTTGTTCTCCATCCAACCGGCGCGGAGCGTTACGCTGCCTTCGTCGGTATACTTGACGGCGTTGGAGAGCAGGTTGGTCAGCACTTGGCGGATGCGGTTTTCATCGCCGAAGAGGGTGCGCGGCAGATCGTCGAAGGTTTCAAAGCGCAGCAATAGCTGCTTGCCTTCGCACTGCGGCGCGAACATGGTGTACAGCGAATGGAACAGTTCCCGCGGGCGGAAGGGGCGCTCGGCGATCACCAGCCGGTCGGATTCGATCTTGGAGAAATCCAGAATATCGTTGATAATGGTCAACAGCGCGCGTGAAGAGCTCTTGATATCGGTGATGGCCTTTTGTTGGCGCTCATCCAAGTTGCTGCGGCTGAGAATTTCTGCCATGCCGAGGATGGCGTTCATCGGCGTGCGGATCTCGTGCGAGATGGTGGCGAGGAAGTCGCTCTTCACGTTGCTGGCGGCTTCGGCGCGCTGCTTTTCCTGCACGTAGTCGGTCAGGTCGTGGAACGAGGCGAGCGCGCCGCCGGATACGGGGATCAGCTCCATCGAGTAAAAGCGAGGATCCGTCGCGGTGCTCCAGCTGAGCCAGTCGCCCAGCGTCACGGCGCAGCGTTCGCGCAGCGCGGTTTCGATGGCGGCGTCCAGCTGCTCGCGCGGCGCGCCATCCAGCAGGCCGTCCAGCAGCTCCTGATAGGTGCGCCCCTTGAGGGCGGCCATCTGCGGCTTATCGGATAGTTCGAGAAAGGTTTGCGTACAGAGCACAAGGCGGCCTTCGTTGTCTAGTAGCAGCAGAATGTTGGGGTGCCCGTCCAGCAGGATGCTGATTTGCGCGCGCTGCTCGGCGTTTTCTAGCCGGAGGTACGCAAGCTCTTGCTCCAACGGATCCGGCAGCGGGGCGATGGGGGGCATGCTGTTCACACGGAAGCCTCCTTTCTCGTTGATCGGTTATGTAGAAAGATACATGAATTGTAACACGGTAAAACATGAAACAACATACGGTGTTCGTCTGAAAAACGGTCTTTTCGGATGATGAACGGCGTGCCTGTAAGAAATGGGACTAGCCGCTGTCATATTATCGCGCGTATACTATCAACAGGATTTTGTACGGGGGAGGGCAGGGCGATGGAGATGATTCGCGTCGATGCCGGTAATCTGGCGAAGGAACATATCTGCTGCGCGATTTCCGATAGCAAGGGGGAAAACTGCATCGGCTCCAAGAAGGCATGGCTGGCCGAGCGCTTTGCGGAGGGGTTGATATTCCGCAAGATGGACGCGCGCGGCAAGGCGTTTATCGAATACATACCTGCCGAGGCGGCGTGGTGCCCCATCGAGGCGGCGGGGTACTTGCATATCCATTGCCTATGGGTGTCCGGCCAGTTGCAGGGGCAAGGCTTTGCGGGAAGGTTGCTGGCCGCCTGCGTGGAGGATGCGAAGCGGCAGGGCAAGCGCGGCGTGAGCATCGTGTCGGCGCCGAGGAAGATGGCCTTTCTCAGCGATCCGAAGTTTTTGCGGCACACGGGCTTTCGCGTCGCCGACAGCGCTGCGCCCTACTTCGAGCTATTGTATTTGCCGCTGACCGAGGACGCGCCGCCGCCGCGCTTTAAGGAATGCGCAAAACACGGCCGGATTGCGGAACCGGGCATCGTGCTGTATTACACCCATCAATGCCCTTTTACCGACAAATACGCGCCGCTTCTGCAAACCGTTGCCGCGCAGCATGGGCGCGCCGTGACGCTGCGCAAGCTCGAGACCACTGCGCAGGCGCAAGCTGCGCCCAGCCCGTTTCCCACCTATAGTTTATTCATAGACGGCGAATTTATCACCAACGAGATTCTCTCCGCGCCGAAGTTCGCAAAGATGCTTGCGGCGCCGGTATGATGCGTATATAAACAAAACACGCTTGCGCGTCGCCGGGCTTTGTATTATCATAAAAGCCGATACATTCAAGCCATCACATTTTCAGGAGGGCATCATGAGCGAGGAAAAACGACCGACCATCGAAGAAATGATCGAAGGGAAAGAGAAAAAGCAGGTGAGCCGCCGCGGCTGGGTGGGCTTTGCCGAGGGCGAGGCCGTCAACTTCATGCTGGCCAACGACATCGAGAAAATGACGCTGGACGACGGCGCGGGCAATAAGGCCAAACTGACCAAGCTCAAGGACAGCAGCGTGAAGGTGGAGTGTACCTCCTCCAACATCCTGTAATTCCGCAGAAATAGGCATAAGCAAATTAAAACGCGTCCCGCAGGGGGGCGCGTTTTGCTATGGTTCCTGCTTTTGCTCAGTATGCGTGATGTCGTAGGCGTCAAGCAGATCGTCGACGCGACGGCTCTGCGTCATGATGGTTGGATTGTCGCTGATGCGCTCGCCGCGCAGGAGGGTACGCAGCACCAAATCCTGTAGCCTTTGGCGCTCGCGGTTTAGTTGCTCGCTGATTTTTTCTAGGCAACCGTTGCCGGGGACGTTTGCGTTCTTCATTCTACCCACCTTGCCGATATGATAATACTATTTTAACACAAATTTCTAGGCGATAACTAGTGCCATGGCACTGACCTTTTTTTCCTTCGCATACTATGCTCGTTAGGAACAGGATACTAGCGAGAGGTGAGCCGCATGAACACCGTGGAGGCAATCGCTTTGCGTATCCGTGCGCTTTGCGCGGAGCGAGAAATCACCCCCAACGCGCTCAGCTATATTTCCGCAGTACCACAAGCGACGATCAAAAGCATATTGAATGGTGAGACCAAGAGCCCGGAGGTACTGACCATCAAGAAGATCTGCGACGGTTTAGAGATTACGCTGGCGCAGTTTTTTGATACCGACGTTTTCAACCGGCTGGAGCAGGAAATAAAGTAGTGCATATCGCACGGCGAAAAAGCGCCCCGGCATAGCGTTGCAGCATGCCGGGGCGCTTAGTATGATTTGTGATTGAGGCGGCGCTCTCTACAGCCTCTCCGTCACCAGCCGCCCCATCTCGGCGCAGCCCACCTTGGCGCAGCCTTCGCTGTGGATATCGCCGGTGCGGTATCCGGCATCGAGCACTTGGGTGACGGCGGCCTCAATGGAGTCGGCTTCCTGCGCCAGCCCCAGCGAGTGGCGCAGCAGCATCGCCGCCGATAGGATGGTACCGAGCGGGTTGGCGATATCGCGCCCCGCGATGTCGGGTGCGGAGCCGTGGATCGGCTCGTACAGGCCGCGCGGCCCTTCGCCGAGCGAGGCCGAAGGCATCATGCCCAGCGAACCGGCGATGGCGGCCGATTCATCGGAGAGGATGTCGCCGAACAGGTTGCCGGTGACCACCACGTCAAACTGCGCCGGGTTCAGGATCAGCTGCATGGCGGCGTTGTCGACGTACATATGCGAGAGCGACACGTCGGGGAAATCCTTTGCAACCCGCTCCACCACCTCGCGCCACAGGCGGGAGGCCGCCAGCACATTGGCCTTGTCGACGCTGCACAGGCGCCCCGCGCGGCCGCGCGCCAGATTGAACGCCACGCGCGCCACCCGCTCGATCTCGGCGGCAGTATACACCATCGCGTCGGAGGCGGCGGAGCGGTCGGCGGCGATCTCGTGCGCGCCAAAGTATACGTCGCCGGTCAGCTCGCGCACCATCAGGATGTCGATGGGTTTGGCGATGATGTCGGGGCGCAGCGGGCAGGCGGCGGAGAGCGCCGGGTGGATGGTGCAGGGACGCAGGTTGGCGAAGGTAGCCATGCCCTTGCGCAGCGCCAGCAAGCCGCGTTCCGGGCGGTTTTCTGGCGGCTGCGCGTCCCACTTGGCGCCGCCGACGGCGCCGAGCAGCACCGCGTCGGCGGCGCGGCAGGCCGCGAGGGTTTCCTCGGTCAGCGGCGCCCCAAAGGCGTCGATCGACGCGCCGCCCATAGGACGGCTGTCCAGCGAAAACTCGTGGCCGTGCTTGGCCGCGATGGTCTCCAGCACCAGCTTGGCCTGCGCGATGATCTCCGGGCCGATGCCGTCGCCCGGCAACAGAACGATGTTTGCGCGCATTGCTCAGCCCTCCAATTGCTTATGAACGTAGGGTACCAGCCCGCCCAGCGCGATCAGGTCGCGCATAAAGGGCGGAAAAGCGGCGGCTTGGTACGTCGCGCCGGTCTTGGCGGCGGTGATGGCTCCGCTGTCGAGATCGATGGTCAGCTCGTCGCCTTCCTGCAGCGCTTCGCTGGCCGCCGGGCATTCGATGATCGGCAGGCCGATGTTGATGGCGTTGCGGTAAAAGATGCGCGCGAAGGAGTGCGCCACAACGCACTGTATGCCGGACGCCTTGAGCGCCAGCGGCGCGTGCTCGCGCGAGGAGCCGCAGCCGAAGTTGCGCCCGGCTACCACGACTTTGGCGACGGCGGCTTTCTTGTGGAAATTGGCGTCCAGATCCTCCATGCAGTGGGAGCCCAGTTCGGCGGGATCGGCGGTATTGAGGTAGCGCGCCGGGATAATCACGTCGGTATCGACGTGGTCGCCGTAGCGGATGACTGTACTATTAATGGTCATAAATTGCCCTCCCGTTAATTCGGAATCGAAATGAAGCCGGTCAGCGCCGAGGCGGCGGCCACGGCAGGGCTGGCGAGAACGACCTCGCTCTTGGGATCGCCCATGCGGCCGACGAAGTTACGGTTGGTGGTGGCGACGCAGCGCTCACCGGCGGCCAGCACGCCGCAGTGCCCGCCGAGACAAGGGCCGCAGGTGGGCATGGTGACCATGGCTCCGGCTTCGATCATGTCCTGCACCAGCCCCTCGGCGATGGCTTGCTGCAAAATCGCCTGCGTGCCGGGGATGACGATGCAGCGCACGTCGCGCGCAACCTGCTTGCCGCGCAGGATGGCGGCGGCGACGCGCAGATCCTCGATGCGGCCATTGGTGCAGGAGCCGATCACCGCCTGATCCACGCGGATATCGCCGCACTCGGCGGCGGGCTTGGTGTTCTCGGGCAGGTGGGGGAGCGCTACCGTTAGCGGCACCTGCGAGAGGTCGATGGCCACCTCGCGCGCGTACACGGCGTCCGGATCGGGCTCGTAGGCCGTCCACGGGCGGGAGACGCGATCCTTGAGGTAGTCGCGGCAGATATCGTCCACCGGGAAGATGCCGTTCTTGGCGCCGGCTTCGATGGCCATGTTTGCGATGGTCAGCCGCCCGTCCATAGACAGCTCCTTCACGCCCTCGCCCACGAACTCCAGCGACATGTAGCGCGCGCCGTCCACGCCGATCAGGCCGATCAGGTGCAGGATCACGTCCTTGCCGCTGACGTGCTTTTGCAGCTTGCCGGTCAGCGTAACGCGAATGGCCTCGGGCACCTTAAACCAAGCCCTGCCAATGGCCATGCCCGCAGCCATGTCGGTGGAACCGACGCCGGTGGACAGCGCGCCCACCGCGCCATAGGTGCAGGTGTGGCTGTCGGCGCCGATGATGAGTTCGCCGGGCGCGACGATGCCCTGCTCGGGCAGCAACGCGTGCTCAATGCCCGCGCGGCCCACCTCGTAATAATGCAGGATATCGTGCTTTCTGGCGAACTCGCGCATGCGCTTGGCCATCTGTGCGGACTTGATGTCCTTGTTGGGCACGAAATGGTCGGGGATCAGGGCAATCTTGGTGCGGTCGAATACGGTTTTCGCACCCATCTTTTCGAATTCCTCAATGGCGACCGGGCTGGTGATGTCGTTGCCCAGCACCAGATCCAGTTTGCACAGCAGCAGCTGCCCGGCCTCCACCGATTGCAGCCCCGCGGCGCGCGCCAGAATCTTTTGTGTCATGGTCATGCCCATACGCGTTCCCCCTATCAAGATTTTGTATCGCGATCGCGTGCCACGCGTGCGGTGCCGAGGAGCCCGAACAGCGTACCCGCGCCATAGCACAGGTGCACCAGCGGGAACATCCACGGCAGGCAGGCGAGGCAGCGAAGCCGCCCCACCGGCGAGGCCAGCGAATCCAGCGAGGTATAAAAGAAATCTGCGGCGATGTAGGCGATCAGCAGCGCCGCCAGCGGCCACCCGCAGCCAAACGCCCACGCTGCCAGCCCGGCGGCCAGCGCCAGCACGAACAGCATCGGCACGTAATGCCGCAGCGAGAACATGCGGAATTGCACCCCGGAGGAAAGCCCCACCCAGCGCCCGTTTTCCCACTTTTGCCTTAGCAGGCTGCGCAACGTACCGCGCGCGCGATGGCGGCTGACGATCGCCGGGTCGTACCAGAAGCGATAACCGGCCTGCCGCATGCGGTAATGCATGTCGTTATCCTCGGTGCGTACCAAGCGCTCGTCGTAGCGGCCGACACGCGCATACACCGCGCGCCGCACCAGCGGATAGGCCAGCGTATCCACCGCCCGCGCCTTGCCGGGATTGCGGAAGGCGGCGGCGCCGCCGGCGAAACGCGACGCGTCCAGCGCCACCAGCGGCGCTTCCTCCGGGCTTGCGGCGGGCGTCGCGGCCACGTAGCCGCCCACGATATCGTGTCCGTCGGCCAACGCGCGCACGTTGCTCCATAAAAAATCCGGCGCGATGGAGGCGTGCGCGTCGAGGCGCAACAGCGCCTCCCCCCAGAATGCTTTCAGCGCCACGTTGCAGCCGCAAGGCAGGATGCGCCCCGGGTTGTCCAGCACGCGCACCGCCAGCGGCGGAGAAAGATGCGCCGCTTCCCGCGCGAAGGCCTCCATCAGGCCGCGCGTGCCGTCGCTGGAGGCGCTGTCGATGAGCAGCAGCTCAAAGCGGCCGCGCGGATAGGTTTGCGCGCGAAGCTCGTCCAGCAGCGCAGGCAAGTGCGCGGCGGCGTTGTACGCCACCACGGCCAAGCTGACGAACGGCGTTGTTTCCATCTTGCGCGCTCCTCTTTTTATGTGCTGCTTTTTACTCCGCGACCCAATCGTATCCCTCGTCGCGTTTGCGATAGCTCAAAAAACCGGCGGGCAGGTAGCCCAGCAGCAGCTTTTGCCCGACGAAACCGCGCGGTTGACCGCGCAGCAGGAACGCGGCAAACTCCAGCGCCTGCACGATCAGGCAGCCGCCCCACGCGCGCCATCCGCCGAAGCAAAACGCCGCGACGCACAGCGCGTCCAGCAGCCAGCAGAGGAAGGCGGTACGCTCACGGCGCAGCAGCGCAAGAGCGCTGTGCGCGCGCAGCGCATGATTGAGCGCCTGCCCCAGCCCCAGCCTGCGCGAGGAAAACAAAACGTGAGACCAGCCGCGTTCGTCGCGCACACGGTCGATATGGCGGATCATAGGCACCGGCAGCTCGATGACGCGGGAGGCTTGCTTGCTCAGCCGGGCGTGCAGCTCGGCTTCCTCATAGGTGGCGACGTTTGCCGCCCAGCCGCCAGCCGCCGCCAGCGCGTCGGCGCGCAGCAGGATGGCGCCGCCGAACTCCGGCGCCTCGCGCCGTGCGGTGCAGCGGTAGTAGTTGGGGTCTTCGCTGGCCACCTTGTCGCCGCGCAGGTAAAGATCGTGCCGGATACCCACCGCGCCGTCGTAGCCGGAAACCTCCATCACGGTGATCGCTGTCTCGGCGAAGCTGAACTCCAGCAGCATGTCGCCATCCAGAAACAGAAGGTGCTCGCCTCGCGCCTCCCGTGTGCCGACGCGCCGCGCCAGCCCGGCGGTGGGTCGCTCAGTGCGCAGCAGATAGCAGCGCGCGCCTTCGGCTTGGGCGATGGCCAGCGAAGCGTCGCTGGAGCGGGAATCCACGTAGAGCAGCTCGTGCGGGATGTTGCGCAGCGCGTGCCGCGCCGAGCGCAGGCACGCGCCGAGGTCGGCGGCTTCGTTCCGCCCGATGACCACCACGCTGAGCATGATCCACCTCCCCGCCCCTGTTCGCCGGGGGAAAAGCGTGCTATACTTACAGAAAAGAACTTCTTGCTATTATCGCATATTCATACGAAGCAGGCAAGCGTGTTTGTGAAATATCCAGCGGACGCGCGCGCCGGAAAGGGGTGCATCGGTGCGGTTGACCATCATCATCCCCTGCTACCGCGTGGAGGCCTACTTGCCCGCGTGCCTAGACAGCGTTTGCGGCCTGCCGCCGGAGCAGGTGGAGATCCTGTGCGTCGACGATGCCAGCCCCGACGGCGTCGGCGCGATGCTGGCAGGATACGCCGGACGGCAGGGCAACCTGCGCGTGCATACGCATGCCGAAAATCGCGGTCTCTCGGCGGCGCGCAACACAGGCTTGGCGTGCGCGCGCGGGGAGTACGTGCTGTTTCTGGACAGCGACGACCTGCTGCAAACCGAGGCGGTGATGCCGCTATTGGCACAGGCGCGGGAAAAGCGGCTGGATATTTTGCAGGCGGCCTATGCCTGTTTCGAGGACGGAACCGGCGCGCCGATGCCCGCACCGCCTATGGCGCGCGCCACCAGCGTGACGACCGGAGACGCTTGCTTTGCCCGGATGTGCGCCGAGAAGGCCTACGAGCCGATGACGGTCATCCGCCTGTACCGCCGCACTTTTTTGGCGGAGCGGGGGATCCGTATGGCCGAGGGATTTCTGTTTGAGGATGAACTGTTTACCGCCGAAGCCTTTTTGCGTGCCGAGCGCGTGCAGGTATCCGATGCCCTGCTGTACCGCTACCGCCAGCGCGCGGATAGCATCATGGGCGGCTTTCGCAAATCGGCGGATTGGTGCGTGCATTACCTGCGCGTCGTGCGGCGGTTGGTGGCGATGAGCGAGGCGGAACAGCCCACGCCGGGGCAGCGGGCGCTGCGCAAGCGTGCGGCGGCGATTGCGCTGTCCATTCCGAAGAACATCGCGGCCTACGGGCTGGCGGGCGAGGTGCGCGCGCAGGCGCTGGCCTTCACGCGCGCGCACCGGGCGGAGATCGCGCGGTTGGCGCAGGGCAGCGGCTCGGCTTCGCTGCGGGCGCAGGGCGCGCTGCTGCGAGCGAGCCTGCCGCTTTTTTTGCGGATGTACGCACGGCTTTCGGGGCGAGGGTGACATCGGCGCGCCAAGCTGGTGCCACAATTGACGCCTATACTGTGCAAAAATAGAGCCGAAAAAGTGTTCGACGCGAAAAGAGGGAAATGCATGCGCGCGAAAAAAATTCTGATCTGCGACGATGAGCCGGGTATCCACGAGTCGTTGCGCATTTATTTGCAGAAGGAAGGCATGGAGGTGTTTTCGGTATTCCGCGGCGACCAAGCCGAGGATGCCTTTTTGCAGATCAAGCCGGATCTGATGATTCTGGATATCATGCTGCCCGGCAAGAACGGCACCGACATCTGCCGCGACCTGCGCGCCCAGTCCGACACGCCGATCATCCTGCTCACCGCCAAGGGCGAGGAGATGGATCGCCTGCTGGGTTTCGCGCTGGGCGCCGACGATTACATCGTCAAGCCCTTCAGCCCGCGCGAGGTGATCTCGCGCATTCTGGTAATCTTCCGCCGCCTTGCGCAGATGGAAAGCGGCGCCGAAAAAGGCGCGCTGCACATCGGCAACACCGAGATTTCTCTTAGGAAATATGAGATTCGCTGCAACGGCGAGGCGTTGCCCTTCTCGCCCAAGGAGGTGGAAATCGTACACATGCTGGCCGCCGCGCCGGGGCAGGTGTTTACCCGCGAGCAGGTGCTTGACCGGGTGTGGGGGTTTGAGTTTGACGGCGATTCCCGCGCGGTGGATACCCACATCAAGCGCATCCGCAAAAAGATGCCGGAGCAGGCCGACGTGCATATCCGCACGGTATACGGCGTCGGCTACAAGGCCGAGGTAACGGCATGAAGTGCAAGCCGCGCCACGATTCGCTGATCTCGCGCTTTGCCGGGGTGATGATGTGCGTCGTCATTCTGGCGATTTTGTTTGCCGCTTATGGCGGCATGCGCATCTTCGCGCAGGCGTTTCAGAGCATCGTGCAGGGCGAGGCGGAGTCGGCGCTGGCCGCTGGGGAGAAGTTGCTCACCGACTATGCGCGGGGCGAGCGCACCGCCGAGCAGACCGCCGCGCTGCTCAACCCCGAGGTGCCGATCGGCGATTGGAAGCTGCGGCTGGAGGACGCGCGGGGCGGCATCATCGCCCAAACCGAGGGCATCGACGCGCTGCTGGAGCAGGTGCGCGAGGAGGAAGAGCGGCGCGGCGGCGCTTCCGGCGCGCGCAAGGAGATACGCAGACTCACCGGCAGCACGCTGGAAAACCTGTACGTGCGCACCGTGTCCGACGGCGAGCGGGTTCTCGGGCAGGTTACCGTGGGGCGGCAGGTAAAGCTGTTTACCGAGCTTTCGTTTCAAGCCAACGGCAGGCTGGTGGTGCTGCTCGCCGGGCTACTGTTTGTGTTCTGCGTATTTTCGTGGATGATGGGGCATTGGGTGGTGATGCCGGTGCGCAAGCTGACCCGCGCGTCGCGCGCGCTGGCCGCCGGGGATTTTACCGTGCGCGCCAACGAGGGGGCGCTGGGCGAGCTGGGGCAGCTCTCCCGCGCGTTCAATCAAATGTCCGATGAGCTGCAGCATACCATCGAACTGTTGGCCTACGAAAAGCGCAGCATGGTGCGCATGATGGACGGCCTCAGCGAGGGCATTCTGGCGCTGGACGAGGGGCAGAACGAGATCCACCGCAACGCGGCGTTTGAGCGCATGCTGGCGATGGAACCGGCGGCGCGGGTGGAGATCGAGGGGCGGGTGCAGGTGGCGCTGCGCGCCTGCATGGCCACCGGCGGCGAGCAGACGCATCTAATCCACCGCGAGGGCGCCAGTCTGCAGCTCACGGTTTCGCCGATTCCGGCGCGCGGGGGCATGGCCTACGGTGCGGTGGCGCTGCTGCGCGATGTGACCGCCCAGCAAAAGCTGGAGCAAACCCGGCACGATTACGTCGCCAACATCACGCACGAGCTGCGCACGCCGCTGGCTACGATGCGCGGGCTGCTGGAGCCGCTCAAGGACGGGCTGGTGGACAGCGAGAGCGACCGTCAGCGCTATTACGCCATCGTGCTGGGCGAGATCCTGCGCCTATCGCGGCTGGTCAACGACCTGCTGGAGCTTTCCGGGTTGCAGTCGGGGCGCGCGGGCATCGAGCTTGAGCGCGTGGAGGTGCAGCAATTGTTTGAGGAATTGCAGGATCGCTTTGCGCAGAGCGCAGCGTCGCGCGGCATCACGCTGCGCGTGGAGATGCCCGAGGCGCCGTGGGAGGTTTTCGCAAACGAGGATCGCCTTTCGCAGGTGCTGACCATCCTGCTGGACAACGCGCTCAAGTACACGCCGGGCGGCGGCGCGGCGCGGGTGTGGGCGGAGCCGCTGGAGGATGGGCAAACGCTGCGCATCGCGGTCAGCGATACCGGCGTGGGCATCGCGCCGGAGCACCTGCCTCACGTGTTCGACCGCTTCTATCAAACCGATCGCTCGCATAGTGAAAAGGGGAATGGTTTGGGGCTGTCCATCGCGCAAGAGGTGCTGGAGAAGATGCGCATGCGGCTTTCTGTGCGCAGCACGGTGGAGGAAGGCAGCACGTTCTTCTTTGATGTGCCGCTGAAAATGTGATACACTGAACATGCGGGCTTTCCCCCTTCGCGGGGAAGGCAGCGAGTATGCGATAGAAAGGTGGGATGGTTATGCAGCTTCCCGCGCGTGACCGTCGCGCCTTCCTGCTCGGGATCTGCATGCGCCTGCTGGATCTGTTGGGCATGTTCACCGCCATGTTTCTTTCGGAATTATTGATGCACAACATCCTGTTCGGCGGCGCGGTGTACGTGAGCGGCGAGGCGTGGGTCATCTACGCGCGCCTGTTCAATAAAAAGAATTTGGGCCTGCTGCCCAGCAATATCCGCGTGCGCGGATTGTTTATTTTTATCGTCGCCGGGGCGCTGACCACGGCGCTGGTGCTGCTGTTCCCTTATATTCAGGCCGAACTGACATGCTTGGCGCTGACGCTGTTAATCATCGGCTTTTTGATGCAACAAATCTTTACCGACCTGGCGGCGCGGCGGCTGCCTCGCGTCCGGCCGCGCAGGCGGGCGCTGCTGCTGGCATCCTGTCATGCGGGCTTTCTGGCGGCGTACCCGGTGTTTTTCCTGCTCAACCAGTGGGTGCTCGGCTATCCGGTGCCGCCGGAGATCGGCGCGGCGTATGTCGCCATCGTGCTGATTAGCGCGTTGCTCTACGTGTGCCAGCTCTACGAGCAGCCGGAGCGCCCCGCACTGCCCCCGCCGGAAGCGCAGCCGCTCCCCGACGACGCGCTGCTGCAAATCCGCGCCTATCGCCTTTACAACCGCATGACCACCAGCACGCTGTTCGCCATCAATCTGAGCATCACGGCGTTCATCTGCTATATGCGATTTCTGCCCTATCAAGGGTTTTTGAGCAGCATGATTATGCTCTCGGTATGGCTGGCCTTTACGGGGCTTATCACGGCCGGGGGATTTTCGTTGCTCAAAAAGCGCTACGTGCCGCGCTATGACCGCCACGCGATCTTCTTTATGGGGCTGGTATTCTGGGGCGTGGCGGTGTTTGGCGCGCTGTTCTCCAGTTGGGGCGGCACGCTGGTAGGGACCCTACTCAACACCGCCGCGTTGGGCATGAGCCTAGCCTGCATGCTGTCCATCATTTTGGCGCAGAGCTACGAGATGCAAACCGTGATCGAGCTCGGGCTGGGCGATTCGGATCACGCCGCCTATGCCCGGAATACCGAAGTCATGCTCGATTGGTCGATGCTGACCTCGTACCTGCTGCTGTTGGTCATGCTGTCGATCGCGGCGTTCTTGATGAATGGGCGGTTTGATGAGATCGAAGCCATCGAGGGCATGCGCGAGCTGCTCCGGGTGACGATGCTGGTGCTGCCGATGGGCTTTATGCTGGCCGGGCTGGTGTACTCGATGCGCCAGCCGCTGGATCGGCACTACGCGCAGAAGCTCGACAAATATAGCCGCCAGCGCGCCATGGGCGAGGACAATCCGCCGATGGAGAGGCGGCTGAAGAAGGTGCTGGTCAGCGATTATCCGCGCAAACTGGCGCTGCTGTTTCTCAAGCCGCTGCTGCGCCCCTTCTTCCCCTGCAAAATCGATGGACAGGAGCTGGTGGATGCCTCCAAGGGGCCGGTGGTGTTCTTGTGCAACCATCTGGAGATCTATGGCCCGGTGATCGCGGTGCTGTATTCGCCGTTTCCGATCCGGCCGTGGGTCATCTCCGGCATGCTGGATCTGGACACCATCCTAGAGCAGACACGTTCCGGCGCGGCCAAGATTTTCCCCTTTTTGTCGGAGCGATGGCGCACCCGCTTGGTCAAGACGCTTGCGCCGTTCGTGCTGTGGGTGATGCAATCCACCGACCCCATCCCGGTACGGCGCGATTCGCTGCGCGGCGCGATCCAGATGGTGATGGACTCGGTGGAGGCAATGGAGTACGACGACAACATCCTGATCTTTCCCGAAACCGATTACAAAGCCGAGGGCGTGGGGACACTGTTCGCCGGGTTTGTACAGTTGGGCAAGACCTATTACCAGCGCACCGGACGCCGCGCTAACTTCTGCCCGATGTACATCAACAAAAAGGAGAAGCGCATGTCCTTTGGCGCCTGTGTCGCCTTCGACCCGGAGAATGAGAGCGTCGACGAGCGGGACCGTTTGGTGAATCATTTACAGGGCGCGATGCAGGCGATGGCCGACGCGCCGCCGCCTCCGGCCAAGCGGCGCAGGCCGGGCAAGGACGCGGGGCAAACCTTGGCGCAATAAAAAAGCGGCGGGCCGGATGCAATTCCGACCCGCCGCACGCGTTGTAAGGGAGCATCAGCCTGCCAGCGCCGCGATGGCGTGGGCAAAGATGCGCACGTTGAGCATCATCCGCTCGATGGAGACGTTCTCGCCAGCCTGATGCGCCAGCTCCTCCTCGTCGGGGAATACCGCGCCAAAGGCCACGCCCTCGGGCAGCGCGCGCGCGTAGGTGCCGCCGCCGATGGCCATCGTCGCGGGCGGGAACTCGGTCAGGTTGCCGTACACGGTCAGCAACGTTTGCACGGTGGCGCTGCTCTCCGGTACGTGATGCGGCGCTTGGCCGTGCCCGGCCTCCACGGTGAGCTCCAGCGGCGCTACGCGCAGTTGGATGAAGCGCATAAGCTGCTCGGCATTGAACATCACCGGGTAGCGGATGTCCAGCGTAAGGGAGAGCGCGCGATCCTGCAAATCCAGAATGCCGAGGTTGATGGTCAGCGGCCCGGAGACGGCGTCGCTGCCCGCGATGCCGAAGCCGGAGCCGTCGGTATCGTTGCCGATGGCTTGGGCGAGCAGGTCGATAGCGGCGTGGCTGCCGCCGCCCGCTTCCAGCGCGTGCAGCAGCTGTAACAGGTGCGCCGCGGCATTTTGCCCCAAGTCCGGCATGGAGGCATGGCCGCCCACGCCGCCTACGGTGACGCGGTTTTGACCATCGCCCATCGCTTCCACGGTTACCGGGTAACCGGTGCGCTTAGCGAAGTCCGCGGCGCGCTCGGTCAGCGCGGCGATATCGCCGCCCAACACGGCTACAGCGGTGCTGGGAATCACGTTGGCGCGCTCGCCGGAACGGAGCGAAAACACCGGGAACTCCGATACGCCTTCTTCGGGCAATGTGCCGCGCAGCGTCAGATGGCAGATGCCTTTCTCGGTGTTGATGAGCGGATAGCAGGCGTCGGGCGAGAAGCCCACGCGGGGCAGCCCAATCTTCTTCTGATAGTAGGCGATATCGTCCCAGCCGCTTTCTTCATCGCAGCCCAGCACGAGGCGCACCTTCTTCTTCAGCGGAATGCCCGCGTCCTGTACCGCCTTCATCGCGTACATCGCGGCCACCGCAGGCCCCTTGTTGTCGCTGGTGCCGCGTCCGTACATATTGCCGTTTTCAATCACGCTTTCAAAGGGCGGCGTGCGCCAGCCTTCCCCGGCGGGCACCACATCCAGATGCGCTAAGACGGCGACGGTTTCCTCCCCCTCGCCGATCTCCATATCGGCGGCATAGCCGTCGATATCGCGGGGCGCGAAGCCGAGCCGCTTGGCATCGGCCAGCGCTAGATCCAGCATGCGGCGGATCTCCGCGCCGAAGGGAGCGTTTGCACCGGCTGGGGCGGCTTTAAGGGAGGGAATGCCGATCCACGCCTGCAGGGTTTTGACCAGATCGGCCTCCAAAGCCTTCACGGCTTTGTCCAAAGAGGGGTTGCTGAGTTGCTTCATATCGGGAACCTCCTTCGTATTTGAACCAGCCTTTGTATGGGGAGGCCGTTACTTTGCCTCGCGGGGGCAAAACAGTTCCGGCCTCGGATTGGCGCGCAGAAAATCCACAAAGGCGCGAGGGGTGACCACCGCCTCCGGCGGAGCCCAGAGGCCGCCGCGCCGCGCGCCGTATGCCTCGTGCAGATCTGAACCGGCGATCATCGCCAAGCCATGCTTTTCGGCGTAGGCCAGCGCGCGGTGGTTGCAGCTATCGTGGTGCGGATTGCCGTTGTGTACCTCAATGCCGTGCAGGCACTCGGGCGGCAGCGGATTGAGGCCGGGGCGGTAAGGGTGGGCCTGATAAATCAGCAGACCCAGCGTATCGGCGAGGCGGCGGAAGTCGCGGGGGCGCATCGCCGGGAGATCCGGCAGGCGCTCGTACAGCTCCTCGTCGGGCAGATAGACCAGAAAATCGTTGTATCCTTCGCTGTCAAAGCGCAGTTCCATGCCGGGAAGCACCGCGATGCCGTGCGCCTTTGCGGCCTCTTTGGCCAGCCGATAGCCGCGGGCAAAGGACTTGCAGCGCTCCGGCGTGACGGTGCGGCCGGGGACGTTGTGGTCGGTAATTGCCAGCGCGCCGTAGCCGTGCGCGGCGACCAGCGCCACCAATTCTTCCGCCGACAGGTTGCCGCAGGGGCTGACCTCGGCGGTATGGGCGTGGGTTTCGACCAACACAGCGCCGGGGAAGGGCGCCTTGGGCATCGCGGGGGTTGGGACGGTGCGCATGCGGGTGGTATTCCTCCTTGCTGGTTTACGCCTTCAGCGCTTCTTTGAGGCGGTTGAGCGCCTCGCGCAATTGCGTATGCGGGCAGCCGATGTTGAGCCGCAAAAAGCTGTTGCCCTCCTCGCCGAAGAAGGCGCCCTGCGTCAGCGCCACGCGCGCCAGCTTGCGCGTGCGGCGGAGCAGTTCGGCATCATCTAGGCCCAGCGCGCGGCAGTCCAGCCACATCAGGTAGGTCGACTCCAACGGCGAGACGCCGATGTGCGGCAGGTGCTCGGCGAAGAAGGCGCTTGCGATGTCGCGCCCAGCCATCAGGTAGGCGATCAGGCCGTCGAGCCAAGCGTCGCCGTGATTGTAAGCGGCGCGGGTGGCCACCAGCGAGAGCAGGTTGCCGCTGACCACGCCGCAGGCGGCGATCTCTTGGGTCAACTTTTCGCGCAGTGCCGCGTTGGGGGCGGCGAAGTTGGCCTGCTGCAGCCCGGCGACGTTAAAGGTTTTGCTGGCGGCGCAGAGCAGGATGACCCGCTCCTCAGCGCCGGGCAGCGAGAGCAGCGGCACATGCACCCGATCGGGGAACACAAAATCCGCATGGATCTCGTCGGAGACGATGGTGGCGTCATACCGTGCGCACAACGCCAGCAGATCGCGCAGTTCTTCACGCGTCCAAGCGCGCCCGGTGGGGTTGTGCGGATTGCAAAGCAGCAGCAGACGGTTGCCTGCCTGCAGGCAATCCTCCAAGTGGTTTAAATCCATCCGGTATGCGCCGGTCTCGTCCCGGATGAGCGGGTTTTTGACCACCTTGCGGCCGGTTAACTCCGGCGCGGAAAGGAAAGGGCCGTATACCGGCGGCTGCACGATGACGCCTTCGCCGGGCTTGGTCAGCGCGCGTACCGAAAGGCGAAGGCCGCTGACGATGCAGGGCAGCATGCCGACCGACTCCGGCGCGAGCGCCAGCGCATGGCGGCGCTTCCAGAAATCCACCAGCGCCTGCGCGTCCTCGGGGCCGACGCAGGTATAGCCGTAGGTGCCGTGGGCGGCGCGTTGCTGGATGGCCTCCTGCACGGCGGGCGGCGAGCGGAAATCCATATCGGCCACCCACATGGGCAGCACATCCGAGCCCTCCGACTGTTGCAGGATGTCCCATTTCTCGCAGGCGGTATTGCGGCGGTCGATGCCTAGATCAAAGAAGGGAAACGCGAATTGGGTCATGTGGGGGATTCCTCCTTGGTACATAAGATAACCCAGTAGCCGCCGCCGCGCGCCACCACCTCGGCGGTAGCGGCCAACGTGCGCAGATGCGCCAGCGCCGAGGGCGCGCCCTGTTGCTTGCGGATCACCACGAGCAGCGCGCCGCCCGGCTCCAAGCGGGAAAGGCTCTCCTCAAACAGGCGGTAGACCGCGGCTTTGCCCGCACGGATCGGCGGATTGGTGGCGATCAGCGCAAAGGCGCCCGGCACCTCGGCGAGGCCGTCGCTATGGTAAAAGTCCGCGCACAGGCCGTTGCGGGCGAAGTTGCTCTCCGCCAGTTCCAGCGCGCGCCGGTTGATATCGCACAGCGCAAGCGCGATGCCGGGATAGCGGCAGGCTAGGTTCATGCCCACCGGCCCCCAGCCGCAGCCCAGATCCAGCGTTCTGCCGGTGAAGTCCGGCGGCACATACTCAAATATAGCCTCCAGCAGCAGCGCGCTGCCCGGATCCAGCCGGTCGCGCGAGAACACGCCCGCGTCGGTTTGGCAGAGCAATGCCCGCTCGCCGCATTGCAGCGCGATGTCCCGCAGATCGTGCGCGCTGGCGGGGGTATCGGTAAAATAGTGGTCGGGCAAGCTCATTCCTCCTCGGGCGGCGGCATGCCGCAGGCTGCGTAAAGCGCTGCCTCTTCCGCGCGCGTCAGTTCGCGGAAAGCGCCGGGCGCAAGCGACTCGTCCAGCGCCAGCGGGCCGATGGACAGCCGCTTCAGCGCGGCAACGGTTCTTTCCCGCGCGGCGAACATGCGCTTGACCTGATGGTACTTGCCCTCGCGCACGGCGCAGCGCGCCAGCGCAAAATCGGGGCGGCTCTCCAGCACCGTCAGCGTGGCCGGAAGCGCCGTGAAGTCGGAAAGCGCCAGCCCGGCGGCGAAGGCCTCGGCATCGGCGGCGTTCAGCGTGCCGTCGACCTCGGCTAGGTAGACCTTTTCGATATCAGAGCGCGGCGCTAGGATGCGGTGCGCCAGCGTACCGTCGCTGGTGAGCAGCAGCAACCCGGTGGTGTCGCGATCCAACCGCCCCACCGGCATGCAGCCGCAGGCGCGGTAGGATTCGGGCAGCAGATCCATTACCGTGGCCGCAAGAGCGTCGCGGGCGGCGGTGAGCACCCCGGCAGGCTTGTTGAGCATCACATGCCGATAACGGCGATACGTTAGCATCAGGCCATCCAGCGTCACTGCCGCGCGCGCGGGATTCAGCGTCCGCCCCGGGTCGCGCTCCTGAGCGCCGTCCACCCAAACGCGGCCGGAGCGTACCGCCTCCTTGGCGCGGCTGCGCGTATCGGTCGCCCCCACAAAGCAAAGCAGCTTGTCCAGCCGCATGCGTTCCGCCATGTGCATTCCTCCCGAACTTCCAACTTACCTAGTATACCCCAATTCAGACATTCCTGCAAACCCAGTGCGCACACAAAAAGAATTTTCCAAACAATAGGCAATTGTATACTGGCGCAGGCATATACCTTATGGTATACTTTCATTAACAGAAGGAGCGGCGCAGCGTGTGCAGCCGCTCGCATCAGGGGTTCCGAATGAATTCTCTGCTAAGGAAGTGAACCTACATGAGGAAAAAGCAGTGCGTCGCCATGCTGCTGGCAGGCGGCCAGGGGAGCCGATTGGGGATCCTGACCAAGAATATGGCCAAACCTGCCGTACCGTATGGGGGCAAGTATCGCATCATCGATTTCCCGCTATCCAATTGCTCCAATTCCGGCATCGACGTGGTGGGCGTGCTCACGCAGTATCAGCCGCTGGAGCTCAACGCCTACATCGGTTCCGGCTCGCCGTGGGATCTGGACTTGACCAACGGCGGCGTGTACGTGCTGCCGCCCTACGTTAAGGGCAAGGGCGGCGAGTGGTATAAAGGCACCGCCAACGCCATCTGCCAGAACATGGGGTTCATTTCGCAGTTTAATCCAGAATACGTGCTGATCCTCTCCGGCGATCACATCTACAAGATGGACTACAACGCCATGCTCAGCTACCACGTCCGCAAGCAGGCCGACGTGACCATCGCGGTGCTGGAGGTGCCGTGGGAGGAGACCAACCGCTTCGGCATCATGAATACCGACGAGGAGAACCGCATCGTCGAGTTTGAGGAAAAGCCCAAGCAGGCCAAGAGCAACAAGGCCTCCATGGGCGTATATATCTTTACTTGGGAGAAGTTGCGCGAATACCTGCTGCGCGACGAGCGGGACAAAAAGTCCTCCAACGACTTTGGCAAGAACATCATTCCCTCCATGCTCGATGACGGGCAGGCGCTCTACGCCTACGCCTTTGACGGATACTGGAAGGACGTGGGCACCATCGAGAGCCTTTGGGAGGCCAACATGGATCTGCTCCGGCAGCCCATGCCCATCGATCTGTACGACAAGCGCTGGCGCATTTATGCCCGTACCCCGGGCATGCCGCCGCACTTCGTCGCTCCCGGCGCGCAGATGGTCAATTCGCTGGTGACCGAGGGCTGTCAGATATTCGGCGAGGTGCGCGGCAGCGTGCTGTTTGCTGGCGTGCGCGTGGAATCCGGCGCGCTGATTACCGACGCGGTGGTGATGCCCGGTGCGGTGATCGAGCGCGGCGCGCAGGTGCGGCGCGCCATCGTGGCCGAAGGCGCGGTGATCGGCGCAGGCTGCATCGTGGGCGAGGAGAGCGGCGATATCGCCGTGGTGGGTCCGGGCGCGGTGCTGGTGCCGGGCACGGTGGTCAAAGCCGGGGAACAAATCGACACCGAAGAGACAGCGTGAGGAGGGACCCCCGATGAAAGACGTCATGGGTTTAATCTATACCGGGGAGAACGATGCGAGGCTGCGTGAACTGACGCAGATGCGCGCCGTGGCGGCGCTGCCGGTGGCGGGACGCTATCGGGTGATCGACTTCGCGCTGTCCAGCATGGTCAATTCCGGCGTGCGCAACGTCGGTGTGATTACGCAAAAGAACTACCATTCACTGATGGATCACCTCGGCAGCGGCAAGGAATGGGATTTGCACGGCAAGAACAACGGCCTTGTGATCCTGCCGCCGTTCCTTACGCGCGAGAATGTCGGCGTGTACGCTGGGCTGGTGGACGCCATCCACTCCAACTCCGGCTTCCTGCGCCGCTCGCGGCAGGAATACCTCATCTTGGCTACTAGCCATGCCATTCTCAACATCGATTTCCGCGACATGCTGCGCGCGCACGTGGAGAAGAACGCCGATATCACCGTGCTATACACCGATGATCCCACCATGCGCCGCACTTTTCCCGGATCGGACCGAATCTTTTACTCCACCGACGAAGAGGGGCGCATCGTGGGCATGGAGATCGACCCGAGCACGCCCACGCGCGAGCACGCGGGCATCGAGATCTGTATTCTCAAGCGCGAGATGCTTCGTTTCTTGGTGGATCAAGCTGCGGCCGACGGCCAGCACGATTTTTCCCGCGCGGTGCTACAGATGTTGATTAACCTAGGGCAGTCGCGGATTTACGGCTATGAGTACAAGGGGCGCGGTTGGCGCATCGAGTCGGTGCAGGATTATTTTAACTTCAACATGGATCTGCTCGACAGCCGCGTGCGCAGCGAGCTATTCACCCCCGACCGCCCGGTGTACACCAAGCTGCGCGACGATATGCCCACCCGCTACATCGGCGACGCGTCGCTCACCAACTCGCTGGCGGCTGACGGCTGCGTGATCGAGGGTACGGTGATTAATTCGGTGCTGTTCCGCGGCGTGCGCGTGGCCAAGGGCGCGGTGGTGCGCAATAGCGTGCTTATGCAGGATGTCGAGGTGCAGGCCGACGCCGAGCTAGACTACTGTATTCTGGATAAGCAAGCGGTGATCCGCCGCAAGGGGCGGCTGATCGGTCCGCCGGCTTATCCCATCGTCATCGCCAAGGATGTGGTGATTTAACCGGAGCTGGCGTACGGAATCCCGCCACCGCGCGCAGCGGCTGGGGGGATTCCGTCTCCAACTCCCATACTTGTCGACAAAAGAAGGAGGCGTTCTCTCTATGAAAGTTCTCTACGCAGCCTCGGAGTGCGTGCCGTTTATCAAAACCGGCGGCTTGGCCGATGTGGCCGGTGCGCTGCCGCCGCAGCTCAAGGCGCGCGGGGTGGATGTGCGCGTGGTGTTGCCGCTCTACACCCAGATCGACGCCAGTTGGCGCGAGAAGATGCAACTGGTGGCCGAATTTGAGGTGGAGCTGGGCTGGCGGCGGCAGTATTGCGGCGTTCGCTCGTTGGAGCATCAGGGAGTGACCTTCTATTTCCTCGATAACGAGTTCTACTTCGGGCGTCCCTACGTGTATGGGCTGGGCGGGGATGAATATGAGCGCTACGGCTTCTTCTGCCGCGCCATTTTGGATCTTCTGCCCCGGGTGGATTTCCAGCCCGATATCATCCACTGTAACGACTGGCAGACGGGCATGGTGCCGCCGCTGCACAAAATTCAGTATAAGCAGGTGGAGTTCTACCGCAACATCCGCACCATCGTGACGATCCATAACCTGCAATACCAAGGCGTGTTCCCGATCCGCAACGTGCAGGATACGCTGGGGTTGGGCGACGATCTGTTTACCAGCGACAAGCTGGAGTGCTACGGATGCGCCAACTTCCTCAAGGGCGGCATCGTCTATGCCGACGAGATCAGTACCGTCAGCCCCAGCTATGCAGAGGAGATCCAGACCGCCTACTACGGCGAGCGGCTGGACGGCCTGCTGCGCGCGCGCCGGGCGCAGTTGTGGGGCATCCTCAACGGCATCGACATCGTGGAATACAATCCTGAGAACGACCCGCTAGCCTACGCGCCCTTCAGCGCCAAGGATCTATCCGGCAAGGCGAAAAACAAGGAGGAGCTGCAGCGCGAGCTGGGGCTGAACATCGATCCCAACGCGCCGTTGATTGGCTTGGTCACCCGCCTTTCGCACCAGAAGGGATTGGATCTGATCGACTACGTGATGCGCGAGATGATGGACGAGGGCATTCAGCTGGTGGTGCTTGGCATGGGCGACGCCAAGTATACCGATCTGTTCTCTTGGGCGGAAGGCGCGTTCCCCGGCCGCATCGCGGCGCGCTTCGCGATGGATCATCAGCTAGCGCACCGCATCTACGCCGGTGCCGACATGTTCCTGATGCCGTCGCTGTTCGAGCCGTGCGGGCTTTCGCAGATGATCTCGCTGCGCTACGGCACGCTGCCCGTCGTCCGCGAAACCGGCGGCCTGCGCGACACCGTGCTCTCCTACAACAAGTTTACCGGCGAGGGCAACGGCTTCAGCTTCTTCAACTACAACGCGCACGACATGCTGCATAGCGTGCGGCGCGCGGTGCGTTACTATCGCGAGCAGCCCGAGACTTGGCGGCAAATGATGCAGCGCGGCATGGAGGCTGACTATAGCTGGAACCACTCCGCTGGGGAATACATGCGCATGTACGACGAGCTGTGCGTGCGCCTGCCGGTAGAGGCGGCGCCGGTGAAGAAGGCGGCGAAGCCCAAGGCCGTCGTACCCAAGGCTGCGGCGGACAAGAAAGCCGATGCGCCCAAGAAAGCGGCGGAGCCGAAGAAACCGGTCGCGCCCAAGAAGGCCGAGGCGGCAAAGGCCGACGCCGAGGTGAAACCGGCGGCGAAGAAGCCGCGCGCGGTGAAAGCCAAGGCCGAGTAAGGGATACAAAAAAAGACTGTCGCAGATATGTTGTGCGGCAGTCTTTTTTCGTTTATCCGTTTGTGCTGATCGTGCAGTTGTGAATCTCCACAAAATCGCCGTGACCCGCGTCGATGGTGATTCGGTCGCCGGGCCGCACCGGCACACGCTTTGGCTCGCCGACGATCTCATCGGCCAGCGAGGAGACGATGAAATAGCCTTCTTCGGCGCCGGGCGCCAGTTCCACGTGCAGCTGGCCATCGAAGTTGACGTAGGGCAAGAAGCGGCCGTTGCCGGTGAAAGCGGTGGAGCCGGTTCCGTCCGGCTGCCACCAAAGGAAGGTGGTGTTCATGCCGGTGAGCATTCCACCGCCGGTGATGGACAGGCTTGCGCCCTCGGGCAGGTAGAAGTTGTAGAAATCGCCATTCGCGGCCTCGATGCGCCGGATGAAACCATCCTGCCGGGTGATCTCTAGCGCGCCCGAAGCGCCCTCGGGCGCGGAGAAGGCGTAGATATCGGGCGGCAGATCGGTACCGGCGGTGTAGACGCCCGCGCCATGCGCAACCTTGATACTTTCGCCGGAGAGCGCCGGGATGCGTAGCGGCTGCAAATATTTTGAGCGAATGAAGTAACCGTTCGAATTCGCGAGCAGCACTTGGCTCCACTCGCCCAAATCGCGCACCAACAGCACCGTCTCGCCTGCGGGGAGGGATGCGGTCGCATGTTCATCTTGACAATAGAGACCGAGCGGTGCGTCGAATGCCCCTTCGGGTGGGGTGACCGTAGCATAGCCCTGCGCGTATCCCCGACGAAAGATAAAGTAGGGATTCTCGCGCAGCGTGCTGTGGTGCAGCGGCTTGACCTGATCGGCGTGCAGGTAGCCGCTGATACAATCGTTGCGCACCACACGCCATTCGCCATCCTCGGCAACCAGCACGATCAGCGAGCCGCCGGGCAGCGAGCCCATCTCCTCCGCTTCATCCTGGGGATACTTGCGCAGCGTGACATAGCCGCTGCCATCGGTGGCGACGGTTTCCGCAAAGTAATCGTAGGGCGTATCCGGTAGAGCGGTTTCGGCCAGCGCGCTGCGGCGCATGTATCCGCGCACAGCATGGGGCGCGCCGTAAAGCTGTACCGAAACGCACGCCCACCTATCGGTGTATCCCTCCACATTGACCCACGTGCCGCTGTAATACTCGCCGAGCTGGCGGGAGTGTGCATCGGGCGCGACGTGCAGCGCGAGCGAGGTTTCCGCGCCGCCCGCGTCGATGACAAACGATGGGGCGTATTGCAGCTTTTCGGCCGGGGCTGGGATGAGCTGGCTCTCGGGGAGATAGCCCCGGTGCATGCCGCGCGCATCGCGGAAGCTGACCTGTACCCAGCCGTTTTCAGCCGCGCCAAGCATCTGTACCGTTTGGCTGGGATTCACCTCGGCGACCATGGGCGCATCGTCCGCGGCGCGCTCGCGAAGGGGGAGCGACGACATCCCGGGCGGAGGGGCGATCCAAGCGGTGATCGGCGCTTTGGCCTGCGCCGCCAACGGCAAACAGAGGAGCATTGCCAGCGCAAGGGGGAGAAGCCGCTGCGCGGGGCGGGATTTGCGGAGGGTGAAGCACATAAAAAAGCCTCCTTTGCGTGGGGGTCATCTGGGAAATAGCATTCTGCTTCAACGGTGCGTGTTCAGTTCCCGTGCGTTTTCCGGCTTCTCGGGTTGGGCCGCCTGTTTTATCGGGCAAGGAGGAGTGACTTTATTACAAGTATGGCATTTTCTACTATACCGATAGTACGAAAAAGATTGCCGTTTTATTGCATAATTGGGTTCAAAATTAGCCCTCCCGTGGGGAGAGCCAATATTGAAATATGCTCTAGCTAAAGATCAAGCAGTTGGCGGGCTTCCTCAACATAATCGTTTCTTACAAAGAGATTATCCAGCCCGTTCCCTTTGATCTGCGTATACTTTGCGGTCATGAACTGAACAAATTCCGGGGCATAGTCTTTTATCTGATACCCCCAAACTTCCCAATCGGGAGAATAAACAACCACTCTCGGGAAGACGCTCCACATGGTTTCCATTTGCTGTTTTTTGTACATGTCATAGAGCCACGGCACGCAAGAGGGTGCGTACATCATCGGCAGGCGGTTCGCGTGAATGTAGTTCTCGAGCGCAAAAGTCGTAATAAATATCTTTTCGTCGGGAGCCGTAATTTTTTGAAGGGCAGCTGGCATCGGATCTTTTGTATAGTCTTTTGTCAATAATTCTGGGGCGGACAAAAAAGCGGAAAAACGTGAAAAGTAAGGCGTGGAGATGATGGCTATCACGCAGGCGAAGAGAATTACTTTTCGGGTTACTTTGCTTTTGCCCTTGCCTTTCCACCACTTGATGACCGCTTCGTCGTTGACGGCAACAAACGCAAGCATCCAAACAGAAAGGCTATAGTACGAAAGGGCGTGGAACCCCGAGAAGCCTCTTGTGCCATTGGCGAGGACGAAAAGCGCGACAACGGCAGAATAGAGCCAATGGCGTCTGAGCAATAAAAGAAGGAAAGCAAAATTTGCATAAAACAGAATCAAGGCGTGCAGCGCGCTTTGCGGATCGGAAAGCAACTGCCGCAAAGTGGCGATAAAGGTTGAAAAGTATGCATCGACGGTGGACACAATCGCCAAAATGGGTTTTGCGCCAAACCCGCTAATATACTTAGAATATACATGCACATTGATCGCGTATGCGCCATCGTAAAAGTTCCTCAAATTTCCGCTGATGAGATACCAAAGAATTAGGAGCGCGAAAGGGAGTGCCACAATAACAGATAGCACGGAAAATCGCTTCATGAAATAGCGCATATCGGTGTGCGGATCCAAGGGATATTGTTTGCGGTGATATGCTTGAACGATCAGGAGACCGGCGATCAGAAGGAAAATTCCATAGATCGATACAAAAGTGGTGCCGAAGGTGAAAACGACCGCGAGAGAAACCCAAAGACAGCTGCTGAGCGAAATATCCCTTTTTTCCGAAAACAACAAAAATTCCATTAGCAAAATAACGGCGCCTTGCGCCTGCAATTGATCCGATAGGGCAGTCGGCGTTTGCGGCGCGGTTGCCATTTCAAAGATATAGAGTACCGGGTACAAGATCATGAGCGTCTTGCCAAAGTGCCTGTGATATCTAGCGTACATAGCGACCCACAGAATAGACAAGAATGCATAGAACCCCAACCGATACGCATAAACCGAGGAAGCCCCGAACAGGCGAAAAATTGCGCACAGATAATACATAAACGGCATATGCTGTGAGATGTGTACTTTATATACGTCTTGTCCTGCGGCCACGAGCATTCCACCGACAAAGTTATCGAATTCGTCAATGAAAAACACTTCGCTTATAAAGCGCAGAAGCAAAAAACCAAAGAATAAAAACAGACCACAGCTCACTAGGACGTTTTTTCGTTTTGGCAACAAGATTTTTCCTCGCTTTCTTTACGCGGAAGCCATTATATCAAATTACATTATACAATGAGTTGTCAACATGCGGCACAAAACCGCGTTGGGCGGAATACAAAGCAAAAGGGCTTGCGGTCTGCTTTTCACAGATCGCAAGCCCCTGGTGTATAAATAGAGCTGTTTAATGCCCTATTCTTGCCCATGCCGACCGAATGGCGTTCTGGTTCTGCACGCCGTAGTTCGGATCGTTCTTTCTGCACTCCTCCATGTCGCGGTAGAAGTGTACGCACAGGTGGCCGTCGAAGCCGTTGGTGGTGATCGCGCCCTTCAGGTGCGGGGTGTTGTGCATGGTGCCGAGGATCCAGCGGCCATCGGGCATGTGGGCGTAGATCGGCTTGGGCGTCCAGGTGGTGACGTTGCCAAAGGCTTTGTTCATGATGTCGGTATCCAGCTGGGTTAGCGGCTCGCTGTCGGCGTGATTGCCCATGGCGTAGAACTTCAGCTGCCAACCCAGCCCGCTCGCGGGATCGTAGACGGTATAGATTTGCCCGGCGCGGTAGTTCTTCTTTACGTCGTTGAACCAGTGCGCCATCTCCACCTGACTGGTGGCCGGGCCTTGCATTTGTCCGGCGCCCTCGGGCAACGGCGCGGGGGTGGGCGCCGCCTCCCAAGCGGGGCGCGGCGTACGGTCGTACAGAATGGTTTGCGTGGCTGTGCCCGCGACGCCGTCTACACCGGTACCGTTGTTTTGCTGAAAGGCTCGAACGGCGTTGTAGGTGGCGGTATCGTACATGCCGGTGATGCCGCCGCTATAGTAGCCTAGCGCCTGTAGGCCGGTTTGCAAATCGCGCACCGCTTGGCCGGAGCTGCCCTTGCTCAACATTTGATAGCTGCGCGACGCCGGGGCGGGGACGATCGCCGTGCCGGAGCCGGTGTTCGCCGTGGCTTCCGCCGTATTGCTGGGTGTGGCGGGCGGCGTAGGCGCGGGCAGGGAACTGGACGAGCCTGCGAAGGCGGGAACCGCGCCGCCGTTGAGCGCACTGACGGTTCGCGCGCCGACGACGCCGTCGGCCGCTAGGCCGTTCTGCGCCTGAAAGCGGATGACGGCGCTGCGCGTGGCGGGGCCGAACACGCCGTCGACGCCGCCGGTAGAGTAGCCAAGCTGCGTCAGCAGCTGCTGAAGCTGCCGTACTTCGGTGCCGCGGCTGCCTTGTGAGAGGATGCGGGCGGAGAAGAAGCTATTGGATGCCGCCGACGTATTGTCGGGCAAGGCGGGGGCGGGCGTCGGCGCGGCCGGAACATCCGCCTCGGCGACGGCGGCCGGCGGCGCGGTGACCGGCGCTTCGCCCGGCTGCAACGGAGGAGGGAGGTAGCCGTCGGTTCCGGGCTGGGCAGAAACCGGTACGGGAACGGCGCCGTTCACGCGCAACAAATCCTGCCGGATATAGCCGGAAAAATTGCCGCGTTCCACCTGATACCAATCGCCTTCCATGCCGAGCACGGTGACGGTAGAACCGGCGCGAAACACCTGCACCTGCTTGCTGGTGGTGCTGGGGCTGCTGCGCAGGATGGCCTTGACGTTGGTTGTGGCGCTGAGCGGGTACTCATCGGCGAAGGATGGCGCGATGAGGCCGGTAAGAACAAGGGCGATCAGCAGACCGGAGCGCACCCGGCGCGGTGAAGTGAAAGGAAAGAATGGGGAAGTTCGGTTGCGCATGTAAATCCCTCCCGAAGCCAATTGAACAATAAATGACGAAAAATACATTTTTGTTCACTGTTTTGTAATATATGACGTTTGAGGGACAAAATCCTTCCCGATTCGCATATGAAATTTTTATACAATCACTTAAATATCGTTGGAAGGTATGTATGCAGAAGCAGCGAAAGATCCTTCCAATAGGCAAAAACAAGCAGGTGCGCCGGGTAGAGCAGATAGAACAGCCATTTGCCGCCGCGGAATCCGGGCTTTCCGTTGTACAGCAGGATAGGCAGCAACGCCAGCGCGGCCAGTGCCTGTATCATCACCCAAGCGGGAGAGGTGCGGAGTTCAAGCCGGAAGAGCAGATAAACCGCCATCGCGGCGGCGAAGCCCAGTGCCAGCCGCAGCCGGTTTTCGCCGGCGGCATAGAAGCACACCGACAGCAGGATGCCCCAGAACGAGTAATCGCACTTTACGAAGATGGCGGTCGCACAGGCGGCAAGGATACAGGTCAGCGCCCAAAAGGGATCGCGGGAGGAGAAGCGCGCGTAGGCCACCAGCGCGCCAAGGGCAAGCAGCAGCGAAAAGAAAACGTTGTGCGCTGTGGGCAGCGTTGCGCCGCGGTAAAAGACGAGGTTGTAAGGAATTTCGGAGAGCAAGGCAAACAGCGCCAGCCGCAGCGCATATTTGCTGACGTTGCGCGTGTGGCGAAAGCCTTGCGCCAGCAAGAAACAGTACAGGGGAAAGGAAATGCGTCCCACCATGCGCAGCCAGGCAACCTGTGGAAGCAACGCGTAACCGATGTGGTCGCAGACCATGGTACTCAGCGCCAACAGCCGCAATACAAAAGAGCTCATCGTTCTCCTTCTTTCCAAGGCGTGACATGCTCGAAGAGATCATCCTTCGCCTCATCCGGCCCCACCATGGAGGAGGCCAGGCCGAACAGTGCGCAATTATCCGGACCGCTATCGAGCACGTCAAAGTCTTTGACCTGACTGCGGTGTTCCGCAAAGGCCGCGATGGCCACCTCCAGCGCTGTGCGCCCGCCAAAGGAGGGGAGGGGGACGCGCCAGTTCATGGTGATCTGATCGTTGGGATAGAGGTGGAGATAGAGCTTGTCCACATCGCAGGTGCCGTAGCGCGCGGCGGATTCTGGAAAGCTATTCTCGTCCCATGCGAGAGTCTCAACTGCTTCCAGCACCTTTCTTGCGGTGAGCATGTGCATGCCGTGGCCGTACTCACCCTCCAGATCCTGCGCGACCACCACCTTGGGCTTATAACGGCGTAGTTGTTCGGTGATAAAGGCAGAAACGGCGTTTTCATCCCACGCGGCCAGCGCCTGATCGTAAGAATAGGCGTGATAATCGAGGAAGTTGCCCATCACCGGGTAACTGCGCACCCCTGCGACCCACAGGCCGTTAAGCAACTCGGTACGGCGTTCCCGTGCGCAATAGGAAAGATACACCACGGCGGTTTTTAACCGGCGCTCGCCCGCGTAGGTAGGCAGCAGACCGCCATAGAAAACCAACTCGTCGTCGGCGTGGGTGGCGATGGCCATCAGGTCCACGCGGGGCGGAATCGGTTCCCAAGTTTGCACCCAATCGGGTAGTTGACCCTCGCCCAGCACGCGCAACGAGGCGATGGCCATAGATTGCTCCATCAACTGCCGCGCCTGAATGCGAAAGGAGGTAAGCCCGTCGAGTGGGAGGTACTCGTGCAAAAAGCCTTGTGCGCCACCCATCGCGGCGGAAATCCAGCGTGCTTTGGCTTGAGGGTCGCCATCCGACATGTAGGAATAGCGCTCCCACTCTGGATTGGGCACCGAAAGCGACCACGTGCCGGGAATATACGCCCACTCGATGTACACGCCATAGGCAGGGGAATCGCTCGGCGTATCCACTTGCAAATAGACCGGATAACCGGAGCGCATATCCTCGTTCTGCCAGTAGGTGAGCGGGTCATCGTCCAACAAGCAGGCGATATCGGCTTCGTTGCTGGAGGGGGTGAATATGCATTCGGCAGAGATGTCTTGGGCGACCGCACTCTCTGCTGCCACAGCGAATGGGAGCGCAATCCATAGCAGGCACAGGGCAAGAAAAAGGTTCCGGGGCCAGCGGAAAAGGCACATCATGCGCACGGTGTCTCCTTGTGAAAATTTGCATACAGTATACCATAAAAATTCCAGATGTGTTTACTTGGTGCGAAGAATATCAAGCCGAACGAAAACTGCTTGCTCGCTGCTTGCTCTAAAGCGTAATTTCATCAAATTCGCGCTTGCTAATCGTGATAAAACCTGATATAATGCCTGATGCTGGTTCAATTCTATGGAGAGATGGCCGAGCGGTTGATGGCGCTGGTCTTGAAAACCAGTGATGCCGAAAGGCACCGGGGGTTCGAATCCCTCTCTCTCCGCCAGTCAAAGTTCCATCGGCAGTTTGCTTGGAGAAGTACCCAAGTGGCTATAAGGGGCTCCCCTGCTAAGGGAGTAGTGCTGGATAACGGCAGCCCGGGTTCGAATCCCGGCTTCTCCGCCACATTCAAAGTAAAATTTGATACAATAAGAGCCGCTCGAACAGGGTGGCTCTTATTGTATGTTGATGGTGAAAAGGCTTGGAATGTCAAGGGTTACCAGATTCTACTTGCTCCTTGCAGGTGCGAAAAGCGTTATGTTAAATAATGAGATTTCAGGGGCTTGACAGGCCGAAAAGGCGCCAACCGTTTCACTATGCACCCATCCGAAAGTCGTTTGCCGAGTTTTCCGAGTTCCGTGTAATGATGCACCCTCTTGCCCAGACCTGACGATTAGCACTACTGAAAGCCGTTAAGTATGGTGGCCAGCGGCTCCGGTGCATCTGTGTTCACTTCGTGACCAGCCAACGGGACGATATGATATTGCGCACCCGGTATCATCCCTGCCAGCTCTCGCGACGCTTTCTGATTCGCCTTATCCTTTTCCCCACAAACAACCAGGGTGTTACACTGAATGCTTGGTAGACGTGCGGTGAAATCCAAAGAAAGCATGGACGTGGTCAAACGGATCGCGTCTTTTCTGCTCATGCCGAGCTTTTCGAACATAGATTTTGGCATGAACCGAAAAAGCAGGTTTTGCACGCGCAACATTATTTTCGGCATCTTAAATGGCGTCGCGATCAAAACTAAAGATTGGACGCGTTCTGGGTGATCTAGGGAGTAGTTTAGCGCGAGCACGCCACCTAGTGTCTTGACCGAATTATAAATTATGGTAAAGATGTTTCAGTTTACCCCGCGCTTGATCCGTCGAAAAGTGCCAGTCAATATGCTTGTGAGAACCATTTCTGGCCTTTTCCCAGGCAGAGAGGTATTCGTTGAGGGTT
>JAVBMD010000034.1:0-27269 GCA_031552825.1 Eubacteriales bacterium
ATTTCCGGTGGTTATGGCGAAGGGGTTCCACCTGTTCCCATTCCGAACACAGAAGTTAAGCCCTTCTGCGCCGATGGTACTTGGCTGGAGACGGCCCGGGAGAGTAGGTCGCCGCCGGATTCCAACGCAAAACACCCGCTCATTTGAGTGGGTGTTTTGTTGTGAGAAGCCCTATAGGGATGATTGGGATGAATCGTGTGTTTACTGCGGCATGCCTACTGCCGCCGATGAAAATCAGAATCTTAATTCCATCCTCAAAGCGCGCGTATCCCTTGTGATCCACGCGCTTTTATGATACGATTATACAAGGATGCGATCATTTTCGGGGGATATTTGATCGGATGGAGCGACGTGTATGAACAATAGACAAACGCTATATGCGGTGTTAGTCGATATTGCCGGGGCGGCGATATTTTATTTCGCGTTTCAAAACGCGGCCAATGTCGCAATGGTGGGCGGCTTCCCGCTGGTGGCGCGCATCGTGGTCTTTGCGCTGCTGCTAGCGCTTTTACGCTCTTTTTTTGATAGCATCACGGCGCGGCGAACCAACCTTTCCTATGTGCTGGCGATGACCATCGCGCTGATGCATAATGCGTCGCTGGCCATAGTCGCTTATGAGGCCAGTACGCTGATCTCCTTTTCCTACAACGAGCGCACCGGCAATATGCGCAGCGTACTTAGCGGCTCGATGCGCGAGTTGCTGTTTTCCGATAGCGTGGTAATCCTCTCCGTCGCGCTGGGGGAAAATCTCTACCGCTCCGCAGGCATGGTCATTACAGCGTTTCAATGGCCGGCTTCGCTTGTGCCCGCTTGCCAATTTGTCGCGGCAACCGGCTTGATTAGCTGGGCGCTACTTTCGCTTATGATTCTGCTCGGAGAGAAAAGCGGTTGGCGCGCTATTTTTACGAATTTATTGATACTGATTCCCACCGTTCTGCTGGGTACCGCCTCGGCGATTCTGCTCACGCAGGTTGTTCGCATGCCTGGCGGCGACAGCATTGCGGGCGTGTTCATCGCGGCGCTGCTCAGCGCGCGATATGCGTACGGTCTTTACAGAAAAAACCGCGAGCAATATGAGCAGATTATCGATACGCTTTCCGAGGCCATTGAGGCCAAGGACTCTTTTGCGCAAGGGCATGCTACGCGCGTGGAGAAGTGCGCGATGATCGTTGGCCGCTCCCTCCATCTTTCGAAAAGGCGGCTGTATAACCTGAGCCTCGCCGCGCGCCTGCACGATATCGGAAAGGTTGGCGTGGACGACATCCTCATGCGCAAGGAGGAGTCGTTGGACGAAAATGAGTGGCTGCACATGCGAAAGCATCCGGAAATTGGCCACAAGATCATCTCGCAGATCGAATTGCACAATTCGGTGGCCAATGCAATTTTGCATCACCATGAGCGTTATGACGGTGCGGGGTACCCACAGGGGGTGAAGATGTCGGAGCGGCCGGTGGAGGAATCGATCCTCTCGGCTGCGGCGGCGTTCGTGGCGATGCGCAGCGTGCGTCCATATCGCTCGCAGATGAGCATGGAGGATGCGCTTCGGGTGCTAAAAGAGGAGGCGGGACGCCAGTTTCATCCGGCGGTGTCGAAGGCGTTTTTGAAATGTGAGAAGAAGCTGCGGCTCGCCTAAACGTACAGACGCACCAACGCACAGACGCACAGACTCACAGACATATAGATTCATCGAAATTCAGCAGCGGTCGAAACTGGCGTTCGACCGCTTTTTGTTGTACAATAAATTGTTGAGGGGGAGTGCGGCTGTGGAGCGAGGCATGGTGAGTTTGCGCATCGGACACGAGCAACGTGCCGGAGACGAAGTGCTCTCGGGCGGTGAGCAGCGCGCGCTGGGTCAACTGTCACGCACCGGGGATGAGTGGAAGCTCTGCTACGAAGAGCCTGACGCCGAGGGGCAAGGCACACGGGTGGAATTGGTGCTGTCGGTGGGCGAGGTGCGCATGTGCCGCTCGGGGGATGCGTCGTCGCAGGCGGTCTTCTGTGTTGGCAAGCCTTCCGTTATGCGATATGAAATCTTGGGTCATCGGCTGGATTTGCGGGTGCTGCCCAGCCGCGTTCAATGGGAGATCGGCGTAGTCACCGGACGCATCGCGCTGGAATATGTGTTGCAAACTAGTGATTCTGAGCAGCTTGCGCACAGCCTGTGGGTAGAGATCGAGCGGCTTTCCGCAGGGGCGGCGCTACGGGAGCAAGCGCGCGTTCTGCTTGCTTGGCAAGGCGAACCGTTCGGCTTTCTGCGCTGGGCGGATGGCGGTGACGCGCTGCTTGTTAGCGATGCCGGACGTGCCGCAGCGCGCAGGGGCGTCGCGGCGGAAGCGCTCGCGCAACGCGTACGGGAGGCGGGCTGGACGTTGCGCGAGACAAACGGCATATGGTGGTTGGATCCGCCGGAGGCTGTGTATCGGCAGGCGCTTCGCGAATGTCCTTCGCCTCAAGAGGCTGTAGAGGCTGGCGCGGCACTTGACGCGGCTTGGCGTGACGGTACGCTTGGCGAATTGCAGGCGCTTTGTGTGTCGCTGCTATTCCAGCCGTCTCCGTCGGCGGAGCAGCCCGTCGGTGAGCCTGCGCGGGCGCTGTTGCGTGGGGCATGGCGCGCGATGGAAGGTGATCTTGCGCAGGTGGCGCGCTGGGCGCGCGCAGCATTCGCTGATTTTGCCGTTGGTCAGCGCGCGGGGGATTGCGTCGGGCAAAGCGCTTGCGGCGCGTTGCTTTGGCGCTTCCTGCATCGGCAAGGCGTCGGGTTGCCGCCGGAAGCGCTGACAGGACGGCAAACAAACCCGATGGAGTGAGAACCGAACCGACGTGATTGAAGGGAGGACGAACCATGAACATTCGCTGGCTGGGACATTCCTGCTTCAAAATTACGACTGCGCAGGGTGTGCGCATCGTGACCGACCCGTACGATTCCACGGTGGGCTATCCCATGCGCCCCATTGAGGCGGATGTGCTGACCATCAGCCATCAGCATTACGACCACAACTACCGCGACGGCGTCGGCGGCAATCCGGTGGTGTTTGAGGCAGTAGGCAACTTCGATTTCCGCAGTGTGCATATGGATGCGTACGCCTGCTATCACGATGATGAGCAAGGGCGGAAGCGCGGCGACAACCTGATCTTCCGCATCGAAGCCGATGGGGTGGTGATCTGCCACCTAGGCGACATCGGGCACCCGCTCGAGGAATCGATGCTGCGCACGTTGGGCTCGGTGGATGTGCTGATGATCCCGGTTGGCGGAATTTACACGCTGGATGGCGCGCAGGCGTGGGAGTTGACCCGGCGCATGCAGCCGCGCTGCGTGGTGCCGATGCATTACAAAACGCCGCCGCTGACCTTTTCGCTGGCGCCGGTATCGGATTTTCTGGCGCTGGCCGGCGCGGCGGGACTGGCTGCGCTGCCAGAACTGGAATTGTATGCCGCTAATCTGTCTCAACTACCGTCTATTGTGGTGCTGGATTGGTCAACCCGCTAGAAATTGCATAAAGCGTTGGATTGTGCTTGACAGCCAGTCCAGCGCATTTTAAAATAGAAGCTGTTTGTTTTGCGTTGTGGTTTTATTCGGATGCGACGGAGCGAAAGGGTAGGGATAGCATGAAGTACGTATTTGTCACCGGCGGCGTGGTCTCCTCGTTGGGCAAGGGCATTACGGCATCCTCGCTGGGCAGGTTGCTAAAGGCGCGAGGGTTCAAGATTTCGATGCAAAAGATGGATCCTTACCTGAACATGGATCCCGGCCTGCTCAGCCCGTTGCAGCACGGCGAGGCATTTATTACCGACGACGGCGTCGCCGCCGATCTGGATCTGGGGCACTATGAGCGCTTTACCGATTGCACGCTGCGCGGTGAGGCCAGCGTCACCACCGGCAAGCTGCACGCCGCCATCATGCGCCGCGAACTAGCCGGAGAATATCGCGGCGGCACCATCCAAACCATCCCGCACGTTACCAACGAGATCAAGGAGCGCATCCAGACCGTGGCCAACAACGCCGGGGCGGATATTGCCATCATCGAGATCGGCGGTACAGTCGGCGATATGGAAGGCGCGCCGTATCTGGAGGCCATCCGCCAGCTGCGATGGGAGGTCGGCGGGGAAAACTGCTGCTTTATCCACGTGACGTTGATGCCCTATATCGCCGCCGCAGGTGAACTGAAAACCAAGCCCACACAGCATTCCGTGATGCAGTTGCGCTCGATCGGCATTCAGCCCGACGTGCTGGTTTGCCGCACCGAGCATGAGATCACGCAGGATTTGAAGGACAAGGTGGCGCTCTTCTGCAACGTGACTTCAGGCGCGGTGGTGCAGAACCGCGACGCCGAGTGCCTCTACGCGGTGCCGCTGATGCTGGAGCGCGAAGGGCTGGCCGACGCCGTGACCCGCGTGCTGCGGCTAGAGAGTGTCAAGCCGGATCTGGCGGCGTGGGAGCGCATCGTGGAACGTTTTTTGCATCCGCGCTGCCGTATGCGCGTCGCGCTGGTCGGCAAGTACGTGGATCTGCACGACGCCTACCTCAGCGTGGTCGAGGCGCTAACGCACGCCGGGATCGCCAATGAGGTAGCGATTGATATCGACTGGGTGCAGTCGGCGGAATTGACCGCGGCAAACGTCGCGGAGCGCTTGGGAGGTGCCGATGCCATCGTGCTGCCCGGCGGCTACGGCGAGCGCGGCGCGGAGGGCATCATATTGTCCGCCAGATATGCGCGTGAGAAAAATGTACCCTGCCTGAGCATCGGCTTCGGCATGCAGTTGGCGGTGGTGGAGGCCGCTCGGAATCTGGCGGGCATTTCGTCCGCCAATTCCACCGAGGTATCGGCCAGCACGCCGCATCCTGTGGTCTATGTACCCGACGAGCGCGTGGCGCTGGCGCGTACCCGCACCGGATCGCGCAACGGCGCGCAGAAGATCGCGTTAACGCCCGGCAGCCGCATCGCTCAGATTTATGGGCAGGAGCACATCAGCGAGCGCCACGGCAACCGCTACGAAATCAGCCCCGCCTACGTGCAGTCGCTGAGCGCCGCTGGCGTCAGTTTTTCCGGCAAGGAGGAGGAGCAGGGCTTCGTCGAGACCATCGAGATTCCCTCCCACCGCTTCTACATCGGCGCGATCTATCATCCGGAATTCAAATCGCGCCCCGACAATCCGCATCCGCTGTTTGACGCGCTGATCGCGGCGGCGATGCCAAAGAATTAATTGTATAAACACAACAAAACACCCTTCTTTTTGAAAGGGTGTTTTGTTATGAGATGGTCTTTATCTAGGCAGCTCACCCTGCCAAGGCGCGCCGTCCCACAACGCCTCGGCCTCGTGCCACAGCGCGGGCGGGATGTCTGTTACCTCGTGTCCCAGCGCGCGCTGCGCGTATTCGGCGCAAAACTTCACCAGCGCCGCCATATGATGCACGCCGGTGCGCAGCTCGGCGATTAGCGCGCGGGTGATGCCCGGCGCCAGTTCCGCCAGTTCGCTACGTGCCAGATCGCCGATCAGCGTTTCGACATCGTAGGGAATTTTCCGCAGCGTGACGCAGCCTGCATCGCCGGGGCGGCGGTTTTCGTCGAGCAGCGCGTAGCAGGCGACGCCGCCAACGCCTTCCAACGGCACGCCCACCGAACCGGGGTTGATCCACAGCCGCTCGCCCATGGGATGCAGCAACGTCCGGTGTGTGTGCCCGCCGACCAGCCAGCGCTCGGTGCGCCCTCGCGCCGCCGCCTCGGCTTGCTCTGGAAAATAAACGATGCCGCGCACCGCCTCGGGCGTGCCGTGGAACAGCAGCGCGCCGCCCGGCGCCGCATCGTTGCCAAGCGCACGCGCCGTCGGCCAGCGGGAGAGCTCCGCCCAGTGCTCCGGCTTAAGGCGATCGCAGGTCCACGCCAGCGGACGGTATTGCGTGCCGTGCCACCAGCCCGGATGCTTGCCCGCCCGCGCTTCCAGCAGCGAAATCTCGCGGTTGCCCGCGACACAGTGTACCGGTATTTCCCGGGAAAGCGAAAGGAGCCGCTCCATCACCTCGCAGGGATAGAGCAGCTCGCCAAAGGCATCGCCCAGCACCCACAGACCGGTTAGCCGTGGCGTGTCGCGCAGCACCGCCTCCAATGCGGGCAAGTTGGCGTGGATATCGGCAAGTATGGCGATCAAAGCTTCCTCCGCGTTCGCGCTTCCTTTGCATTTTGCGCGGCAACATCTGTACGCCGCGCGCGCTTTGTGCTACAATAAGCAAGTTGTATCGGCGGTTACTCCAACGCTGCGGCTTGTTTCAGAAGATCGTCGATGGCGGTGCGTAGCTTGGTGAAGGTGTCGGCAAGCGGTACGCCGCCTTGCAGACCCTCATCACAGTCGCCTAGGAGTGAAATGCAGCTGTTGATGTAAGATTCGCCGACCAGCACGTTGCCCGCGCCGTAAATCCCGGCGGTCATCTCGTTGATGGTGTGCGCCGCGTACACGTGCTGTCGAACGATGGCGATCATCGAGGCGGTCATTGAGCCGCCGGTCTGCGAGAGCTGATAGGCGCTGGTCTTGGCCTGCGTGACTTCGGCCTGCATGCGGGCGATGACCACGCTGCGGGTGTTGGCGTTGATGCGCGAGGCGGTGCTATAGACGTAGGCAAGCGCGACGCAGACGATGAGCAGCACCAGCACCACGAGCAGCAACAGCGTCTGTTGCTGGCGAGAGCGGGAGTTGCGTGTGGTAGGGCCATAGCGATACATAGGAAACCTCCTTGCAATGCATGCTCCGCACGGTGCAGAGCACCCGAGCGACGCAGATAAATCTTCCGTTAGTATACCACGAAACCCAACGTCAGTAAAGCGAAGCGCCTCTGGAGGAGCGCTCCTCCGGGAGTTAGCGAAAGGAGTGTCGGCGGTGAAGAAGAGTCAGGAAACCTTAGCGGAGGCCTTCGGCAGCAACGTTTTTTCCGATCATGTGATGAGGCTGCGTTTGCCGCAGAACATCTATCAGGCGCTGCATCGCACCATCGAGGAGGGCATCGCGCTGGATCCCGCTACCGCCGAGGTCATCGCCGCCGCGATGAAGGAATGGGCGGTGGAGCGCGGTGCGACCCACTATACCCATTGGTTTCAACCGATGAGCGGACAAGCCGCCGAAAAGCAGGAGGCCTTCATTGCGCCGCAGGGACGCGGGCATGTGATGCTGGAGTTCTCCGGTAAGGCGTTGATTCGCGGTGAGGCCGACGCCTCGGCGTTCCCCTCCGGCGGGCTGCGCGCCACCTTCGAGGCGCGCGGGTATACGACTTGGGATTGCACCGCTCCGGCTTTCCTGCGCGAGGATCCGGAGGGCATCGTTTGTCTATGTATCCCCACGGCGTTCTGCTCCTTCAACGGCGAAGCGCTGGATACCCGCACGCCGTTGCTGCGCGCCTGCGAGGCGCTCTCGCGGCAGGCTGTGCGTGTGCTGCGCGCGCTGGGCGATGAGAGCGTGCGCGCCGTATACAACATGGTGGGGTTGGAGCAGGAGTATTTTCTGGTGGATCGCGACCTGTACCGCCGCCGCCGCGATTTGATCTATACCGGGCGCACGCTGTTCGGCGCGCGTCCGCCCAAGGGGCAGGAGCTTGGCGATCAGTATTATGCCTCGACGCGCCAGCGCGTATCGGGCTTTATGCAGGAACTCAACAGCGAACTTTGGAAGCTCGGCGTCGCCGCCAAGACGCAGCACAACGAGGCCGCTCCGGCGCAGCATGAGGTGGCGGTGGTGTACGACAACGCCATCGCGGCTTGCGATCAAAACCAACTGACGATGATGATGGTGCGCAAGGTGGCCGCGCGGCGCGGCATGGCGGCGCTGCTGCACGAGAAGCCTTTCGCCGGGGTCAACGGCAGCGGCAAGCACGACAACTGGTCCCTGAGCACCGATCAAGGCGAAAACCTGCTCGAGCCCGGCAAGCATCCGGAGACCAACTTTCGCTTCCGCTTGTTCTTTCTTGCGGTGATCGCGGCGGCGGATCGCTTTCCCGGCCTGCTGCGCATGACCTCCGCCGATTTGAGCAACGACTACCGCTTGGGCGGCGATGAAGCGCCCACACCGCTGATCTCGGTGTATATCGGCGATCCGCTGCTGCGCATGCTCGATAACGGCGGGGAGGGCTGCACCAAGACCGGCAAGATCCGCAGCGGCGTCTCCACCCTGCCGGAATTTAACCAAGACTATAACGACCGCAACCGCACCGCCTCCTTCGCGTTCACCGGCAACAAATTTGAATTCCGTATGCTGGGCGCCAAACAGTCCGGCGCCACCGCCAACACGGTGATGAACGCCATCGTGGCCGACGAGCTCTCGCGCATCGCCGACCGTCTGGAGCGAGCCGCCGATGTGCAGGCGGAGTTGCGCGCGCTGTGCGATGAGCTGTTTGCCGCGCACCGCCGGGTGATCTTCAACGGCAACTGCTACGCCAAGGAATGGTATGAGGAGGCCAAACGCCGCGGCCTGCCCGAGTACCCCACCACCGTGGAGGCTATCGGCACCATGCTGGAGCCCGATGCGGTGCGGATGTTCGCTGAGCACGGCATCTACACGCGCGCCGAGCTGGACTCCCGGGTCACGCTGCGCTACGAGGCTTACATCAAGGCGCTGCGCATCGAGGCCAACACCATGGTGGAGATGCAGCGGCGACTGATCCTGCCCGCCGCGATGCGCTGGCAGAGCGAGTTGGCCGGGCAGTGTGCCGCGCTGGAGGCGGTGGATTATGCGGGGGAATGGCAACGCAAGGAGCTGGCGCAGGTGACCGAGCAGCTCAAGGCGCTTGCCGCCGCCGTGGAGCGGCTGGAGGAACTGCTGCGCACCCTGCCCGACGGCACGACGCGCGAGCAAGCCGCCGCATGGCGCGATGGCGTTCAGCCCGCGATGCAGGCGGCCCGCGTCGCTTGCGACGCGCTGGAGACACGCATGCCGCGCGACCTATGGCCGGTGCCTACGTATGGGGAACTGCTTTATCACGTATAAGCAATCAAAACTTTCGCAGTGAGTTTCTTTGTGAAAGGTTAAGGTAAGAGCGCGATGGAACATCAAGGAACGCCGGAGCAAAACGGCAGCCGCGAGGCGGCGCGCGCCGCGCTGCTGATGGCCGCTTCGCGCAGCCGCGAGGAAGAAAAACAGGTGCGCGCGGAGTGGATGGAGCAGGGGGTACAGACCACTGCCGTCGACTATGGCGGGGATTTTATTCCTTCGGTGGTGCGCATTGTGGAGCGCGCGGTGGTGGCCGCTAAGCGCGAAGGGCTGATTAGCGACACCTATACCGAGGAGGGCGCGCTGGCCGGCGCTGCCCACGAGGCGACCGCCCAGATCACCGCCAAGGCGCTTGGGCTCAATGTCGGCGGAAAGATCGGCATCGCGCGGTGCGGCGTACACGTGGCGGTGGTGATCTTTATGGGCGTGGGGTTGGTGCATTTAAATGAAGTGTGTCTTGGGATGGGGCACAGGGTAATATAGAAGAAATGACACAGGAGAGTAGCTATGCCACATAGCATCGCCATCGACGGCCCTGTAGGGGCAGGAAAGTCCACCGTTGCCAAGGACGTGGCCGCCGAATTAGGCGTGCTGCACCTCGATACTGGCGCGATGTATCGCGCGCTGGGGTTCAAACTGCTGCGTTTGGGGCTGGATCCGCAGCGCGAGGCCGACGCCACGCGCGTCAGCCAGCAAACCACCGTGAGCGTAGAGTTTATAAACGGCGCGCAGCGCACCCTGCTGGACGGCGAGGATGTCACCGAGCATCTGCGCACGCCGGAGGCGGGCAACGCGGCCTCGGCGGTTTCAAAGTGGCAGGCGGTGCGCAGCCGCATGGTGGAGATCCAGCGAGAGATCGCTGCCAGCGTCGATATGGTGCTCGATGGCCGTGACATCGGTACGCGGGTGCTGCCCGGCGCCACGCTTAAGGTTTTTTTGACGGCGCGGCCCGAGGTGCGCGCGCGCAGGCGGTATGATGAGCTGGTGAGAAAAGGTACGGAGATTACCTTCGAGCAGGTGCTGGCCGACCTGATGGCGCGCGACGCGCAGGACATGGGACGCCCCATCGATCCGCTGCGCCAGGCCGAGGATGCCGTGCTGCTCGATACCTCGGCGATGACGCAGGCCGAAGCGGTGCAGCGCATCGTGGCGCTATACCGACAGCGTTTGGCTGAGCGATAAGGAGGAGAACACGACCATGGAAAAAACACAGGCATCGGCCAAGCCGGTGAAGCAGTATAAAAAGAGCTGGTTATACGCGTTTGCGCTCGTGCTCTATCGCGCGCTGTTTTACGTTTTCTTGGGAGGACGGATTCGGGGCCAAGAGAACGTGCCCGCATCGGGCGCGCTGGTGCTGATGTGCAATCACATTCATGCGCTGGATCCGTTCACCATGGCGATCTGCGCGCCCCGGCGGCAGCCGCACTTTATGGGCAAGAAGGAACTGTTCCGCAACAAGCTGCTCGACAAGCTTTTCCGCAAGCTGCACGCGTTTCCGGTGGATCGCGGGCAGAGCGACCTAGCGGCGATGCGCGAGGGGATGGCGGTGCTGCGCGCCGGAGAAGTGCTGGGCATCTTCCCCGAAGGAACCCGCGGCGACGGTGAGCATTTGGGCGAGTTGCTCAGCGGCGCGGCGCTGCTGGCGCTGCGAAGCGCCGCTGCGGTGTCTCCGCTGTATATTTATGGGAAGTATCGTCTCTTCGGCAGGCTGCGCGTGGCGGTGGGCAAACCCATCGATGTTGCCGACCTGCGCGCGAATGGTGTCGATAAAGAGGGAGCCGACGCGTTTTCTGGCCGGGTGCGTGCGGCGCTCGAAGAATTACGTGAGGAATGCACAAAAATTTGATGGAAAGTTTTACGGCGGCGTGCGGAAAATCCATCGCGCAAAGAGGGATTTTTGAGCACGGGAGCGAAGTAAATAAGAGCCAACAAAAAGGAGTACTATGCGCGTAGAGATCGCAAAGAGCGCCGGGTTTTGCTATGGTGTGCGCCGTGCTGTCGGTCTGGCGCGGGAAGCCGTGCGGGAGCATGACGCGGTGGTGGTTCTCGGTCAGTTGGTGCATAACCAACGCACCACCGCCGAACTGGCCGCCGAAGGCTTGCGCACCGTGGAAACCGTGGAGGAAGCGCCGCCGGGTTCGCTGCTGATTATCCGCGCCCATGGCGTGGCCGAGGCGGTATATCGGCAGTGCGCGGAGCGAGGTATGCGCGTATTGGACGCCACCTGCCCTTCGGTAAAGCGGATTCACGCGCTGGTCGCCGAGTATAGCGCCGATGGCAGCGCGGTAATCATCTTAGGCGAAAGCGAGCATCCCGAGGTGCAGGGCATCGCCGGGTGGGCAAAGGGATCGGTGCATATCCTGCGCGCCGCGCCGGAAGCGCAAAATCTGCCGCCGTTATCGCGCGCGCTCCTGGTGGCGCAGACCACCGCAACCCGCGAGCATTGGGATGCGCTGCACGCCGAGTTGGCTCTGCGCATCGTCGATCTGACCGCCGCCAATACCATCTGCGGCGCGACCACCACCCGCCAAACCGAAGCCAACGAACTGGCAGGGCGCGTGGATGCGATGTTGGTGATTGGCGGTAAACATAGCTCCAACACGCAAAAGCTGCTGCGCATTTGCAAAGAGCGATGCCCGCGCACGTTGCTGCTGGAGGATGGGGAAGAAATCCCCCCGGGCTTCATTCGCCCTGGAGACTATATAGGGATTACCGCCGGTGCGTCCACACCGGAACGGTCACTTAAGGAGGTTGTCACCCGCATGAACGACATGGAAAAGCAGGAACAGGGGTTCGATCAGGCACAGAGCGACTTTATGGCCGATATCGAGGCGACTCTGGTCAAGATCCGCCCCGGCCAAACCGTAACCGGCACCGTCGTGCAGATCACCGAGGACGAGGTGTGCGTCAACATCGGCTATAAGTCCGATGGCTTGATTAAGCGCGCCGATTTGACCTCCACCGACTGCAAGGTCGGCGACGAAATCGAGGTCGAAGTCGTCAAGGTCAACGACGGCGAGGGCAACGTCGTGCTATCCCAGCGCAACATCGTCAACCGCAAGGCTTGGGAAGCGCTGCTGGAGAAGCATGAGGCCGGCGAGTATGTCGACGGCATCGGCAAGGAAGCGGTTAAGGGCGGACTGATCGCAGATGTCATGGGCGTTCGTGCGTTCATCCCGGCGTCGCAGCTTTCTCTGCGCTACGTCGAGCGTATCGATGAGTTCATCGGCAAAGATCTCAAGCTGGAGATCATCGAGGTCGACAAGGCCAAGAAGCGCATCGTCGCTTCTCACCGGAACTATCTGGCCAAGGAATCGGCTGCGCGCAAGCAGGAAATCTGGAGCAAGCTGGCTGTGGGCGAAGTGGTGCACGGCATCGTGCGGCGCCTGACCACCTTCGGCGCGTTCGTCGATATCGGCGGCGTCGACGGCCTGATCCACGTCACCGATCTGAGTTGGGGGCGCGTAAAACATCCTTCGGATGTCGTGCAGCCCAATCAGGAGGTCGATGTCGAAATCCTCTCGCTGGATCCGGAGCGCGATCGCATCCAGCTGGGCTACAAGCAGTTGCAGCACCGGCCTTGGGATGTCGCCGAGGAGAAGTACCCCGTCGGCGCTATCGTAGAGGGCAAGGTCGTGCGCATCACCACCTTCGGCGCCTTCGTGGAGCTGGAGCCTGGCTTGGATGGTCTGGTGCACATCTCGCAGTGCGCCCTGCGCCGCATCGCCAAGGTGGAGGATGCCGTGGAGGTCGGCTCCATCGTGCGCGTGAAGGTGCTGGGCGTGGATCTGGCCGCCAAGCGCATCAGTCTTTCGATCCGCGAGGCGATGGAGGAGGAAGCCTTCAACTACTCCGACGAGATCCCCGGCGGTGAACTTGACGCCGAGATCGTGCCGGTTGCTGAGGCTGCCGAAGTTGCTGCCGAGGCGGCGCCTGCGGCCGATGTAGAGATTGCCGAGGCTGTGGTGGAGGCCGTTACCGATGCCGCCGCCGATGCCGAGAAGCCCAAGCGCAAAGCCAAGGCCAAGGCGGAGGAGGCCGTTGAACCGGCAGCCGAAGAGGCCGAGAAGCCCAAGCGCGCGCGCAAGGCAAAGGCCGAGACCGAGGAGGCCACCGAACCGGTTGCAGAAGCAGCCGCCGAACCGGCCGATGAAGCGGCCACCGAGGAAGCCGAAAAGCCCAAGCGTACCCGCAAGGCAAAGGCTGAAGCCGAAGCCCCCGCCGAGTAAGCGAAATTACATTACAGGGTTTGGAGCGATCTGAACCCTGTTTTTTTGAACGAGGGATTCTATTTCGGAGGTGTGCGCTATGTCGATTGAAGTGTTGGAGTATCAGGTGCCAGGTGGGGAGGACCAGTCGTTGTACGTGCGCGCGGTTGTGCCGGAAAAGCCGTGGGCGGTGCTGCAGATCGCGCACGGCATGGCGGAGCATGCGCAGCGCTACGATGCATTCGCCCGCGCCATGGCGGCGGCAGGCATCGCGGTGTTTGCCAACGATCACGCAGGACATGGCCGCTCCGCGCGGGAGAACGCCTACGGCTACTTTTATGCGCGCGATGGCTGGGGGCAAGTCGTGGCGGATTTGCATACGGTGCGTGCCTCCGCTGCGGAGCGTCATCCGGGCTTACCCTATATCATGCTCGGGCATAGCATGGGCTCGATGTTGGCGCGCAGCTACATCGCGCGATTCGGCGAAGGCATGGCGGGCGTCATCCTTAGCGGCACCGTCGGCCCCAATCCGGTGCTGCCCATCGGCCGGGTGCTGGCCGCCATCGAGCGGGTGCGGTTGCCGCGCACGTCGCCCTGTAAACTGCTTGACGCGATGAGCACCAAGACCTATAACAAAGCCTTTGCTCCGGCGCGCACCGGATTTGAGTGGCTGACGCGCGAGGAGGCGGTGGTCGATGACTACGTCGCCGACCCGGCCTGCGGCTTTGTTTTTACCGCCACCGGTTATCGCGATATGTTTGCCGGGATGGCGGAGATCCAGAGCAAGGCTTGGCAGCGCAAGGTGCCTCGGGATCTGCCGGTGCTGATCTTCTCAGGCGATCGTGATCCTGTGGGCGGTATGGGCAAGGGCGTGCGCTGGGTAGAACGACACTTCCGGGATGCCGGGGTGCGCGATGTTACTTGCACGCTCTATCCCGAAGGTCGGCATGAGATGCTCAACGAACAAAACCGTGAGCAGGTGTACGCGGATGCGCTTGCGTGGATACGCAGAGTAGTTGCCGTGTAGGGCGTGCCATGGTATAATACGGTAAGTTGCAGTTCCCGCTTCCGGCAGGTGCGGGGAGGGAACGCGGAATACGATGCGAAGCGAGGTGCTGCCTATGCCGCCGGAGAGCCAGGTAGCCTGTGCACCATGGGTGCTTTCCCTAATGATTAGCGGCGAGCAACTGGATTTTGAAGCGATCTCGCGCGACTTGGCGCTGCAAAGCACCGATACGCGAACCAAGGGCGAGCTGCTCAACAAATTGCCGCCCATCGTCAGCGAGGAAGATTGTTGGCTGTACGAGATCGAACTGGCCGATAATGAAGGGCTGGATCCGCGCATGCATGCGCTGCTGGAGGCGCTGGAGCGTGCCACCGGGGCTTTGGACGCACTGCGGGTGAGACATGCGGTGAGCCTGCGTCTGTACGTGCAGTCCGATTATGCGCAAATTTTCTATCGCCTGATGCCCGATACCCTGCGCCGGTTGGCCGCAATCGGCCTGCCGCTGGAAGTGTCGGTGCTTTCTTGGGGAGGACTACATTTTCAAAGCGGGGAGGATAGGTAGGCATTATGGTAGACAACATGAAGAAAAAAAGCACGGGGTTTATCAACGATTTCAAGGAATTTGCGCTCAAGGGCAACGTGATGGATCTGGCGGTCGGCGTCATCATCGGCGCCGCTTTCGGCAAAATCGTGACCTCGCTGGTCGAGGATATTTTCATGCCGCTGATTGGCCTCGTTACCGGCGGCGTGGATGTTTCCGGCGCGTTTGTCCCGCTGGATGGCGGCAGCTATCCCTCGCTGAAGGCCGCGGTCGACGCCGGTGCGCCGACGCTCAATTACGGCAGCTTCTTGCAGAACATCATCGACTTCGCGCTGGTGGCGCTGTGCATCTTCATCATGATTCGCTTTCTGAGTTCGCTGACCCGCAAAAAGGAACCGGAAGCAGTCACCGCGCCCGCGCCTACCTGCCCGTTTTGCAAAGGTGAAATCGCCGAGGGCGCCACGCGCTGCCCGCACTGTACTTCTCAGCTCTAATCCATTTCCAATCGGCCAGTAAGGTTAATGTGGAGGCATAAGCGATGATTGCTCAAGTAATTTCTGAAATGATCCGTGTCCTGAAGCACGATCGCTCGCAGATCGAGCATGCGATGAAGGTGTACGTATACGCAAGCGTCATTGGCGACCTAGAAGGGCTCAAGGGAGACAAACTCCGCGCGCTGCGCGCCGCGGCAATCCTCAACGATATCGCTTTGCCCGATGTCTTGGATCAAGAGGGCGAGTGGACCGGCGAATTGCATCAGCGCTATGGCGAGCCGATGGTGCGCGAGTTGCTCAAGCGCCTAGGGTACGATCGCTACGCCGATCGGGTCAGCTATCTGGTCGGGCATTCGCATAGCTACATGCAAGAGATGGAGGAGCAGCTTGATTTGCAAATCCTGATCGAGTGCGATTTCCTCGTTAATCTCTCCGAGGGCAAGTGCAAAGAGAAACCGGAGGACGTCTACAATCGCTTTTTTGCCACCACCACTGGCCGCGCGATGTTCAAAGACCTGTTCTTGTAATTTGAAAGCGTTCGGCGCAAAAACCTTTTTCTGCTAATTTTATGCGATTGAAGGATGCGTGGGAAGAAAACGCCAGCGTGCCTCGTATTATGAGTGACGCGAGAAAATTCACCGGGAGGAATGACCATGAAAAAGGGAATTGCGCTAATGATGTGTCTTGCGCTGATGCTGACGGCTGTGCCGGCTGCATTTGCCGACAACGAAATTTGGGTTAACGCAAGCGCTACCACGCTGAGCGTGGGCGGTACGGTGGACGAGGCGTACCGCGCCGAAGAGGCTGTGTTCGTTACGCTTGGCGGCGCGGGAAAACACAAAGCGACCATCAAGGAAGGCGGGGCGTTTTCCACCAGCTTTCAGAATCTGAACGGTGAGTATACTAGGCTCACGGTAGTCTGCGGAGAGGCCACGCTGTACGACACCGACAAGACCTTCACCTTTGTTGCTCCGCCGGTCGTAATCGAGGAAACGCCGACTCAGGTTGATGGGACCGGTGGCGGCGTGGACGGCACCACCAAGACCGAGGGCAACAACACCATCAAGATCGAGGGTGGCGACACCACCAAGACCGAAGGCACGACGCCGACCACCGGCGAAGGTACGACGCCGACCACTGGCGAAGGTACGACACCGACCACCGGCGAAGGCACGACGCCGACCACCGGCGAAGGTACGACGCCGACCACAGGCGAAGGCACGACGCCGACCACCGGCGAAGGTACGACGCCGACCACAGGCGATGGCACGGTGCCTCCGATCAGCGACGGTACGCCGGTCGTTGGCGAAGGCGCTATCGAAGGCCTTGTGCCGATCGGTGAGCCCGAGCCGCAGATGCAGATTATGTCCGGCATGATGCTGATGTCGGTGGCCGCGCCTGTCACCATCACCATGACCGATAAGGGCTTCACCTTCAGCGGCACCGGCGCCACGCCCAACGCGGCGCTGACCGTGAAGCTGATGGATGGCGCCAGCGTGGTGCGCACGCTTTCCCCGGCCATCCGGGCTGATGCTTCGGGCAATTTCTCCGGCAGCTTCCCGCTGACCGGAATTCCGCCCAAACTCTACACGCTCAACATCGACGATGGCACCGGAGCGGTCAACAACACGCCCCCCGTGGCGGCGACGGTTCCGCTGATCGTCGATCCTATCAGCGACGGTTCGGCGGTGATTACCGGCATGACCTCGCCGTATATGCTGGTTACCGTTGAAACGCTGATTAACAACAAGTACGAACGCATAACGGTGCTCTCCAACTTCCGCGGCGCGTTCTACGCTTCCTTCTCCAAGCCGCCGCGCTGGGACTGGGGCGTACGTGTACAGGTCGCCGACAGGGCGACGCCCAACACCTATATCGTCGATAAGAATTACCCGGTCAACCGCGCCAAGGATATGCCCACTTACCCTAACGATCTGGAGTATGGGCAGTATGGCGTGGGCGTGTTGGCGATGCAGCAGCGCCTGTACGAGATCGGCTATGATGTGGACATCACCGGTCAGTTCGACAGCAAGACGCTCAAGGCGGTGCTGGAATTCCAGCGCATCAACTATCTGGCCACCGATGGCATCGCGGGTCCGGTAACGCGCGGCCTGCTCTTCAGCGTCACTGCGCGCGAGTATGTCACCAGCTTTGATTCCGCCGGTGTGCTTAGGTATGGCGACGAAGGCGTGGAGTTCCTGCAGAAGCGCCTGCGTACGCTGAAGTATTACTATGGCCCCATCGACGGCGTCTATGGCCGCTCCACCGAGAACGCGGTGCGCGCCTTTGAGCGCAAGAACAAACTGCCCATCGACGGCATCGCCGACAATGTCATGCAGGCGCTGCTATTCAGCGACGCGGCCAAGATCGGCCCCGGCAGCTCGAGCGGGTATTCCGGCGATTCTTCCACCACGTATGCCACCAGCAAACCCACCGCCACCCCGACGCCCGCGCCGACGATGGATCCCAATGCGTTGGCCGTGAACGAGCTAAAGGTTACTTCGTCTATGAAGTTCGGCACTTGGGATACCTTGCTGGAGAAGGAACTGCTGCGCGGCACGCTGCGCATCGAGGCCGAGAGCGCCTATGCGCTGACCGACATCGGCAAGCCGGGCATGATGCTTCGCGCAACCTATATCGACACGAAGGGCAACCAGATCCCCTGCCGCATCCGCTGGCAGAGCGACACCGGTACCTTCCTGTCGATGGATGAGGTGCGCGGCGTGATCGCCGAGCAAGGCAACCCGTATACCGATAAGCTCGGCAATGCGTACTGGTCGCTGACGCCCTTTATGGAGGCGCAGCGCCTCGGCAGCACCGCCACGCCCAGCGTTGGCACCGACAACATGCTGCTCTGGCTTGGCCGCCCGATCCTGAACGTGCAGCCCGGCAAGCAGTGGCGTCTGGTTGTGGAGATGTTGGACATTTACAGCGATACGCTGCAGCTCGACCGCACCGAGCTCCCGCTGGTGTTGCAGGAGAGCGCTATCGTGGGGCTGGATGAAACCACGCTGCGCACCGAGGGCTGGGACATCACCAAGATGACGCCGCCTACCGTCGATAATGCCAAGGACTTGGCAACCCAAGGCTAAGCGTACTTCGCCAAACAACATGCCCCGGAGGAAGCGCCTCCGGGGCGTTTTTTGTTCCCGTGTTTGGCAAATAATGCATTCGTTATTGACAGTGAAAGCATTCGTGTTGTACACTGTTCCGGTAGCGTGGACGTGTAATTGCACGTCCATAGTAGTATTTATTGGAGGTTTCGTTATGAAGAATGGTAGCAAGTGGGTTTCCTTGGCGCTGTGCATGCTGCTGGTGCTGGCCGCGCCCTGCGCGCTGGCGAGCGACGCGTCGTACAAGATCGGCATTCTGGAATATGTCGAACATCCGGCGCTGGATGCCGCCATCGATGGCTTCCTGACCGCGTTGAAGGATCAGGGTATCGAGGATGGCAAGAACCTGACCGTAACCCTGCTCAATCCCTCCGCCGACAACGCCACGGCGCAGCTTATGGCCGGGCAGCTTGTGCAGGATGGCAACAATTTGCTGCTGGGCGTGGCTACCAATGCCGTGCAGGCGCTGGCCGCGCAGACCGATAGCATCCCGATCCTCGGCACCGCGGTTACCGACTATGTTGGCGCGGGGCTGGTGGCCTCCAACGAGGCGCCGGGCATCAACGTATCCGGCACCACCGATATGAACCCCATCGATTTGCAGATCGACCTGCTGACCAAACTGGCGCCCGAGGCCAAGACCATCGGCATCTGCTACACCTCCAACGAGGTCAATTCGCAGATTCAGGCCGATATCGCCAAGGCCGAGGCCGAGAAGCGCGGGCTGGCGGTGGTAATCAAGACCGTGGCCGCCGTCGGCGATGTGCAGCAGGCGGTGCAGTCGCTGGTCGGCCAGGTGGAGTCGATCTATATCCCCACCGATAACGTGCTGGCTTCCTCCATCGCCGTGGTGACGCAGGTCACCGATCCCGCCGGTATCCCGGTGATCGTCGGCGAAGAAAATATGTGCAAAAGCGGGGCGCTAGCCACCGTCGGCCTCAACTACTATCAGTTGGGCTATCAGACCGGCATGATGGCGCATCGCATCCTCACCGAGGGCGGGGATCCCTCGGAAATGCCCATCGAATCCCAGAGCGACGCCAAGGTCAGCGTCAACCTCAAGTCGGCGGAACTGCTCGGCATTCAGATTCCGCAGGATGTGCTGGACAACGCGGTGAACAAGTTCGAGTAAAACAAATCGATTGCGCAGGAAGGGGGGGAATACCCTCCTTCCTGTTCTTCCTATTTTCGCTGAAACGAGGCGCTGCACATGTTTTTTGCCAACTTCCTGCAGGCGATGCCCGGCGCGGTTTCGCTGGGCTTCCTGTGGGGCGTGATGACGCTGGGCGTTTATTTGACCTATCGCATTCTGGATTTTCCCGATCTGACGGTCGACGGCAGCTTCGCGCTGGGCGGCGCCGTCACCGCCACGCTGCTCACGCTGGGATGGAATCCCTTCGCTGCGATGCTGGTGGCCTTCCTCGCGGGCGCGCTGGCGGGCGCCTGCACCGGTTTTCTGCACACCAAGCTAAAAATCTCCGGCCTGCTTGCCAGCATCCTTACGCAGATTTCGCTCTACTCCATCAATCTGCACGTGATGATGGATAAGGCCAGCATGCCGCTGCCCAGCGTGATCGCCAACAAAAAGAAAACCTTCGATACCATCTTCCAGCGTCTGCCGTCCTTTGGGCTGGAGGAGAAGTACGTGATCCTGCTCTACAGCGCGGTGATTGCTGTGCTGGTCGTCGTGGCGCTGTGGTGGTTTTTCAATACGGAGAAGGGCATCACCGTCCGCTCCACAGGCGATAACGCGCAGATGTCCCGCGCGCTGGGCGTCAATACCGATGGCATGAAGATGCTGTGCCTGATGTTGGCCAATGGCTTGGTCGGCCTCTCCGGCGCGTTGATCGCTCAGAACAACAAAAACTCCTCCATCGACATGGGCATGGGCGGCATCGTGTTTGGTCTGGCGGCGGTTATCATTGGCGAAGAAATCTTCCCGTGGAAGTCGCTGGCGGGCAAGCTGGCCGCCGTGGTGCTCGGCTCGGTGGTGTACCGCATCATCGGTTCGCTGGTGCTGCAGCTTAACTTTAGCGCGCTGGACTTTAAGCTGATCTCGGCGATCATCATTACGTTGGCGCTTGCCATGCCGGTCATTCGGAAGGCAATTGAGCCGGTGCTTGTCCGCAAGGGATGGAAGAAGCCCAAGCCAGCGCCGCAGTTTGAGGCGCTGGAACCGACGGCGGCGCAGGCGCGTCCGCAACCCGAACAAACGGCGCATGTTCCAGCGGCGGAGGGCGGGGATACCTCGCTGACCGTAGCCAGCATCTCAAAGACCTTCAACGCCGGTACCGTCAACCAGAAGAACGCGCTGGTCGATGTGGAGCTCACGCTGGAACCCGGCGATTTCGTCACCGTGATCGGCGGCAATGGCGCGGGCAAGTCCACGCTGCTCAACATCGTGGCCGGGGTGTTCCCGGTGGATGGCGGCGGCATCGCCATCGGCAGCAGCACCGTCACCGGCGATCTGGAGCACAAGCGCGCCCGGCTGATCGGTCGCGTGTTTCAGGATCCGATGATGGGTACCGCGCCGGGCATGACCATCGAGGAAAACCTGTCCATCGCCATGCGGCGCGGGCAGCGGCGCGGACTCGGCCCGGCGATCCGCAAGCAGGAGCGGGAACGCTTCCGTGAGCTGCTCAAAACGCTGGATCTAGGCTTGGAGAATCGCCTGCGTACGCGCGCGGGGCTGCTCTCCGGCGGCCAGCGGCAGGCGCTGACGTTGCTGATGGCCACGCTCACGCGCCCAAAGCTGCTGCTGCTCGATGAGCACACCGCTGCGCTCGACCCCAAGACGGCGCGCAACGTGCTGCACCTTACCGACCGCATCGTGCGCGAGAACGGGCTGACCGCCCTGATGGTGACGCACAACATGAAGGACGCGCTGCAATACGGCAACCGCACCATCATGATGCACGAGGGAAAGATCCTCATCGACATCGGCAGCAAGGCGAAAAAGCGCCTCAAGGTCGAGGATCTGCTGCAGATGTTTGAGCGCGCCAGCGGCGATGCCATAGCAAACGACCGGATGCTGCTAAGCTAACCATCTAAGCTAACCATCACAAAAAGGGGGATTGTCGCGATTGCGACAGCCCCCCTTTTTTGCGCTGATCTATCGTTTTGCCGTGGATTCCCGCTGAATGATGCGACAGGGCAGGTTGATGCCGGTGGGCGGCAGCATTTCGCCGTCCAGCCGCCTGAGCAGCTGCCCGGCGGCGGTGTGGCCGATCTCCTTGTTGGGCAGCGCCACGGTGGTCAGCCCGGGAAACAGGCAGGAGGCGATCTCTTGGTTGTCAAAGCCCACCACAGAAACGTCCTCGGGGATGCGCAGTTCGCGGCGCTTGATGGCGGTATAGCAACCCGCCGCCATCAGGTCGTTCATTGCGAAGATGGCGGTGGGGGGGATGGCAAGCGAAAGCAGTGCGTCGGTTTGCTCCGCGCCGGAATGGTATTCCCAATCGCCCCTGCGGATGTATTCCGAGGGTACGGGCAGACCTGCTTCATCCATAGCGCGGCGGTAACCGGTGAGACGGTGGGTGGCGGCAGGGGAATTTACGTGGCCAGCGATGATGGCGATCTGCCGGTGTCCCTGCTGAATTAGCAGCCGGGTGATCTCGTAGGCGCTGTTCACGTTATCATAGGTCACCGAGGTGCTGCCGGGGTCGGCACTGTCGGCGTAAGCATAGACCAGCGGGGTGCCTACCGGTTGGTGGATGCCGCCGATGCTGCGATCATGCATGGCGACGTAGATGATGCCATCGACGCGCGCGTCCTCGAGCAACTGTAGCCCGCGGTTGATGATGTCGGCGCATTGGCTGAGCTGTTCGTACTGATTATACAACTTTTGCAGCAGGCGCAGGTTGCTCAGCAACACCTGGTAGCCGCTCTCCTCGAGGCGTTGGTTGATGCCGTCGACGATTTCGGGCACCGGCAAACCGCAAATATCCTCCACCAGCACGCCGATGATGGAGGTCTTGTTCATGCGCAAGGATTTCGCGATGGTATTTAGCTTATAGTTGGTTAGCTCGATGGCTTGCAAAACGCGTTCACGGGTGTCGTCGCTGACATTCTTTTTCCCGCTCAGCACGTGGGATACCGTGGCGACCGACACGCCGGACAGCGCTGCGATTTCCTTCATTGTTGCCAAGCTTTTCACCCCAAACGGATAAACGATTTTCTACCAAATGAAGATACATGTTTTTTCGAATTTTGTCAACAGTCGATGCAAAACTGTTCAATGTGATGCAAATTTTTGATTGATATCATGCGAAGCGCAAAAAATGCGGTTGACTTTTGGTTTTGTCTGCGCTATAATGAGTTCAATAAGTTAATCGTTTAAATTTTGACCATATGTTAAAGGGGGGCATGATGCCGATGCCATTGCTGCCGTTGTCCGGCATCCAGATGACAGAGGGGTTGCTCCGCAGGATGCAGCGTTTGGTGAAGGATCAAGTGTTGCCCTATCAATGGAACGCGCTGCACGACCGCGTGGCGGGCGCGGCCAAGAGCCACTGCATCGAAAACTTTCGCATCGCCGCCGGTCTTTCCGTAGGAGAACACTACGGTATGGTGTTTCAGGATAGCGATCTGTATAAGTGGCTGGAGGCCGCCGCCTACTGTATCGCGGTATTCGGCGCCGATGCGGCGGAGTTGGAGGCGCAGGCAGACGAGGCTTGCGCGCTGATCGGTCAAGCGCAGGGATCGGATGGCTACATCAATACTTACTATACCATCAAGGAGCCGGAGAATCGCTTTACCACCCTGCAGCAGGGGCACGAGCTATACTGCGCGGGACATTTCTTTGAAGCCGCCGTCGCCTACCATCAGGCCACCGGCAAGCGCGCCATTCTGGATACTGCCTGCCGCTTCGCCGATTATCTGGCGCGGGTATTCGGCACCGGCGCGGGGCAGTTGCCCGGTTACCCGGGGCATCAGGTGGTGGAGATCGGGCTGGTGAAACTCTATCAGGCCACCGGCAACGAGGCCTACCTGCGCTTGGCGGATTACTTCATCGACCAACGCGGCAAGCAGCCGCCCTACTTTGAAGCCGAGCGAAAGGAGCCGAAATACAAGGACATCTTCGGCCAGCCGGTGATCGAGGAACCCGCCTATTCGCAAAGCCATGCGCAGCCGGTGCGCCAAACCGAGGCGGTGGGGCATGCGGTGCGCGCGCTATATATGTATAGCGCCATGGCCGACTTGGCCGCGCTCACCGGCAACGATGCGCTTAAGCAGGCCTGCGAAACGCTGCACAACAGCGTTGCCCAGCGCCGGATGTATATCACCGGCGCGGTGGGCTCCACCGTGCATGGCGAGAGCTTCACCGGGGATTATGATTTGCCCAACGATACCATCTACGGCGAGAGTTGCGCTTCGGTGGCGCTGATGATGTTCTCCGCGCGCATGGGGGCGCTGACCGGCGAAGGCCGGTACTTCGATACCGTGGAGCGCGCTTTCTTCAATCAGGTACTGGGTGGCATCTCGCAAACCGGCAAGGAGTTCTTCTACGTGGGGCCGCTGGCGGTCAACCCGGCGGCCTGCCGGTGCAATCCCGGCTTGGCGCACGTCAAGCCGGTGCGGCAGCGCTGGTTCGACGTGGCTTGCTGCCCGACCAACATCGCCCGCACCATCATGAGCATCGGCCACTACGCTTTCGGTGCTGTGGGGGATACGCTGTATATCCACATTCCGCTGGCCTGTCAGATCCGGGCGGAGAGCTTTTCGGTGGCGCTGCACACCCGGTACCCCTTCGGCGATACGCTGCGCATCGAGGTGCGGGAAGCGGCGCAGCATCTGGCGCTTCGCCAATCGGCGCTGGCACCCATCCGCTCGCTGCGTGTCAACGGCGCACAGCGGCCGCTGGCGGAACAAAAAGGCTATCTGCATCTGCCGGGGCTCCAGCCCGGGGATGTCGTTGAGGCGGTCTATGACCTTATGCCGCGCTACGTGGTTTCGCATCCTAAAGTGGTAGCCAACGTGGGCAAGGCGGCGGTGATGCGCGGCCCGCTGGTGTACTGCGCCGAACAGGCCGACAACGGCGCGGACATCGCCTGCCTGACGCTGCCGCCGCGCGCCGACTTTGCCGAGGTTCCAACCTTCCTCGGCGAGGATACAGTGGCGCTAACCGCCCGCGGCGCCCGCGCGGTGTTCGCCGATCAGCAGTCGCTGTACCAAGCCTGCTTGCCGGAGAAACAGGCGGCGGAGCTCACGCTGATCCCCTACTTTCTGTGGGCCAATCGCGGCGAGGGGGAAATGCAGGTCTATCTAAATCTGCCCTAAATGCACGGAGGTGCATTGAAAGCATATAACCCAACGATCAAAGGAGGAAGCAACATGAAAAAGGGAACCAAGCTGCTGAGTCTCGCGCTGGTGCTGGCCATGATGCTGTCGATGGCGGTATGCCTGAGCGCGCAGGCCGAGGATCGTGTCACCATCACCTATTCGATGTGGGGCGACAACGAGGAAGTTCGCGTGCTCGAAGAGACCATCAAGAAGTTCGAGAGCGAGCAGGACAAGATCCACGTGGAAGTTGTGCAGATCGATCGCGCCGACTACGTGGGCGCGCTCAACACCCGTGCCATCGGCAAAAATCTGCCCGATACCGGCATTATGGCCGAGGATGCGGTGCTGATGTGGGCCGAGCAGGGCATGCTGGCCGATGTGAGCAACATGTACGGCGCGGACGAAGCCAAGCCGCTGGACAGCTTGGCCTTCACCTTCGGCGGCAAGCCGGTCGGTTACTCGGTTGCCAACGAAATTCTTATGCTGTACTATGACCGCAAAGCCTTTACCGATGCTGGTGTTACGCCGCCCCCGGCCAGCGCCGATCAGGCGTGGGATTGGGATACCTTTGTGGATGTAGCCAAGCAGATGACGCTGGATGTCAACGGCAAGAACGCCAAGGATCCGGCCTTCGATCCCAACAACATCAAGCGCTACGGCGTCATGCTCTGCCCCGATTTCTGGCAGCTTGAGGTGTGGTCGGTGATGAACGGCGGCGCTTGGTACGATGCCGAGGGCAACGTGACCATCAACACCCCCGAGGCCACCGAGGCGCTGCAGCGCGTCGCCGATCTGGCGCTGGTGCATCACGTGGCGCCGCAGTATGGCACCAACACCGCCACCACCATCGATCAGGATTTTGTCAACGGCAATGCCGCCATGTACGTCCAAGGCCAGTGGGCGGTGGGCGTGTGGATGGGCAATGCCCGCAAGAGCGACGGCCTCGATTACGGCGTGGGCGTGCTGCCTTACATGAAGGAAAAGGTTACCCTGAATACTGGCGGCGTCAACGTGGCCTTCGCCACCTCCAAGTACCCCGCCGAGGCGATGGAGTGGCTGAAGTGGTATGCCAAGGAAGAGAACGCTTGGGGGCTGATCGAGAGCGGGATCTGGATGCCGGTGCTCTCCAGCTACTACACCGACGAGGCGCTGACCCGCAAGTGGGTCGAGAACCCGAACTTCCCGCCGTATGACGAGTACAAGAGCGCGGTGGTCGATTACGCGATGAACAACGCGCGCCCCACCTCTTGGTACTGGGTTAACAACACCAACCTGTTCAACGATGCGCTGAGCACCATTCTGGCGCCTTGCTGGAGCGGCAACGCCAAGGTGGCCGACGCGATCGCGCAGAACATCGACGCGCTGATCGCCGCCAATCAGGGCAACTAAGCGCTAACGGATCAAGGGTGAGCCCCGCGAAGGCTTCCAAAGGGCGCGCGCAATGCCCTTTGGAAGCCCTGCGGGGCGATACGCTATGGTGTATGAAATGGAGGGATGGACATGAAAAGGCCCACCTCGCTGCTGGCGCGGCAGGAAGCGCGGGCGGCGAAGCTGTTTTTGATCCCGGCCTTTCTGGGGCTTACCTTCATCACCTATCTGCCGCTGATCGCGGTGTTTGCGCTGTCCTTCTTTAAGTGGACCGCCATCATGCCCAAGCCGCTGTTTGCGGGCTGGAACAATTACGTTCGCCTGTTTACCAAGGACCTATTTTTCTGGACTTCGGTCAAGGTTACGGTGCAATACGCGCTGTTGTCGGTGTGCTTGAGCATGGTCTATTCGCTGACCGTCGCCATGCTGCTCAACCGCAAGGTTCCCGCGCGCGGGTTTTTCCGCGCGGTGTTTTATGTGCCCTATATCATTCCGGCGATGGCGGTGTATACCAGCTGGGCGCTGCTGTACAACGCGGATTTTGGCGTCTTTAACGCGCTGCGCGCCGCGTTTGGGCTCAACCGCATCGCGTTCTTGGCGGACTCAAAATACATCATCCCGTCACTGGCGCTGATCGCCGTTTGGGCCAGCGGCAACCTGATCGTGATCTTTCTCGCGGGGCTTGGCAACGTGCCGCGCGTGTACCACGAGGCGGCGGAGATCGACGGCGCGTCCAGCTGGCAGCGCATGCGGCACATTACCTTTCCGTGCATGACGCCCATCATCTTCTACAACCTGCTGATGAGCCTGATCGCCAACATGCAGGTGGTCGTGCCCTCGCTGATCTATGCGGGCAGCAACCGCACCACATATCCCGAATACACGTTCATGTCGTTTCTGATGTACCGCACCGGGTTCATCAACAACGACCTGAGCTTCGCCAGCACGATATCGTTCATCTTCTTTTTGATCATCGGCGTGTTCACGCTGATCCTGTTCGCCACTTCCAAATCCTGGCTGTTCTACGAAGGAGGCGACAAGTAGCATGGTCAACACGAACGTCAAGGCAGGCCCGGGCAGCAGCATCAAAAGCCAGAAGCGCAGGCGGCGCATCGCGGACGCGCTGGCGCTGGTGGCGGTGGTCCTGTGCGCCGCCGCGGTGCTGTTCCCGTTGTGGTGGATCTTCCGCTCCTCGCTGATGACCAATCCGGAGATCGGCTCGCTCAACTTTTTGCCCAGCCGCTGGCTGTTCTTGAACTATGCCGAGGCGCTTGAGGTTTTCACCTTCTT
>JAVBMD010000038.1:0-9148 GCA_031552825.1 Eubacteriales bacterium
GCTACTTTTGCAATCGGGTGTTACGCGCGCCATCGAAAGACTGGAGCTATTGCCCTATCACGCGCTGGGGCGCGACAAATACGCGGCGCTGGGGCTTACGTTACCGCGCGCGTTTATGCCGCCCACGGCGGCGCGCATGCGTGCGCTGGCGGATGCGTGCGGGGGGTTGGCGCTTGAGGTGGTCGCGCAGACATGGGGGCTGGAGCCCTAGAGGACTGCTCCCAAAGGAGCAGGGCTTTCCGATCGCCCTTTGGAAACCTTCGGGGTCGCCCTCGCAAGTGTATAGGGCAACCGATGGTATCGGCATCTATCGCGCTTAGTTAAAATAGATCTCCTTCTGCACCGGCGGATACTCGGTGCGCCACAGCTTGGTGCGCTCCACCTCGGCGCCGTTCACAAAATACACCTTGAAGGTATCCACCACATAGCCGGTTCTCTTTTGCTTGGCGACCTTCTGCGTGCCCGGCGCCAAATCCAGCGAGCGGGTATAGATCACCTCGCTGGAAGGCTCCCGCTCTTGCACGGTGGTGCTGCGCAGATCGATGGTGCGCCCGCCCTCCGGCATCCGGCCATAGACCTCCACGGTAACCACCTGATCGGCGTACCAAGCGACGATGAATACCGGCATATCCTGGTTGTTACGGAACTTGAAGTCCAAGCGCGGCCAGTCCACGGCGGCGTCCTCGCCCTTGGGCACGTAGGTGGAAGGCCACGAGTGGCGCGAGCGCGCGACGATCTCTAGGTCGGCGCGCACCACGGCGTTGAACAGCGTGGAGGAGGTTTGGCAAACGCCGCCGCCGGTTTCGTCGACCAATTGCCCCTGCTGGATGGCCCCGGCCTCGCGGTAGCCCTTTTGCGCGGTGCGCTGGCCCGTACACTCGTTGAAGGACATCGTCTCCCCGGGCAACAGCACCTTGCCGTTGATAGCCTGCGCGGAAAGCGCAATGTTGGTGTTGCGGTTGTTGTCGGTGGTGGTCTTGGTGCTATAGGAGGCAATGCGGCCAAAGCTGTTGGCGATGTCGGCTTGGCGCAGCCTGGGCTGCACCGTTTCAACCTGCACCTGCACTTCGGCGTTGTATTGCTTGGCGTCCAGCGTGGCGGTCACATCGTTAAACAACTTCTCGGCGTTGGCCTGATAGCCCACCTGCTCCGGCTCAAACACGAAGCTGCGGGCGTTGGGGTCGAAGGCGGTCAGCCGCGCGTCGGTGGCAGGCACATTGATGCGCCCCACCACCAGATCGGTCAGCTCGCGCACCTTTTCGCGATCATAGCCCCACTCGCTTGTGAGGTTGATGCCGTAGGTTTCGATGGAGCGCACCTCGCCGTAGCGCTTGCTCAGGCTGCCGCTGCGCCCCGGCGCATAGGCCACGCGCACGGCGCTTTCATACTTCGCGCCCACCGGCACCTGCGAGGAATCGATGCGCCAGCGCGTTTCGCCATAGGCGATGCTCAGCGCAAACTCGGCGCTGCGCTGCTGCGATTGCGCGGCAAGCAGCGCCATCGCCTCTTCTCGGGTTTTGCCGGAAACATCGATGCCGTCGATGTGGGTGTTGGGATAAAACGTGCTCCGATGCACCTTCTCGCGAATCGCCAAATGCTGCGCGTAGCGCGCGAGCTCCCCCTGAACAAACCAACCGGCCAGCGCCAGCGCGCCAAGGCATACCAAGATCACCGGCCATACCCAAACCGGATTTTTTCTATCGCGAGGCGGGCGGCGACGCCCATTGCCGCCGCCCGGCGCGTATTCTTCCTGCACGTTGCGCGGAATCTCCACGCGCACCGGCCGCTGCTGATACGGCTCATACGGGTTCATGCGCTCCATCGGCGGCCGGAAAAGCGGCTGCTCGTCCATCGGCATCATCTGGCGCACGCCCTGCTCCGCCTTGGGACGCGAAGTGCGCGTATCCGGCGGCCTTTGCCCGCTGTCCACGAAGCTTCCCTCCCAGCGTTATAGGATCAATCCTGCTGCTCCTTCTCACGCATTCGGAAGGTCAGCATAAACAGACTATCGGTCAGGTGAACGTTTTTCACCATCACCTCCGGCGGCCCCACAAGGTCCACCGGCGCAAAATTCCACACGGCGCGCACGCCGCCCTGTACCAGCCGCTCGAACAATGTCCGCGCGCTTTCCGAGGGCACGGCCAGCACCGCGATATCCACCGCATGCGCCGCAAGCCAATCCTCCAGCCGGTCGATGGACTGCACCGGCGTGCCTTGCACGTCCACGCCCACCAGCGCGGGCGAAGCGTCAAACAGCGCGCTAATCTCCACCCCTTCGCGGCGGAAGGAGGGATAGTTGGCCACGGCGCGGCCAATGTTTCCGGCGCCGACGATGATGGTATGGTAAGCGCGCGTCAGCCCGAGAATCTCGCCGATGCGCTGCTTGAGCTCGCTTACATGATACCCATAGCCCTGCTGGCCGAAACCTCCGAAGCAGTTCAAATCCTGCCGGATTTGCGATGCGGTGAGCCCCATGCGCTGGCTAAGTTCGCGGGAGGAGGTGCGCGCCTCCCCGGCGGCTTCCAGTTCACGCAGGTGCCGGTAGTAACCTGGCAGGCGGCGCACTACCGCCTCGGATACATACGGACTCTTGCTCACTGGCGATGCCTCCTTCTGTACAAACAAATGTTTTATGCATGTAGTATGCACCAATCAAGACCGCTTGTCAACTCACTTTGCCGGGGCAGCCGACCTTTGTCCGCCAGAATAAATCCAATGTTCACATAACGAAAAAGAGGACCGCTTATGCGACCCTCAGGCTATCAACAAAGTCAGACCGTCGAAAAATGTCCAGATGTGGGCGAAGCACAAGCGTGTCCGCAGGAGGCGTACACTGGTACGCCGACAAGGCGCGCGCTGGGCTGAACCCGCAGATGGGCGTTTTCGACGGTCTGAGGATCGCTTATGCGACCCTCATGAAAACCTGCGCTCCAGTTCCTCATACTTTTCGTGCGTAATCAGCGCATCGTGCTGCGTGCCGCGCAGGCGGGCGACGTACGTCCAACGGCCATAGGGCGTGATGTTGTCGATGTGCTGCAGGTTGATGATGTACGACTTGTGGCACCGGAAAAACAGCGCCGGATCCAGCCGGGTTTCCATCTCGCTCATCGCGTCGCTGGTCACATACCGCTTGTCGCCGGTGGCGTAGAGCACCGTGGCGCGATCCTCCCGCTGCACGAGCAGGATGTCCTCCATGTCGAGGAACTGCACGCCTTCGCGGTGGCGGAGCATCAACCGACCCGTGACGGTTTGCTGCTCCGGCACAAACGCGCGCGGCGGTTTGGGCGCGGCCTGCGCGGGCGCCTCCTGTGCGGGCACCTCCTGCGCGCGATGCCCCAGCACCTCGCGCACGCGCTGCAGGGTTTGCTCGGCGCGCTCCAGCTTAAAGGGCTTGAGGAGGTAATCGAAAGCATACACCGAAAACGCGTCGGCCATGTACTGCTCGTGGGCGGTGGCAAATATGATGATGGTAAACGGGTCGGTGTCCTGTATGACGCGGGCGCACTCCACGCCGGTCTTGCCCGGCATCTCTACGTCCAGGATCACCACCTGCGGGCGGGCGCTTTCTACCAGCGCCAACAGTTCCGGCCCGCTCTGCGCCTCGCCTACGATGGAGAAGCCCCCGGCGCGCTCCACGATCTGCCGCATGATGCGGCGCATGTCCGCATCGTCGTCGGCGATGGCCATGGTTATCAGCGGCGCCATGGCGTACCCCTTCCCCGCTGCGCTGGCCGGGTCAGTATCTCGGCGAGCACCACGCCCTGCACCAGCGATTGCGCGTCGAGCCGAAGCGACCAATCGGGCAGCGCGCGCGACTCCGCAGGCTCCTCCTCCTCCTTGCGCTGATAGGCAGCCGGCAGCATATAGTCGTGGCAATCATCGGCGCCCTCCACGCCAAAGCCGGTCGGCGGCGTGCTGAACAGCGTATCGTGGCAGGCGTCCACGCCCTCGGTGCTCACATAGCTGTCCATCTCCCGCGTCATGGTCCGCAGCGCCGGAGCGAGCCGCTCCGGCTGCGCGGGCTGAATCACCGGAGCGGGCTTGGCTTGGGGCGCGGGCTTGGCGGGCTCAAAGGCGGTCTCGATCTTTTCCATCACCTCGCGCAGGGACGAGGGCATTTGGTCGGCGGGTACGCCGAGCATGCCTGCCCAACCGCCGCCCAGCGTCGTTTGCTTTTTCGGCGGGGTATTCGGCCGCCCTGGCTGCGCCTGCCTCTGCTTTTTCGCGTTGCGGGTGATGGAGCCAAAGACTCCCCAAACGATTACCGCGATGATGATCCCGATCATATCATCCATGCGCATCCCCCCTTTCACCATGCTGTGCGGCGCGCATTACTTCTTGGGGCGGTCGGCATCGGGCGCTTTTTCGGCGGGCTTGCCCGCGCTGGCGGTGGCGATGCCCTCGCGCATGGTGGTGTCGGCGATCACGTTCTGCATTTGGTAGTAGTCCATCACGCCCAGCTTGCCTTCGCGCAGCGCCGAAGCCATCGCGCGCGGCACCTCGCTCTCGGCCTCGACGACCTTGGCGCGCATCTCCTGCGTGTGCGCCTTCATCTCCTGCTCGTGGGCGACGGCCATGGCGCGGCGCTCCTCTGCCTTGGCCTGCGCGATGCGGCGGTCGGCCTCGGCCTGATCCATCTGCAACTGCGCGCCGATGTTGCGGCCCACGTCCACGTCGGCGATATCGATCGAAAGAATCTCAAACGCGGTACCGGCATCGAGGCCCTTGCTGAGCACCGTACGGCTGATTAGATCCGGATTCTCCAGCACCTGCTTGTGGGTCTCCGCCGAGCCGACGGTGGTGACGATGCCCTCGCCGACGCGGGCGATGACGGTTTCCTCGCCAGCGCCGCCGACCAAGCGCTCGATGTTGGCACGCACCGTAACCCGCGCCTTGGCGCGCAGCTCGATGCCGTCCTTGGCGATGGCGGCGACCACCGGGGTCTCGATGACCTTGGGGTTAACGCTCATCTGCACGGCCTGCAATACGTCGCGCCCGGCCAGATCGATGGCGCAGGCCTTTTCGAAGCCCAGCTCGATGTTGGCGCGCTGCGCGGCGATCAGCGCGTTGACCACGCGGTCGACGTTGCCGCCAGCCAGCATGTGCGCCTCCAGTTTGCTCATGTTGAGCGAAAGCCCGGCCTTGGTGGCCTTAATCATCGGATGCACGATGCGCGCGGGTGAAACGCGGCGGATGCGCATACCGACCAGCGTCGCGATGCTGACGTGTACGCCCGAAGCATGCGCGGAAATCCACAGGCCGAAGGGTACGAAGTTCAGGAAAACAATCATAAATATCAGCGCGACGACGACCAAGATCCCCACCAAGAGCATAGAGGTTTGTTCCACAATCCTTTCCCCCTTTGAAAATGCGTCATTTTATTGGATGAAACGCTTGCGCGTTTTAGCCCTCGATCTATTCCGCGCTTTCGTCGGCCTTGCGCACCACGATACGCCCGCCTTCCACCTGCACGATGGTGACCCGCTGCCCCTTCTCGATATAATCGCCCTCGGTAACGACGTTGAGGCGCACGCCGTCAAACTCCGCGATGCCCACCGGGCGCAGCACCGTCAGCGCCTCGCCGCTGCGATCCAGGAACACCTGCATATCGGCGACGGAATCGTAACCCGCATCGCTGCTCTCGGTCACGTTCAGCACGAGGGGCGACTTAGCGAACGTGCCGCGCGCCGCCGATTTGAGCGAGATGGAAACCACGATCGCCAGCACCGCCAGCACCACGATGGTCATGCCCAGCCCGGCCATCGCGCCGTAGTTAGCCGCCGATACGCCGATGGACACCAGCAACAGCACGATGCCCGAAATGCCCGGCAGGCCGAACCCCGGCAAAAAAACCTCCACTACGATCAGCGCCATGCCCGCGATCATGCAGATCAGAATCGGCAGATTGGCCAAAACGAAATCCAACACCGGTATCACTTCCCCCTGTTTGATGCCTCCAGTATAGCGGTTATCGAAATCTTTCGCCAGCGATATGCGTTCAAAGATGCGTTTAAGGGGTTCAAATGTCATTTTCAAAGCGTTGCGCGGCAAGCGCGCGGCTAAGCGCGCCCACATCCTCGGCGTACCGCTCGGCAAGCGCCGGGTTGTAGATGATGCTGGCCGGATGATACAGCGGAAACAGCGGCGGCAGCCCCTCGACCGCCATCCAGCGGCCGTGCGCCTGTCCGATGCTCAGCGGGCGGCCGGTAACGGCGTGCAGCGCCACGTTGCCCAGCGTGGCGATGGCGCCGGGCTTCACCAGCGCGATCTCCCGCGCCAGCCACGGCTGAAACAGCGCGATCTCCTCGCGCGTGGGCGGGCGGTTGGAAACCCGCCCCTTGGCGCCGACCTTGGTCGGCCGCACCTTGACGGCGTTGCTGATGTAGAGCTGCGCGCGATCCAGCCGCACCTCCTCCAGAAAGCGATCCAAGTTTTTTCCGGCCTTGCCCACGAACGGGCGACCGGCCAGCGTCTCCTGCTCCCCCGGCGCCTCACCGATCAGCATCAGCTTGGCCTGCGCCTCGCCCTCGCCAAAGACCAAGATGCGGTTCTCCCCCACGTAGATCTGCTCAAAAAACTTTGTACACTCCTCGCGATACTTGCGCATCGCGTTGGCCGCCGATGAAGCTGCGCTCATGCATCCTCCGCTGATGCCTTCGCCGCGAGCGGCGAGGGCGTGATGGTCTGTAGTGTGTCTCGAATGGCCTGAAAATCTTCCCACGCAGGCCGTTTTTTTGTTTCGTCACGCAGCAGCGCCGCCGGATGGAACGTACACATCATGCGCACGCCCTTGCGCTCCACCCACTTGCCGCGATCCCGCGTCACGCGCACCTCCTCGCCCATCAGGTAGCGCGCGGGCGTCGCGCCGAGGCACACGATGAGCTGCGGCCGGATCAGCGCCACCTGCGCCCGCAGATGCGGCAGGCAGGCCGCCGCCTCGTCCGGGGTGGGCACGCGGTTGTTTTCCGGGCGGCACTTGACGACGTTGGCGATGTACACCTGCTCGCGCACCAGCCCGATAGCCGCCAGCATACGATCCAGCAACTGCCCCGCCGCGCCGACGAAGGGTCGTCCGGTGGCGTCCTCCTGCGCGCCGGGGCCTTCGCCGACGAACAGCAGCGGGCTGTGTACGTTGCCCTCGCCGGGCACCGCATGCTTGCGCCCACGGCACAGGCCGCATTTCTCGCACCGCGCAATCTCCTCCAGCAGCGTCGGCCACGATACGCGCACGCTTCCTCACCTCGCCGGTAAAAAATCACAAAAACACGCATTCAGTATAACATCCCCCGCCTTCAATGAAAAGCGGGGGATGTGAAAACTGTTGGATTTATGCCGGAGAAATACCGGGGACGGAATCCCCTTCTTACGCCGGAATCTCCGGCCACTCAAACGCTTCCACCGCATCATACCGCACAAAGTCGGCCTGCAACACCAGCGAAATCTTCATCGGCTGCGCCTGCGCGCCGGGCGTAACCGGCATCAGCCGCGCCGCCGCGTCGGAGGCCGCCCTGGAAACATCCACCACCATGCGCAGCGGCCGCCCGGTATCCTGCGCCACATAGAGCGTCACCTCGGCCACGGCCATCCATCCCTGCGGCAGCGCCTGCATGTTTGCCTGCTCGCCCAGTACGGCGGCCAAGCCCGCCTCCACCGCGCCGTCCCCCAGCAGCTTGCGCAGATCCGGCTTGATCAACAGCTTGTACGCCGCGACGCCGCCGATGGTTTCCTCGCCGTCGACCTGCGCGAAGAGCGCCTGCGCCGCCGCCGCATAGTCCGCATCCGCCAGCGACTTGAGCGCCGCGTCGGGATTCAGCTTCAGCGCGCTATCGCGCCACGCGTCGCCCATGCGCACCCGTAGAAGGGAGCCTTCGCCCTCCTGCCGCAGGTAGGCCTCGGCGCGCTCCCCGCGCGACTCAGCCACCGCCTTGCACTGCGGCGGATCGCGCAGCGCGTCCAGCGTGCCATTGGCGTACACGCCGCTGGGCAGCACGTTCTCGATGCCCATGCTAACCGTCGCCTCCACGCGCACGCTCTCGCTCCGCGCCAGCGCGGCAACCGCCGTTTGCAGCAGCGAGGCCGCGTCGGGTTCGGCCTGCGCGGGCGCGCAACCTAGCGCCAAGCACAGCGCCAGTATCCACACACTAATTTTTTTCACGCGATTATCCTCCGTACTTCCGTCGTGTCAGGGATTGGCGGTCGGTTGCGCGACGGTATGACCGCTCGGCTGATCGCCGATCACCACCGCCTCGTTCAGGTTCTGGCCGATGCCGGAGAAGGTGGCGGATAAATCGCCGCGCAGCCAGCTAAACAGCGCCGTCATCAGCGCCATCAGCGCCAGAATCAGCACCGTACACACCATTACACCGATAAAATCGAACACACCGCCCGCTACGCGGAAGCCGGAGCGCGGAGCCGGTTGATCGTCGTAATCCGTATAGTCCTCATCGAACTCATAGTCCACGTACTCCTCGGCATTGGGCTGATTTCGCACCGCTGTTCCTCCTTTTCGCGATCCCGCCGCATGCGATCTCACTGCGTATATTTTATCACGTATCCATCAAAAAATCCATTCGTTAAAAATTCACTGGGTATTCCCACGCTGCGCAAGATTCGTGTATAATCATACCTGTGCAAAAGCGCGCCGCAAAAATCACGGCATGTCCAGCCACGCGCCCTCCGGCTCCTCGCGCCCGGTCAGCGCGCCTTCGCTGAGCAGGCCGGGAAATCCCTGCTGGCGCAGCGCTTCGTAGGTCACCACCGCCACCGAGTTGGCTAGGTTGAGCGAGCGGGCGCCGGGCAGCATCGGAATGCGGATGCATTCCTCCCAGTGCCGCGCCAGCAACGTTTCGGGCAGCCCGCGCGTCTCCCGCCCGAATAGCAGCGCGTCCTCGGCGCCGAATTTCGCCTCGGTATAGGCGCGCGGCGCCTTGGTGCTGGCAAAATGCAGGCGGCAATTGCCCTGCGCCAGCTCCGCAAGGCACTCCTCCAGCGAGGCGTGTACCGTCAGCCGCACCATCGGCCAATAGTCGAGCCCGGCGCGCTTGAGGTAGCGGTCGTCCAGCTTGAAGCCCAGCGGCTCCACCAGATGCAGGCGCGAGCCGGTGGCGGCGCAGGTGCGCGCGATGTTGCCGGTGTTCTGCGGGATCTC
>JAVBMD010000040.1:0-5613 GCA_031552825.1 Eubacteriales bacterium
AAAACGCCCATCTGCGGGTTCAGCCCAGCGCGCGCCTTGTCGGCGTACCAGTGTACGCCTCCTGCGGACACGCTTGTGCTTCGCCCACATCTGGACATTTCTCGACGGTCTGACTTTGTTGATGCGTAGAGAAGGATTCCAAAGGGCGAGCGATAAGCCCTTTGGCCGCCCTTCGCAAAGGGTGGAATTCCTAACAAACCTTGCTTCAAGGCATTTCGCATCTGCGGATGCGACCAGGGCTTTGCGATCGCCCTGGACCTTCGCAGCCCATCTGCGTGACTTTGCTGATAGCCTGACCCTGCCACGTGCAGGGTTTTTTGCGTCGCGCGGTTCAAAAGCGGCCGTGAAGAGCATATGCTTTCATACCGTGCGAATCGTGCTGCGGAGAAACAGAATACAGACCCAAAGTCTGTTAAATCGTTAAATAAACAGACGAAACCCAAACGAAAAAGAACCGGAGATTTTTAGAAATATTACGAAAAAAAACAGACTGTTTGTCAAGTGTGAAGCTATCGTGACAACCGAGTTTGGTTTGTGGAAAACTCGCTTTCGGTGCGTGAAATAGCGTGCTTTCTGTGGATAACAGGCACAAATGGAGCGGAAACAAGGTTTTTTCTGTGGAAAAGGCTGTGGGAAATGTGGAAACATTTCTATTCATAAAACAGTTTACATACAGAACGAATATAGCGATGACCTCAAAAGTTTTTGTCGGAAGCGATATGCACGCGACGCGCGAAAGGAAGCCGTCAAACTCCCGTAATCTCTAGCTGAAGGAAAAATTTAGAATGCATATTGAGCGCATAGAGCCACCGGGGAGCGGCCGTATACGCGCGCATGCCACGGCAAAACCGACGGATCGCCTGCGCCAAAAGCCTGTGGAGAAACCTCGATGGGAGTGAAATGCGCATGAAACAAATTCGAAAATTTGCTTGGACGCTGTTCTGGCTGGCTGCCAGCGGTTGTTGCGCGCTTACCCTTGCGCTCGCGGGCGCGCAGAACGCGCGAACCGTCCTGTCAACGCAGAGCGGCGCCGCGCTGCTCGGGATGCAGCCTTCCGACGCGCTGGCCGGGCTCACCGTCGCCATTGACGCCGGGCACGGCGGCTACGACGGCGGTGCGGTGGGGCGCAAAAGCCGCGTGCAGGAAAAGGAACTTAATCTGGACGTGGCGATGTGCCTACGCCAACTGCTGCGCGCGCAAGGGGCGCAGGTCATTATGACGCGGGCGGGCGATTATTCCCTCTGCGATGAAAATCCGCCGATCCGCAAAAAATTGCAGGACATGCAGCGCCGCGCTTCCTTGGTGGTGCAGGGCAAGGCTGATTTGTTGCTGAGCATTCATATGAACGAATACACCAGCGGCAGCCAAGCGGGGCCGCAAGTATTTCACCGCAAGGGTTGTCCGGCGGGGCAGGCGCTGGCAGGCCTGCTGCAAAGCGCTATGGATGAGGAGCTCACGCCCCGCCGCCGCCGGGGAATCAGCACCGGCGATTTCTATATGCTCGAGCTGGGCATTCCCTCGGCGCTCGTCGAGTGCGGCTTTTTATCCAACGCGCAGGAGGAAGGGCTGCTGCGCGACGCCGGTTACCGCGCGCGAATCGCGCGCGCCATTTGTCAGGGCGTGCTGGCTTGGTCAGCGCAGGCTGAAAGACCGGTTCCTTTGCCCGCGAAGCCGCATTGAAACACCCGCGAAGCCGCATTGAAACAAAAACCTCGACACACCGGGCTTTGCTTGCTATAATAACTCCGACTGTGGGCATCTGCGCGCGGTTGGAGTTTTTTCTATCTATATATAGAGGTGCGCATGCCGGAACAAAAATTACGTGTGGAACTCATCCGCCATACCGAGGATCCGGATGCCTCGGTGGCGCTTGCTGCCCGGCTTTGCTATGCTGCGGCGGATTTGGACACGCTTCGGGAACGCATTGCCAGCCGCGACCAAACCGCGCTGATCCGGGGCGTGATGGAGAGCGGGCATCACTCGACCATCGAGCATGCCAGTTTCACCTTCGCGGTGGAGGGTGTATCGCGCGCACTGCTGGCGCAGCTGACGCGCCACCGCATCGCCAGCTTCAGCGTGCAGTCGCAGCGCTATGTGTCGATGCGCGATGGATTCGATTACATCGTACCCCCGGCCATCGCGGCGCTGGGGGAGGAAAAGGCTCAGCGGTACCACGCGCAGATGGCGCAGATGCACGCTTGGTATGCCGAGTGGCAGGAGGCGCTGGGCGGCGCGGGCGAGAAGGCCAACGAGGACGCCCGCTTCGTGTTGCCCAACGCATGCGCGACGCGCCTGCTGGTCACCATGAACGCACGGGAGTTGCTGCACTTTTTTTCGCTGCGCTGCTGTATGCGCGCGCAGTGGGAGATCCGCGCGATGGCTTGGGCGATGCTGGAGCAGGCGTATCGCGTCGCGCCGACGCTGTTCGCCAGCGCTGGTCCGGGCTGTATCGGCAGCGGCTGTCCCGAAGGCGGCAAGAGCTGCGGACAAGCCCAGCAAGTGCGCGCCCGGTTTGAAGAGCAAATCAGCGCACGCAAAGAGCGATGAGGAAGAACGACCTAAGCGGAACAGGAAAGAGGAGAACCATGGCTAACGATCGCAGGGGGAAAAATAACGGACCCAAATGGTACGATCAGACGCAGGGCAAGAAGCCCCAGCGCACGGAGAGCGAGCAATGGGGATTTGGCGGATCGCGGCGAGAGGATCGGCGCGGAAATTCGAGAACAGACCGCTTCGCTAACGCAGAGCGTCCGGCCTACGGCAAGCCGCCGGAGCGTGGCGAGCGCCCGTCCTACGGCAGGCCGCCGGAGCGCGGCGAGCGACCGGCCTACGGCAGGCCGCCGGAGCGCGGGGAACGTCCGGCCTACGGCAGGCCGCCGGAGCGCGGCGAGCGCCCGGCCTACGGCAAGCCGCCGGAGCGCAGCGAGCGTCCGGCCTACGGCAAGCCGACACAACGCGGTGAGCGTCCGGTTTACAACAGACCGCCGGTCGCCCCTGCGCGCGCGCCCGAATATGCGCCGGACTTTGAGCAGGATGCCGACCTGCCACGCGAGAACCTGCTCGCGGGGCGCAACCCGATTCGCGAGGCGCTGAAATCCGGCCGCGATATGGAAAAAATACTGGTGGCGCGCGGCGAACTGAGTGGCTCGGCGCGCGAGCTGGTGGCGATGGCGAAGGAGCGGCATATCGTCGTGCAGGAGGTCGACCGCGTCCGGCTGGACGCGCTGGCGTCCGGCCATCAGGGCATGATCGCCTTCGCTTCGGCCTTTCGCTATTCTACGTTGGAGGACATGCTGGCGTTGGCCGAGGAGCGCAAGCAGCCGCCGCTGCTCATGATTCTCGACGGCATCACCGACCCGCATAACTTGGGCGCCATCATCCGCACCGCCGAATGTACCGGCGCGCACGGCGTAATCATCCCCGAGCGCCGCGCCGTTGGGCTCACCCCGGCGGCGGTCAAGGCCTCGGCGGGCGCAGTGGAATATCTGCCTGTGGCGCGCGTGGGCAACATCGCGCGGCTGATTGAGCAACTCAAGGAAAAGGGCATCTGGACCTACGCCGCCGTCTTGCAGGGCGAGCGCTATGACCGCTGCGACCTTTCCGGCCCGGCGGCGCTGGTGATCGGCGCGGAGGGCGAGGGCGTATCCCGCTTGGTGATGGAGAAGTGCGATCATCGCGTCGCGCTGCCGCTGTGCGGGCGCATCGAATCGCTCAACGCCTCGGTGGCGGCCGGTGTGCTGCTGTATGAGGCGCTGCGCCGCCGGCAGGCCGAAGTGTAGCGATGAAACCGCTGCTGCTGGTGGACGGATATAACATCATCGGCGCGTGGCCGCAAGCCGTGCGCGAAGGATGGCCTATCGAGGAGGCGCGCCTGCGCCTTCAAGCCGCGCTGGAGGATTATGCGGGGTATGCTGGGGTGGAAGTCACGCTGGTGTTTGACGGCCACCTCAGCGACCGCAAGCGGCGCAGCCGCGAGCGCTTTGGCGACTTGACCTGCGTGTTCACCAAGCAGGGTGAAACCGCCGACCACTATATAGAAGCGATTGCCTCCAACCATCCCAGTTACCGCCCGCTGCAGGTGGCGACCTCGGATGGCGTGGAGCAGGTGCTGGTATTGGGGCGCGGCGCGGTGCGCATCTCCGCGCGGGAGCTGCTCGAGGAGGTGCGCGAGGTGCGCGTGCGCGGTGGCAAAGCCCACGCCGCCCAGCCGTCCGCCCGCTACAACCGGATCGAGGATGCGCTTTCGCCGGAGCAGCGGGAGAAGCTGGAACGCATGCGCAGGCAAGATGACTAAAGGTCTTCTCCTCCGCGAAGCGGGGGAGAAGACCGAGAAAACTGCTGCTGGGCATAAAGGAGGTGGACGAGCCATGGAACAATTTGCGGAAATGCAGGATGAGGACATCGCTTTGCTCGCGCAGGGCGGAGACGATCAGGCCTCCGAACAGCTGCTCAACAAGTACAAAAACTTTGTGCGCTCCAAGGCGCGTTCCTACTTCCTGATCGGCGCCGATCATGAGGACATCGTGCAGGAGGGCATGATCGGCCTGTTCAAAGCCATCCGCGACTACCGGCCGGAGCGGCTCTCCTCCTTCCGCGCGTTCGCGGAGCTGTGCATTACGCGCCAGATCATCACCGCCATCAAGACCGCAACGCGGCAAAAGCATATCCCGCTCAACTCCTACGTTTCCCTCAATAAGCCGATCTACGACGAGGAATCCGACCGCACGCTGCTGGACGTGATCACCGAAGGCCGAGTGTCCAACCCCGAGGATTTGCTGATCGGCCAAGAGGAGCTGCACCACATCGAGGACAAGATCGGCGAGATGCTGTCCGATCTGGAGTGGGAGGTGCTCACCTCTTATCTGGACGGGCGCAGCTATCAGGAAATCGCCGAGGATTTGGGCCGCCATGTCAAGTCCATCGACAACGCGCTGCAGCGCGTCAAGCGCAAGCTGGAAAAGTTGATGGAGGAGCAGCTGCCTTCCTAACCTTCGCGCAGCGGATAAGCCGCCATAAAAGCGAGGAAACGCGCGCCCAATCCCGGAAAATCTTGTTGACAAAGCAACATGATTTGGCTACAATAGCAAACGTATGGCAGGCGGGCGTGCGGGTGTAACTCAATGGTAGAGTGCTAGCTTCCCAAGCTAGTTACGTGGGTTCGATTCCCATCACCCGCTCCATATCGGAGTACCAGCGCCCGGTCGATGCTGGGCTGCGCTGTCGGCCAACAATAATCTGCACAGGATGCTAAAGGAGGAACTTCCCATGGCGAAGGCAAAATTTGAGCGGAACAAGCCGCACGTAAACATCGGAACGATCGGACACGTAGACCACGGCAAGACGACGCTGACGGCGGCGATCACGATGGTGCTGTCGAAGTACAACGGCGCGCACGCGATGAAGTACGACGAAATCGACAAGGCGCCGGAAGAGAAGGCGCGCGGAATCACGATCAACACCTCGCACGTGGAATACGAGACCGACGCGCGCCACTACGCGCACGTGGACTGCCCCGGCCACGCCGACTACGTCAAGAACATGATTACCGGCGCGGCGCAGATGGACGGCGCGATCTTGGTCGTGTCCAGCCCGGACGGCCCGATGCCGCAGACC
>JAVBMD010000033.1:0-24875 GCA_031552825.1 Eubacteriales bacterium
TCGTGCCGCCTGTTTCCGAATCTCCGGCGTGGGTCTTCTATTCTCCCACTCAGATTCACCAGTCTTGTTATCGTCAGCTGTTCTCTGCGCTTCATTTTGCTTCACCTCTCCTCTTGTCTTCGCTATCCCTCCTCCTTTTCCATTTGGTTCCTTATAACTTTTATGTGCTATATCTAGTAAATGATTTTACCCTGTACGCCCCATACCCGAGTTGACAGACATCCAGAACACACTGAAAATAAGAAGGACGAAGGGGTGTATTATGGATGAAGAAAGAATACGACAGCGGATACAAAACAGAGGTCTGTAAGCGCGTGGCAGAAGGAGGAGAATCGGCGGCCAAGGTAGGCCGGGAACTGGGGATCAGCGAAAACACGATCCACACTTGGGTTAAGCGGTACCGAGAGAATAGCGATCAGCCGTTTAGCGGGAGCGGCCATATCAAGGCTTATTCATGAGTTCATTATACCATTTCTTGAGTTGTTTGTATTGTGCGGTGTTGCCCTATTAAAAATCTTTGCATCCTACACCCAAATCCTGTATAATATCCTTGCGAGCCGGTCTTCCTCTACTCCCATCTTCTACAGATAGGACAAGCAAGCCTTTTCACCACATCACGAGCCACAAAGAATAAAAACAGATTCGATTGCACAAGGAGGTGCCTAAATGCAACCCACTTCCACCCTCAACAAAATCGCCATCTACTCCCGCAAATCCAAATTCACCGAAAAAGGTGACAGCATCGACGTACAAATCGGTCTTTGCAAAACCTGCGCACGAATGAAGAACACCGACTTGACCGACGATGACTTCCTCATCTTCGTGGATGAAGGTTACTCCGGCAAAAACACCGAGCGCCCGCGCTTTCAGGCTATGATGAGCATGGCGAGGAAGCACGCGTTCCAAGCAGTCATCTGCTACCGCATCGACCGCATCAGCCGCAACATCGTGGACTTCCACGGCTTCACGGAACAGCTGCAAAAACTGGACATCGCGTTTGTCTCGGTGACGGAGAATTGCGATACCAGCAGCCCGATGGGTCGGGCTATGCTGAGCATCTGCTCCGTATTCGCGCAATTAGAGCGCGAGACCATCGCCGACCGAATCCGGGACAACCTCCGGGAGCTGGCGAAATTCGGACGCTGGCTGGGGGGCATTCCGCCGACGGGCTACAAAAGCACGCAGTTGGTCGATCAGATCACGCAGGAGGGCAAAACCCGAAAGGCCTACAAACTGGACTTGATTCCGGAGGAAGCCCAGCTCGTGAAGATGGTTTTCGAGAAGTTCCTTGAAACCAACGCGCTCAGCAAAGTGGAAACCTATTGCTTACAGAATCATATCAAAACAAAAAACGGCAAAGCCTTTACTCGCTTCGCCATCAAGAACATCCTGCAAAACCCGGTGTACGCCGCCAACGATCAAACGGTGTGGGAGTACTTCGAGTCGCTGGGTGGCGAGATCCACGCGGAGCGCGGCAACTTCGATGGCAAGCACGGAATCATGGCCTACAACAAGACCGAGCAGAACGTGGGGGAGCACCACTTCATTCGCGACATTGGCGACTGGATCATCGCCATCGGCAAGCATGAGCCGTTGGTGTCGGGGGAGACTTGGGTGAACGTGCAGGGGATGCTGCTGCAGAACAAGTCCAAGAGTTATCGCAAGCCCAAGAGCAATGTCGCGCTGCTGTCCGGCCTGCTGTACTGCGGACACTGCAACTCGTACATGCGGCCCAAGCTCAGCAGCCGAACCAACGACCAAGGCGAATTAATCTACAATTACTTGTGCGAGACGAAGGAAAAGAGCAAACAGGCAAACTGTCGAATGAAGAATCCCCGAGGCAACGACCTCGATGAAGGCGTGTGCCGCTTAATCAGGGAGGCGGTGATGGATCAATCCGACTTCCGGCAGCAGATCAGCAGGACACAGAAGCACATGCACGAGGAAACGCAGGTGCACGAGGACGCGCTGAAATCGCTACGGGGCAAGCTGCAGGAGAACGAGGAGGCGGTCAAGAATCTGGTTGCATCGCTGGCGACCGCCGTCAACACCCCCGCCTATAATTACATCACCGAGGAGATCAACAAGCGGCATGAACAAAACGACGACATCCGTCGCTTGATCGAGGAGACTGAAATACTGTCACAGAAGCAGTTGTTGGATGATATGCAGTTTGACATTCTCCGCAGGCAGATGACGACGATCTCTCAGTCCTTCGATCAAATGACAATAGAAGAAAAGCGGCGAGCGCTGCGCATCATCGTGCGCAAAGTGGTATGGGATGGGGAGAGCGCTCATGTGTACTTCTTCGACGGCGGTGAGGGCGAGAAAACCCAGTTGAGCTACGACGGCATCGTGCTAGGAGCCTCAGAAGCATCTTCGTTTGCCAAAAACGAGCCGTCGGGTAAGGGTAGCAAACGAAATACTCATGGCGTTGCGCGCGGCGCAAAAGCGCAAAGGTGATGTCTCGCTGCAGGATCCGATTGGCACAGATAGCGAGGGCAACGTCATCACGCTCACCGAGGTGCTGGGCACCGATGCCAACAGCGTGCCCGACGAGGTGGATAAAATTTACTCTATCCAGCGGATGCAGAAGGTGTTAAAGACGCTGCCCAAACGCGAGCGTATGGTGTTGGAGATGCGCTATGGACTAGTGGACGGCGTGGCGCGGCCGCAGCACGAGATTGCCGGGGTGCTGGCAATTTCTCGTTCATACGTATCGCGCATCGAAAAGCATGCGGTGCGCCTGCTCAATGAAGGATTAGAGCGCAGCCCGGCGCTGGACGGAAAAGGATAGCTGTGGTTACGCATGCGCCGAAGGCGGCAAGCGCCGGGCAAGCTGGAGACACAGCATGGCGGCCAGCAGCGCTTTAACGGCGTCCAGCGGCAAAAAAATCGCACAGTAACGCCAGAGGAAGGTGCGCATGGCGGGCAACGCTTTGGAGGCAAGCAGTGCCTGCACCCACAGCGTGGGCAGTGCGACGGCATACACCGTCAGCGTGCCGCACAGCGCGGCGATGAGCAAGCGCGGAAAGCGAGGATGCGACGCACGGCTCGCGATGCCCCCGCAAACCGCCGCTGCGGCGGGGAAGCCCAGCAGGTAGCCAAAGGTAGGATGCAATACATAGGAAAGCCCACCGCCCAGCGCAAAGACCGGCACACCGGCTAGGCCGATCAATAGGTAGAGCGCCTGTGAAAGCGTGCCGAAACGGCTGCCCAGCAACAGTCCGCTGCATAGCACCACGCAGACCTGCGCGGAAAACACCATGCCGGTGCCGGGTAGGGAGATGCTGATACGGGCGCTGACGGCGGTTAGCGCGGTGAAAAGAGCGGCGAGCAGCAGGTTTTGTGTGCGTCGGGCGTGCATGGACTTATCCTTTCGCAAAGAAGTGTTTTAAGTAAACTGAAATATAAATATCGGTTTACCAATAGCATAATCTGATCCGGCGATGCTGTCAAGGGGGTGAGACTCACCCCTTGCGCATCGCGCGTTTTTATATTGGAGTGTGAAAGCATACAGAAAAATCCATAAACCATACCCTTCGTGTCGGCGTCAGTTTCGTAGGTGCGCCTATGAGTGACACCGCACAAGGGAGGGTATCATGCATATACGCAATCAATGGAGAACAACCTTGCAAAGGATGAGCGGATGGATGCTGTCCGCTATGATGATCCTGCCGTGCATGCCGGTTTCCCCTAGGCTGGTCGCCTCAAGCAACGGCGCGGGCGGCGTGCCGTCCCACGGCAAGGCGGTAATGGCCTACGCCTACGATGCCAAGTCGCCGCAATTCTCCGAACAGGATGCAAAATATCTGACGCATGTGATCTGGTCCTTTGCGCTAATCAAGGACGGAAGCGTCAGCGGAGATCATTGGAAGAACCTGAGCAAGCTGCAAAGTTTCAAGCGGAAAAACCCGCGCATCAAAACGCTGATGGCCATCGGCGGTTGGGAAGCCGATGGCTTCTCACAAGCCGCCGCCACGGCGGAGGGCCGCGCGAAATTCGTCAGCTCGGCGGTAGCGCTGGCGGAGCGGCACGGCTTTGACGGCATCGACGTGGATTGGGAATACCCCGGCACCAGCGTGGCGGGCATCGCCTCCAGCCCCGACGACAAGCAAAACTTTACCCTGCTGCTGGCCGATCTGCGCAAGGCGCTGGATGAAAAGAGCGCGCAGGACGGCAAACGCCGTCTGCTAACCATCGCCGTCGGCGCGTCGGCGGAGCGTGCGCGGGGCATCGAGTGCGCAAAGATCGCGCAGTATGTGGACTATGTGAACGTCATGTCTTACGATCTGCGCGGGGGAGAGAAAACCACCGGCCATCACACCAACCTGTTCCCGTCGGAACGAAACGGCGACAACGCATCGGCGCACACCGCGCTGCAGGCCTACGAAAACCAGGGTATCCCGCGCAAAAAGCTGGTGATCGGCGCGGCATTCTATGGGCACGTATGGAAGAATGTGCAGAGCGAGGTTGAGGATGGCCTTGGGCAACCGGCGGGCGACCGCGGCGGCACCACCGTCAACTACGCCGCCATCAAGGGCAATTATCTCAACAAGAACGGCTATATTCGCTATTGGGATGACGAGGCTGCCGCGCCCTACCTGTTCAATGGCACCAACTTCGTCAGTTATGAAGATGAGGATTCGGTCTACGCCAAGGCGGCCTATGCGCGCTCGCGCGGGCTGGGCGGCGTGATGTATTGGGAGCACTCGCACGATCCGAGCAGCACACTGCTCAAGGCCATAGACGGCGGTCTGCGCGGAACCTGAGCGCGCCGCCACACATAGGATATCCCTAGAGGGCGGCACATGCGGCCGCTCTCTTCCTTCGGAACGCCGAAGGGAAGGAGGGGTTCTATGGACGATGTGCTTTGCTCATCGTGTAACTGCGAAAGATGCAAGCGGCGCGACGCGTGCGGATGTGAGAAACGCTGCTGCGAAAAGCCTTGTGGCTGTGTAGAACCGTGCAGGTGTCTTTGCCCGCCGCCCGCGCCGCCACCGCCGCCGCCGCTCTGCTTTGCGCCGACGGGGAATCGAGGCGGGTACTTATTGCCAAAGATTTTGTGCAGCGGACGGGAATGGGTGCGCTGCATGGAGGAGACGATTTGCGTGGAGGGGCTGCCGCCCCGGTTGCCCGAGCCGCTAACCGTCTGCCAGATCTGTGCCGCCAATCAGCCGCCCTGCTGGCAGGAGGACGAAATGTGCCGCAATGAGCCGCGCGCCATCATTTTACTGGTACAGATTCCGCTGGAGGTGGTGGTGCGCGACGGCGTAGGCTGCCTGCATCGCGGGCGCTCGGAGATCCTGATGCGGGTGCGCGTGGCGCTGTGTTGCCCGCGCGGAGAATGCTGGCAGAACCAGTGGGTGCTGCTGCCGTCGGTGCGCATGAACGGCTGCGCCGACTACTGTGGCGACGCGACCTTCTGCGTGAAGCTGGAGGCCTGCTTGGAGGCTTACCTCGTGCGGCAGGAGGCGGTGTTCCGGCAGGAATGCAGGCCGATGTGCCCGCCACCGTTGCCGCTGTATCCGCATCCGGCGCGAATTGAGGATTGTTGTACGTACTGAGATACATAGGACGGAGGCGCTTCGAAAGGGGCGCCTTTCTTTCACCTTTCTTTCGCGCCTTTTCTCCGCATTTCCCTCTGGACAACCCATCTCCGCTGTGCTATACTCTCCCACGATAACAAGATCGCCTTTAAATCGGTCCCGTGAGGCTGGAAAGGTGGCTGCGCTTTGTTGCACGCATACAAACCTATCAGAATAACAATGTTCATTGGCTTGCTTGCCCGTTTTTCGGGATGAGCGGCTTTTTTTATGCATGGATTTAGAATTGAAAGGAGAGCGGAATATGCCAATCAACATGAAGGAAAAGGCCTCCATTATGGACGCGCGCGGCATTCAGCGCGCCATGACCCGCATCGCCCACGAAATCATCGAAAAGAATCGGGGGATGGAGGATGTGCTGCTCATCGGCATTCAGCGGCGCGGCGTGCCGTTGGCGCGGAAGCTGGCGGAGGTGATCGAGCAGGTGGAGGGCGCGCGCCCGCCGGTGGGCGTGCTGGACATCACGCTCTATCGCGACGACCTCTCGCTGCTCAGCGAGCATCCAGTGGTCAACGGAACCGATATTCCCTTCGACATCAACGGCAAAACGCTGGTGATGGTGGACGACGTGCTCTACACCGGCCGCACCGCCCGCGCCGCTATGGACGCCCTGATCGAGATGGGTCGGCCGCGCCGCATCCAGTTCGCGGTGCTGATCGACCGTGGGCACCGCGAGCTGCCGATCCGCGCCGACTTCGTGGGGCAAAATCTGCCGACCGCCAAGAGCGAGGTGGTGGGCGTACACATGCAGGGTATCGACGGCCGCGAGGACGTGCTGCTCTACGAAATGGAGCAATAAGTTCGAAAACAATCATTCGAAAGCAATCAGTCAAAAGCAATCATCCAAAAGGCCGAAAGGGGGAATCGCTTTGGCACTCAACAGAAAAGACCTGCTCGGGCTGGAGGGCGTGCCCGCCGCCGAGATCGAAGAAATTCTCAAAACCTCTGAAACCCTGCGCATGGTCCTGACCGGGGGCAATAAAAAGACGCCGCATTTGCAGGGCAAGTCCATCGTGACGCTGTTCTACGAGAACAGCACGCGCACCCGCATGTCCTTCGAACTGGCCAGTAAGTACATGTCGGCGGCGGCGGCCAACATCGCCGCCTCCAGTTCCAGCGTATCCAAGGGCGAAACGCTGATCGACACCGGCGTGACGCTCGACCAGATGGGCACCGACCTGATTATCATCCGTCATCCGCTGGCCGGCGCGCCGCATCTCTTGGCCAAGCATGTCAAGGCTTCGGTGATTAACGCGGGCGACGGCATGCACGAACACCCCACCCAAGCGCTGCTCGATATGTTGACCATGCGCACCCACTTGGGCGGCCTATCGGGGCTCAAGGTGGCCATCGTGGGCGACGTGATGCACAGCCGCGTGGCCCGCTCCAACATCTGGGGTTTGCAGACCATGGGCGCGAAGGTGATGCTCAGCGCGCCGCCGACGCTTCTGCCCATGGGCATAGAGACCACCGGCGCGGTGGTTGCGCCTACCGTGGAAGATGCCGTGGAGGGCGCCGACGTGGTGATGGCGCTGCGCATCCAGCGCGAACGGCAGCAGAAGGGCTTGTTCCCCTCGGTGGCTGAATATTGCGAGCACTGGGGGTTGGATGATCGGCGGCTTGCGCTGGCAAAGCCCGGCGCGCTGGTGATGCACCCGGGCCCGATGAACCGCGGCGTGGAGATCACAAGCGCCGTGGCCGACGGCGCGCAGTCGGTGATCGCCGAGCAGGTGCAGAGCGGCTTGGCGGTGCGCATGGCGCTGCTCTACCTGCTGACCAGAAGAAATGCGGGGGGTGTGGAAGCATGAGCAAGCTACTGATTCGGGGAGGGCGCGTGATCGACCCGAAAAACGGCGTGGACGGCGCGCTCGATCTGCTGATTGAGGACGGCGTGGTGCGCGAGGTGGGGCAGAAGCTGGCCGCCAAGGATGCCGAAGTGATCGATGCCAGCGGCAAGCTGGTGCTGCCCGGGTTGGTGGACATCCACTGTCACCTGCGCGAGCCTGGCTACGAATATAAAGAGGACATCGCCAGCGGCACCCGCGCGGCAGCCCGGGGCGGCTTCACCAGCATCTGCTGCATGGCCAACACCTCCCCGGTTAACGACGACGCCAGCGTCACCTCCTTCATCCTCAAGCGCGCCGCCGAAGCCGGAAACGGCGTGCGGGTGTACCCCATCGGCGCGGTGAGCAAGGGGTTGGCGGGCAACGAGTTGGCGGAGGTCGGCGCGCTCAAAGCCGCCGGAGCGGTGGCGATTTCCGACGACGGCAAGCCGGTGCTCAGCCCGCGCCTACTGCGGCTGGCGCTGCAATACGCTGATTATTTTCAAATGCCCATCCTTTCGCACAGTGAGGATCCGGCGCTTGTGGACGACGGCGTGATGAACGAGGGCGAGATGGCTACGCGGCTGGGGCTGCGGGGCACCACCCGCGCCGCCGAGGAGGTCATGATCGCGCGCGACATCGTGATCGCGGAAACCTTGGGCAAACCGATCCACCTTTGCCATGTATCCACCAAGGGTGGCGTGCAGTTGGTGCGTGAGGCCAAGGCGCGCGGCGTGCGCGTTACCGCCGAAACCGCCCCGCACTACATTGCCGCCACGGACGAATGGGTGGCCGAGTACGATCCCAACACCCGCGTTAACCCGCCGCTGCGCACCGAGGAGGATCGGCTGGCATGCGTTCAAGGGCTGGTCGACGGCACGCTGGATTGCATCGCTACCGACCACGCGCCGCATCACGCCGACGAGAAGGAGGTTGAATACTCGCTGGCCTCCTCGGGCATCAGCGGATTCGAGACCGCCTTCGCGGTGTGCTGGACGCAGTTGGTGGAGGCCGGGCACATGCAGCCCGCACAGCTCGTAAAGCTGATGACCAGCGCCCCGGCGGCGCTGCTGAACCTGCCGGGCGGCGCGCTGGGCGTGGGGGATGCCGCCGATCTGGTGATCGCCGATCCTGCCGAGCGGTGGGCGGTAGATGCCAAGGCGTTTCTTTCCAAGGGAAAAAATACGCCGTTTGCGGGCAAGACTTATACCGGCCGGGTGCGCGAGACCTACGTGGCCGGACGACTGGTACACAAGGAGGGATAACGATGCGGGGCGTACAGGCCATCGACGCGTTGATTCGGGGCATCCGCGCCACCGGCAATCCCACCGTGGTGGGGCTGGACACGGCGCTTTCTCACCTGCCCGAGGACTTCCTTCGCGAGCATTTGCCGCCGAACGCGGGCTTGACGGAAGCCGCCGAGGCGATTTATCATTATAACACCGCGCTGGTGGACGCGCTGTGCGACATCGTGCCCGCCGTGAAGGTGCAGATCGCCTACTACGAGATGTACGGCGCGGCGGGGCTGGAGGTGTTCGCGCGGACGTTGCGTTATGCGGCGTCGAAGGGGCTGTCGGTGATCGCCGACGCCAAGCGCAACGACATCGGCGCCACCGCCGAGGCCTATGCAACCGCCTTCTTGGGCGAGACGGCGGTGGGAGGGCGCAGGCTGCGCGCGTTCGATGCCGATTTTGTTACCGTCACGCCCTATCTGGGTGAGGATGGCGTCGCGCCCTTCGTGCAGGCTTGCAGGGCGCACGGGCGCGGCATCTTCGTGCTGGTCAAGACCAGCAACCCCTCCTCCGGCCAGTTGCAGGATCTCTCGGTGGGCGATACGATGATCTACGAGCGGGTCGGCGATCTGGTTGCGGAATGGGGAAGTTCGCTGATCGGCGAGGAAGGATATTCCGCCGTCGGCGCGGTGGTCGGCGCGACCTATCCGGCGCAGGGCACGGCATTGCGCGCGCGGCTGCCGCGCACCTTCTTTCTGGTGCCGGGCTACGGCGCGCAGGGGGCAACCGGCGCCGACTTGGCGGGTTGCTTCGACGCGCGCGGCGAGGGCGCCATCGTCAACGCCTCGCGCAGCATCCTGTGCGCGTGGAAGAAGAAACCCGATATGCCCTTCGCGCAGGCCGCAAGGGAAGAAGCGCTGCGCATGCGCGAGGACATCGCGGCAGGGCTGGCGGCGGTAGGGAAGGCTATAAAGTAGGTGAGCACATGGTTCATACCCAAGCAACGGTTATTCAAATAGAAGATATCGCGCAGGGCATCTACCGGCTGCGTCTGTTGGCACAGGAAATTACGGCGCAGGGCGTGCTGCCCGGTCAGTTCGTGCATATTCGCCTCCCGGGCGCGACGCGGCATCTGTTGCGCCGCCCGATCAGCGTGATGCGCGTGCTGCCCGAGGCTGGAGAGATCGAGCTGGTAATCCAGCAGGCGGGTGACGGAACGCGCGCGCTGCGCGGTCTGTGTCCCGGCGACGCGCTGGATCTGATCGGCCCCTTGGGGCGCGGCTTCGATGTGGGGGAAGCGAAACGCATCCTGTTCGTGGGCGGCGGGGTCGGCGTGGCGCCGATCCGCTTTGCGCTGGATGCATTCGCCGAAGGGAGGCAGGTTAGCGCCTTCTACGGTTTCCGAAGCGCCGCGCACGCCTACGGGCTGGACGACGCGCCCTGCGCGGTGCGCATCGCCACCGACGACGGCAGCCTCGGCGAGCACGCGCTGGTTACCGATCTGGTGAAGGGCGCGATGGATGCCGAGGAGCCGCCTGAACTGATTCTCGCTTGCGGCCCCTCGCCGATGCTGCGCACGCTGCAAAAGATGGCGCTGCGCGCGCGCATTCCCTGCCAGATTTCACTGGAAGAGTATATGGCCTGCGGCATGGGTGCTTGCTTGGTGTGCAGCTGCAAGATCCGGGCCAAGATCGGCACGGAGTACCGGCGCGTCTGCGTAGACGGCCCGGTGTTCGACGCGCGGGAGGTGTGCTTCGATGATTGATCTTTCCACGCGGCTTTGCGGGGTGCGGCTCAAGAACCCGGTCATCGCCGCCTCCGGCACCTTCGGCTTCGGACGCGAGTACGATCAGCTGTATGACATCGGCCAATTGGGCGGGATCAGCGTCAAAGGGCTGACGCTGGAGCCTCGCTGCGGCAACCCGCCGCACCGCATGGCCGAGACCGCCTCGGGTATGCTCAACGCCGTCGGCCTGCAAAACCCCGGCGTCGACGCTTTCATCGCCGAGGATTTGCCGTGGCTGCTGGAGAAGCGTGTGGCGGTGATCGCCAACATCGCCGGTTCCTCGGTGGAAGACTATTGCCGCATGGCTGAGAAGCTTGCCCCCACTGGCATACACCTGCTGGAGATGAATATCTCCTGCCCCAACGTGAAGGAGGGCGGCGTGGCCTTCGGCGTGAAGCCCGAGGCGGTGTACGCCATCACGCGCGCCGTCAAGCGCTGCGCCGGGCAACCGCTGATGGTCAAGCTTTCGCCTAACGTGGCCAGCATCGCCGACAACGCCCGCGCCGCCGAATCGGCCGGAGCCGACGCGCTTTCGCTGATTAACACGCTGACCGGCATCGCCGTGGACGCAAAGCGCCGCCGCATGGTGCTTGCCAATAACGTCGGCGGGCTTTCCGGCCCGGCGGTCAAGCCGGTGGCGCTGCGCATGGTGTGGGAAGCCAGCCGTGCGGTGGGCATTCCGGTGGTGGGCATGGGCGGCATCATGACCGGGGAGGACGCGGCGGAGTTTTTGCTCTGCGGCGCGCAGGCCGTGATGGTTGGCACTGCCAACTTTACCGACCCGTTGGCCTGCCCGCGCATCATCCGTGAGCTGGACACCTTCCTCGCCGCGCAGAAGGTGCGCAAGGTGGGGGAAGTGATCGGCGCGCTGATCGAGAACTGAAAACAAGGATGGAATTCTGGATTTTTATTCACTAAACTGCATCTAAAACGATTTCCTTTGTCGGGCGGAATGGCAAGAGTGCATTCCCGTCCGACATTTTTGTTGGAAGCAGAATATGAAAATGCCTAGAAAACGGAATATATATACCAATTCATATTGCAATGCGCACAAAATGAGAGCGCATAAAACATACAAAATGCTTTACATTGCATACGGCGCTATGATATGATGCAGATAACATCGTAAGGAGGTGCTTATCAGGATGAAAAAGTGGTTATCGCTTGCCCTGGTTGCCCTGTTGGCCTTTGGTGCCATGCCCGCTCTCGCCGGTGGCGCCGCGCCCGCGGAACTCCCGCGTGAGGAGTGCTTGGTCTATAACGGTTTGCAGTGGGGCGCGCCCGCAAACTACAACCCCTTCGCAATGTCTGGCGCCGGCTTCCCCATGAGTGAGAATCGCCGTTTCTTGCTCTATGAAGCGCTGTACATGTACAACATGCTGACCAACGAGAACGAGCCGCTGCTAGCCGACGGCCCGATCACGTGGGAGGACAACCTCAACTTCGTCGTGAAGATCAAGCCCCAAGCGCACTTCAGCGACGGTGAGAAGCTAACTGCCGACGATGTGGTCTGGACCTTCAACATCGCCAACGAAAAGAATGGCGGCTTCTTCACCGTTTGGTCGGATTGCTGGAGCTATCTTGAGAAGGTTGAGAAGGTTGACGACTACACCGTGCGCTTCACGCTGGTCGCCGAGCCGGTCAACGTTCACTTTGGTCCCGCCTTCTTGGGCGTCACCCGCATCCTGCCCCAGCACATCTGGGAACCCAAGATCAAGGACGAGTTCGGCGGCGACGTCGATAAGCTGCGCGCCTACTTTGGCGAGGAGAGCCCGGTCGGCTCCGGCCCCTACAAGATCACCTTCTTTGACGAGACCCGCATCATCTGCACTCGCGACGACAACTACTGGGGCCAGGCGCCGGAGATGTTCGGCAAGCTCGCCGCGCCCAAGTACGTCGTACACCCCATCTTCCAAGATAACGCCGCTGGCAACTTGGCCTTCTCCGAGGGCAAGGTTGACGTGTCGCAGCAGTTCCTGCCCAACGTTTGGGAGCTGCAGGAGAAGATGGACGCCCCGGTCAAGACCTATCTGAGCGAAGCGCCGTATCACTTGGGCGCGGGTATCCCCTCGTTGGTGTTCAACATGCAGAAGGACGGCCTGAAGGATCCCGTTATCCACAAGGCCATCGCGTTGAGCCTCGACTATGAAGCCATCAACATCAACGCAATGAGCAAGTACAGCCAACCGTTGGTGTACAGCTTTGTGAACGCTTACCTCTTCGGCGATTATATCGACATGGAAGATGAAGAGGTCAAGGCGCTGATGTGGGATACCACGAAGCTCGATGAAAACATCGAAGCCGCCAACAAGCTGCTGGACGAAGCCGGCTACAAGGACGTCGACGGCGATGGCATGCGCGAAATGCCCGACGGCTCCAAGATTGAGTGGAAGGCCGAGTGCCCCGCTGGTTGGTCCGATTGGAACATGTCGCTGGAGATCCTCTGCGAATCCGCCAAGAAGGTTGGCTTGAACGTCATCACCTACTTCCCCGAAATGAACGAATATTTCCTCCATTTCTATGCCGGAAACAGCGACATCGGCATGTGGAATCCCTTTGCCAACTCTCTGTCGGTCGCCATGCCGTGGGAAGCCGCTTTCAAGGCCTTCTATAGCAAGAACGTGCCGCCGGTTGGCGAGCAGGGCACCCATAACTTCGGCCGTTACGCCAATTCGGAGATGGACGATCTGATCGACAAGGCCGCCGCTACCAACAATATCGACGAGCTGCGCGATTACTACACCGAGATCAACAAGATCTGGCTGCGCGATCTGCCGACCGTGCCGCTGATGTACCGCCCCGAAGTGTTCCATACCGTGTACGAGAAGTACTGGACCGGTTTCGCCCAGAAGGACGACGGCACCAACACGCCGCCGATGATCTGTATGGACGCCGCTGGCATCAAGGATCTGTACAACCTCAAGCCCACGGGCGCGAAATAAGGATCCATCATTTTTGAACGAGCGCGAGGGATGGTGCGGGTGCGCCATCCCTCGCCCCTTATATCGATGCGCTATAAAGGGAGAGTTGCCCATTCTCAAACGGGGGTGAATCAACCATGCGAGGCTTTGGGAAGTACTTAGGGAAAAAATTTTTCTGGTATCTATTGACCTTTGTGATCGCGCTGCTGCTCAATTTCTTTCTGCCGCGCCTGATCCCCGGCAACCCGGTGGACGCGATCCTCAACGATCTGACCACCGGCATGGCCGATACCGCGCGGGCGCTGGAGATTAAGCAGCAGTTTTATCAGCAACTGGGGCTTGATAAGCCGATGATCCAACAGTTCTTTATGTATGTTGGCAACCTGTTTAAGGGCGACATGGGGCGCTCCTTTGCCAGCTACCCGCGCACAGTGACCGATCTGCTATTTTCTTCGATTCCCTACACCGTAGGCATCCAACTGCCGGCCATTCTCTGCGGCTGGATATTGGGCAACCTGCTGGGCGCCATGGCGGCCTACAAAAAGGGCGTATTTGACAAGACGATATTCCCGGTAGCGCTGTTCCTCAGCTCTCTTCCGGCGTTCATCTTCGCGCTGGTGATCCTATACTTGTTCGCGGTGGTGCTCAAATGGTTCCCCATCGGCAACGCGTATGCGATGGAGCTGTTGCCCTCGCTATCATTTAAATTTATCTTTTCGCTGATTCAGCATTGGTTCCTGCCCTTCCTGTCGCTGACGCTGATCGCCATCGGCGGGCAGGCCATTGGCATGCGCTCGATGTCGCTGTACGAGCTCAATGCCGACTATGTGCTCTATGCCAAGCTGCTGGGCATCCGCGATAAGAAGGTGACCGGCTATGTGTTTCGCAACGCCGTGCTGCCGCAGATTACCGGCCTTGCGCTGGCGCTGGGTACGATGGTGGGCGGCGCGCTGATTACCGAGATCGTGTTCAGCTATCCCGGCATCGGCACCAAGCTGATGAGCGCCATCCGCAACATCGATTATCCGGTGATCTCGGGCTGCACGCTGATTATCTCGATGACGGTGCTGATTGCCAACTTCCTGATTGAGATCGTTTACGGTCTGATCGACCCGCGCGTGCGCGCCGCGCAGCAGGAGGAGGGCTGATATGCATACGTTTAAAACCATGTTCCGCTCTCCGCGCTTTGTGGTAGGTTTCGTATTGGTGTTGACGGTGGTGCTGTACGCCATCATTTATCCGATGATAAACACCGACGACCCCAAGGCAGATCGCGCCACCAACCCGCTTTACGGCAAAACCGAGGAGCTGCGCGCCGCCATCGCCGACAAGGACGATGAAAAAATCTTCGCTCAGCTCTCCGCGCTGGAGGCCGAGGGCAACGAAACGATGAACGCCGTGTTGGCTGAGGTGCGCAAGGCGATGGAGAGCGGAGGGCTGGCCAAGGCGCTGTCCGGCTCCAAGCAGGTGAAGCGCACCAACCCGCTCTACGATGAGTTTGCGGCGTTACGCACAGCGCTGGGCGCCGATGCGGGCGTTCCCGCCGATGTGGAAGCCGCCAAGGCCGAGCTGGCGCGGCTGGATGCGCATCATCAGTCGGTGTTGGCCGCCTCGGAGGCGGTCAAGGCTGGCGGTGCTGCCGCCGATATCGCCGACGAGGCGGTGCGCGCCGAGTTTGCGGAGGTGACCGACGCCGCGGGAGCCGATAAGGCGGTCAAGAACCACGAGGCCACCTACAAGTGGGTGCTGGAAATTGGCACGCGCCTAGAGGCGGGCGGACACGAGGAGGCGCAAACCGCGCTATCCGAAATCCAGAAAACCACGCTGATTCCCAAGGATGGCCCGCCGCGCCCCGGCTTTCCCTTTGGCACGGACAGCCTTTCGCGCAACATCTTTTTGGAGATGGCCTATGGCGCGCGGCTGTCGCTGCTGGTCGGCCTCATCGCCGGGTTGGTGGCGACGTTGATCGGCCTCATCATCGGCCTTTTGGCCGGATATATCGGCGGCTTCGTCGATAATCTGTTGACCACCATCACCAATATCTTTATCGTCATCCCCTCGATGATCGTGCTGATCCTGATCGCCGTGGCGCTGGGGCAGATTCGCGAGGGCTGGATCACCGGCTTGGTCATCGGCCTTACCGCCTGGCCGTGGACGGCGCGCGCCGTGCGCGCACAGACCACCTCGCTGCGCTATCGCGATCATGTCAACATGGCGCGCATCACCGGCTATGGCACCGGCCGCATCATCCTCACCGAAATCCTGCCCTACATCGCCAGTTACGTGGTGATGGCTTTCATCCTGCAGGTCGCTTCCGGCATCATGAGCGAGGCCACGCTGGCCATCCTCGGGTTGGGTAATCCCACCGCCATCTCGCTGGGGCGCATGATTAACTGGGCGATGCAGTATGAAGCCATCCGCTCCGGGCGCTGGTGGCAGTTCATCCCGGTCGCCGGGGCGATCGCAATGATTACCTTCGGCCTGTATATGATGAACAGCGGGATGGATCAGGTGTTCAATCCCAAGATAAGGAGTTGATTCCATGGCCAATACAGTGCTGAAGGTGAGCGGGCTGAAGACGTATTACCGTACCCGCCTCAAGGAGAATGTCTGCGCCGTGGATGGGGTGGAGCTGGAGCTGAAGGAAGGGCGTGTACTGGGCATCGCGGGCGAATCGGGCTGCGGCAAGTCCACGCTGGCGCTGAGCCTGATGGGCTTCTACTTTCCGCCGTTGCACTTCGGCAGCGGAACCATTGAAATCGACGGCACCGACATCATGAAGCTGCCCTACGAGACGCTGCGCACCAAGTACTTGGGCACCGAGATTGCCTACATCCCGCAGGCCGCGATGAACGCGCTCAACCCGACGCGCAAGATCTCTAAGTTTGTGATCGATATCCTCAGCGAGCATCGCCCGGAGATGACCCATGAGCAAATGATCAACATCGCGCGCAATAAGTTTGCCTTTCTCAACCTGCCGGAGCGTGTGCTCAACGCCTATCCCTCCGAGCTTTCCGGCGGCATGAAGCAGCGCACCGTCATCGCGCTTTCGACGTTGCTCAATCCCAAAGTGCTCATCGCCGACGAACCTTCCTCGGCGCTGGACGTGTCCAGCCAGAAGGTGGTTATCGAGATGCTGCGCAAGATGATGAAGGAAGATTTCGTCAAGGCGATGATCTTCATTACCCACGAGCTGCCGCTGCTGCGCCACGTGGCCGACGACATCGTGGTGATGTATGCCGGCGAGCTGGTGGAAAAGGGTACCAGCGAAGAGGTGATCTTCGATCCGGTGCATCCGTACTCCCACGCGTTGATGGGCTCGATCATCGTGCCCGAGGAGGGCATGAAGGCGCAGAAGCTGGTTGCCATCCCCGGCGCGCCGCCCAACCTCAAGCGCGTGCCGCCGGGCTGCCGGTTTGCCGAGCGCTGCCGTTACGCTTGCGACAAGTGCCGCGCTGTGGAGCGCGTGCCCGCTACGGCTTTCGGCGAAGGGCGTTACCATCGATGCGTATTCTCCGAGGCCGAGCTGCGCGAGAAGTACGCCGTCGAAAAGGCCGAAGCACAGGGAGGTGAAGCTTGATGGCGGGAAGAGTCTTTACCGATGAGAGCCTTTTGCTGGAGACCCGGCATCTCAACAAGATCTTTGGCTCCGGCAAGCGCGGTGTGCATGCCGTGAACGACGTTAACTTCAAGCTGCACAAGGGCGAAATCATCTCCATCGTGGGCGAATCGGGCAGCGGCAAGACCACCTTCGCCAAGATCCTGCTCGGTTTGCTCAAGGAAACCAACGGGGAGATTTTTTACGAGGGCAAGCCGCGCGTGCTTAAAAACCATGCCCAGCGCCGCGCCTACTGGCAGAACATTCAAGCCATTTTTCAGGATCCGTTTTCCACGTTCAACCAGTTCTTTCGCGTGGAGAAGATCCTCAACGACTGCTTGGCGCTGCAAGGGCTGGGGCATCTGAATCTGGAGCAAAAGCGCGAGAAGATGCGCGACGCCTGCCAGTTTGTCAACCTCAAGTACGAGGAGCTGTACAATAAGTACCCCTTCGAGCTATCGGGCGGGCAGATGCAGCGGCTGATGATCGCGCGCATCTTCATGATGCGGCCCAATGTGTTGATCGCGGACGAGCCGACCTCGATGATCGACGCTTGCTCGCGCTCGACCATCCTGGATATGCTGATGAAACTGCGCGACGAGGCCAGCATGACCATCGTGTTCATTACCCACGATCTGGGTCTTGCCTACTACGTATCGGATCAGTTGGTGATTATGGAGCATGGCAAGGTGGTGGAGCAAGGCCAAGCGGATGAAGTGATCTTGAATCCGCAGCATACCTATACGCAGCAGTTGCTCACCGACGTACCCAAGCTGATGGAAGCATGGTAAACTGACTGATAGATTCTATCGAAGAAGCTGTCGCTGGCGCGGCGGCTTTTTTTCTGCGCAGAAATTCCGAAATTCTGTGCGCAAAAATCTTATTTAACTTGACACGCCGTCGCGTCGCTGTATAATGAATGTTCCGTTTACGAAAACAGAACATGAGGAGGCACACATGCAGCAGGAGTACATCGTCATCACCGGCGCGCGCGAGAACAACCTGAAGAATGTCGACCTCAGGATCCCTAAGCGGAAGATCAGCATCTTTACCGGCGTTTCCGGCTCGGGCAAGTCCTCCATCGTGTTTGATACGATCGCGCAGGAGGCGGGGCGGCAGCTCAACGAGAACTTTAGCAAGTTTGTGCGCGGCTATCTGCCCAAGTACAGCCGTCCTGACGCCGACGCCATCGAAAACCTTTCGATGGCGGTGGTGGTGGATCAAAGCAGGATTGGCGGCAACTCCCGCTCCACGCTGGGCACCATTACCGACATCAACCCATTAATTCGCCTGCTGTTCTCAAGGATGGGCAAGCCCTATCTCGGCCCGGCGTGGAACTTCTCCTTCAACGATCCGCACGGCATGTGCAAGACCTGCGAGGGCATCGGGCGCATGGTGACGCTGGATATCGCAAAGGCGCTGGATCCGGATAAATCGCTGAACCAAGGCGCCATCCTGCTGCCCGGTTACACCGTTGGCACTTGGCAGTGGAAGATGTATGCCTCGACCGGCTTTTTCGATTTGGACAAGCCCGTTAAGGACTACACGGAAGCCGAATACCACAGGCTGATGTATGGCAAGGCGGAAAAGATCAATTCAGTGTTTATGGAGGGCATGAACAGCACCTATGAGGGACTGGTGGAGAAGTTTGTCCGGCAGTATGTGCGAACCGACAATGAGCCTTCCGCCGCGACGATGAAAAAGATCAAGCCCTTTATGATCGAGCAGCCTTGCCACGTTTGCCACGGCAATCGCTACAATCCCGAAGTGCTGGCTTGTAAGATCGACGGGCGCAGCATCGCTGACCTGACCGCCATGCAGGTAGATGATTTGTACGCGCTGATCCGCGACATCAAGGAGCCGGTGGTGCAGCCCATCGTCGAGAACCTTTGCGAGCGGCTGGGGGACTTGATCGGCATCGGGCTGGACTACATCAGCCTCGACCGGGAAACCTCCACGCTCTCCGGCGGTGAATCGCAGCGCGTGAAGATGGTCAAGCACCTGACCAGCAGCCTGATGGACGTGCTTTATATCTTTGACGAGCCCAGCATCGGCCTGCACCCGCGCGACGTACACCGGCTCAACGAGCTGCTGGTCAAGCTGCGCGACAAGGGCAATACCGTGCTGGTGGTGGAGCACGATCCAGACGTGATCCGCGTGGCCGACCATGTGATCGACGTTGGCCCTAAGGCTGGGTCGTACGGCGGCCGGGTGATATTCGAGGGCAGCTACGCCGAGCTGCAATCCGCCGACACGTTGACCGGAACGCACATCGGCCGCAGGCTGCCGCTTAAGGCCAAGCCGCGCGAGGGGCAGGGATGGATCGAAACCTCCAGGAGCACGCTGCACAACCTGAAAAACGTCAGCCTGCGCATTCCCAAGGGCATCTTTACGGTGGTTACCGGCGTGGCAGGTTCTGGCAAGAGCACGCTGGTCAACGGCGTGTTTGCCAAGGAATACCCCGAGGCTATCCTGATCGATCAATCGGCGGTGGCGGCCAACAGCCGCTCCAACTCCGCCACCTATACCGGCATTATGGACGAGATCCGCAAGCTGTTTGCCGATGCCAACGGGGTGAGTGCCGGTCTGTTCAGCCACAACTCCGAGGGCGCTTGCGAGTCCTGCAAGGGCAACGGCGTTATCAAGACAGAGCTTTCATTTATGGACGCCATCGAGACGGTGTGTGAGGACTGTGAGGGCAAGCGCTTCAAGCCCGAGGTGTACCAATATACGCTGAACGGGAAAAACATCGCTGAAGTGCTGGGCATGACCATCGCCGAGGCAAGCGAGTTTTTTGAGGAGAAAACCATCCTCAAGCAATTGCGCTACATTGCCGAGGTGGGGCTGCACTACATGACGCTGGGGCAGCCGCTCAACACCCTCTCCGGCGGCGAGTGCCAGCGCCTAAAATTGGCCAAGGAGCTCAACAAAAAGGGAAACCTTTACATTATGGACGAACCTACCACCGGCCTGCACATGTCGGATATCACCGGCATCTTGGCCATCATCGACCGCCTCGTGGACAAGGGCAACACCGTGGTGGTGATCGAGCACAATCTGGATGTGATGCGCAACGCGGATTGGCTGATCGACATCGGCGTGGACGGCGGCGTACGCGGCGGGGAAATCCTGTTCGAAGGCAAACCGGCGGAGCTGCATACCTGCGATCGGTCGATCACGGCGAAGTATATCGGCGGGTGATGGGTGCCGCAATTTTCTACATACAATCCAGCGTTTTTCTGCTATAATGCTAGCGCAATCAAAGACCCATTGCACAAGGAGGAATCCCCATGGCGAAACAGGTGAACCGCCATACGTTTTCGGTAGAGGGAATGACTTGCGCCGGTTGCGAGCGCAGGATCGCACGGGCGCTGGGCAACATGCCGGGCGTGACCTCGGTCGAGGCGCGCTATCAGGATGGAACGGTGACGCTGGTTTGCGGAGACGATGCTTTCGACCGGGCGGCGATCGAAAAGGCGCTGCGCGATCTGGACTATCGGGTGGTATCCGCGAGCGACGCGCGGAGCGGCAGCGCCATCGCGCTGCAGGCGGCCGGTGCGCTCATCGTGCTGTTCGCGCTGTTTATGTTGCTGCGGCATTTCGGCGCGCTCAACATTTTTAACGCCTTCCCCACGGCGCAGGCCGGGATGAGTTTAGGCGCGATGTTCGTGATCGGCCTGCTGACCTCGTTGCACTGCGTCGCCATGTGCGGCGGCATCAACCTATCGCAGTGCGTGGGATCGGCGTCCTGCGCCGACGCCGGAAAGCGGAATACCCTGCGCGCCAGCCTGCTGTACAACTTGGGTCGCGTGCTTTCCTACACCGCCATCGGCGCGGTGGTAGGCGCGATCGGTTCGGTGGTCAGCTTTTCTGGCGCCGCGAAGGGCGTTGTACAACTCGTGGCCGGGATATTTATGGTCATTATGGGGCTGAATCTGCTGGGCATCTTCCCTTGGCTGCGGAAGATCGCGCCCAGAATGCCCAAGATTTTCGCGCGGAGGCTCGGCGCGCAGGGGCAAGGCAACGGTCCGCTCTACGTGGGGTTGCTCAACGGCCTGATGCCCTGCGGCCCGCTGCAGGCGATGCAGCTTTACGCGCTTTCCACCGGTTCAGCGGGCATGGGCGCGATGTCGATGCTGCTGTTCAGTTTGGGTACCGTGCCGCTGATGTTCGGCTTTGGCGCGCTCAGCTCGTTGCTGAACAAGAAATTTACCAAGCGGATGATGCTGGTCAGCGCGGCGCTGGTGATCGTGCTGGGCGTATCGATGTTCCACAACGGCATCGCGCTGTCCGGCTTTGGCGCGCCGGTGGCTCGTGCCGCCGCGCAACCCGCCGAAGCCAGCACCGCTCCGGCGGAGGTGCAGAAAATCACCAGCCAGATGTCGCCGAACGGTTATGATCCAATCACGGTTCAGGCGGGGGTGCCTGTGGAATGGACCCTTCAGGCCGAGGCGGGGGATATCAACGGCTGCAACAACGAGATCGTCATTCCGTCGCTCAATATCAGCAAAAAGCTGCAGCCGGGCGACAACGTGATCGAATTTACACCTGCGCAGAGCGGCACCATCCCGTTTAGCTGCTGGATGGGCATGATCCGCAGCTCGATCACCGTGGCAGAGGCCGATGCCGCGCTGCCCACGGCGCAAGCCGCCGAACCCCTTACGGCGTTCTTCGGGCCGCCCGCGCCCACGTCTGCTACAGGCGGGTTGCCCAGCTGCTGCCAATAAAAAAACTTTGGTCGCCTATTGCCCAGCGGCGCGCTGGGCATTATAATAAAGACCAAGATACCCATCCGGGGTATAGTATAAACGAATCGGAGGCGAGCGTATGGAGCATCCGAACGGCTGCGAAAACTGCCCGGCGCGCATGACGCATCGGGAGCAGAAGCTGCAAACCAACCTGCTGGGGCGACTGAGCCGCATCGAGGGGCAGATTCGCGGTATCAAGGGCATGTTGGAACGCGACGCGTACTGTGACGACGTGCTGCATCAGATCGCCGCCGCTTCCAGCGCGCTGGATTCGGTGAGCAAGCTGGTGCTGGAGAGCCATATTCGCGGCTGCATGGTGGAGAAGATCAAGCGCGGCGAGGAAGAGGCTGTAAACGAGCTGATCGTGACCATTGGAAAGCTGCTGTAGAGAGACGAGGAGGTTAATCATTTGATTCGGAAAACCATACAGATCACCGGCATGACCTGCGCCGCCTGCGCGAAGCGCGTGGAGAAGGCGACAGGCAAGCTGTCCGGCGTGCAGAGCGCGTCGGTCAATTTTGCCACCGAAAGGCTGTCGGTGGAATACGAGGAGGGGCAGCTCGATCTGGCCGCCATCGTGGCGGCTATCGAGAAGGCCGGATACGGCGTGATCGAGGAAAGGAAGCGCAACGAGGTGATCCTGCCCATCGCGGGCATGACCTGCGCCGCCTGCTCCAGCCGCGTTGAGAAGGTGTTGAGCAAGCTGGAGGGCGTGGAGATGGCGTCGGTCAACCTCGCCACCGAAAAGGCAACGATCGCCTACGATCCGAGCCTTGTCAAGCTTTCGGCCATCAAGCAGGCCATCGTCAAGGCTGGGTATACCCCGCTGGAGCTTGAAAAAAAGGGCGCGGCGGACGAGGATCGCTTGCGCAAGGAACGCGAGGTGCGCAGCCTATGGCGGCGGTTTATCCTATCGGCAACCTTCGCGGTGCCGCTGCTGTACCTAGCCATGGGTTCGATGATCTGGTGGCTGCACTTCCCGATCCCCAAGGCGCTCAACCCGATGCAGTACCCGCTGGTTTACGCGCTGGTGCAGTTGCTGCTGGTCATCCCCAGCATCATCGCGGGGCGCAGGTTCTATACGGTGGGGTACAAGGCGTTGTGGCAGCGCAGCCCCAATATGGATAGCCTGATCGCCGTGGGCACCACCGCCGCGCTGGGCTACAGCCTCTACTCTACCTGGGCGATCGCCGCCGGGCGCTTCGGCGCGGTGGAGGGGTTGTATTACGAATCGGCAGGCGTGATTATCACGCTGATCCTGCTGGGCAAATCGCTGGAGGCGGTGTCCAAGGGCAAGACCTCCGAGGCCATCAAGACGCTGATGGGTCTAGCGCCCAAGACCGCCATCGTCATCCAGAACGGCGCGGAAATCGAGATTCCCATCGACGAGGTGGAGATCGGCGATATCGTGCTGGTCAAGCCCGGCGAGAAGATTCCGGTGGACGGCAACGTTGCGGAAGGCCGTACCGCCGTGGATGAATCGATGCTGACCGGCGAGAGCATGCCGGTGGACAAAAAGCCGGGCGACAAGGTGTACGCCGCTTCGGTCAACCAGAATGGCCTGATTCGCTTTGAGGCCACCAAGGTGGGCGGTGATACCGCGCTGGCGCAGATCATCAAGCTCGTGGAGGACGCGCAGAGCGCAAAAGCGCCCATCGCGCAGATGGCCGATATCGTGTCGGGGTACTTCGTGCCCATCGTGTGCGCTATCGCGCTGGTGGCGGCGGTGGCTTGGTATATCGGCACAGGCAGCCTGCAATTCGCGCTGACCATCTTCATCTCGGTGCTGGTGATCGCCTGCCCGTGCGCGCTCGGGTTGGCTACGCCGACCGCCATCATGGTGGGTACCGGCAAGGGCGCGGAATACGGCATTCTCATCAAGGGCGGTGAAGCGCTGGAGACGGCGCATAAGGTGCGCGCCATCGTGCTGGACAAGACCGGCACCATTACCGAGGGCAAGCCGAGCGTTACCGATGTGATGCCCTTGGAGGGTATGGCGCGCGAGCGGCTGCTGCAGCTCACTGCCTCGGCTGAGAAGGGCTCCGAGCATCCGCTGGGGCAGGCGATCGTTGAAGCGGCGGCCGAAGAGGGCATGGCAATGCTGCCGGTAGAGGCCTTCGAAGCCCTCCCCGGCCATGGCATCGCTGTGCGCGTGGATGGCGTGCAGGCGCTGATCGGCAATCGCAGGCTGATGGAGGAACACGCTATCGCGTTGGGCGGGCTGGAGGACGAATCGGATCGCCTCGCGGGGGAGGGCAAGACGCCGATGTACGTGGCGCTGGATCGCAAGGCGGCGGGCCTCATCGCCGTGGCCGATGTGGTAAAGCCCAGCAGTGCTGAGGCCATCGCGAAACTGCACGCGATGGGCATCGAAACTGTAATGCTCACCGGCGATAATCAAAAGACGGCGGCCGCCATCGCCCGGCAGGTGGGCATCGATCGCGTATTGGCCGAGGTGCTGCCGCAAGACAAGGCGGCGGAGATCAAGAAACTGCAGCAGAGCGGCAAGCGGGTGGCCATGGTCGGCGACGGCATCAACGACGCTCCGGCGTTGGCGCAAGCCGATATCGGCATCGCCATCGGCTCGGGTACCGACGTGGCGATGGAATCAGCTGACATCGTGCTCATGCGCAGCGATCTGATGGACGTACCTACCGCGGTGCAGCTGAGCAAGAGCACCATCCGCAACATCAAGCAGAATCTTTTCTGGGCGTTCGGCTACAACGCGGCGGGCATTCCCATTGCCGCGGGGCTGCTCTATTTGTTTGGCGGCCCGTTGCTCAGCCCCATGCTTGCGGCGGCGGCCATGAGCCTCAGCTCGGTATCGGTTTTGACCAACGCCCTCAGGCTCAGAGGCTTTAAGCCTTATGCACTGCAGGGGAAGAAGGAGAAGAGCGCATGAAGAAGCGGGTGCTTTTGGGAGTCCTGACCGTATCCATGGCGGCCCTGACCTCCTGCGCAAGCCTGGATGTGATCGGAAATGCCGCGCCCAAAGCCTTCCAGGCGGTGATGGACGCCATGCCGTCCAGGGTAACGGAAGATGACCGCGAGGGCTGTTACGCGCTGGAAGCGCCGGACGGAAGCGCCCGCTTTCTTTGGCGCAAGGGAGACGGCCAGCCCCTTTATGACGCGATGATGGAGGTAGACGCAAAGCCCTTTAT
>JAVBMD010000018.1:0-84098 GCA_031552825.1 Eubacteriales bacterium
CTCGGGCGCATGTTGGTGAGAAAAGATACGCGTTCCGGTTACACAAAGCCCACAGGCTGAAACAACCTGTGGGCTCAGACCATCAACGAAGTCACGCAGACGGGCTGCGAAGGTCCAGGGCGATCGCAAAGCCCTGGTCGCATCCGCAGATGCGAAATGCCTCGAAGCAAGGTTTGTTAGGAATTCCACCCTTTGCGAAGGGCGGCCAAAGGGCTTATCGCTCGCCCTTTGGAATCCTTCTCTACGCATCAAACTACTTTGTTGATACGCTGAGCCCACAAGCTGAAACAGCCTGTGGGCTTCTCATTGCGGGCTTTTCAATATGGGCTTTTCACTTTGGGCTTGCCATCGTTTGCCTGCCTGCGCCGTCAGGCCTCTTGCTCCGGCGGCGCGTAGCGCTGGGTAACCGCTTCCATCAGGCGCACGGCCTCGTGCAGCATCGCAAGGTCGTCCAGCCGCGCGTCGCGCAGCAGCAGGCTCGGCGGGGTCTGCGCCGCCAGCACGAAGCGCTTGTCGGTATCGTGCAGCGCCACGAATAGCCGCGCGCCGTCGATCTTGGCATGCGGCGAAAACTTCATCACCAGCTGCCCCGCGCGGCGGATCACGCTCTCGATGCCCATCGCGCTGCACAGCGCCTTGAGCTGCGCAATGGCGACGAGGTTGACCACCGGCTCGGGCAGGTCGCCGAAGCGGTCGACCAGCTCCTCCTCCACGTCGTCGCGCGCGGCGCGGTCGTCGATGGCGGCGATGCGCTTGTAGATCTCGATGCGCTGGTATTCGCCGCGCACATATTCCTGCGGCAGATACGCGTCGACCTTGAGCTCCACGCGGGTCTCGATGTCGACCTCCTCGCCCAGCTCGCCGCGAATCTCGCGCACCGCCTCCTCGATAAGCTTTACGTACATGTCGTAGCCCACCGCCGACATCTGCCCGCTCTGCTCGGGGCCAAGGATATTGCCCGCGCCGCGCAGCTCGAGGTCGCGCATCGCGATGCGGAAGCCGGAGCCAAACTCGGTGAACTCGCGGATGGCCTCCAGCCGCTTTTGCGCCGTCTCGGTGAGCACCTTGTCGGGGCGCACGGTGAGGTAGGCGTAGGCCAGCCGATTGGAGCGCCCCACGCGCCCGCGCAGCTGATAGAGCTGCGAGAGGCCGAAGCGGTCGGCGTCGAACACGATCAGCGTGTTGGCGGTGGGGATGTCCAGCCCGGATTCGATGATGGTGGTACACAGCAGCACGTCGTACTGCCCCTCGTAGAAGTCCATCATCACGTCCTCCAGCGCGTGCTCGCGCATCTGGCCGTGGGCGATGGCGATGCGCGCCTCGGGCACAAGGCGGCACAGGCGCGCGTGGAACTTTTCGATGCTCTCCACGCGGTTGTAGAGGAAGTAGACCTGCCCCTGCCGCGCGATCTCGCGCAGAATGGCGTCGCGGATCATGCCGTCCTGATACTCAAGCACGTAGGTCTGCACCGGGTAGCGTTCCTCGGGCGGGGTCTCCAGCAGGCTCATGTCGCGGATGCCGACCATCGACATGTGCAGCGTGCGCGGGATCGGCGTGGCCGAGAGCGTCAGCACGTCGATGCTGCTTTTCAGGTTCTTGATAGACTCCTTATGCGATACGCCGAAGCGCTGCTCCTCGTCGACGATCAGCAGCCCGAGTTCCTTAAAGCGTACGTCCTTGCCCAGCAAGCGGTGCGTGCCGACGAGGATGTCGATCTGCCCCTCGGCCACCTCGTGCAGTATCTTTTTCTGCTCGGCGGTGCTGCGGAAGCGGCTGATGACCTCCGCGCGCACCGGGAAGCCCTCGAAGCGCGCGCGGATGGTGTTGTAGTGCTGCTGCGCGAGGATGGTGGTGGGCGCGAGCAGGGCGACTTGCCTGCCGTCCATCACGCACTTGAAAGCGGCGCGCAGCGCCACCTCCGTCTTGCCGTAGCCCACGTCGCCGCACAGCAGGCGATCCATACAGATCGGGCGCTGCATGTCGCCCTTGATCTCCTCGATGGATTGCAGTTGATCCTGCGTCTCCTCGAAGGCGAAATTGTCCTCAAACTGGCGCTGCCACGGCGTATCGGGCGAGAAGGCGAAGCCGGTGTGCTCGTTGCGCTGGGCGTAGAGCTTGACCAGATCGAAGGCCAGCGCCTTGATCGACTGCTTGACCTTCGCCTTTTGCCGCTGCCACTCGCTGCCGCCCAGCTTGTTGATGTGCGGGGCGATCTTGTCGGAGCCGATGTACTTCTGCACGCGGTCGAGCTGGTCGGTGGGCACGTACAGCTTATCGGCGCCCTGATACTGAATGAAGAGATAGTCGCGGTAGGTTCCCTCGCTTTGCAGGCGCACCGTGCCCTGATAGATGCCCACGCCGTGGGTCTCGTGTACGAGGTAGTCGCCGGGCTTGAGGTCGGTGAAGGCGGCGATCTTCTCGCCGCTCTTCTTGCGCGCGCGGCCCTTCTTCTGCCCCACGCCGAAGATCTCGCCGTCGGCGATCATCGCGAACCCGGCCTCGGCGCAGCGGAAGCCGTGCGCCAGCGAGAGCGGCACGATCACCGCCTCGCCGGGGGCGAGCGGCTTTTCCGGCGATTCGACGAAGGGTACCAGCGCCCCGGCCTCCAGCAGCGATTCTGCTAGGCGCTGGCCGCGCGCCACGCCGCCGGAGAGCAGCATCACCCGCTGCCCCTGCGCCTGCCAGCGCGCCACGTCGCCCGCCAGCTCGCGGAGCTGCCCCTGATAGCCCGCGCCGCCGATGCTGTCCAGCTTGATGGCGTCCTTGGGCTTGAGGCCGCCCATGCCGCGCAGAAAGCCGCTGAGCGTCACCGCCGCGCCGCGCGTGAGCAGCGGCAGCAGCGCCGTCCAGTCCAGCAGCAGCCCAGCCTGCGCGGGCAGCGCCTCGCCGCGCTCCAGCGAGGCGGTGAGCTGCTCCTCAAACTGCAGATGGCGGTTGTCGCAGCATTCGCGCAGGCGATCCGGCTCGTCGAGCAGCACGACGGGGTCGCCGAGGTAGTCCAGCGCCGTCACCGCCTCGGGAAACAGGCGGTGCATCCAGCCCTCCAGCCCGCGCACCTGCCGCCCGGCACGCAGCGCATCGGCGATATCGCGCAGTTCCCCCGCCAACCGTTCCGGCGAGGGCAGCGCGGCGCGCGGCGCGGGCTCGGTGATTTCCCCCACGCCGCCCATGTCCCACAGCCCCGGCAACTCGTCCGGATCGTCGAAATCGTCGAGCGGCTCCAGCTCGGGCAGCGCTGTTTTGGGCGCCTTGGCAACCGGTGCCGCCTCGTCCAGCGCGTCCAGCAGCCGCCGCGCCACCGCCTCGGCCTCTCCCTCGGGGATCAGCGCCTCGCTGGCCGGTGAGATCAGCGCCTCGGGCATCCGCGTCTGCGAGCGCTGCGTCAGCACGTCGAAGGTGCGGATCGAATCCACCTCGTCGTCGAAGAACTCGATGCGCAGCGCGCTCAGCGCCGCTGGCGGGTACACGTCCAGAATGCCGCCGCGCAGCGCGAACTGCCCCTTGCCCTCCACCATGTCCTCGCGCGTATAGCCCGCGTCGAGCAGGCTGCGCGTCAGTTCCTCCAGCGGCGCGCGCTGCCCCTCGGCCAGCGTGAACACCCGCGCGTCGTAGGCCGCCGCGGGCATCAGCCGGTGCATCAGCGCGTCGGCCGAGGCGACCAGCACCTTCACTTCCCCGGCGCGGATGCGGTGCAGCGTCTCCAGCCTGCGCCCGCCGACCTCGTGGCTGGCCGCCACCGCGCGATACAGCGACACCTCCCGCGCGGGCAGCAGCCCCACGCAGTTGCCCAATAGCTGCGTCAAGTCCTCGGCCATGCGCGCCGCCGCCACCTCGCTGGGCAGGATCAGCGCCACCGGCTTGCCGCAATCCGCGTGCAGCGCCGCCGCCAGATACGCCTTATGCCCCTCGGCCATGCCGTAGGCGGCGGTAACCTGCGGCCTGCTCGCCGCTTCGGCCAGCTGGCGGTACGCAGCCCATTCCCGCATCGGCGCGAATAGGATTTCCTGCTTCATGCTCCGCCTCCCGCGCCCGCCAGCCGCATCGCAGCGTCCACCCCTTGCTCCGCCCATGCCAGCGCCACATCGGCGGCGCGCAGGAAGGCGTCAAACTGCGTTTTGCGCTCTTCCGGCGTGGCGTAGGGCGCGAGCACCCAGTCGGCAAGCTCCCAGCCCTCCGGCCGCGGGCCGATGCCTACGCGCAGGCGGGGAAAATCCTGCCGCCCGTATTCATCGAGGATCGAGCGCATGCCGTTGTGCGTGCCCGCGCTGCCGCTGGCGCGCAGGCGCAGCTTGCCCAGCGGCAAATCGACCTCGTCAAAGATCACCAGCAGCTGCTCCGGCTGGATTTTGTACCACTGCGCCAGCCCTTGCACGCTATAGCCGCTGAGGTTCATGAAGGTTTGCGGCCTTGCCAGCGCCAGCTTTTCGCCCTTATATAGCCCCTCGCCTACCGAGGCCTTGCAGCGGTCGCGCCCGATGGGGATGCCGGTTTTTTGCGAAATGATGTCCACCACGTCGAAGCCGACGTTGTGGCGCGTGTGCTCGTATTTCTTGCCCGGGTTGCCGAGGCCGACGATCAGGTGCATGGGCTTCCCTCCGTTTTCACCGGTCGGAGTTCCCCGCCGCTTACACGCCTCAAAGAAAGGCAACCAGCCCAAAAGCCTCCCTTGTTAAAGGGAGGGGGATCGCGTGAGCGGTGGAGGGATTCCGTCCTCCGATGCGTTATCCAAAACGCGCATTGGCGGAAGGGGCGTTCTGTCCCTTCCGCATGTGCCAGTTGATTTTATCATGACGAGGACGGAATTACAAGCGGGCGCTTGCCCCTTACAGCCCCTCGATCATCCGCATCATCGCGTCGTAATCCCCCTCGTCGTCCCAGCACCTCGGCGCGTCGGGCGCGCCGACGCGGTGCGGCGTGAGCAGGAAGGTGCGCATGCCCAGCGCGTGCGCGGGCATCATGTCCTCGCCCACGTCGTTGCCGATCATCAGGCACTGCTCGGCGGGTACGCCGATGCGCGCAAGCACCTCATGGGTGTAATAGCCGGGGTTTGGCTTGGTGTAGCGGCAGTCCTCGTAAAAGGTGGTGAGCGCAAAGTCCTCCTCGCGCACCCCCGCCCAGCGCATGCGCTCGCGCGTGGCCACGCCGGGGAACACCGGGTTGGTGGCCAGCACCGTAAGCAGCCCCTTGGCGCGCGCGATGTCCAGCGCGGCGCGCACCTGCGGCATCGGTGAAAAGTGCTGCGCCAGCTTAGGAAATTCCTCAGTATAATAGCGCAGGTAGTGCGGCTCCTGCTCGGCGTAGGGCACGCCCAACCGCTGCTCCAGCTGCACGGCGAAGCGGCGCTCCACGGAATCCGCGGGTTCCCGTTCGGACAGGATGGCGCGCAAGCTCTCGCCAATTGCGCGACCCACCGCCTCCGGCTCGCAGCCGGGGATCACCGTGGCGATCTGGCTGAGATATTTGCGAAAGAAAAAGTCGTTGTCCACCGGCAACAGGGTGCCGTCCAGGTCGAAAAGGATGGTTGTTATCATCGCTCGCTCCGTTGTACGTATTCTTTGGCGGGCTTACAGCTTCCCCTCCCGCTTGCGCGCCGCCACCCAGCCGGTCTTGACCACCTGCCGCTCGCGCGCGATGCACAGCGCGCCGTCGGGCACGTCCTCGGTCACGGTGGATCCGGCGGCCACATAGGCCTCCTCGCCAACCTTTACCGGCGAAACCAAGTTGACGTTGCAGCCGATGAAGGCGCGGTCGCCGATCTTGGAACGATATTTCTTCTTGCCGTCGTAGTTGACGAACACCACGCCGCAGCCGAGGTTGATGTCCTCGCCCAAGTCGCTGTCGCCCACGTAGGTTAGGTGTGAGATGCGGGTCAGGTCGCCGACGGTGCTGTTTTTGATCTCCACAAAGTCGCCGATACGGCAGTGCGCACCCACGGCGGTGCCGGGGCGCAGGTAGGCGAAGGGGCCGACGGTGGTTCCCTCGCCGACGGCGGCTTCCAGCGCCACCGATTGCTCCATCGTTACGCCATCGGCGAGGTTGGCATCCTGCAGGCGGTTGCCGGGCAGCAACGTGCAGCCCGCGCCGATGGTGGTCTCGCCGTCGATCACGTTGCCGGGGTAGATCACCGTGCCCGCGCCAATGCGCACGCTGCCCGCGATATAGGTGGCCTGCGGATCGACGATCACCACACCGGCGGCGGCGTGCTGGGCGTTGATACGCGCGCGCGCAGCGGGGTCGGCATAGTCCGGGATCACAACGGGCTTGGACTCATGGCTCATAACGTTTCCTCCTTTATCTTCCGTCCGGCAACAACCAGTCCGCCGGGCGGATCAGCGCGGCGTCGCGCTCGTCGTTTACTTCCTCCATCACCATCAGCGCGCGCGCGCCGTCCACGCGCTTCCGCTCCGGTTCGCAGGTGGCCATCACCACGCACAGCCCGACCACCGTCACCGAAAACTCGCGCATCATGTCCATCATGCCGCGCGCGGTGCCGCCCGCCTTCATGAAATCGTCGACGATCAGCGCGCGCTGCCCCTCCTTCACCGCGCGGCGCGAGAGCGACATGGTCTCGATGCGCCCGGCGGAGCCGGATAGGTAGTTGATATTGACGGCGGGGCCTTCGTACACCTTGCTGTCGCGCCGCGCGATAACCAGCGGCACGCCCAGCGCCTTGGCCGCCATCAGCGCCACCGGGATGCCCTTGGTTTCCATCGTCAGCACGAAGTCCGGCTCTTCCTCGTAAAACTCACCGGCCATGATGCACCCCATCTGCTCCACCAGCTCCGGCGTGGAAAGGACGTCGGCCATGTATAAAAAGCCGCCGGGCAACACGCGCCCCGGGCTAGCCAGCCGCTGCGAAAGCCCTTGAACGAAATCGAAGGCCGCCTCCCGGGGCACCAGCGGGCGAAAGCGCACGCCACCGGCCGCGCCGGTCACAGTATCGAGCTGGCCGAGCCGAAACTCCCCCATCACCTCACGCAGGATGTCGATATCCTCACTCAGCGTGGACTTTGCCGCGCCAAACCGCTCACCGAAGTGGCTAAGCGTGAAGATCCGATTGGGAGCGGCGGCCAGCATGCGGGTCATCGCGGCCAAGCGCTCGTTTCGGCGAATGCGTTCCATCAGTATTCCCCTTCCCTCGCGCGGCGATGTGCGCAACGCAAATCACGAATGTTCGATTTTTCTTTTTCATTATAGAGCACTTTTTTACGAAAATCCAGCCTTGCGCCGCGTTTTTTGTTCGGAATTTTCGCGACGCTTCCTGCTTTTCCTGCTTTTTCCCGCAAAACATTGATTGGAGCGCGCACCGGGGCGTATAATAGAATGACAACCGCACTTTCGAACGCCAGAAAGGAATACTATGCAAGTACCGCACATTCGGGATTATCAAGGCCAGCGCATCCACATGATCGGCATCGGCGGCAGCTCCATGTCGGGCTTGGCGGAGATGCTGATGGAAAAAGGATATCGCGTCACCGGCTCGGACAATACCGAATCCTACGCCACGCGCAAGCTGCGCGAGAAGGGCGTGCCAGTGGTCATCGGCCACGAAGCCGCCAATGTGGAAGGCGCCTCGCTGGTGGTCTACACCGCCGCCATCGCGCCCGACAACGCGGAGCGCGTCGCCTGCGCGCGTTCCCACATCCCCACGCTGGAGCGGGCGTACCTGCTCGGCCAGCTGATGGAGGGCTACAAAAACGCCATCGGCGTATGCGGCGCGCACGGCAAGACCACCACCTCCTCCATGCTGGCGCAGGTGCTGCTGGAGGGCGAGCTGGATCCGGCGATCAGCATCGGCGGCACGCTGGACGCCATCGGCGGCGGCATCCGCGTCGGCCATGGCGACACCTTTCTCGCCGAGGCTTGCGAGTTCAACGCCAGCTTTTTACAGCTGCGCCCCACCGTGGCGGTGCTGCTCAATATCGACGAGGATCATCTGGATTTCTACCGGGATATCGACCACATCACCGAGACCTTCGGCCAATTTCTGGCGTTGCTGCCCGAGGACGGCATCTGCATCGCCAACGGCGACGACCCGCGGGCGCGCGGGCTGCTCAAGAACCTCGCCTGCAAAACCGAAACCTTCGGCATGGGCGAGGACAACCTTTGGCGGCCGGAGGCGCTGGTTCTCGATGAAACCGGCCACGCCAGCTTTGACGTAACGCGCGCGGGAAAGGTCGTCGGGCATCTCGCGCTGCAGGTGCCGGGGCGGTTTCAGGTGCTCAACGCGCTGGCCGCCTACGCCGCCTCCTGCGCCGTCGGCGTAAAGCCCGTTCTCATCGAGCGTGCGCTGAGCGGCTTTGCCGGGGTGCATCGCCGCTTCGAGCTGACCGGCGTTATCAACGGCGTGCGCCTTTACCACGATTACGGCCACAACCCCACCGAGATGAAAAACGCGCTGTCGGTCGCCGCCATGCAGCCCCACAACCGGCTCTGGGCTGTGATGCAGCCGCACACCTATTCGCGCGTCAAGCGCCTGTTCGACGGCTACCTCACCTGCTGCGACGTCGCCGACGAGATCCTCATCACCGACATCTACGCCGCGCGCGAGAAGGATCCCGGCGATATCCACACCACCATGCTGGTGGAGCGCATCGCCGCCTCTGGGAAAAGCGTACACTACACGCCGACCTTCGACGACACCGAGGCCTACCTGCGCGCCCATTGGCAGCCCGGCGATCTGGTGCTGACCATGGGCTGCGGCAACATCAACCTGCTCAACGACCAGATCAACGAGCACGGAGAATAACCCGATGAACGATCATCCGAAACACAAAAATCGCGCCGAAGATCCTTCGATCTTCGGCGCGGTTTGTTTCCGGCTGTTTATATCTGCGTCCGCTTGTAGGATATCGTCAGCTTCACGCGCTCTCCCGGCACCAGCATGAACGAGCAGTGATTGGCGACGCCCTGATCGTCGTGTACCACCTTGGTAATCAGGTAGAGCGCCTCGCCAGGCTTGCAGTGCAGCACCTCGGCCTCGTCCGGCCGCGCCGAGGTCATGACGATTTCCTTGCTGGCGCTGAAATTCGGGTGGTGGTACGCCTGATCGAACAGCTCGTAGGTCGACGTGTTTTCGCTGATCCGATCCAGTAGCCCCGGAAAGCGTCGGGCATCGTAAACCGACCGATCCAGCGCCACCGGCATCTCCTTCACCAGCAGCAGCCGCACCAGCTCATAGATCTGCGCGCCCTCGGTGATCTGCAGAAAGCGCGCTTCCTTGGCAGTGGCGCCCCGCTGGTTTTTCGCAAGAATGCGCAGCACCGATTGCGGCGCGCGGGAGCGGTGAAATCCGCTGAACCCGTCCAGCGACATTACGTGAATATCCAGGCGCTCATAGGCCACGAAGGTTCCCTTGCCCTGCCGCCGCTCCAGCAACCCTTCGGCCACCAAATCCTGCACGGCGCGGCGCGCGGTGATACGGCTCACGCCGTAGGTTTCGCATAGCTCAAACTCCGGCGGCAGTTGATCCCCGCTGACGTATTGCTCGGTCAGGATGGCAGTGCGCAGCCGCTGCTTGAGCTGCTCATACAGCGGCAAAGAGGAACTAACCTTGAGCGGTGTTATTTCTCGCATAGCCATGCAGTCTCCCCCATCCAAACGCGTTGGGGCGCAAGCAATCAACGCGATTCAGGCTTTTCAAACGGCTTGCCGTATCCGAAGCCGCCATGTTCTAGGCAGGTGTTGGCGGCGCAGGCGGCGGCGAAATCCAACGCCTCCTCCATGCCCGCGCCGTGCGTATAGCGCGTCAAGAACCCGGCGATAAAGCTATCGCCCGCGCCCATCGTATCGACCACCTCGACGGGCTTGACGCCCTGCCGGAAGCGCTGGCCCTTGCGGGAGAACAGTGCCCCCGCCGAGCCCAGCGTCACGCCCACCACCTCGGTGCCGTAGCCGTGTACGGTGCGCAGCAGCGCGTCGAGCTCCCCCTCGGGCAAGTGCGATCCGCTAAAGAAGGCGAAGCGCACGTGGGGGCAAACCTGCGCCAAGTACTCCGGGCGCTGGTAGTCGCTGGAGAAGTCAAAGGAGACCTCCGCCGACCGCCGAATGTTGGGCAATTCTGGTTCTATAGAAGAATAACACGATGTATGACAGATGTCAAATCCTGCAATATAATCCAGATCGTCGGGCATCAGGCGCAGCCGGACGATGTGCTGCGCGGTATCCTTGGGGCCGCCAACAAATACCCGGTCGCCATCCACGAGGCGCACGCCCGGATGGCCGGAAGCGGCGTGCAGGTGACGCGAACGCTCGCAGGTGATCCCCTCCTTGTACAGCGCCCACTGGATATGCCGCGCCTCCGGATCGTCGCCAAACACGCCGATGTACGCCACCTCGGCAAAGCCGCCGCGCTTGCAGCCCACCGCCACGTTGACGGCGTTGCCGCCGGGATAATAGAGGCCTTCGTCCAAGTAACAGTCCACCACGTTATCGCCGATCGCCAGCATGCGCATGCCAGTATTCCTCCACTTGCCCTGATAAATTTTTATTTAAGTATAAATTGTTTGAATCCATTGACCGCGCAATGCCCCCGAAGGATCCCTAAGGGCGACCGGAAAGCCCTTAGGTCGTGCCCGCAGGCACGAAACACCGCTCTTGGCAAAGGGATTTCGCCCTTTGAGAAGGGCGACCAAGGGGCTTTCCGATCGCCCCTTGGAAACCTTCGGTCACCCTGCTGCAACTTTCAGCGGACACGTGCCGGTCATTGCATGCTCAGCCCTTCACCGCACCGGCAGTCATGCCACGAACAAACTGCTTTTGCATCGCCAAGAACACGAGGATCATCGGCAGCGCCGAGATCGTAAGCCCGGCGAACAGCAGCGAATAATCGGTATTCAGCGCGTCGCGGAACACCATCAGCCCCGAGGGGATGGTCTTGAGCGCGCGGGAGTCGATAAAGATGATCGAAAACAAAAACTCGTTCCACGCGTAATAGGCCACCAGCACGCTGCAGGTCAACAGAATCGGCTTGGAGATCGGCAAAAAGATGCGCGTCAGCACGCCGAAGGAGGTGCATCCGTCGATGGTGGCGCTTTCCACCAGCTCCTTGGGGATGCCGAGGAAGTAGGCACGGATCAGCATCAGCGTGATGGGCATTCGGTAGGCGGCGTAGGGCAGGATCATCGCCCAATAGGTATCGTGGATCTTGAGCGTCTGAATGATCTTGTACAGCGGGATCAGCGTCACCTGCGGCGAAAGCATCATGCCGCCCATGCACAGCAGGAACACCACCGTACTGCCGGGGAAGCGGTAGCGCGCCAGCGCGAAGGCCGCCAGACAGGCGATGCTCACGCACAGCGCGATGGTGCTGCAGGTGACCAGCACGCTGTTCAGAAAGTAGCTGGAGATGCCGGATTGCCACGCCTTGACGTAGTTGCCCCACTGCGCCACCGCGGGCAGACCCCAGATATTGCGGAAGAATTCGCGCTCGGTTTTTAGCGAGGAAAGCACCATCCAGATCAGCGGATAAATAATCAGCACAAAATAAACCAGCAGCACCGCCAGCGCGATCCCCATGCCCACCGACCAGCGGTTGCGAACCGGGCGTTTGTGGCTTAGCAGCATATCAGTCCACCTCCCCGGAGCGCAATCCGCGCTTTTGCACCATGGCCAGCGCCAAGCAGATGCACAGCATCATCACCGCGATGGTGGAGGCGTACCCCATGCGGTCTTGGGTGAAGGCCATATCGTACATGTACACCGCCAGCGTGGTGGAGCTGTTGCCCGGGCCGCCGCGCGTGAGGATGTATACATCGTTGAACACCAGAAAGGCGCCCGACACCGTGGTCACCATCGTGACGAACACCATCTCCCGCACCTGCGGCACCGTGATGGTGAAAAAGCGCTGCCAGCGCGAGGCGCCGTCGATCTCCGCCGCCTCGTACAGCTCCTCCGGGATCTTCTGGATGGCGACGATGAACAGCATCATCGTATAGCCCATCGAATGCCATTGCGACATGGCGATGGCGCAGAAGATGGCCGTGCCGCTCTTGCCCAGCCAGCCGGTCTTGACGTTGCCGCCAAACACCTTCAGGAAGCTATTGAGCAGCCCCTTGGGGCTATAAATCTGGGTGAACAGCATCGCCACCACCGTCATCGAGATCAGCACCGGCAAAAAGTAGGTGGTGCGCAGCACCGTGGACACGCGGCGCATCAGCCTATCCTCGAGCAACGAGGCGCAAACCAGCGACAAAAACACCTGAAACGCCACCGAAAGCAAGCAATAAAACACGTTGTTGCGCAGCGCCGTACCGATCACCGCATCGCCGAGCAGCGTGCGGATGTTGTCCAAGCCCGCAAATTGTGTGGTCGATGAGAAGGCGGAAAACCGCTCGAATACATAGAAAAAGTTCTGTACCATCGGCAGATAGACGAAGGTAATCATCAGCGCCATCACCGGCAGCACATAGGCATACGGCACCAAATGCCGCCCCTTGAACCCTCTATTCCGCGCGATCGTGGGCGGAGCAACAGCGCCTCCGTGCATGTGTTTCCCCCCCTTTTGGTTTCGACCGAAGGGTTTCCCCCGAAGGTTTCCTCCGAAGGTTTCCCCCGAAGGTTTCCAAAGGGCGACCGGAAAGCCCTTTGGTCGTGCCCGCAGGCACGAAATACCTGTTTCAGCAAAGGGTATTTCGCCCTTTGCGAAGGGCGACCCAAGGGCTTTCCGGTCGCCCTTGGGAAACCTTCGGAGCCTTTGGAACGCCAAGTTAACATATTTATTGAGCGAAAACGAGACCGCCGGTCCCCGGGCTCCCTTGGCGGGGCGGGGACCGGCGGCGCGGATGCAAGGTGTTACTTACCGGCCGCTTCCTTCGCCGCGGCCTGCACATCGGCCATCACCTGCTCGGCGGTCTTATCGCCGGTGAGCAGCAACTGGCCGCCCTTCATGAACGCCGAGGCCACGGTGGCGTCCACCGCGTTGTCCTGCCACAGGGTACAGTTGGTCGCCGCCAGAATCTTTTCTACGGCTTCCATCTGCTTCGGGCTGGAGATCGATTCCTCGTTCACCGCGCCCTTGATGCAGGAGAGCTCGCCGGTCATCTTCGTCATCAGCGCGCCATTCTCCTGGTTGATGAAAAACTTCACGAATTTTTCCGCCGCTTCGGGGTACTTGCACTCGGCGGAGATCATCATGCCTTCCGGCGCGCCGGTCAGCTCATCGGGATCGCCCTTGCCATCGGGCAGCGCGGGCATATCGAAGAAGCTGTACTCAAAGTCCACGCCGTCCGCTAGGTACTTGATCTCGGCAAACTGCATGTAGCACATCATGCCGTCGCCATCGATGAAGCCGTTGCGGGCAAAGGTATGATCCACGGAGCAGGGATCCTCGTTCATATAATCCTTGAGCTGCAGGAAGCAGTTGAGCGCCTTCGCATAATCCGGATCGGAGAAGTCGCCCTCCAGCGCGTAATCCTTTGCCACCACGGCGGGATCCACCATGCGCTGCACCATCGTGCCCAAGTAGTGCGATACCGCCCATTCGGCGGAGAAGCCCTCGCTCAGCGGGGTGTGGCCCGCGGCCTTGAGCGCCTCCATCACGGCGATGAACTCTTCCCACGTGTTGGGCTCCTTCAGGCCGAGCTCGTCAAAGACCGTCTTGTTGTAGAAGAAGGCCTTGCCGTCCATCGACCACGGGATGCCGTACTGCTTGCCATCGTAGTTGAAGGGGCCCCACTGGCTGGGCACGATCAGATCGGACCACGCCTTGTCGGCGGCGATCATATCGTCCAGCGGGCGGACGCGGCCCGACTTCACCAAGTTGGCACCGAAGCTGCCGGACCAAGACATGAACACATCCGGAATGTCTTGGGAACCGACCAGCACGCGGATCTTTTCCTTGTAACTGTCGTTGAGCACAGGGTCGATCAGCTCGATGTCGATGTCGGGATTCGCCGCTTCAAAAGCTGCGATCACCTGATCCATGTACGGCCCCTTGGGCTCGTTGGGCCAGCGGTGGAAGAAGCGGATGGTGGCCTTCTCCTCCGCCAAGGCAGCGGGCACCATGCCCAGCACGCTGGCAAGCAGCGCCAGCACCAGCAGCATCCCCAAAGTTCTCCTCATGTGCGATCCTCCTCATCTTCGTGGGTTTTTTCACACGCGCCGCTGCGCGTACGACAACCAAAGCGCAAGGGTCAATACTCCATCTTCCACATGTAGCGGCGCACCGACAACGGATGCCCCTTGTGCTCGGCCAGCTGATCCGCGTACTGGCGAAGCACCGCGCCGACCACGATCGGCGCCACATAGCCGCGCGCGTCGGCGGAGATTCCCTCCATATCGAAGGTAGCGGCGTCGATGACCTCCACGCGGTCGGAATACTTTTGCAGGAAGGCCAGCGCGCGCTCGTCCAACGGACGGGTGGCGCCGCTGTTGAGGATCATGATGAAGGGTACGTTATCGTCGGTCACCTCGAAGGGGCCGTGGAAGTATTCGCCGGAATGGATGGCGTTGGAGTGTACCCACAGCATCTCCATCAGCAGGCAGATCGCGAAGGAATACGCCACGCCGTAGCAAGCGCCGGAGGACATCGTGTAGATAATCGGCTCGCGCTTGTAGGCGGAGCCATAGCACTTGGCCGCCTCCAGTGTCCGCTCCTTGTTGCGCAGGATCACCGCGCCGATATTGTCCAAGTCCTTCACCCAGCGCAGGTACTTCTCGCTGGGCTGCAAAACGTTCAGCACATGGAACACCAGCCGGAACAGCATGGCGTTGTTGCTGTCGCCGGGATCGGATTCCGGCCCCCAGTTATAGAAGATGCCATATTCGGCAGCCTCCCACAGCGGGGAATCCGGCTTGAACGAGAAGCAAATCGTCAGCGCGCCCTTCTCGCGCGCCAGCTTGGTGGCGGCGACGGTTTCGGGCGTATTGCCGCTGTGCGAGCAGGAAATCACCAGGCTCTCCGCGCCCAGCCCCCTGGGCAGCCGGTGAATGAACTCATTGGCGGTATACACCGCGCTGGTCACCGCTGTTTCCGCGTCGCAAAGATATTGAGCAGGCTCAAAGATCGCCTTGGAACCGCCGCATGCCACAAAAAAAAGGTTGCGGATTTTTCTTGCCTTCACCGCTTCGACGGCCTTCGCCAATTGTTCCTGCTGAATGATCTGCATGAATTCTCCTCCTTCAAGGACACATCATATTGCCTCGCGTCAATATATGATGTTATATTATGTTATATGCATTGTAAGCCGTGTCGTCCATTTTGTCAATAGATTTTTTGTATTCTTTGAACAATCCTAGAAAAAACTACAAAAATCGAAAAAACATCAAAATATTATAGAAAAAACCGGAGCCGCATCGCCCCGGTTTGCGCCGTCTCATATCCGTCGCCGTATCAGCCGGTATTCCTGTCAAGCCGCCACCGTGCCGGATGCGCGCTTGCGCGCCAGCAGCCGCTCCCCCGCCGCATAGACCGCCAGCAACGCCCAGCAGGCCGCGCTGATCGCCATGCCCAGCCCCTGTCCGGGGCGCGTGTAGGTCAGGAGTATCTCATGCGTTCCGGGCTGGATTTCGGCGCCCATGAAGGCATGCAGCGCGCGCTCCAGCTTGGCGGGCTGGCCGTCCACCTTTAGCGACCATCCCTGCGTGTAGGGCAGGGTAATGAACAGTTTATCGCCCGGCGCCGCCTCCACCGTACCGGCAAACACCGTATCGCTAGGCCTTTCGACGCGCTGCGTCTTGCGCTGAATGTCGGCGCAGAGCGCGCTGAAAGCAGCCTGATCCACCTGCGCCAGCTTCCATGCCGTCGGCTCCGGCAGCGCGATGGGCTTGCCCTCCGCGTCCTGCGCGGATTCCGGCGTCGTGATCCGAATACGATCCCCTTTGCGCGCCACGCCGATGGACACGCAGGTGCCGCCCACCGCCTCCACCGGCTCGTCATTGCGCTGCACGGCGAATCCATCACGCACATTGTACGGCGGGTATACATAGGCCGGTCCGTCGGCGGGGCAAATATACGTGGCGGTGCGGGCGTCGCTGGCCTCGGGCGTAAGTTCCATCATGCACGCCGCGCCGGGCGCGACGCGCGCAAGCAGCGCCTGTTGCACAGCTCGCGTATCCAGCGTCACCTCTGCCCATTCCTCCAGCTGCCGGGTCATCTCGTCGACCGCCTCGATCGGCGCGAAGGAGCCGGGCGACACAAACAGGAACGGCAGCGCGTTGGGGTTGCGCTGATAAGCCGTGCCCTCCGGCGTTTGCTCGGTGGGATAGGTCACATCGCCGCTCCGCCGCGGCAGCACATAACGGAAGCCAAAGACGGCGTCGGTGATGATATTGGAGCGGTATGCCGTGCGGTAGCGCCATCCGGCGTCGTCAAAGCCCATCGCGTTGGCAAAATCCAGCATGTGCAGGTTGCTGGTGGAGCTGTTGTGATTGCCAGCGGGGTAAGCATAAAGCAATCCATCGTTGGGCGTCCGCTGGTTCTCATCGCCGACGCGGTATAAATCGCCGTCGCGCTGCGCGGCGGCGCGCGTTACCGCCTGCACCGGCGCAGCCTGCACAAAGGGCGCGCGCGCTTCAAAGCCAAAGGTCGCGAAGGTCTGGTTGGCGTTGTTGTAGAGATCCGCCGCCATCAGCGCAGTTAACCCGAGCGCCACGGCGAGCCGCGCACGCTTGCCCCGCGCGCCGCCCAGCGCCCATAGCAGCACCGCGCCGCCGATCACCAGCGCCAGATTGACGGAATAGTGCCAGAAATCCAGCGGCGTACGCACCAAGCCATTGTAGGTCAGCACCACCGCCGCCGCCGCCAGCGAAGCCCGCACCACGGCGCGCCGCGCCTCGGCGTCCCCGCGCCGCAGCGCCGTGCCCATCACCGCCGCGAGCGCCAGCATCGAGAAGCTCAGCACGAAGGATTGGCGGAAGATAAAGCCCGTCGGAATATCGCCAAGGTGCCAAGCCAGATTCAGCCAGTTGTTCTGCAGGCTATAGAAAAGCAGCAGCAGGCCGCCGCCCGCGACGATCCGCTTGCGCGCCGACAGCCCGCGATAGCATAGCAGACCGAAGCAAAGCAGCAGCGGCGCGATGCCAAAGAACAACTTCAGCTCAAAGGAATCCCTGTTCACGCCGCTCATCAGCGCCGGGATGGCCGGTACCAGCGAGGAAAGCTGCATGCCCCACAGGTACTGGGAATAGCCCAGCCTCGGGAAGCCCGTGCTGATTACGTCCATGCCTTCCAGCGTCCAAAGAAACGTTGGCAGGATGACAAAAGCGACCATGCCCACCGCCAAAAGCCCGCTGGCGATCAGCATTGCGCCGCGCCCCAGCAGTCGGCGCCAATTGCCTGCGTCGACGCGTATGGCGATCAGCGCCGCGCAATACAGCGCCGAAAACGCCGCCACCATGTAGCCGACGTAGCAGTTCACCCAAAAGATCGCAAAATACGATAGCGTGAGCCCCACGACCTTGCCGCGTTCGATCAGCGCATGCACGCACGCGCACACGATGGGCAACCAAAACAGCATGTCCAGCCACATCAGCAGATAGGAGTAAGCGACCGCCCATCCCATCAGCGCGTACCCCATCGCGCAGAGCGCGGCGATGAGCCGGTCGGCGCGTAGCGTGCGCCGCGCGAACACCGCGAAGGAACCGGCTCCCAGCGCCACCTTGATGAGGAGGATCAGCAGCGCCGCGTCGGGCAAACGGCTGGCCGGGAACAGCAGCAGCAACAGATTCACCGGGCTAGGCACGCAAAACACAAACAGCGTCAGCAAGTCCATCCCGAAGAGCGTGTTGAGGCTGTACTGCACGTCGCGCCCCGTGACCAGCGCGTGCCGCAGCGCACTCAGGTAGGGGAGCTGCTCATTCGTGCCGTCCCAGTAAAAGGCAATCTTCTCCCCAAACGGATATACGCCATGCTTGGCATACGCCGCCAGCAGGATCAGCACGCTCATGCAGGTCGGCACAAGCACCCAAGCCCATTTCCGCCACCGCTTCATCGCGATATCCTCCTCTGTGCAAGCAAGCCGGGTGTCAGTCCAGCCCTCTCGGCGTCGTGCCCACATAAATGATCGCGGGCGAGGCCGGGTAGGTATCGGTGCTGATTTCCTCGCGATCGATCTCCATATGGTCGCTTCGCTGCTTGACGAGGTAGGTCTTCACCTTGTAACCCAGCCGCTTTTTGGCGGCCTCCCATTCCTGATCCTGAAATACGACGTGTTCCTGCTTCCGGTCCTTCTCGTATCTCTTGTCCGGATTCGGTTCGAAGGGCTCGCCGATCTGCTGGCTTTCCAACACATAGCGGATGCCGTCGGGAAGCGGCTTGCCGTAGATCTCCACCACGCACTTGAGCGTCTTTTTCTTGCCGGAGCCGGTCTCATCGATGTAGGCGCGGATGTACATCGGCGCGTCGCTAATGTTGCGGATCACCAGATCCTTTTTATTATCGGACACCGTGGCGTCCTGCCCCATTTCGCAATAATTTGAGGGAATGGCATGCGGGCCGCGCTCATCGATCTGCATCCCGGAGCGCACCGCCGCCTGATAGAGCGTGGTCGAAGCTTGGCACACGCCGCCGCCGACGCCGCGCACGTACTGGCCGTACTCGATTTCGTCGGCCTCGCGGAAGCCGTTCTTGATGGTACGCTTGCCCACCACCTCGTTGAAGGACAACTTTTTGCCGGGCTGGATGGTTTGCCCGTCGAGCCGGGAGAGCGCCACACGGATGTTCTCGGTGCGGCCGTCCTCGCTCTTCTTGCTGATGACGGTGCTGGCCGCCACGATCAGGCCGTGCTGCCCCTGCAGCTCGTTGGCCGTCACGCTGGGGTTGATGATCCTCGGCTGCAGCTCGATATCGGCGCTGGCCAAGGCATAGATGCTCTGCTCGATCTGATCGCGGATCGGCTCGATGTCCAGCTCGCTGCCATACTGCTCGGCGGTAACGACCTGCTCGCTGCCGGAGACCGTGCTGGTGGCATCGACGGCCGCGGTGGTCAGCCCTTGCTTGATAAGCTCAAGGATGCTGTTGAGCTTCGCACGGTCATAGGAGATGCCGCCCTCGCTGGCGTAAGGATGCTGGCGAAGCTGCTTGATGACCTCCCAGCGCTCCAACAGGCCGCCGGTGCGGCCGATCGCCCAAGCCGCGTCGAGCTGCGTCGCCAGGTTAAGGCGCAGGTCGATATCCGCCGCGTCGATGGTTTTCACGTTTTCCTGATAGCGCAGCGCAACCTGCCACGCGCTCAGCTGCTGCGCCTCCACATCGTTGAGCGCGGCGAAGGCCTCGTCGGGCGTCATGCCGCCCAAGTGGATGCCGCTGGCGTAGATGCCGTCGTAGAACTTGCCTTCCTGCCGGTTCACATCGCGATAAATCACGAAGAAATAGGAGCCGACGCACAGCGCCGCCAGCAAAACGGCCACCACGAAAAATCCCCACAGCCCGCGCCTTTTGCGCGGCTGCCGCGTGGACCCGCCGCCACCGCCGCGCGATTGCGCGCGCGGAGGCGCGCGGTGCGGCTGCCGCTGGGGCTGCACCCGCTGCTGCGCCTGCTGCCGCTGCTGCGGATGGCCGACCGCGCGGTGCGGCTGGGACGGCGTCGCGTAGGGTACGCCGCCGCGCGGCGGCATGCTATTCGATTGTGACGGCACGCGGCGCGGCATATTTCCGCTATCGTTCGGCATCGGCCTTGCGTAGCCCCTGCCTTGCGGCTGTCCTGCGCCCGTGGGTCGAGGAGGGCGATATTCTGACATATGTACCTCGTCGTTTCCGGCTCTTTCGGTTTTATCGAGCGGTCGTTCCGCGGTAGATCTGCGCCGGGCGAGGCTTATACAAGTCCTCGGAGACCAGCGTGCGCCCGACCTCCATGCCGTCGTTGCGCAATTCTACCAAGTATACCTCCACCTTGCTGCCCAATCGCTTGGCGAGCACTTCCTTTTCCTCATCGGTGTAGGTGACGTACTGTTTCTTTTTGTCGGCGATGTATTCCTTCTCCGGCTCCGGCTCGATGTCGGTGCCGATCTGGCGGCTTTCGAGCACGTAGCGGGTGCCGGTGGGCAGCGCGCGCCCGTAGACGGCGACCTCGCACTTCTTGCTCTTGCCGTTTTCGCCGCCTTCGATGAAGCGCGCGCGGATGTAGATCGGGAAATCGGTGTTGTTACGGAACACGAAGTCGGCGCCGTTATCGGACACCGTGGCGTCCTGCCCGCGCTCGGCGTAGTTGGAGGGGATGGCGTGCGCGGAGCGGGTATCGATCAGCAGCCCCGCGCGCAGCACCGCCTGATAGAGCGTGCTCGACACTTGGCACACGCCGCCGCCGATGCCGGGCACATACTCGCCGTAGGCGATCTCCAGCGCCTCCTGATAGCCGTTCTTGGGATCGTCGCGGCGGCCGATGATCTTGTTGAAGGACACGCGCTCGCCGGGGGTGACCATCAGGTTGTTGAGCCGCTCCAAGGCGGTGCGGATGTTGTGGTTGCGCCCCTCGGTGCTGGTGTAGTGGATGTTGGTGGTGACGATCACGATGCAGGTCAGGTTCTTCTGCAAATCCGCGCTGGTCACATTGGGCGTCAGCTCCTGCGGAACCAAGGCGACATCGGCGTTTTGCAAGCTGAGGATGTAGGGCTCGATTTGCTCGCGCATCGCCTGCATGTCCAGCCACTTGCCCGCCACCTCATCGGTAAAGGCGAAGGCCTGCTCGGACTCGGGGGTGAAGGCGGCGGTGGCGTCCACCGGCTCGCGGTTCACTTGGCTGCGAATGGCCTCCAGCTTAGCGTCCAGCGCCGTCTTATCGTAATGAACGCCGCCGGTGGTGTGATAGGGTTCGCGCTTGAGGCTGCTGATGGTTCGCCGCCGATCGGCAAACGTACCCGCGCGCCCTACCTGCCAAGCGGCTTCGAGCTGCTCGGAAAGATCCATCGTCAGCGCGATGTCCTCCCCGCCGATGCGCCACTGCTGCCCCTCGCAGGACAGGTTGACGCCCCAGTCGCTCAGCAGCTGTTGCTGTTGTTCATTCACGGCGGACTGTGCCTGCTCCGGCGTCATGCCGCCGATATGCACCCCGGCCACATGCACCCCTTCGAAGAATGTGGTGCTGCGCGCCGGGTCGGAGAGCACGCTATAGGCCAGCAGCGACAGCACCGCCGCCAGCAGGATGCCAAAGACGACCGGCAGTACCATCGATCTGCCTTCGTGCCGCTTCTTTTGAGGCTTCCTCGGCTGCTGGGGAAGCTTTTTCATCTTGGCCACCTCGCGCGGCGACGCCGAAGCCGGCGGCGCGGGACGCGCCCCTGCGGGGTAGTGGCCTCTTTCTCTTTGGTCGTTCGCCATGCAAATCCTCCCGGACTTCAAAAATCTCGGTGTTCCTGTGAAGTATTTGCTCTCGGGGCGATCCCCGAAGGATCCCTAAGGGCGACCGGAAAGCCCTTAGGTCGTGCCAGCAGGCACGAAACATCTGTTCAAAGCAAAGGGATTTCGCCCTTTGCGAAGGGCGACCAAGGGGCTTTCCGATCGCCCCTTGGAAACCTTCGGGGCAAACCTCCTCTGGCTGCAAAAATCATGTGGTCCACTCGCCCACCGTGGTGCCTGCCCGCCGCCACAGCGCCTCGGCATCGCTCTTGCGGCTGCGCCAGCCTTCTAGGCCTTCGCCGATGCGCGTAGGGCGCACCGAAGCGCCGTGCATATCGCTGCCGCCGGTCACCAGCATGCCCAGGGAGCGCGCCAGCTTGTCCAGCCTTTGGGTCAGCGAGGGCGTGTGATGCGGATAGTACACTTCGACCCCTTCCAGCCCTTGCTCCCGCCAGCCGCGGATATTGGCCTCCAGCGTCTCGGGGGTCATCGGCAGCAGGCCGGGGTGCGCCAGCACCGGAACCGCACCGCCCGCGCGCAGCACGCGCAGCGCCTCGGGCAGCGGCAGGGCTTGTCTGGGCAGATACGCCGGGCGGCCCGGCGCAAGATAGCGCGCAAAGGCTTCCTTCACGCTGCTGGCCGCGCCGCTGGCGACCAATGCCTGCGCGATGTGCGCGCGCGATACGCTGTGTTTCGCCATGGCCAGCACCTGTTCAGCATCCAGCACGCGCCCCTGCTCCGCCAGCAGCGCCAGCATGCGCAGCGCGCGCTCCCGGCGCTCCTGCTGCAACTCGCTGAAAAAAGCTTGCCACCGCGGCGCTTCGGCATCCAGCCCGTAGCCGAGCAGGTGAATCTCCCGCTCGCCCTCGCAGCTCAGCTCCACGCCGGGGATCAGCGCCAAGCCCTCGGCCAGCGCCGCGCGCGAGGCTTCGCCGATGCCGTCCACGCTGTCGTGATCGGTCAGCGCGATCAGCGACATGCTCCGCTCCTTGGCGATGCGCACCACTTCGCCCGGCGCATGCACGCCGTCGGAGGCGTTGGAGTGCAGATGCAGGTCTACAAACATGCCGCTTTTGAACCGGCCGCCAACAGACCGCTTTCCGCGACGCGGCGCGCCACCTCGGCCATGGCCTCTTCGGGCTGCACCAGCGCCATGCGCACATGCCCCTCGCCGTGCGCGCCGAAGGCGGTACCCGGCACCACGATGACGCCGGTGCGCTCCGCTAGCTCCGCCGCAAAGGCCTCCGCCCCGGCAAAGCCCGCCGGGATCTGCGCCCATACGAACATCGTCGCCTTGGGCTTGGGAATGTGCCAGCCAGCGGCGGCAAGGCCGTCCAGCAGCAGATCGCGCCGCCGCTGGTAGGCGTTCCTCGTCGCCTGTATGCTCTCCTGCGGCCCGTTGAGCGCCGCCTCGGCGGCAAGCTGGATCGGCAGGAAGGTGCCAAAGTCAAAGTTGCTCTTGAGCGAGCGCAGCAGGCCGATCATCCGGGCATTGCCCAGCGCGAAGCCCACGCGCGCGCCCGCGAAGTTGTAGGTCTTGGAAAGGGAGTTGAGCTCTATGCCCACCTCCGCCGCGCCCTCGGCCTGCAAAAAGCTGCCGCATACCAGCCCGTCGAAGGTCAGCTCGCTGTAGGCGTTGTCGTGCAGCACCGCAATATCGTAGCGCCGCGCGAAGGCCACCAGCCGGTCATAGTACCCGGGCGGGGCGATGGCGCTGACCGGGTTGTTGGGATAGGAAACGATGAGCAGCTTCGCCCTGCGCGCCAGCGCTTCGGGCACGGCGTCCCAATCGATCAGGTATCCGTTTTCCCGCAGCTGTGGCAGCCGCTCCACGCGCATGCCGCAAAGCGCCGGGCCGATGGAGAAGATGGGATACCCCGGATCGGGCACCAGCACGGTGTCGCCAACGTCCAGCAACGCTTGGGCGGCGTGCGCCAACCCGTCCTGCGAGCCCAGCAGCGAGGTGATCTGCGCCTTGGGGTCCAGCGTAACGCCGTACCTGCGCCGGTACCACCCCGCGGCGGCCTCCAGCAGCTGCGGGCGGTCATGCACGGCGTAGCGGTAGTTCTCCGGCTGCAGCGCCGCCTCGGCCAGCGCGCGCATCACGTGCGGCGCGGGCGGCAGATCCGGCGAGCCGATGGAAAGATCGATCACCGGCACGCCGCGCGCGAGCAACGCGCGCTTTTTCTGCGCCAGCTCGGCGAATATGCTCTCCTCATAGGCGTCCAATTTGGCGGAAAATTGCATGTGTCGTCCTCTCGGCGGCGGATTAATGCTGGTTCAGGATCGCCTCGAACTCGGCGCGGTAGATGGTTTCCTTTTCCATCAGCGCGTCGGCGACGGCGTGGAGCTTCTCTAGGTTATCGCGCAGCGCCTTCTCGGCGCGGGTATAGGCCTTTTGCAGGTAGCTGTGTACTTCCTCGTCGATCTTGGTGGCCATCGTCTCGGAGTAGGTGCGGCTCTGCTGCGCAAAGTCGCGCCCCAAGAACACCTCATGCTCGCCGCCAAGGTAGATCGGCCCCAGCTCCTCGCTCATGCCGAAGTGCGTAACCATGCGGCGGCTCACCTCGGTGGCGCGGCGCAAATCGGAGGTAGCGCCGCCGGTCATGTCGCCGAACACGATCTTCTCGGCGGCATAGCCGCCCAAGGTCATCGCGAGGTTATCGTGCAGCTGCTTGCTGGATTCAAAGTCGCGCTCCTCCTCGGGCAGCAGCAGCGTATGGCCGCCGGTGGCGCCGCGGGGCACGATGGTCACCAGCTGCACCTTCTCGCAGTGCTCCAGCATGGAACCCACCAGCGCATGCCCGGCTTCGTGATACGCCACGATCTTCTTGTCCTTGGCATGTACCACGTGGCTGCGCTTCTCCGGCCCCATCTCCACGCGCTCCACCGCCTCCTGCAGCATCGCCATGGTGATCTGCTCGGCGCGGTTGCGGGCGCACAGGATGGCGGCCTCGTTCATGATGTTTTCCAAATCGGCGCCGGTGGAGAAGGGGGTGCGCTTGGCGATCAGCGCCAGATCCACCTCGGGCGCAAGCGGCTTGCCCTTGGAATGCACCTGGAGGATGGCCTCGCGGCCGCGCACGTCGGGGTAGCCCACCATCACCTGCCGGTCAAACCGGCCGGGGCGCAGCAGCGCCGGGTCGAGGATATCGTGGCGGTTGGTCGCGGCCAACACGACGACGCCCTCGTTGTTGGAGAAGCCGTCCATCTCGACCAGCAGCTGGTTGAGGGTCTGCTCGCGCTCGTCGTGGCCGCCGCCCAAGCCCGCGCCGCGCTGGCGGCCGACGGCGTCGATCTCGTCGATGAACACGATGCTCGGCGAATGGCGCTTGGCCTGCTCGAACAGATCGCGCACGCGGCTGGCGCCGACGCCCACGAACATCTCCACAAAATCCGAGCCGGAGATCGAAAGGAAGGAAACCTTGGCCTCACCGGCCACGGCCTTGGCCAGCAGCGTTTTGCCGGTACCCGGAGGGCCCACCAGCAGCACGCCCTTGGGGATGCGCGCGCCCCGCTCGGTATAGCGCTTGGGCTCCCGGAGGAAATCGACGATCTCGGCCAGCTCCTCCTTCTCCTCCACCGCGCCGGCGACGTCCGCGAAGGTGATCTTGTTCTTCTCGGGGTCAAACATGCGCGCGCGGCTGCGGCCAAAGTTCATCACCTTGCTGTTGCCGCCGCCCTGCTGGCGCATCATAAACATCCAGAATACGACCACCATCAGCACCATGACCGCCAGCGGGATCAGCGACATATACCACGCGTCGGTCACCGGCTGCTGGTAGGTGATGGTGAAGGTAAAGTCCTGTTGGCCGACCTGCTCGAAGGGTCTGCCCAGCTTCTCCGCGTAGATCTGGCGCACCGAGGTGAGGAAGCCCTCTCGGTCGATCACCGCCTCAAAGTCGTACCCCTCCTTGGGGAACTTGTCGGCGGGCAGGCTGCTGTCGCGCAGTAGGCCGAACAGCTTTTGGTCGGCGTTGATGACGACCCGGTCGATTTTATCCTCTTTTACGTAGCTCAGCAGCGTTGAGCTGTCGATCTTTTCTTTCTTGGTCGTATAGCTTGGCCTGGTCAATTGCGACACGATCGTCGCAAGGATCAGGAACATCGCCACGTACAAAATATATCCCTTGTAAGACCTTTTCAAGCACTTTCCTCCCCCGCGCAAGGCGGACTGTACATTGCACCGCGCCCGCGCGATGCTTAATCAATGGATTATATCACATTTCCCGTTTTTGTGCAAAACAAACCGCCTTATTTCTCATAAATCTCCGGCTTGAGCACGCCAATTTCCGGCAGGTTGCGGTAGTGCTGATCGTAGTCCAAACCGTAGCCGACCACGAAAGCGTCGGGCACGGTGAAGCCGGTGTAATCGCTGCTCAGGTTCACGAGGCGGCGCTCCGGCTTGTCCAGCAGCGCGCATACGCGGATCGACGACGCCCCGCGCGAGAGCAGGTTGTTTTTGAGGAAGGACATGGTCAGGCCGGTGTCGATGATGTCCTCCACCACCAGCACGTGCTTTTCCACCAGATCGCGATCCAGATCCTTCATGATGCGCACCACGCCGGAGGATTTTGTGGCGCTGCCGTAGCTGGAGATGGCCATAAAGTCGATCACCAGCGGCAGGTCGATGTGGCGGATCAGGTCGGAGAGGAAGATCACCGCGCCCTTGAGGATGCCGACGATCACCAGCTCGCGCCCCTGATAATCCCGCGTAATCTGCGCGCCCAGCTCGGCCACTCGGGTGGCGATCTGCTCACGGGTCACCAAAATTTCGGGTTGGAGATCCTGATACATACGGCTCAACATGTCGCATCCTCCTCTTGCTTCTCTTGCATAGGTTGCCTACATCGATCAAGAAAATCTATCGCCATGGCAATTCGCCATCGTAGGTAAAGTGAACGGCACGCTCGGTGCGCGCGGTGACGGCGGCATCCTGCGCGGGCAGCAGGCCGAGGATCCATAGCACGCGCTCCCCAGCGCAGATCAGCGGAATCAATTGCCGGAAGGGGCGGTCGACGCCCCGGTCGATCAGCGTTTGCTTGAGCGCCTGCGCACCGCCCGCGCCCAGCGGGTGAAAACGATCCCCCGCGCGTCGGCTCCGCACCCGCGCACCTGCCAGCAGCGCCGCGTCGAGCACCTGCGTGCGCGCGCCGTCGCCCATCTCGCCGGGCAGCGCCGCCCGGGCGACGATCCGGCTTCCGTCGGGCAGCGGCGTCTCGCCCGAAAGCCGCAGCGGCACGGCTTGTCCGCCATAGAGACCTTCGGTCTGTTCTCCCGGCGCGAGCCAGTGCAGATGCGCCTCGCCGCGCAGCGCGCGCCATCCGCCGGGCAGGTTGCACGCCGCACCGCGCCGCGATTCCAGCAGCGCCGACAGCGCCTCGATGTGCGCCGCCTCAAGCTGCCGAAGCCCGGCTCGATGCGGTTCCTCCGCATCCTGCGCGACGATCCGCCACGCGTCGGCCAGCGCGCGCCGCCGCAGCGCCTCGTGCGCCGCGCCCAGCGCCCCGACCGGCCAGCACGCGCCGTAGGGCATGCGCCGGGGTTTGGGTAGCGCCAGCGCTGCCAGCGCCTGCCGCAGACAGTCCTCGTCGAGCGCCAGCCGCGCCGCCATGCCGCCCAGCCTGTCGATCAGGTTGGGCGCGGCCGCCGCCAGCGCGGGCAGGGTTTCGATGCGCAGCCGGTTGCGCGCCAGTGAAGGATCGGCGTTGGTGGCGTCCTCGCGCCAATCCTGCCCGATATCGCGCAGATAGTCGCGCAGCGCCTGCCGGTGTACGCCCAGCAGCGGGCGGATCAGCGCCCCGCTCACCGGCCGCATGCCGGTCAGTCCGGCCAGCCCGCTGCCGCGCAGCAGGTGCAGCAGCACCGTCTCTGCCTGATCCTCGGCGTGATGCGCCAGCGCGATGCAGTCAGCTCCGGCTTCCGCGCGCGCCGCTTCAAGGAAGTCGTACCGCGCGCACCGCGCGGCGTCCTCCAGCCCGGCCTTGCGCAGGGCGGCCAGCGCGGGCACGTCCCGCTCGCCCAGCGCGCAGGGCACCGCCAGCGATTCGCACAGCGCCGCCACAAAGGCCGCGTCGCCCGCCGCCGCGTCGCCGCGAATGCCGTGGTTCAGGTGCGCCGCGCACAGCCGAAGCTTGCGCTCGGTTCTTACCGCGCAAAACAGCCGCAGCAACGCCACCGAATCGGCCCCGCCGCTGACGGCGATCAGCACGGCGCTGCCCGGCGGCGCCATTCCGGCCGCGTCGAGCAGCCCGGAAAATCGCGCCTCCAAGCCGTGCATCGCAGCGCCCCCTTCGAAACTACCCCAACATATTGTAACCGTTTACCATTCGAAGCGCAAGATCCTTAATAAACAGAAAAAGGCGGGGATTCTTCGAAACATTGTTCGAATCGCCCCGCCGTTTTCTGCCGCCGCTACACCACGTTGCGCCCGCGCTCCCCGGTACCCAGAATCGGCGCCGACTGCTCGTTTTGCAGCAGCAGGCGCGCGCAAAGCGCCGTCATGTCGTCGCGCGGACAGTCGCCCTGGTTGGCCAGCGCGCGCTGCAGCAGCGAATCGGCGATGCTCTGCGCGGGCAGCGCGTGGTGCTTGATCAGCGCGCGCGCGATGCCCTCCTCGCCGCCGGGATAGGTGTCGGCCACGCCGTCGGAAAGCAGCACCACCAAGTCCCCCTCCTGCAGCCGCATGCGGTAGGAGCGCGGGCGGATGTTGCTGAGGATGCCCAGCGGCAGCGTCTCCCCGGCGATGGGGCGGCAGGCGTCGCCGCGCACCACGTAGGAGGTGCAGGCGCCCAGCTTCTCAAACGCCGCCTCGCCGTTGTGCAGATCCAGCAGGCACAGATCCATGGTGGCGAACATGTCCTGCCCGGCGCAGGAGAGCAGCAGGCCGTTGACCGCCACCAGCGCCTGCGCCCGCGTGTATCCGGCGTTCAAGCATTGCTGGAGCAGCAGCAGCGTGGCTTGGCTCTCCTGCTTGGCACGCGCGCCGCTGCCCATGCCGTCGCTGAGCGCCAATAGCTGCCGCCCGCCGGAGAGCCGCCGCACCAGACAACCGTCGCCCGCCTCGGTCTCGCCGTGCTTGGTGCGCTTGGCGATGCCCACGTCGACCTCCAGCGAGGCCTCCTGCTCGAACAGCACCTCGGTTTCCTCCATCGCCTCGTCGAGCCGCAGGCGCATGGGCATGCCCGCCGCCTTGGAAACCAGCCTCCCCGCCTCGCGCAGCTGCTCGGTATCCGGCCCGCTGAGCAGCACCTCCACCCGGCCGCCCACCTGCGTCACCGTCAGCACCTCGCCGATGATCCCCGCCTGCGTCAGCGCCCGCTGCACCCGCCGCTGCAGCGCGGGCAAAAACGCCGTCTCCTCCCGCAGCGCACGCGCCACCCCCTGCATGCACTGCGCCAAGCCCTCGAACTGCACCCCCGCCAGCGCGCGCGCCTCGGCCTGCCGCGCCTCCAGCGCCAACTGCCGCGCCTCCTCGCGCAGCATCTCGCCCAGCGCCCCGGGCAGCCGCGCGGCGCGCGTGCAGCCGATCAGCGCCACGGTATGCGTCACGTCCTCCGCGTCGATGTCCCGCTCCTCGCCGATCTCGATCAGGCTGCCGAGCACCTGCGCGGTTTCTTCGCGCTTCTTCTGCCAGCAGTGCCGACGCCGGTCGCACTCCGCGCAGTGCAGCGCCGCCAGTCGGCTCAGCCGCTCCGGCATCTCCATGCTCAGCGCCTCGGCTTGGGGCAGCGCGTCGGGCAGGGTGCTCAGGCTGCGCGCGCGGCTCTCCAGCGCGTGGGCAAAGGCGGCGCTCACCGCCTCGGGCCGCACCGCGCCCTCCTCGTTCGCAGGCGCGGCGTATTGGTAGAAAACACTGGTGAGCCCTGCGGGCAGCGCAAAGCAGAGCCCTACGCCCAGCGCCAGCGGCGAGAGCGCGCCCCAGCCCAGCGTGCCGCCGCGCAGCAGCGCCGCCCCGGCCACCGCGCCCAGCAGAAAGAACAGCGCCGACATGCCCAGCCGCCGCCCGCCCATACCCCCGGCCAGCGCGCCGCCCGCGCCCAGCGCCACGATCATCCATGGCTGCACGCCGCCCACCACCAGCGCGCTGCCCAGCGCCACGCCGCCCAGCAGCCCGCCGCTCGCACCGCAGCCCATGGCCAGCATCAGCGTCGCGCCCGCCGCCAGCGCGGCGCCCAGATTGCATTCGCCGAGCGCAAACGGCGTGCCGCCCAGCGCCAGCGCGCCCAGCCCCAGCAGCGCGCAGAGGCGTTCGTCGCTGCGCAGCGGGCGCGGACGCTCGCGCAGCACCGTGCAGAGCTGATAAAACACCGGCGCCACCGTCACCGCCACCGCCGCGCCCAGCACGCACTGCACCCGCGCGATGAAGCTCGCCCCAGGCAGCAGCGGCACCGGCAAAAGCAGCATCAGCCCCGCGGCGATCCCGGCGCGCAGCGGGCGCTGGCGCGGATCCTTGCCCTTCCATAGCGGGAAGGAAAGCCACAGCGCCGCGCACGCCGGGGCCTGCCACCAGTTCGCCCACGCCGACGCGTCCCACCGCAGCAGGATGCCCAGCACGCAACCGACGAAGGCGCTGGGCGCGCCCCACCACGGCGAAAGCTGCGCTGCGAAGGCCGCCACGGCGAACGGCCTGCTGCCGTCGGGCATCGGCGCGCAGGCCAGCAGCGCGAAGCAGCCCGCCGAGGCCAGCCACGCGCGCAGCGTGCCGGTGCGCAGCGTGCCCGCCAGCCCGCCGGCCAGCGAATCCAGCGCGCCACCTAGCTTGCGCATCCTCTGTGAGCTTGTCCCTTTTCTGTTTTCCCCGCGCTCCATGCGCGAGAAGTTCTGCGCCATGCCCCCACCCCCGCGCTACATCATGCGTTCAATCATATCGTCGATTGTAGCATCGGCTTGTCCCGCACGTTTGTAGATTCGCGGCGCGAAAAAGCGCGGTCGTTTCGCATAGGGGGACAGATTTCGCGCTTTGGCGCGGAGCGGTGCGCAGGGATACAAAAAGCGCCGGGAGCGGCGCTGTTCGCGAACGGGGTAGATTCCGTCTCCAGTCTCACTCCGGTTGAAGCCCTTGGTTCATCGCCACAACCCAATCGGGATAATCCTCGCGAATATCGCCCTTGCGATCCGTCTCGACGCGGATCAGCTTGCCCTTTTTCATGATCGAGGCGATGCGCTCCGCGTCCCGCTTGTCCCAGCTCCCATGCCCGATGCGGCAAACTACAGGCGCACCAGTGAGCACAACCGTTTGATATTCTGTGTCCCAGATCTCCATTTCCGCAATAGGTTCAAACGCAATGAGCGCTAGCGCAGCACTCGCGAAATACATAGGGCAATTGGCAATCGTGCCGTCATAGGCGTATTCGTCCCCTTGCAACCATAGAGAGCCACCGTAATAGCGATCCCAATAATCGCCCGGCTCATGTGTGCGCAATGCTATATCCGCTTGCTGGCAAAACTGCCTTCTGTTATCGTACAGCTCGAACTCCTCGTCCGTCTCGCCGTCCCTCCACTCCCCATCGTCCTTGCCAGCAATATGCTCGCCGAGATGATTCTCACAAGCGATCAGCCGGATTCCGATTCTTTTGATCTCGCCGATATAGTCAAGCTCCTCCGGATCATTTTCGTATTCATCACAGCCACAGCTCCCGATCTTTAGCGCGAGATGTTGTACATCCTCATCGAGTACCTCGCTCCATGTAAAATACGAGGTCGTCTCGAGAAAACGCAAGCACAGCTCGTCTTTCATCATTTCCTCACACCGCCCCCACCTTCACGGTCTGAAAAATCTCCTCATAAGCCTCGAACCGCATCAGCCCGTCGTGCGGATCGGCGACGGTGGCGGTGGCGGCGGCGACGCCGCAGCGCAGCGCGTGCTTGAGCCCGCCGCCCTCGCGCAGCCCCTTGATGATGCCCGCGATCATCGAATCCCCGGCGCATACCGTGGAATGCACCGGCACGCTGATGCCGGGCGCGAACAGCGTCGTCTTGCCGTCGGTGAGCAACGCGCCCTCGCCGCCCATCGAAACCGCCACCAGCTCCACGCCCAGCGCGATCATCGAAAAGGCGGCGTCGCGGATGTCGCGCAGGGTGGCCAGCTTTTTGCCGCTGGCCTCCTCCAGCTCGTTTAGGTTGGGCTTGATGAGAAACGGATGCGCCGAAAGATTGCCGCGCAGCTTATCGCCGCCCACATCTACCACGCAGCGGCAGCCCGCCGGAAGCTCGCCGATCAGCGTATTATAGTAATCCTCCGGGCAGCCCGGCGGCAGGCTGCCGGTCAGCACCAGATAATCGCTCTTCCCGGCTTGGCGCAGCACCTCGGCGCGCACCTGCTCCAGATGCTCCGCCGTCACCGCGCCGCCGGGTTCATTCAGCTCGGTCACGGTGCGCTCGCGCATGTCGCGGATCTTTAAGTTGACGCGCACCGAGCCGGGCGTGCGCACAAAGCCAGCCTCCACGCCGTCGCGCGCCAGCCGGTTTAAGATCACCTCTCCGCCTTCCTGCGCCAGCAGCCCCACGCAGGCTGCGGGCATGCCGAGGCGGCGCGCTACCACCGCCACGTTGACGCCCTTGCCCGCGCCGTCGCTGCGCTCGGCGAGGATGCGGTTGGTACCGCCCACGGTAAACTGATCGACCTGCACGGTGCGGTCGACGCTGGGATTGAGGCATAGCGCGGTCAGCTGCATAGCGATCTCTCCTTTGGCTAGTCCTTCAGTCGTCGAATTTCGTTATAGTCATTCTCCGCGATCTTCTCGTATTTCGCATCGATCAGCGCCATCACGCGCGGATCGATGGGCGTGGTCATGTCCTTGTTGATGGGCAGCGCCAGCCATCGCGGCGGATGCTGTTCAAACATCGCGAGCAACTCCCGCATCAGCGCCGGATCGACCTGCGCCAGTATCTCCTGCATAAAGAAGATGCGCCGCGCCGGGGTGATGCCGCTGGCCACGTACCACTTGGGCTCCACGCGGTAGCCCAGCGCGTCGCCTCGCTCCGCGAATGGAATATGCGCCGCCAGCTCGCGGCATTCCTCGGTATACCGCGGATATTCCGCCAGCAGCGCCCGTGCGCTCCCGATCTGCGCCGCGCCGCCCCAAAGCAGCGCCGCGCAGGCCGCCGCGCAAACCGCAGCGCGCATCGTGCGCTCTCGCCGCGCATCCCGCGCCGCGCCCAGCACCCCCGCCACGCCCAGCAGCGCCGCCGGAATGCAGATCAGCAGGTAATGGCCGTAGCCCTTGGGCGAGAGCAGCGTGCCCGCACCGCCGAGCAGCGCCGCGCATAGGATGCCCCACCAGTACGCGCGCACATCCTTCCTGCAAAGCAGCGCCGCCGCCGCGCACAGCGCGCACAGCGCGACGAACGCTCCTCGCTTGCTCAGCAGCAGCTCCACGCGCCCAAAGAACGGCGCCTGCGTGTACAGCACATTATGCACAAACGCGCCGTAGTAAAAATCGCCCAGCGCGCCCTTGGCCGCGAAGTAGAACACAAACGGCAGCACCGCCAGCGCCGCGCCCGCCGCGCAGGCAGCCGCGCCGCGCCAAAAAGCCTTGGGCTCGCGCAGCAACAGCCACGCGCTCAGCGCCAGCACCAGCCCGGCGATGGGCAGCGCGTTGTTAAGCCGCACCATGGCGCACAGCCCGGCCATCGCCCCGATACCCAGCGGGTAGCGCCACGGCCGCGCGGGATCCTGCGCAAAGGCCAGCCCCCATTCCAGCGCCAGCAGGGTGAACAAATTGCAGTATTCCTCGGTGTAGTTGCCGCCATCCAGCCAAAGCCCCATCAGCGCCAGATACGCAAGCTGCACCACCCACGCCCCGCGCACCGCCAGCCGATCGGCGATGCGCCGGATCACGCGCAGCGAGGCGAACAGAAACAGCAGTTCCATCACCCAGATCGAGGTGGTGCCGGGCCACACGGCCTGCGCCAGCGCGTTGATGTAGAAGATCACCGGCCCCTTGTGGTCGAAGATATCGGCATACGGCACCGCGCCGCCCGCGATGGCGCGCCCGATGGTCACAAAGATGGCGCTGTCGCTGCCGTAGGCGCGAAAGAGCGGGCTGTTGGCGGTCAGCATCGCCAGCGAGAAGGCCAGCGCCATGCCAAAGGTAACGACGCAGGCGCTCCAACGGCTCTTTTTCATGCTCTCGCTCCTTGTCTCCCGCGCTTTTCGCCCATCCATGCCGCAAAGGGGACGTTTTTTTATACCATAGCCGCTGTATCCTGTCAAACATTGCTCCGCATCGCACGGCATGGTATACTGATTCTATAAAAAACAGGAGGAACCTCCTTTGCACGCCTCACAATCCGAGCCACAAAAGACGCTGCTGCTCATCGTCAACCCGCGCGCGGGCAAGCGCGTCGGGCGCGGTTTCGAGCGCAAATTGCTCGGGCAGTGGAATGCGCACGGCCTGCAGGTCACCGTCGTGCGCACCTCGCGTCGCGGCCAAGCGGCGGAGCTGGCCGCGCAGCTCGCCGGGCAGTACGACCGGGTGGCCTGCGTCGGCGGCGACGGCACGTTGCATGAGGTGGTCTGCGGGCTGATGCGCCTGCCCAATCCGCCGCCGCTGGGCTATATCCCCGCCGGTACCTTCAACGACGTGGCGCACAGCCTGGGGCTGCCCACGAAGGCTGTGGCCGCCGGGCGCGTGGTCGTGCGCGATACGGCACGGGCGCTGGATGTCGGCTCGTTTGAGGTCGGCTCGCGCAAAGATACCTTCTTTGCCTACATCGCCTGCTTCGGGCTGTTCACCGACATCCCCTACCTGACCTCACAGCGCAAGAAGCAGCTCATCGGCCGCCTCGCCTATTTCTGGGACGGCACGTTTCGCTTGCGCCACGTCCCCTCCCAGCGCGTGCGCATCGAGCATGACGGCGGCGCGATCGAGGAGGAGCTCATCCTTTGCGCCGTCAGCAACACGCGGCGCTTCGCCGGGGGCATCGTACGCTTTGACGATCCGGCGCTGGACGACGGGCTGTTCGAGCTGCTGCTCGTCAAAAAGCCGCGCGGCTTTTGGGCGCTGGCGCGGCTCTTCTGGCAGGTGATCCATCAGCGGTTCGATCCGGCGCTGGTGACGCTGCTGCGCACCAGCTTTGTACGCGTATGCAGCGAGCAACCCATTCAGTGGACGTTGGACGGAGAAAACGGCGGCCTCCATCGCGAGGCCACCGTCAGAAACTTGCGCCAAGGTTTGCGTATAATCTTATAATGGCTGGCAGCGCGGGCAGAAGTATACGTTGCCGCCGAGGTAGGCCTGCCGCTGGATCACGCCGCCGCACTGCAGGCAAGGCTGCTGCCACGTCTTGCTCGACAGCCGCGTGGGATAGCCGCCCGGTTTGCCGAACAAATCCTTTTCCACATCGCGCCCGCCCTGCTCGTACATCTCGCGCAGGGTGTTTTTTACGCTGCCGAAAAGCCCTTCAAGCTGCGCCGAGGAAAGCGTGCCCACCTTGCGCTTGGGGTGTACGCCCGCGCGGTATAAAATGTCCTGCAGCACGCCGTTGCCCAACCCGGGCACGCGCTGCTCGGTCGCCAACAGCGCCTTTGCGCTGGTGGTGGGCTTGACCGAAGCCAGCAGCGCCTCGAAATATGCCGCGTCAAAGGCGTCGGAAAGCGGCGAAGGTTTCTCCAGCGCCGCGCGGTAGTAGATATTCTCATCCATCGCTCCGGCGGGGAACGCCCATAGGCCGCCGTACATCTGTATGGTTCCCACCAGCGAAGCGCCGTCCTCCAGCTCCAGCAGCAGCTGGTGCTTTTCCGGCACCGCCTCGCCGGGGGCGTACAGGCGTATGTTGACGCCATCGTGCAAGGAAACGCGCATGTCCTCGCTGACGATCAGTTCCACATACATGCCGCGCGCGTCCACCGCTTCCACCGTATGCCCGTTAAGCATGTCCGGATACGCCGCCGGATCGCCCCAATAGAATGCGAAGCCGTGCGCCGAAGCTCCGGCTATCGTGCGGCGGATGCGCTTGCCCGGCACGATGCCGCGCAGTTGATCTGCAATGTGTAGGTACTCCGGCAATTCGTTCATAGGATCGCCCCCCATCTTTTGCATTTGATATCATACTACCACACAAAAGCTGACAGGGCACGTCAATTATTATACGCGCAAGATTCGGCCAGCCTTTCGCGGCTTGGCCGGAGGTTCCGGCCCCTCCCGATAGCCCAGTATGACATTTCCCACCGCCAGATACGCTTCCGGAACGCCCCATTGTTTCCGGAGCTTGCGCCCGTATTCGGTGGCAAATACCTCCTCCGTGCGGCCGACGTAGCAGGCGCCGACGCCCAAAAAATGCGCGGCAAGCAGCATATTTTCCGCCACCATGGCGGCATCCTCATGCGTGTATTTCATTTCCGGCGCAAAGATCGTCAGCACCGTGGGCGCCTGATAAAACCCGCTTTTCAGGCTCAGGTCATCCCGAATGCTGGGCTGATCCGCCGAAACAGGGCCGTTTCCCTTCTTCGCATCCGCGCCTTCAAACTGTGCGTCGCGGCTCAGCCGCCCCAGGGCTTCGTTGACCTCCTCGTCCTGACAGACGACGATGCAAGTGCCTTGGTTGCCCCCCGCGCTGGGCGCGTGGAGACCCGCCTGGAGGATCTGCTCCAGCGTTTCCTCGTCCAACTGCTTTTTCTGATAACGGCGTATCGCGTGACGGGTCAGCATTTTTTCGATGATTTCGTTCATGTTCTTTCCCCCTGCTGTGGTATATGCCCACCATACACCGCTTCCTCCGCTTTGAAAAGTACGCACCTTTTTGTGGGGTTAGTCACCTTTTGGTGACCATTGCGCGGTTGTGCGCCTTTGCGCGATGCACTATACTTGAAGCATCACCGTGAAGGAGGAGCGAAAAAAGTGATCGCAAAGAAAGATTTACCCGCCTGCCCGGTTGCCACGGCGGTAGAACTCATCGGCAACAAGTGGAGGCTGCTGATCCTGCGCGATATCCTCTCCGGTCCTAAGCGGTTCGGAGCGCTGCGCAAGAGCTTGGAGGGCATCAGCCAGAAGGTGTTGACCGACAGCCTGCGCGGCATGGAGCAGGCCGGAATCCTGACCCGCACCATTTACCCGGAGGTGCCGCCCCGCGTGGAGTACAGCCTCAGCGAATTGGGCGAAACCATTCGGCCGATTATCGCGGCGCTGGAGCAATGGGGCAACGCATATAAGCGGACAATAGAAAAAGCATAAAGGCAGCTATACAAACAAAAACTGCACCATCGCCATATAGGCCAGCGTACCCACACCGATGCTGAGGATGGCGCTGCGCTTCCAGTGCTGGAGCAGCAGCACCAACGCGCAGGCGACGGCTTCGGGAAGGCCGTAGGGCAGCCTATTCAGCCGCACATCCTTGAGGCAGTACACCACCAGCAGCGCGATAACCGCCGGAGGCAGCACCCGCCCCAACCGGAGCACCAGCGCCGAGGGCCTGCGCCCGCCGGTGAAGAACAGAAACGGAAACGCACGGGTAAATAGCGTGATCGCCGCCATCACCGCGATCGCCAGCAAGAGCGGCCAGCCGCGCAGCTCCGGTGCGATCAACGCAAACAACACTTCCGGCGCCGTGTTTCTGGCCATCAGCACGCTGAGCAGCAAGCCCGCTACCGCGCCTACCGCGAAGGGCAGCTTGGAGCGGTATTGCTGCCACTGCCCATGCAGGATCACCAGAAACAATGCCGTCAGCGCAAAATCGATGCCCATCGTGTTGAATTCAAACAGGCTGGCCGCCACGTTGCCGACGACGCTGCCGATCACCCAATAGGCTTGGCAAAGCCCGGCAACCCACAGCGTATACGCGCCGGGATCGGCGTCCTCGGGCGGCTTGGTGCCTGTGTGCAGCGCGTAGGCCTCGTCGGTCAGGCCGAAGATGGCGTAGGGCTTGCCCCTGCCGCAGCGGTCAAACGTGTCAAACAGCGAGAGGCCGTACACCATATGCCTCGCGTTGAGCAGCAGGGTGAGCAGCGCGATCTGCGGCAGCGGCGCGCCCTGCGCGATTAGCGGCACCGCCAGAAACTGCATCGCCCCGGCATAGATCAGCAGGCTCATGCACATCGCCACAGGCCAGCCGTGGCCGGTCTGCGTCCGCAGCATGCAGCCGAAGGTCATGCCGATCGCCAGGTACCCCCATAGCACCGGCACCGTCGAACGCAGCGCCGCGAAAAAAGCCCGTTGCTTCGGCGTCCTATCGTTCATGCTACAGCTCCAAAAAATCCGTCATCGTACGCAGCATCTGTTCCGCCTGCGCCTGATCTTCCATCTCGCAGAAGATGCGCAGCAGCGGCTCGGTGCCCGAGAAGCGGCAGGTGATCCAGCCGCCGCCTTGGAAGTAGACCTTGAGGCCGTCGTCGTAGCGAATCTGCGCGATGTCGCGGCCAAAGTCGGGATGCTCGCGCCGCGCGAAGAGCCGCTCGGCCAGCTCGGCCTTGCGCTGGTCAGAGAAGCCGAAGTTGCCCTCGACCATGCAGAAGTCGCCGAACTGCCGGTGGATCTCGTCCAGCAGCTCCGAAAGGTGCTTGCCGGTAACGCTGAGCAGCTCGATGAGCAGGCTGGCGGCGTACACGCCGTCCTTGCCCTGAATATGCCCGCGAATCGTCAGGCCGCCGGAGCTTTCGCCGCCGATCAGCGCGTCGACTTCCTCCATCTTGGCGCTGATGTGCTTAAAGCCCACCGGCACCTCATGACAGCGCTGGCCGAAGCCCGCCGCAATGCTGTCCAAGAGATGCGTTGTGGCCAGATTGCGCACCACGTCGCCCCGCCAGCCCTTGTACTTGAGCAGGTAGTAGTACAGCAGCGCCAGAATGTCGTTGGGATGGATGAAGTTGCCGCGCTCGTCGCAGATGCCGAGGCGGTCGGCGTCGCCGTCGGTGCCGATGCCGATGTCGAAGCCCTTCTCCACCACCATGTTCTCCATATGCTGCAAGGTGGTGGCGGTCGGCGAGGGCAGGCGGCCGCCGAACAGCGTATCGTGCCGGTCGTGGATCACCTCCAGCTCGCAGCGAGTGGTAATCAGGATGGTTTGCAGAGAGGTCTTGGAAACGCCGTACATCGGGTCGAGCACGATCTTGAGCTTGCGATCGCGAATCGCGCAGGTGTCGATCTTGGCGAGAATGGCGTCGATGTATTCGTTGAACAGATCCACGTGGCGGATGACGCCGGAGCGCACGCCCTCCTCAAACGGCAGCGCGCGGATGTCGGCCGGGGTAATGCGCGCGAGCTGCGCCTCCACCAGCGCCGTCGCCTCCTCGGTGGCGTCGCGGCCTCCGGCGGTGAACAGCTTCACGCCGTTATAATCCGCGGGATTGTGGCTGGCGGTGATGGCCGCGCCGTAAGGCGTGCCGAGTTGCTGCACGGCATACATCACCAGCGGCGTCGGCGCGATGCGATCCATAAACGATACCGGCACGCCGTTGGCGGCCAGCACCTCGGCCACCCACCGCGCGGCCTTATCGGAGAGGAAACGACGGTCGTAGCCCACCACAAAGCCGCGCTTGTCCACGCCCTGCTCGCGCATCAGGCCTGCCACCGCTTGGGTCAATAGCTGCACATTTTCCTTGATAAATTCCTCGCCGATCAGCGCGCGCCACCCGCCTGTGCCAAACTGGATCATGGGGAGCCTCCTCGTGTTTTCGAATGGAATCAGTGTAGCACACGCGCGCTTTTTTGTCTGTATGCGGATCGCACAAAATGCGGTATAATGCCGTTAACATACAAAGGAGGAACGAGCATGGAAGTCAACCTGCAAAAACTTGGCGAATGGATCGACAAGCGCGATGCCGCGATGATCGCTTCGGTGGACGAAGACGGCTTCCCCACCGTCAAGGCCATGCTGATCCCGCGCAAGCGCGACGGGCTCAAGACGCTGTACTTCTCCACCAACACCTCCTCCCAGCGCGTGGCGCAGTACCGCGCCGAGCCGAAGGCCTGCGTGTACTACTATGAAAAAGGGAAGCTGCACTATCAGGGGCTGATGCTGCAAGGCATCATGGAGGTGCTGGAGGACGACGCCTCCAAGCGCATGATCTGGCAGGTCGGAGACCGGATGTACTATCCCAAGGGCGTCACCGATCCGGATTATTGCGTGCTGCGCTTCACCGCCGCAAAGGGGCGGCTGTATCGCGATATGCAGCATCAGAGCTTCGAGCTGTGATGCCGCACGAAAGGCCGGTCGTCGCTTCTTCAGCGACGCCCGGCCTTTTTTCTGTTTTTTTATTACTTTTATCGCCCTTACCGCGCCAGAATCCCGTCGATCGCTGAAAGTTCCTCGGCGGAAAACGCCAGATTGTCCAGCGCCGCCACGTTCTCGGCGATCTGCGCCGGGCGGCTCGCGCCGATCAGCGCCGAGGTGACGCCGCCGCGCAGCACCCACGCCAGCGCCATCTGCGCCATCGACTGCCCGCGCGCCGCCGCGATCCCGCTGAGCGCGCGCACCTTTTCGACGGCGGCCTCCACCTGTTCGGTCTTGAGGAAGCGCCCCAGCGCGGCGCGCGAATCCTCGGGGATGCCGTGCAGATACCGGTCGGTCAGCAATCCCTGCGCCAGCGGGCAAAAGGCGATGGCGCCCACGCCCTCACGCGCCAGCAGATCCAGCAGCCCGGCCTCCGGCGCGCGCTCCAGCAGCGAGTAACGCGGCTGATGGATCAGGCAGGGCACGCCGCGCGCGCGCAGCGCCGCGAAGGCCGCCTCGGCCTCCTCCGGCTCGTAGCGCGAGATGCCGACGTAAAGCGCCTTGCCCTGCCGCACCGCCTGCGCCAGCGCGTCCATCGTCTCCTCCACCGGGGTGTTCGGGTCGGGGCGATGGGAGTAGAAGATGTCCACATAGTCCAGCCCCATCCGGCGCAGCGACTGATCGAGGCTGGCCAGCAGGTACTTGCGGCTGCCCCAATCGCCGTAAGGCCCCGGCCACATCAGGTGTCCCGCCTTGGTGGAGATCACCATCTCGTCGCGATAGCCCGCGAAGTCCTTGCGCAGGATGGCACCGAAGTTTTCCTCAGCGCTGCCCGGAACGGGGCCGTAGTTGTTGGCCAAATCGAAGTGGGTGATGCCCAGATCAAAGGCGGTGCGCAGCATGTCGCGCGCGTTGTCGAGGCGGTCGGCGCTGCCGAAGTTGTGCCAAAGCCCCAGCGAGATGGCGGGCAGCTTGAGTCCGCTACGGCCGCATCGGCGGTATTGCATGGCGTCGTAGCGGGTCGGCGATGGCGTGTGCATCTCCCTCGCCTCGCTTACGCGTTCACGTCGGTGGACATCGCCAGCGCGCGCAGCGCCAGCACATACGAGCGCCAGCCAAGCCCGCTGATCGTGCCCTCGGCCACGGCGGAGATATAGGAATGATGGCGGAACTCTTCGCGCTTGTGTACGTTGGAAAGGTGTACCTCGATGACGCGCAGGCCGGTGGAACCGATGGCGTCGCACATCGAAACGCTGGTATGCGTATGCCCGCCCGCGTTGATCACCACGCCGTCGCACTTGCCCATCGCCTCGTGCAGGCGGTCGATCATCGCGCCCTCGTGGTTGGATTGAAAGAACTCCACCTTCACGCCCAGCGCGTCGGCTTCCTTCTGGATGCGGGCATTGATGGCGTCGAGCGTCAGGGAACCGTAGATTTCCGGTTCGCGCTTGCCCAGCAGGTTGAGGTTGGGGCCGTTCATTACGAGAAAGGTTTTCATGGTTGTATCCTCCTAAAAATTATTGGTGAATGGATTTGAGCCGCTCCAGCTCGGCCTCGACCTGCGCCTTGGTCACGTAATTCAGCGGCGAAAAGCGCCCGCCCGCGATCAGCTCCAGCTTCTCGATGGCCTCGGCGGTCTTGCCCTCTTCCTCATCGTACTTGGCGAGGAAGTAGTTGCTGTCGATGGAGGTGGGGCGCGCGGCCAGCGCGCGCAGGAAGTATTCCTTGGCGCTCTGCTTGTCGTTCAGCAGGCGGTAGTAGGTCTGCGCCAGATTGTCGAGAAACACCGCGTCCTCGTCGTCGTACTCCACGGCCTCCTTGTTGAAGGCCAGCGCCCGCTCCGCGTCGCCCAGCTCGATGAGCATGTAGCCGAGCGTGCCGTAATTCTTGGCGTTCTTGGCGTGCTCAAACTGCCCCTGCACCAGCTCCACGGCGCGCTCCACCCGCCCTTGCTTAAAGATGCAGATGGCGTAATGCGTGATGATTTCCTGCTTATGCTCGGGCATCACGCCGGGCGCTTTTTCGGCCTTGCGCAGCACCTCGACGGCCTTTTCGTAATTGTCCTCGCGCATCAGTAAAATGGCGTAGCCGATCAGGTGCTTGGGGTTATTCATCCCCTCGGCGTACATCGCCTCGTAACCGGCCTTGGCGGTGGTGAGGTCGCCCTTCGCGTGGGCGCGGTAGGCCTTTTCAGCCTTCAGGTTGGTCATGAATCCCATTTATTTTTCTCCTCCCATTGCGTATAACTTGCGATGCAGGCGCGCGCGGCGCAAATGCAGCGCGGCGGTCTCCTGCTCGTCGGGCGCGCGGCCCAGCCGCTCGCGCAGGGCGACGCGCTCCAGCGCCGCCTCGGTGTGCGCCAGCGCGGCGGGGATATCGCGCAGCCGGTGTTCAGCGATCTTGGCCAGCTCTACGTAGGGCGCGACGCCGCCTTCGCCGCGCGCGATCATCTCGCGGTACACCGCCTGCGCCTCGGCAAACTGCCGGTCGCGCCGGTGGCTTACCGCCAGCAGCACGCGCGAGCGCTCAGCCACCACCGTCTGCTCGCCACTGACGCGGAAGCAGGCTCTCGCCGCCTCCCGCTCCCCGGCGCGATCCAGCGCGCGGCCCACGCTGAACACGTCCTCGGCGAAGGCCTGCTGCTCGGGCTGCGCGAACACCGCCGCCATGCGCACAAGCAGCCTGCCCAGCGTTTGAATATCGACGAGGTTGTGGCGCAGCACGTCCTCCAGCAGGGAGAATTGCCCGGTCTTGAGGTATTGGAAAAAACGTTCCGGCACCTCGCTGCCCGGCAGATCGTCCTCGCGCCCGCAGTCCAATACGCGGCGCTCGATGTTGCCCAGCGTGCAGTCAGAAAGCCGCAGCTTCCACACCCGCCGCGCAGGATGCACCAGATCCAGATGCGGCAGCGCGATGCCGACGTGGCGCATGCGGTGCATGGTGAGCCGGTTTTCCAGCAGCGGCAGGTCGAAGCTCTTGCCGTTGTAGGTGACGAAGGCGTCGAAGCGCGGCAGCAGCTCCGCGAAGGCTTGCAGCAGCAAGGGCTCCTCGGGGTAATCGCGCATCAGCAGCTGGCGCACGAGGAAGGCGTCGCCCTCCACCCAGCCCAACCCCAGCAAAAAGGCCACCGTACCCGCGCCCATGCCCAGTCCGGTGGTCTCGGTATCGAGGAACAGCAGGCGGCGGATATCGGGCATCGTCTCCCCGCAGCGCTGGGCAAAGCCCGCGTCGACGCGGCGCAGCGCGTCAGGATGCAGCGCCGCCAGCCCGGGGATCTCGGCCAGCGGCACGGCGGTCTCGCGCACGAAGCAGGCCGTCGGCGGCGCTACCGCACGGCGCGGCGCGCCGGTTTCCGCCTGCCCGGTGTTCGCGGCGCCGATCTGCGCCAGCCGCGCGCGTAAGTCCTTCATTGCGCACCCAGCTCCCGGAGCAGCGCCAGCGCCACCGCCTTGCCGTGCTCGCCCACCTCGCCCACTGGGCCGACGCAGGAGGGGCAACCGGCCTCGCACGGGCAGGCGGCGATCAGTTCCAGCGCGTGCGCCAGCAGCGTGTGCCGCATATCGTACACCTTCTCGCTCAGGCCGATGCCGCCGGGGCAGCCGTCGTAGAGCGTCAGCGTGGGCTTCTTGGTGAAGGGGTCGCGCACGTGGTAGACCACGTTGATGTCGCGCGGGGAGCACATCAGGTACAGCGGCACGATTTGGCGCATCACGTTCGCGATGCCCAGCATGCCGCCCTGCAAATCGTCCTTGGGGTAGCGCTCGGCGACGGCCTCCTCCAGCGCCCACCAGCAGGCTGTGGTCTGCATCTCCAGTTCCGGCAGGTCGACCGGGCCGAAGCCCAGCGTCTCCTGCGTGTCGAGCTTGAACTTTTTGAACATCGTCACCAACCAGGTCACCAGCACCTCGCCGTAGGCGCGGGAAAGGCCGCGCTCGGCTGGCTCCTCCTTGAGCACGTCGAGCACGCGCAGGCTGACGTTGAGGTCGGCGTCGGTGTAGTAATCGACCTCCACGTGGCGCACGTAGGCCTTTTTCTCGGTGAAGTCGAGCTTTTCGACCTGATATTGCTTGCCCTCGTGCAGGTAGATGGCGTGCTCGTGCAGCAGCATCGGCACGGTATAGCGATCCATCTCGCCGATGACGCGGTGCTTCTCGGGGCGCGTAATGTCGACGATCAGGAAGTTCTCCTCGCCGATGGAGCGTAGCGAGATTTCCGCCGCCGGGAACTCCTCGGCCATCCAGTGCCACCGATCGCCCACCTGATGCAAAATGTGCTGCTCGGTAAGGAAGTCGAGCAGCTCCGGCGTGGATTCCAGCGCGCCGTAGCGCTCGCCCTGCTCGAAGGGCAGCTCGTAGGCCGAGCACTTGAAGTGGCTGAGCAGGATGTAGAGGTTGTCGGGCGCGACGCGGGCGTGCTCCGGCGATTGCTCGAAGAAGTATTCCGGATGCTGCGCCACGTACTGATCCAGCGCGGCGGAGGAGGCGATCATCAGCGTCAGCGCGGTACCCTGCCGCCGCCCGGCGCGCCCGGCCTGCTGCCACGTGCTGGCCACCGTGCCCGGGTAACCGCAGAGCACGCAGGCGTCGAGCTGGCCGATATCGATGCCCAGCTCCAGCGCGTTGGTGGATACCACGGCGCGGATCTCGCCGCCGCGCAGCCCGCGCTCGATCTCGCGCCGCTGCGAGGGCAGGTAGCCGCCGCGATAGCCGCGCACCCGCCCGGCCTCGCCCAGCGGATCGCGCACCAAGTCCTTGAGGTGCCGCGTCAGCACCTCCACCGTCAGCCGCGATTTGCCGAATACGATGGTCGGGATGTCGTTCTTGACCAGCGCCGCCGCCAGCCGCGAGGTTTCCTGCAGCGAGGATTTGCGGATGCCCAGCTGCTTGTTGACCACCGGCGGGTTGTAGAAGATCACGTGGCGCGCGCCGCTGGAAGCGCCGTTCTCGTCGATCAGCTCTACCGGCGCGCCGATCAGCTGCTCCGCCAGCTCGCCGGGGTTGGCGATGGTGGCCGAGCAGCAGATGAACTGCGGATTGGAGCCATAAAACGCGCAGATGCGCCTCAGCCGCCGGATCACGTTGGCTAGGTTGGAGCCGAAGATGCCGCGGTAAGCGTGGATCTCGTCGATAACGACGTAGCGCAGGTTTTCAAACAGCTTTACCCACTGGGTATGGTGCGGCAGGATGCCGGAGTGCAGCATGTCCGGATTGGTGACCACCACATGCCCGGCTTGCCGGATGGCCTTGCGCGCGGCGCCGGGGGTATCGCCGTCATAGGTGTAGGTCTTGATGTCCTCGCCCAGCGCGGTAATCAGCTCATACAGCTCCGCCACCTGATCGGCCGACAGCGCCTTGGTGGGAAACAAATACAGCGCGCGGCTGTCGGGATTTTGCAGAATGCTGTGCAGCACCGGCAGGTTATAGCACAGCGTCTTGCCCGAAGCCGTGGGCGTGACGACGCAGGCGTTCCTGCCCTCGCCGATCACGTCGCAGGCACGGCGCTGGTGGATGTAGAGCTGCCGGATGCCGCGCTCGGCCAGCACGCGCGGCACGCGCGCGTCCAGCCCCGGCGGAAACTCCGCGTAGCGCGCCGGGCGCGGCGGAATCTCGCGCCAGTGCGTCACGTTCTCCATAAACGCGGGGTCGCGCCGCAGCGTATCGAGCAATTGATCGAGGTTCATGAGCGCGCCCCTCCTTTGATTTTAATGTACAAATACGCCATACAGAACGATACAGAGCAACGCCAGCGCATATACCGCGAAAAAAATCTTCGGCACGCGACGCTCGCCACTGGTGAAGGACACATATCGCTTCTTGTTTAACCGATCCGAAAGCGCCGCCCACTCGGCATCAAACAAGGAGGCGGGCAGTTGTTTTTCCATCGCGCTGATGATCTTTAGTTTGCTCGCATTCAGGTTGCCATAGGAAACCAATATCCCCATCCAAGCCATGCACAGCACCATGCCGAACAGCGAAAATGCGCCGCCGATGTATAGTTTATAAGCAGCATTCAATTGCAGTGCCAGCAGCGTGCTCACGATGGTTACCAACGCAACGTTCACAGTATTATAATAATTGTTCACGCTTTGCCTCCGGGCAACCAGCGCTTCCGACGTTTGCAAAAACACCTTGTATTGTTCCAGCAACAGCTTTTGATCCAGCGAATCTATCGGATCATTGAAGATATGGTAATCGCCGCTTTCAAAAGAACGGATGTATTCAATCAGCGCATCCACATCCATCTCGCTATCGTAAGGTATCAAAGCGCCGGTGTACGCATCTGAAACCTCAAGCGCTGGGTGTCGCGGGTTTTCTGGCGCCAGCAAAACAGTGACCAGTTTCTTGTTACAGCGGATGGTCTCCCGGATTTCCCATGCGATATATGGGCTAGCGTAAGAGTTTTCGCCCACCGCAAACAGCACCAGTTGCGCGCGCCGAATCTTTTGGCGCGCCCCGATTTTCCACAGCTTGCCGCCCTTCCTCAGCACCAGCGGATTGATGCTAAATACGCTTTGGCGCAGCCGCGACAGAATGGTTTCTACCTGCGCTTGGTCAGCACTGGAATGGATGACAAAGATATCCACGCGGCGCACACCACCTTACCCGAATCCGCTTTGCGATGGAAAAGCCGGAAGCATATATCCCCCGTATTATACATTAACCGTCCAAGACTGTCCATTCGTTTGCGCAAATTTTGCGAACGTGCTTTCGCAATCATGCACGGCTTGCTATTGCCTATGCGCGGTAATAATCGTGAAGCTATGCGCGTTCACGGTGATCACGATCCCGTCCACGCGAACATACCAATTTTTGCCCTTGCGGGTAATATCGCTCGATGCCAAGATCTTTTCTTTGCACCATGCGATGACGTCCTCGTCCTGCATTTTTATGTTTCGTCTGATTCGCACGATCCCCAATTCCGTCGTGTGGATTGCATCGATGTTGCGCAGCAGCTCATTCACCATCTATTCCCTCCCCGTTTCTCCAACCAGCGCCTCCAGCAGCGGTTGATGAAACGCCCCCGCATCGTTATCGTACACGCCGAAGTCGGAGCAGAATTCCCAATAGCCCCACGCGATGCCCCGCGCTTCGGCCTCGCGGGCGACGCAGGCCGTCCAGCGCGCGCGGGAGGCCATGTCGGCCTCCTTGTATACGCCGAACTCGCCTAGGTATACCGGCAATCCGGCGCGCGCCGACCAAGCCGCCGCCGCGTCCAGCTCCCGCCGGATCGCCTGCCGCTCGTCCTCGGTACCCAGCCACTGCACGCGGCGCGATGTGTCCTCAAGCGCCGCCCACGCCGCGCCCTGATGCGTAAATTCGAAAGGCTGATAGAAGTGAATCGTGCCGATCAGGTTCGGGTCGTTTGCCGGGAAGTCCATACGCGTCAGTCCTTCCGCGTTCTCCCAGCCCGCCGCGCCGATCAGCACGCGCCGCGTCGGGTTGCTCTCCCGCACCGCCGCCAGCGCCTCGGGTACCCACCGCTTCCACACCTCCGGCGGCATGCCCGGCTCGTTGAGCAGCTCGAAGAGCAAATCGTCGGGCTGGTCTGCGTAATGCGCCGCGATCTGCCGCCACATCGCCAGAAACCGCGCCTGCTCCGCCGACGGATCGGCCGCCGTCAACTCCTCGTAGTGATGCACGTCGAGGATCACCGCCAGCCCGGCCTCACGGCAGGCGGCGATGATATGATCCGCCCGGTCGAATATCCAGCGCGCTATCGTATACGGCGGCTCGGCTTGGGCATAGATCGACCAGCGCACCGGCAGGCGCACGTGGTCAAAGCCTGCTTCCTGAATAATCTTCGGGTACGCGCCATCGAAGGTTTCGCCCCACGCGCCTTCGCCGGGCGCGTCGAGCATGTTGCCAAGGTTGACGCCGCGCGCGAGCGGCATCCGCTCCGCGCGCGCCGGGACGCGCGGCATGCTTAGCAAGAAAAACACGAGCACGCAAAGCAACAGACCGCGCTTCATGCAGCCACCTCCTATTTTTTGCATTATAACACGCCTTCCGGGGCGATACAATCCGGCGCCGGTCGTGGTATAATGCACCCATTCGCGCAAATACTTGTATCTGTCGAAAGGAAATCCGCTTATGCCGTTTCTGCTTTCCCCCGCCCGCAACATGCGCCCGGTCGACATCCCCGGCGTAACGCCCACCCGCCCGCTCTTCGGCGAAAAGACGATGCGCATCGTCGAGGCGCTGCGCCAGCACGGCCCCTTGGAGCTGGAATCGCTGCTGCAGACCGATCCGGCAAAGGCGCTGGCCTTGGTGGATACCTATCAGCGCTTCGACCAACTAGGGCCTGGCACCCCCGCGATCACCTCCTACGTGGGCATCGCCTATCGCAACCTTGGCCCCGCCGACTTTACCGCCGAGGACTTTGCCTTCGCGCAGGAGCATCTTCGCATCCTGAGCGCGCTGCACGGCATGCTGCGCCCCTTCGACGGCATCGTGCCCCACCGGCTGGGGCTGGACTGCGGCGCGCGTCTGATGGATCAGAGCCTGTACGCGTTCTGGGGCGATACCCTGCACAAGGCGCTCTTCCCGCGCGCGGATTGGGTGATCGGTCTGGCGTCCAATGAATACATGAAGCTGCTAACCCCCTATCTCTCCCCGGCGGACCGCGTGCTGAGCTGCGAATTTTACGTGCAAAAGCCCGACGGCGCGAAGGCCACGCCCAACAGCGTAAAGACGGCGCGCGGGCAAATGGCGCGCTTTCTCATTCAAAACCGGATCGACGAGCCGGAAGGCCTTAAGGATTTTGATTGGGAGGGCTACCGGTTCATCCCGGGGCGATCCGACGCGCGGCACTATGTATTTATCCAGCAGCGGCAGGGGTAACGCTCCATTGTTCGCCGCGTGTAACTTTTTGATTTTCCCTCTTTTCCGCTATTGACAAGCCGCCTTGGCGGTGCTACTATTGGGTAGCAATCCGGACGAAAACCATCGGAATTGAATTTTCACCGGCGCAATCACGCATATTCCTCGCGAAAGGAGCGTCCGCATGAAGCTTTCCACCCGCGCGAAATACGGCATTCACGCCATGCTGGACTTGGCGGTGAACCAGGGATCCGGCCCGCAGCCCATCAAGCAAATCGCCGAGCGGCAGGGGATTCCGGAACAGTATCTGGAGCAACTGATCGCCGTGCTGCGGCGGGAGGGGCTGGTGTCCAGCGTGCGCGGCGCGCAGGGCGGGTACTACCTAGGCAAGCCGCCCGGGGAGATCACCATGGCGGATCTGGTGCGCGTGCTGGAGGGGCCGATCGGCCTGTGCGACTGCTTGGAGGACGAGCAGTGCTGCGAGAAGATCGGCAAATGCCCGGCCAAGCTCGTGTGGCAGAAGCTTTCCCGCAGCATGGACGACGTGTTGCGCGGGGTTACATTGGCGGATATGCAGGAAGATTTTTTTCGCATGCATGCGGAAGAGGGGGAACCCAAGTGAGCATTCGTTACTTTGATAATGCAGGCACCACCGCCGTCAAGCCCGAGGTGCTGGCGGCGATGATGCCTTACCTTGCCGAGCACTACGGCAACGCCAGCAGCATCCACGCCGTTGGGCGCGACGCGCACAAGGCGGTGGACAAGGCGCGCGCGCAGGTTGCCGCCGCCATCGGCGCACTGCCCGAGGAGATTTACTTCACCGCTGGCGGCACCGAATCCGATAACTGGGCGATCAAGGGCGCGGCCTTCGCGCTCTCGCAAAAGGGCAAGCATATCATCACCAGCGCCGTCGAGCACCATGCGGTGCTGCACAGCTGCCAGTGGCTGGAGAAGCAGGGCTTCGAGGTCACCTACCTGCCGGTGGACGAGGAGGGCATGATCCGCCTGCCGGAGCTGGCGGCGGCGATCCGCCCCGATACCATCCTCATCACCATCATGATGGCCAACACCGAGATCGGCACCATTCAGCCCATCGCCGAGATCGGCGCGCTGGCGCGGGAGAAAAAGATCTTGTTCCATACCGACGCGGTGCAGGCAGTGGGCGCGGTGCCCATCGACGTAAAGGTGCTAAACGTCGATCTGCTCTCGATCTCGGGGCACAAGTTTTACGGCGTCAAGGGCGTGGGCGCGCTCTACATCCGCAAGGGCGTGCGCATCGAGAACCTGATCCACGGCGGCGCGCAGGAGCGCGGACGCCGCGCGGGCACCGAGAACCTGCCCGCCATCGTCGGCATGGGCGCCGCCATCGAGCTGGCCACCCGCGACGTCGCGGCGCACGCCGCCCGGCTTACCAAGCTGCGCGACAAGCTCATCGACGGCATCCTCGGTAGCATCCCCTACACCCGGCTCAACGGCCACCGCACCCAGCGGCTGCCCGGCAACGTCAACGTATCGGTGCTCTACATCGAGGGCGAGGCGCTGCTGCTGCGGCTGGATCTGGCGGGCATCGAGGCCTCCAGCGGCTCGGCCTGCACCTCCGGCTCGCTGGATCCCTCGCACGTGCTGCTGGCGATCGGCCTGCCGCACGAGGTAGCGCACGGCTCGCTGCGCCTCTCGCTGGGCGATTACAATACCGAGGAAGAGGTCGACGCCGTGCTGCGCGAGCTGCCCGGCATCGTGCAGACGTTGCGCGATATGTCGCCCATGTATCAGGACATGATCGAAGGAAAAGATGTGTCCAACGGAAAAGAGACGGTCAACGGAAAGGGTGAACACCATGTATAGCGAAAAGGTGATGGATCATTTCAGCAACCCGCGCAACGTGGGCGAGCTGGACAACGCCGACGGCGTCGGCCAGGTGGGCAACGCCAAGTGCGGCGATATCATGCGCATGAGCATCCAGGTGGAGGATGGCGTGATTACCGACGTGCGCTTTAAAACCTTCGGCTGCGGCGCCGCCATCGCCACCAGCAGCATGGCCACCGAAATGATAAAGGGCAAGACCATCAAGGAGGCCCTGCAGCTCACCAACAAGGCGGTGGCCGAAGCGCTGGACGGCCTGCCGCCGGTCAAGATGCATTGCTCGCTGCTCGCCGAGGAGGCCATCAAGGCCGCCATCGAGGACTACCTGCAAAAGCATCCCGAAGCCAATCATGATTAACGCAACGCCCCGCAACCTTCACGATCCCTCCGACGTCACGGCGATGCCGCGCACGCACGGAGGGCTTCGTGCGCTGTGCGCCTTCATTGCGGCGCTGACCGGGCTGTACGTCATGCTGGTGCTCAGCATGACGCGCTTCTTTCCGCCGGTGTGGCTGATCGTCCTCGGCAGTCTCGCCATCGGGGCGCTGCTGTGCCTCGCGGGCGCGCGGCTCGGGGGGCGCGTCTCGCTGCCCTGCCGCGCGGAGCGCGCGAAGCTTTCGTGGCGCGTGTTTCTGTTCGGGGCGCTGGTCTGCGGCGCGGTGCTGGCGCTGTTCTACGCCGCCTACTGGCCGGGCGGCCTCTCCGCCGATGGGCAGAACCAATGGGGGCAGGTGCAGAGCGGCGTGTTCGACGATTGGCATCCGGCGCTGCACACGCTGCTCATCGCCGCGCTGGCCAAGATCGTCAACCACCCCTCCTTTGTGATCGCGGTGCAGCTCTTGATTTTCAGCCTGCAGGTCGGCTATATGGCGGCGCAGATGCACGCTTGGGGATTGCCGCGCTGGGTGTGGATCTGCTCGGTGCTCTACGTGGCGCTGGTGCCCACCACCGGCAATACCCTGCTCTTTCTCTGGAAGGACTGCGCCTTCGCCATGGCGGCGCTTTGGCTGTGCAGCCAGCTGCTGGACATCGCGCTCTCGCGCGGGCAGTGGCTTCGCCGCCCGCTGCATGTGCTGATGCTGGGCGTTTCGGCGGCGCTGGCCAGCATCCTGCGCCAAAACGGCCTGCTGCTGGCGCTGCCCGCGCTGGCGCTGCTGCTGACCTATCGCGCCCAATGGAGGCGCGTGCTGGCCGCGGCGCTGTGCGCCTGCGCGCTGTTCGGGCTGATTCGCGGGCCGCTTTACGATGCGCTGCAAGTGCAGCGCCGCGATCCCAAGGAGACGATGCTGGACACCTCTTGCAGCCTGGCGATGGTGGTGATGGGCAACGTCATCGTGCATAGCCCCGAGGCGCTGCCGCCGGAGGTGTACGCCTACCTGACCGCCGCCGCGCCGCTGGAGGTTTGGCAAAAGCACTACGCGCTGGGCGATTGGTATGAAATGAAGGGGCGAGTCAACGCCGATGTCGTGGTGTCGGTGCCGCTGCCCACCATGCTGCGCTTCGCCGCGCAGGCCTACGCCGCCGACCCGCGCGCCGGGTTCGAGGCGCTGGGGCGCATGTGGACGATGGTGATGCAGCCTTGGGTCGACGCGCAGTGGCGCCTGACGCCGTTCGTGGAGCGCGGCTATCCCTTCGGCTTTGAGACCAAGGGCAGCGCTTTCCTCCAGCGCGCGCTGGGCGGCATCGCCCGGCACAGCGCCGAGCTGCCGTTTGCGCCGTTTGCGTGGAACCCCGGCGTGCTGATCCTGCTCCTGCTGCTGGCGCTCAACCTGCGCCTGCCGCGCGTAGGCGCGCCTGCGCTGCTGCTGGTGCTGCCGCTGCTCTGCTATTGCTTCGGCACCATGCTGCTGATGACCGAGACGGTGATCTTTCGTTATTTCTATTGCTTGGTACCCGCTTTCCCGCTGGCGCTGGCGTCGCTGCTGGCAGCTCCAGCTTCTGACGACAATCCTGCTTGATATCGCCCCCGAAGGATCCCTAAGGGCGACCGGAAAGCCCTTAGGTCGTGCCTGCAGGCACGAAACCCTGCTCGCAAAGGGATTTCGCCCTTTGCGAAGGGCGACCAAGGGGCTTTCCGATCGCCCCTTGGAAACCTTCGGGGCCTGCCCAGAATTTTATGCAAACACAACGACTCATCCAACAAGAACCACATCAACGGAGGTACTATGATTCACGGCAACACCGACGGCGTCCGCAAATCCACGCTGGACGCGCTGGATACCCTGTACGAGCTGGAGATCCCGGAGGATCAATTCCTGCCGCTCGAACTGATGCGCAAGCTGGCCGAGGTCAGCTGCGCCATCAACCGCGAGATCTCGGTCTACCTCTCGCGCGGCGGCGAAGTGCTGGACATCACCATCGGCGGGCTGGAGAGCGTGCCGCTTTCCGACATGCACCAGCGCCGTAATTTGCAGCGCCTCGCCATGGTGCGCTGCATCCACACGCATCCGGGCGGCAGCCCCTACCTTTCCGACGTCGATCTCAGCGCGCTCAAAACGCTGCGCTTCGATGCGATGGCCGCCATCGGCGTGATGAACGGCGAGGCCACCGGCGTGCAAGCGGCCTTCCTCGGCGAGCGGGTGGGCGGCGTGCCGCAGCCCATCGTGCTCGAGCCGGTGAAGCCCTCGCGCATCCCGCAGGAGGAGTGGATGGCCGAAATCCTGCGCAGCGAGCAGCGCGTGATGGAGGGCGAGCAGGCCAACACGCAGGATGAGGCGGTGCAGCGCGCCATTCTGGTGGGCGTGGAGGGCGAGGAATCGCTGACCGAGCTGGCGCGGCTGGCCGATACCGCCGGAATTCAGGTGATCGGCAGCCTGCTGCAAAAGCGCGAGAAGCCCGATAAAGCCACCTACATCGGCAGCGGCAAAGCCGAGGAACTGGCGCTGCTCTGCCAAGGGCAAGACGCCACCATGGTGATCTTCGACGCCGAGCTTTCCGGCGCGCAGACCCGCAATCTGGAGGAAATCCTCGGCGGCGCAGAGGTGGTGGATCGCACCGTGCTGATCCTCGCCATCTTCGCCCAGCGCGCGCAGTCGCGCGAGGGGCGCTTGCAGGTCGAGCTGGCGCAGCTCAACTACCAGCTGCCGCGGCTGATCGGCTACGGTCTGGTGATGTCACGCATCGGCTCCGGCGCGGGATTGCGCGCGCGCGGCCCCGGCGAAACCAAGCTGGAGCTGGATCGCCGCCGCATCCGCCGCCGCATCACCGACCTCTCGCGCGAGTTGGAGGAGCTGGGCAAGCAGCGCGATTTGCGCCGCGCCCGCCGCCAGCGCAACGAGGTGCCGGTGGTGGCGCTGGTGGGCTACACCAACGCTGGGAAGTCCACGCTGCTCAACCGCCTCAGCGGCGCGGGCGTGCTGGCCGAGGATAAGCTGTTCGCCACGCTGGATCCGGTAACCCGCAGCGTGCGCCTGCCGCAGGGAGGCGATTTCCTGCTGGTGGACACCGTCGGCTTTATCAACAAGCTGCCACACACGCTGGTCAAGGCCTTCCACTCCACGCTGGAGGAGGCCACGCTGGCCGACCTGCTGGTGGTGGTGTCCGACGCCGCCTCGCCGGAGCTGGAACGCCAGCATGCCGTGGTCAACGAGGTGCTGGCCACCCTCGGCAGCGCCGACAAGCCGCGCATCGATGTGCTCAACAAGCGCGATCTGTGCGCGCCGGAGCGCGTGGAGGAGCTTGCGCTGCACTGGCCCGGCGCGCTGGCCATCAGCGCCGCGGGCGATGCGGGCATCGACGCGCTGATGGAGGCCGTCGCCGCCCACCTGCACAAGCTGCAACGCCCCACCTGCCTGCTGATCCCCTATGGGCAAAGCGGCCTGCTCTCGCAATTGCACGACGGCGGCCGCGTACTGGAGGAGACCTACGAGGCCGAGGGTACGCACATCATCGCCATGCTCGACGACGCGCTGCGCGATCGGCTCGTGCAGAAGCTGGGCGAGGGCGCGCTGCGGCCGATGCCGGAGAAAGCGTAAATTCTCCCTGCGCCAATCGGGTCAATCTGTGCTATAATACCCTGTACATGATCCGATATAAATGGAGGAACCGACCGCATGCTTGAACTTTTGCGCGCATGGCTGGCGCTGATCCTCAGCGGCAGCATGCTCTACGGCGGATGGGGCGCGGCGCTCCCCCACGCCGATCCTTACGATACGCTGGTGCTGATTAACAAAGATTATAAATCGGCGGCGCACCCACCGGTGCTGGTGCTGCCCGATATCGAGCCCTCCAAGAAGGGCATCGAAAGCAATCTCTATTTGCGCCCCGAGGCTGCCGCCGCCTTGGAGCAGCTTTTTGACGCCGCCGCGCTGGAGGGACACCTGCTCTACGGCGTGTCGGGCTACCGTTCCTCGGGCACGCAGAGCGCCATCTACGAGCGCCGCGTCGGCCAGAGCGGCGATTCCGCCAAGAAGTGGGTCGCCCCGCCGGGCTACTCCGAGCATCAGAGCGGCTTCGTGATGGACATCTCCGGCGAAAGCACCGTCAAGCTCGGGCTGGTCAGCGATTTCGGCCAGTCCAAGGAGGGCGCTTGGGTGGCCGAGAACGCGCACCGCTTCGGCTACATCGTCCGCTATCAAAAGGGTTGGGAGAAAGTGACCGGCTACAACCCCGAGCCGTGGCACCTGCGCTACGTGGGCGTCGAGCACGCCACCAAGATCTATGAACTGGGCATACCGCTCGAATATTATCTGGCGCAATTGCAGGGCGAGACGCTGGGCGGCATCCTGCCCACGCCGACCCCAACGCCGACCCCGGAGCCCACGCCCACGCCGGAGCCGACCGCCACACCCAAGCCAACCCGTACGCCGGAACCAACCGAAACCCCCACGCCGGAGCCTACGCTTGCGCCGGTGTCCACGCCAACGCCGAGCCCCTCTCCGGCGCCCACCGAGCAGCCCACGGCATCCCCCGCGCCCACCAAGGCGCCCACCCCGAGGCCGGTGGTCATCGTCCAGCCCGCGCTCACCAATACGCTGCCGCAGATCACAAGATAAAAAACTATCAAATACCAAAGGAGAGACAGTATGGAAAGCATCATCCGCAACCCCGCCCTCGCCGAGGAAGGCCGCCAGAAGATCGCATGGGCGGCGGCGCACATGCCGGTGCTCAGCACGCTGGCCGAGGAGTTCGAGAAGGAAAAGCCGTTCGCCGGGCTGCGCGTCGCGGTGTCGGTGCATCTGGAGGCCAAGACCGCGTACCTCGCGCAGGTGATGGCGCGCGGCGGCGCCGAGGTGTATGCGATGGGCTCCAATCCGCTCTCCACGCAGGATGCGGTGTGCGCCGGGCTGGCCGCCTCGGGCATCACGGTGTTCGCTTGGCACAATTGCACCCCCGAGGAATATGAGGATTTCCTGCTCAAGGGGCTGGCCACCAAGCCGCACATCATCATCGACGACGGCGGCGATATGGTGCAACTGCTGCATACCACGCACAAGGAGCTTGCCGAAAACCTGCTCGGCGGCTGCGAGGAAACCACCACCGGCGTGCTGCGCCTGCAGGCGCGCGCCAAGGCCGGGCAGCTGAATTTCCCGATGATGACCGTCAACGACGGCGACTGCAAGCACCTGTTCGATAACCGCTACGGCACCGGCCAATCGGTGTGGGACGGCATCGTGCGCACCACCAACCTCATCGTCGCCGGCAAGGTGGCGGTGGTCGCGGGCTACGGCTGGTGCGGGCGCGGCGTTGCCCTGCGCGCCAAGGGGCTGGGCGCGCGCGTCATCGTCACCGAGGTCGATCCCGTCAAGGCCATCGAGGCGGTGATGGACGGTTTCGAGGTGATGCCGATGGCCGAAGCCGCGCCGCTGGGCGATTTCTTCTGCACCGTCACCGGCTGCAAGGATGTCATTTCCAGCGAGCACTTCCCGCTGCTCAAGGATGGCGCGATCCTGAGCAACGCCGGGCATTTCGATGTGGAGGTCGCCGCCGAAAAGCTGCGCGCCTACGCCAAGGAGAGCTGGCAGGCGCGCCACAACATTCAGGGCTACCTGCTGCCCAATGGGCGCAAGGTATACCTGCTGGGCGAAGGCCGTCTGGTCAACCTCGCCTGCGCCGACGGCCACCCCGCCGAGATTATGGATCTGAGCTTTGCGCTGCAGGCGCTGTGCGCGCGGCATATCGCCCAGCACGGGCGCGGCCTCAAGCCTGATACGTATCCGGTGCCGCGCGAGATCGACCGGCGCGTGGCCGAGCTCAAGCTGGCCAACTGGGGCATGAAGCTCGACAAGCTGAGCAAGGAACAGGCCGACTACCTCTCCAGCTGGGAGGCCTGATATGCGCACATCCATCGATAACGTCCTGCTGTTCACCGGCGAGCGGTGGATCGCCGAGGCTTGCGTGCAGGTCGACGGCGCGTTGATCGCCTACGCCGGAGCCAAGGCGGACGCGCCCTCCTTCGCCGCCGAGCAGCGCATCGACGGGCGCGGCGGCGTGCTGATGCCCGGCCTGACCAACGCGCACACGCATCTTTCGATGACGTTGCTGCGCGGCGTCGGCAGCGACCGCGTGCTGCAGGATTGGCTGGAGAACGCCGTGTGGCCCGCCGAGGAAAAGCTGACCAGCGACTTCGCGCGCGTCGGCGCGCAGCTGGGGCTGTTGGAGCAGTTCCGCTTCGGCGTCACCGCGTTTGCCGATCAATACTTCTATATGGATGCCGTGGCCGAGGCGGCGATCGAGGCCGGATCGCGCGCGCTGCTGACGCGCGGCCTGATCGCCTTCGGCGACAACGGCGAGCGGCTGGCCGAGAACGTGGCGCTGTTCGAGCAGTACCACAACGCCGCCGACGGGCGCATCCGCGTCGGCATCGGCACCCACGGCGAGTATACCAACACCGACGCTTCGGTTCGCGCGCACGTCGAGGCGGCGCAGCGGCTGGGCGCGATCATCCACGTACACATCTCCGAAACCCAAGCCGAAACCGAGGGCTGCAAGCAGCGCCACGAAGGCCGCTCCCCCACGCGGTACTTCGCCGACATGGGATTGCTCGACGTGCCGGTGCTGGCCGCCCACTGCGTATGGTGCGACGAGGACGACTTGGCGTTGCTCGCCGCAAAGCAGGTGACAGTGGCGCATAACCCGGTCAGCAACCTTAAGCTGGCCAGCGGCGTAATGCCGCTGCCGCGCATGCAGGAATTGGGCATCCGCGTAGCGCTGGGCACCGACGGCACCGCCAGCAACAACACCCTCAACCTCTGGGAGGAAGTCAAGCTTACCGGCATCCTGCACAAGGGCGTCGGCGGCGATCCGACGCTGGTCTCCCCCGCGCAGGTGCTGGCGATGGCCACGGCAAACGGCGCGCGCGGCATGGGCTTTGAAAACGTGGGCCTGTTGCTGCCCGGTTGGCATGCCGATCTGGTGCTGTTGGACGCAGGCGCGCCGCATCTCGTGCCCTGCATCGATCCGGCGGCTAACTTGGTCTACGCCGCGCAAGGCAGTGACGTGCGCATGACGATGGTCGATGGCCGCATCGTGTACCGCGACGGCGAGTACCCGACGCTGGACAAAGAAAAAATCCTCGCCGAAGCCGCGCGCGCCGCAAACGTGATGACCGGACGATGAGCGGCATGACGGAAAGCACAACAACCGAAACCAACGAGATCCTCCGCGCGCTGCACGCCCGCAAGTCGGTGCGCGTGTTTGAGCCGAGGGATATCTCCCCGGCGGCGCGGGAGGCGATCTGCCTCGCCGCCATGGCCGCGCCCTCGGCCGGAAACCAGCAGCTCTACACCCTGCTGCACATCACCGATCCTGCGCTCAAGCAGCGCCTTTCTGTAACCTGTGACGGTCAACCCTTTATCGCGCAAGCGCCGATGGTGCTGATCTTCCTCGCCGACTGCCAGCGCTGGTACGACGCCTTCATTGAAGCGGGCTGCGCGCCGCGTGCCCCCGGCGTCGGCGATCTGCTGCTGGCGGTCAGCGACGCTTGCATCGCCGCGCAAAACGCCGTCACCGCCGCCGAAAGCCTAGGCATCGGCTCCTGCTACATCGGCGACGTGATGGAGCGCTGCGAGGAGCACCGCGCGCTGCTCGGCCTGCCCGACTATGTGTTTCCGGCGGCGATGCTGGTGTTCGGCTATCCGACGGAGCAACAAAAGCAGCGCCCCAAACCGGAGCGCTGCGATCTAGGTTATCTGTTGCACGAGAACCGCTACCGGCGGCTGGACGGCGCGCAGCTGCGCGGCATGCTGCGCCACGAGCACCGGGAGAAATCCCACGAGGAATGGATGCAAGCGTTCTGCCGCCGCAAGTACGATTCGGACTTCGCGCGGGAGATGACGCGCTCGGTGGCCAAGTATTTGGAGGCGTTTGAGCGCCGGGCAACCGAGGATGAGGGCAGATCCTCCTCTTGATCCTTTCGGATTCCGCAAAAAAGGAAGGCGCTGTGCCTTCCTTTTTTGCGGGCTTTTTGTGGGTTTTTCTCTGGTTTATTGCTCCGAATGGATGATGACGTCGAAGAGCACTTCCGAATCCGAGTGGCTATAGAAAGCCTCGTAGGTATACCCATCCCGCTCCAGAACATATTCGGTATATCCGTCCCCCACGGTCTTCTGCTCGTAGAGTTCCTCGATCAGCGCGCGCGCCGCTTCGGGGGTGAGCGCCTCGGTATGGTTGCAGTTTGCCGCGAATGCGGCGTATAGCGCGCGGGTATCCAAGTCGTCCGGGGCGCCGGACATGGCGATCGAAAGCTGGTAGCTGGAGGTACCTTCCTTAAAATCGCTCAATACGGTAACGTCCAGATATTCGTTGAAGCGGTAGGAGGTCTGGTAGGTGTCCGCCGTGGGCTGCCGCTCATTGGGCTCCGGCAGCGCGCTGCCCTCCGGGAGCAGCCGGAAGGCGATGAAGGTGTCCAGAATGTCGTCCATCTTTTCCAGCTGCAGCTCGACAACGTCGGCTGCGAATGCCGAGAGGATCATCAGGGCGAGGATGGCCGTCAGTGCCAGAATGCGAAGTAAAACCTGCCTCATACGGATCAGCTCCTTGCGGGTCGAGGGCAACATGAACAATATCAGTATACATTATTTGTATGATATTGTCAATATTCTGCCTATTGGGCCCGGATCACCGGCAAATAAATCTCGCACACCATCCCGCTCTCGCCCATGCACCGCTCATCGTACCGCTCAAAATCGGCGCAGCCGGGGGCAAACTCATACCCGGCGGTGGGGAACCACTCGCCGTAGATGTACTGCCAAACGCCTTGGATGTTCTGCACAAAGTTGCTGCGGTCGCTGGGCGGGGTGGCGAACACGGCATAGGTTGCGGCAGGGATCTCGCAGCGGTGGAACTCGGCGGGGATCTCCGCGCCCGGCAACGTCTCCACGCCGATCACGTAATCGATCGCTCCCTCCTCCCCATCGGCCATAAAGCTTACGCCGTATTCGGTTTGCTCCTTCAGGAAGGGCTGGCTGTGCAGCTTTTGCATGCGCCCGTCGGTCATGTACGCCTGCCAGAAAGCGGGGATTGCATTGTAGTTTTGGCCGCCGGAACTGGTGGTCTTGAGCAGGTATCCGGCCAGAGGGATGGCGGGCAGCGTAACAAATTTAGGTTCCATAACGATACCTCCGATTGAATAGTGTTGCATTTTTTGCAGCGAGGGGCGCGCGGGGATTTCAAAGCGCGCGTGCAGGCGATAGGCCTCGGGCGTGCTGCCGAAGCGGCGGCGGAATGCCTTAGAAAAGCCCGAATGCGTTTCGAAGCCATAGGATATCGCGATGTCCAATATCCGGCGGTCGGTGGCCAGCTCGGCGGCGGCAAAGGCCAATCGCCGATGGCGCACGTACTCCATCGCGGGGTAGCCAATGCGCCACTGAAACACCCGGCAGAAGTGGTAGGGCGAAAATCCGGCCACCGCCGCCAACGTTTCGATGTTCAGGGGTTCCCCCAGATGGTCGTCGATGTAGGTCAAAACCTGTTCAAACAGCGCGTCATTCTGCATGCATGCGCCCCTTTCGGTTCCGTACGGTATGTACAGTATAGCACGGCATCGGCGGCGCGCTGTTCCGCGCTTGCGAAGTACCGAAAGAAATTTTCATCATCCAAATTCGCGCATCATCCGCCGCCGGGCTTCACAGACTGTAGGGAGAAAATCTTCAAAATCTGTTGCATTCGGAGCGCAGCGGCGTTATAATGTCATTGTAAGTCAAAGATAGTCAAAGTCAATTTTTGATCCCATCTAAAAAGGAGTGAGTACCACGCCTCCCCTCAGCGATACCATCGAAGCCTTCATCAAAGAATTGTTGGAGGAAGAAGCGGCGCAGCAAGCGCAGATCGAGCTCAAGCGCAACGAGCTGGCGGAGTACTTCCGCTGCGCGCCCTCGCAGATCAACTACGTGCTTTCCACCCGCTTCACGCCGGATCACGGCTACATCATCGAATCCCGGCGCGGCGGCGGCGGTTACATCCGCATCATCCGCGTGGCGATGTGCGACGAAGGCGAGCAGCTGATGCACCTAGCCAACGAGCGCGTCGGCAGCAGCCTCACCGAAACCGAAGCGGCTGCCATCGTCTCCGGCCTCCGGGCGCAGGGCGTGATCGACGACGCCGAGGCGCGGCTCATGCTCGCCGCCACCAGCTCTGCGGCCATCTCGCTGCCGCTAAATATCAAGGATGCGCTTCGCGCTGCCATATTGCGCAGCATGCTACTGGCGCTGACCCAACGAAAATAAAACCGCGATTGCCAGAGGAGTGATTCATCATGCTATGTGAACAATGCAGGCAGCAAGAAGCCGCCATCCATTTTACCCAGGTCGTCAACGGCGAAAAGACCGAGCTCAACCTCTGCGCCGACTGTGCCAAGGAGCACGGCGCCTTTTCCTTTGAAACCATGTCCAGCCTGCTCTCCGGCCTGCTGGAGAGCAGCGCGCGCGCCAAGGAGAACGAATCGCGCTGCTCGCGCTGCGGCATGCCCTTCAGCCAGTTCCAGCGCACCGGCATGCTGGGCTGCGCGCAATGCTATCAGGATTTCCGCAAGCAGCTCGCGCCGGTGCTCCAGCGCATCCACGGGCGCTTGCAGCACGAGGGGCACATCCCCGCCACAGCGGGCGACGGCCTCAAGCTGCGCCGCCAGATCGAGCAGAAGCGCCGCGAGATGCAAAGCGCCATCGAGCAGGAGGAGTTTGAGCGCGCCGCCGCCCTGCGCGACGAGCTGCGCGAGCTGCAGTCCCAGCTCGAAGCACCGCACGCGCAGGCAGGGGCAAAGGAGGCGAACGAGCATGCCTAAGCATCAAAACGACGTCGTGATCTCCAGCCGCGTGCGGCTGGCGCGCAACTATCAGGATATCCCCTTCCCTACGATGATGAACGACGTATGGGCCGCCGAGTCGGTGCGCCGCGCCACCGACGCGATGGCCTCGGTGCAGGATGCCGACGCGTATCGCCTCGTGCGGCTCAGCGACCTGCCGCCGGTGGACCGGCAAGCCATGGTGGAGCGCCACCTGATTAGCCGCGACCTGATCCGCCGCGCCGACATCGCCGCCGCGCTGATCCGGCAGGACGATCATATCAGCATTATGGTCAACGAGGAGGATCATCTGCGCATTCAAGCGCTGATGCCCGGCGATCAGCTCGCCGAGGCGGCGGCGCTGGCGCGTGCCGTCGATGAGCGCATCGAGCAAGGCGTGCAGTACGCCTTCGACGAGCAGCTCGGCTACCTCACCACCTGCCCCACCAATACCGGCTCCGGCATGCGCGCCTCGGAGATGCTGCATCTCCCGGCGCTGACCATGGCCGGGCAGATGGGCGCGGTGAGCCAAGGCGTCGCTAAGCTGGGGCTGACGATTCGCGGCCTATACGGCGAGGGCAGCGAGGCGCTGGGCAACCTTTATCAGGTATCCAACCAGATCACGCTGGGGCGCACCGAGCAAGAGATTGTGGAGACCATCGCCGCCGTCGCCAAGCAGCTCACCGATCTGGAGCGCAAGCAACGGCAGGCGCTGCACGAGCGCGATTCCGTCGCGCTTGAGGATCAGCTGATGCGCTCGGTGGGTCTGTTCACCCACGCGCGGCGGATGGATAGCAAGGAGTTCATGCAACGCTGGAGCGACGTGCGGCTGGCCGCCGCGATGGCGCTGGTAAATCTGCCGCTCAAGAAGCTGGACGCGCTGCTCTATGAAGGACAGCCAGCCTGCATGATCCAGCGCGCCAAGCGCGATATGACCGCCCAACAGCGCGACCAAGCGCGCGCCGAGCTGATCCGCCAAACCTGCGCCGAATGTTAAGCAAGAAAACTTACGGAGGTACATGCTATGAGCAATATTTTTGACCGTTTCACCGAGCGCGCCAAGCGCGCGCTGGCCGCCGCGGAGCAGAGTGCCCGCGAGCTCGGCCACGACTACGTAGGCACCGAGCACATCCTGCTGGGGCTGATGGATGACCCCGGCATCATCATGCAAAAGATTCTGCAAAACGTCACCGCCGCCACAGCCAAGGAATACGTGCTCGGCCTGATCGGCCGCGGCGAAGGCAACGAGCTGCGCGGCTACACCCCGCGCAGCAAAAAGATCCTCGAGGCCGCCTTCACCGAGGCGCGCGGCTTGGGCCACAGCTACGTGGGCGCGGAACACCTGTGGCTTGCGCTGATGCGCGAGCGCGAGGGCGTGGCGGCACGCGTGCTAGTCGATCTTGGCATCGACCTGCGCGTCGCCCGCGAGCAGCTGCTGGCGGAGCTCACCGAGGAGGGCGAAGGCGGCGAGGGCGGCGCTTCCGCGCAGGGCGGCAAGAGCGACACCAAGACGCTCGACCAGTTTGGCCGCGACCTGACCCGTGCCGCCGAGAACGGCGAGCTGGATCCGGTAATCGGCCGCGCCAACGAGGTGGAGCGCGTCATCCAAATCCTCTCGCGGCGCACCAAGAACAACCCGGTGCTGATCGGCGAGCCCGGCGTGGGCAAGTCGGCCATCGCCGAGGGGCTGGCGCAAATGATCGCCGCCGGGGATATGCCCGAGAACCTGCGCGGCAAGCGCGTGTTTTCGCTGGATTTGGCCTCGCTGGTGGCGGGCAGCAAGTACCGCGGCGAATTTGAGGAGCGCCTCAAGAACGCGCTGGCCGAGATGAAGAAAGCAGGCAACGTCATTCTGTTCATCGACGAGCTGCACACGCTGGTAGGCGCGGGCGGCGCCGAGGGCGCGATGGACGCCGCCAACATCCTCAAGCCCGCGCTGGCGCGGGGCGAGCTGCAATGCATCGGCGCAACCACGCTGAGCGAATACCGCAAGCACATCGAAAAGGACGCAGCGCTCGAGCGCCGCTTCCAACCCGTCACCGTCGGCGAGCCGACGCAGGAGGAAACCATCGCCATCTTAAGCGGCCTGCGCGACCGCTACGAGGCGCACCACAAGGTACACATCACCGACGAGGCCATCAAGGCGGCCGTCACGCTGTCCAGCCGCTACATCTCCGACCGTTTCCTGCCCGACAAGGCCATCGACCTGGTCGACGAGGCCGCCTCGCGCGTGCGCATCCGCTCCTATACCCCGCCGCCCGATATGAAGGAAGTGCAGGAAAAGCTGGACGCCGTGCTCAAGGAGAAGGAGGAAGCGGTACAGCATCAGGACTTCGAGCAGGCCGCGCGCCTGCGCGATCAGGAGCGGGCGGTGCGCGCCGAGATGGACGCGCTCCGCAAGGGCTGGGAGGATCAGCGCAACGCCGATCGCGAAACCGTCGGCGAGGCCGAGATCACGCAGATCGTCGCCGCTTGGACCGGCATCCCGGTCACCCAGCTCACCGAAGACGAGTCGCAGCGCCTGCTCAAGCTCGAGGATACGCTGCATCAGCGCGTCATCGGGCAGGACGAGGCGGTCAGCGCCGTCGCCCGCGCCATCCGCCGCGCCCGCGCCGGGCTCAAGGATCCCAAGCGCCCCATCGGCTCCTTCATCTTCCTCGGCCCCACCGGCGTGGGCAAAACCGAGCTGTGCCGCGCGCTGGGCGAGGCGATGTTCGGCGATGAGGACGCCGTGATCCGCGTCGACATGTCCGAGTATATGGAGAAGCATGCCGTCAGCCGCATGGTCGGCTCACCTCCGGGCTACATCGGCCACGACGAAGGCGGCCAGCTCACCGAAAAGGTGCGCCGCAAGCCCTACAGCGTCATCCTGTTTGACGAGGTGGAGAAGGCGCATCCCGACGTATTCAACATCCTGCTGCAAATCCTCGAGGACGGCCGCCTGACCGACTCGCAGGGGCGCCTCGTGGATTTCAAGAACACCATCGTGGTCATGACCTCCAACGCCGGCGCGCACGCGCTGATGAACCAGCGCCGCATGGGCTTCGGCGATTCCGCGGGCGACGCCGTGGCGCAGGCAAGAACCTACGAGCAAATGAAGGAAACCATCATGGCCGAGGTCAAGAACCTGTTCCGCCCCGAGTTTATCAACCGCGTGGATGAGATCATCGTGTTCCATCCGCTGGAGCAGGAGCACATCGACGCCATCGCCAAGCTGATGCTGGGGCAGGTGGTGAAACGCCTCGCCGAGCGCGACGTACACCTGACCATCGAGCAGGACGCCGTGCAGTTCCTCGCCAAGGAGGGCTTCGACGCACAGTTCGGCGCGCGCCCGCTGCGCCGCGCCATCCAGCGCATGGTGGAGGACGCGCTGAGCGAGGAGATCCTCGCCGGGCGCATCGCGCTAGGCGATTCGGTGGAGGGCAAGCTGGAGGACGGCAAGCTGGTGTTCCACAAGCGGGAGAAGGCGCTGCTTGCCGAGACGGTTTAACACGCAAGCAAAAGCCCTCACGGCCAAATGGAGCCGTGAGGGCTTTTTTTTAATCAGTTCGGCTTTTTCAAGCCTTTTTCGCCATCTCGACGAGCTGGGCGAATCCCGCCGCGTCGTTGACCGCCATGTCGGCGAGCATCTTGCGGTTGACGGTGATGCCCGAACGCTTGAGGCCGTTGATGAACGTGCTGTAGGACATATCGCTCAGGCGGGCCGCCGCGTTGATGCGGGTGATCCACAGGCGGCGGAAGTCGCGCTTGCGGAGCTTGCGGCCGATATAGGCGTACCGCAGGGAGCGGCGCACCTGTTCGCTGGCGGCGCGGTACTGCGTGGACTTAGCGCCCCAGTAGCCTTTGGCCAGCTTCATGATCTTTCTGCGCTTTTTATGGGCATGTACTGCCACTTTGATACGAGCCATGGGTTATCCCTCCTTGCAGACCGCTTATTTGTACGGAATGAGCTTCTTGATGACCTTCGCCTCGCTGGCGTGTACATAGGTACCCTTGCGCAGGTTGCGCTTGCGCTTGGTGGTTTTCTTGTTGAGGATGTGGCTCTTATACGCCTTGGCGCGCTTGATGAGACCGGACTTGGTCAAAGACAGGCGCTTGGCGGCGCCGCGGTGGGTTTTTTGCTTGGGCATGGGGGCTCCTCCTCTCCGAAGCGTCAGGCCTTGGCGACCGGCGCTTGGTTTTCTTGCTTTTCAGGGCTTGCGACCTTTTCGGTCTTTTCGACTTTTTCCTTGGGGGCTTTGGCCTCCTTGGCCGGATCCTTAGGGGCCAGAATCATAATCATGTGTCGGCCTTCCAGCAAAGGACGGCGTTCCACCACCGCCACGTCTTCCACGCGCTTGATGAAATCTTGCATCACGCGCAGGCCGACTTCGGAGTGGGTGATCTGACGCCCGCGAAAGCGGATCGATACCTTCACCTTATCGCCCTCGGCAAGGAAGCGAAGCGCATTCTTCGTCTTGGTGAGCACATCGTTTTCCTCGATGGTGGCGGAGAGCTGCACTTCCTTGAGGGTGACGACCTTTTGATTCTTGCGGATTTCGCGTTCCTTCTTGGCTTGCTCGAAGCGGTACTTGTCGTAATCCATCATCTTGCACACCGGCGGCTGTGCGTTGGGCACGATTTTTACCAGGTCCATCTGGGCCTGCTCCGCCAGCTCCAGCGCGCGCACGGTGAGCATAACGCCCAACTGGCCGCCGTTCTGGTCGATCACGCGCACCTCGCGATCGCGAATCCCTTCGTTAATCATCAGATCCATGCTGATATCGACGCACCTCCTGCAAAATAGAAAAGAGTGGGCGAATCCACCCACTCCAAAACACGCTCATACACTTTCGCCCAGCCCAAACGGGACACAGGGAAAGCTCTCGGTCGTGACCCGCGCTGACGCATGTCGCCGGGTGAGAAGCGGGTAGCTTCTGCTTGTTGCTCGCATAGAATAGCATGCGCCCCGCGATTTGTCAAGGTTTTCTGCAAAAATCTCCAGCGCTCCGCCCCGCCTTTACACTCCCCTATAAAAATGTTATACTTTTGCTGGTTTCAAGCGCGCGCACGTCCAATACATATCTCAAAAGCAGGTGGCATGTTATGTACAAAAAGCGCAACCAGATGAACACCTTTTTCCTGTGCATGCTCGATTGCGTGCTGGTTGTTTGCAGCTTTCTGCTGGCCGGGCTGATCCGGTACGGACGGCTCGGACCTTTTATCGAATACGTATCCTTCCCCGAGGTTCTTACCATATTGGTATTCATCACCGCCGCCTTTTTTTATGCGCTCAACGATTTTGAGCGGCTGATCCGCTCCGGCCCGGCCGCGGTGCTCAAGCGCACGCTGCTCGTCAATCTGTGCATCTTCGCCAGCCTTACGGTGTACAGCTTCATCACCAAGAGCGAGATCAACCTTTCCCGCATGACGCTGGCGCTGCTCGCCGCCGTCAACACCGCCCTGCAGTACACGGCGCACCTGCTGGTCAAGCGCCTCTATAACCGCGGCACGCGGCACGATCAGTCGCTCGCGCCGCATGTGCTGCTGTTCGTAGAGCAAAGCGCCGCCGAGCAAGCCGTGCGGCGCGTGGTGACCGCCAGCGATTGGCGCAGCGTGCTGGTGGGCGTGGTGCTCATCGACGCGGACGAGGCTGAAAGCTGCATCGGCGGCGTACCGGTGGTGGCCACGCTGCGCACCTATCTCGAGTACACCACCGCGCACGTGGTCGACGAGGCGCTGATCCTGCCCGGCGCGCTGCTGGAGCGTGGCGAGGCGCTGCGCGATTTAATCGTGAATCTGGAAATGACCGGCATCGTCGTCAACTTGGAAATCCAAGCCATCGACACCGGCCTGAACGACATCAAGCGCGTCTACCAGTTCGGCGATTTTAACGTCGTCGCCTTCACCACGCGGCTGTTCGACGTGCGCCTGCTGCTGCTCAAGCGGCTGACCGACATCCTCGGCGGGTTGGTGGGCGTGGCGTTCACTGTGCTGTTTACGCTGTTTATCGCCCCGGCGATCCTGCTCGAATCCCCCGGCCCTGTGTTCTTCTCCCAGCAGCGCGTCGGGCGCAACGGGCGCACCTTCCGCATGTACAAGTTCCGCAGCATGTACCGCGACGCGGAGGCGCGCAAGGCTTCCCTCCTGGCGGAGAACGAAATGGACGGGCTGCTCTTCAAGATGCGGGACGATCCGCGCATCACCAAGATCGGCAAATTTCTGCGAAAAACCAGCTTGGATGAGCTGCCGCAGTTCTGGAACGTGCTCCGCGGCGATATGAGCCTAGTAGGCACGCGCCCGCCCACGCTGGACGAATACAAGCACTATAACCACCTGCAAAAGCGTCGCCTGAGCTTCCGCCCCGGCCTGACCGGCATCTGGCAGATCAGCGGCCGCAACGACATCACCAGCTTTGACGAGGTTGTGCGCATGGATCTGGAGTACATCGATTCCTGGTCGCTTGCGCTGGACAGCAGGATCCTGTTCAAAACCGTCCAAGTGGTGCTGGAGCGCAGGGGCGCGGCCTGAACAATCACCGCAATCATTGACCGCAATCATTACGTACTCAGGGAGGTATGCCCGTGCTGTCGAAAAAACCCTTGTCCCGCGTGCTGATTACCGTGGTGGCGGTACTGCTCGTGCTGCTCAACCGCTACGCGCTGCCCAAGGATGCGCAGCAGAGCGCGCAGCCCGTCGAAGCCGCGCAATCCGGGCTATACTGGGGCAACCCGAGCACCCTGCAGGATCACTTCGACCGGCACGGGGCGGATTTTGGCGCAACAGATCCCGAGGACTATGCGCTTGCGGCGCATGCCTTGTATCTTGCCCGCGGCGATTTTCAGGTGAAGAACGACAACGGCACCCTGCGCGTGTACGACGCCGACACAGGAGCCTTCGGCGCATACAACCGCGACGGCACCACCAAGACCTTCTTCAAGCCCGACGACGGCCAAGCTTACTTTGACCGCCAGCCGGGAAAATTGGTAAAATAACGCGTGCGATAAAGCGAGGCGAGCTTATGGATTTTACTTGCCCGGTCTGCCGCTATGCGGGGCTTTACGAAGCCCCCTACGATGATCGCGGCGTCGGCTCCTACGAAATCTGCCCCTGCTGCGGCTTCGAGTTCGGGCTGGATGAAGGCACCGACCGCGAAGCCGCCTTTGCCGCCTGGCGCGCGCAATGGCTGCGCGACGGCTGCCCGTGGTTCTCCTCCGCGCGCACCGCGCCGGAAGGATGGGCGCCGCCTGCGCAGGCAGGGGAAGCCGATCTGGATCTTTACGCGGAGGAGGAATAGCGCCATGGCCATCGAAGCGGTTCGACAATATTTTTCGGCGCGCGGCATGGGCGGGCGGGTGCGCGAGTTCGACGCCTCCAGCGCCACGGTGGAATTGGCCGCCGCCGCCGTCGGCGTGGAACCGGCGCGCATTGCCAAGACGCTGTCCTTTCAGCGCGACGGCGAGGGCGGCTGCCTGCTGGTGCTCACCGCCGGCGATCAAAAGATCGACAACGCCAAGTTTAAGGCCTATTTCGGCATGAAGGCCAAGATGCTGCCCTTTGAGACGGTGCCGGAGCTGATCGGCCACGAGGTAGGCGGCGTCTGCCCGTTCGCCATCGACCCGGCGATCCCGGTCTATCTGGATCGCTCCATGCAGCGGTTCGACACGGTATTTCCGGCCTGCGGCAGCGCCAACAGCGCCATCGAGCTGAGCTGTGAGGAGCTGTTCGAATGCGCCAACGCGCTGGCATGGGTAGATGTGTCGAAAGACGCGGGGTGATATCCTTCCGCCCTTCTTACACATATGGCACATATCATAATACCGGGAAGCGTTTCAGCACCTCGGCGAGAGGCGCGCGCTCCCGGTATTCTGTTTTCTTTGCGGCCATTTTTATGCGTCGCCAGAAAGGAGCACCTTATGGGTTTTTGGCGATCCGATGCTGACAGCTGCTGCCCTTGGCGGTGCCCGGATCCCTGCGCTCAGGCCGACCCGCCTTGCTGCACCGCTCGCTGCAATACCATCGGCGAGGATTACGGCCCCGGCCCCTTTGCGGTGGATCTTGAAAAAGCTACCTTGAAAAACCCCTATTTCCGTAGGGCGATTTGGACGGGACCGCACCTGCAGCTCACCCTGATGTGCATCGCTCCGGGCGGAGAAGTCGGCCTGGAAATGCACGATAACTTGGATCAATTCCTCCGCATCGAGGAGGGTGAAGGCCGGGTTATGATGGGCAGCTCACAAAACAATCTGTCCTATCAAAAGAACGTTTCGGCGGGCTTCGCAATTTTTGTCCCGGCTGGAACGTGGCATAACCTAGTCAATACCAGCTGCGAGCCGATCAAGCTATATTCCATCTACGCGCCGGTTCAGCATCCCCCCGGCACCATTCATTGCACCAAGGCGGACTCAGACGCAGCACACGATAACGGATAACACAAAAGCCGCCACGCTGGCACTGCTCAGCGTGGCGACTTGCTTTGTATAACCCAAATTTTCTTACTCGTACCGCAGCGCGTCGATCGGCTTAAGCTTGCTGGCCTTGTTGGCCGGGTAGATGCCGAAGGCGATGCCGATCACCGTGGAGAAGATTAGCGCCAATTGCAGGCTGCCCAGCGACACCGTCAGTCCCGGCATGTTGATCGGCCCCTTTAACACGGCCAGTATCAAATAAGAGAAGCCAACGCCCAGCAGACCGCCCGCCAGCGAAAGCACCACCGCTTCGATCAAGAACTGCAGCAGGATGGCGCTGCGCTGCGCGCCGATGGCCTTGCGGATGCCGATCTCGCGCGTGCGCTCGGTTACGGAAACCAGCATGATGTTCATGATGCCGATGCCGCCTACCAGCAGTGCGATGCCCGCGATGCCGCCGAGCATCAGCGTCAGCGTGGCGGTGGTGGTGTTGAAGATGTCCAGAATGCTGGATTGGTTGATAAGCGAGTAATCCTCGTCGTCGGTGGTGCGCGCCTTCATGAAGCGATGCAGCGCCTGCTCCGCCTCGTCGATGATCTCCTCCGATTCGGTGGAGACGAAGAAGGCGGTGATGTCCTTTTGCTTGAGCACGCGCTGCGCCAGCGAGAAGGGGATGATGACGCGCGCGTCCTCCGAGCCCATCATGCTAGTGCCTTGCTCCTCCAATATGCCGACGATGGTCAGCTCGTGTCCGGCTAGCGATAGCGTGTTGCCCAGCACATTGCGCGTGCCGAACAGCTCGTCCGCCACCTCCACGCCGATCACCGCCATGGGCAGGCGCTGTTCCTCGTCCGCGACGCCCAGCTCGCGGCCATGCTCTACCCGCATCTTGCGGATCGCAAAGAATTCCGGCTCCGCGCCCTCGACGCTGACCTTAAAGGTCTCGGTACCGGCCTTGGCGGTCATGTTGCCGCTGGCGAGGGGGCTGACGGCGGTGATGCCGTCCTTGCCGACCAAGCCGTGCAGCGTGTCCACATCGATGCCGGTGTAGCGCGTCGTGCCGACGGTGACCATCAGCATGTTGGTACCCATGTCCTGAATCTGGCCGGAGACCTGATCCAGCGCGCCCTGCCCCAGCGAGGTCAGCACCACCACCGCCACCACGCCGATGATGACGCCCAGCACCGTCAGGAAGGAGCGCATCTTGTTGGCATTGATGGCGGCGAAAGCCATCTTAATCGATTGCAGGATGTTCACATGTACCCCTCCCCTCCGGCGGGACTTGCGGGCATCGAAACCGGCATGCCCCAGCTATCGCCCTCTCGCCCGCCCTCCTCGGTGAGGCGGCCGTCGGCGATGCGCACGCGCCGGGGCGCCTGCGCGGCGATGCCCGGATCGTGGGTAATCAGCACGATGCTGTTGCCCGCCTCGTGCAGTTGGCGCAGCATCTCCATAATCTCGATGCTGGTCTTGGAATCGAGGTTGCCGGTGGGTTCGTCGGCCAGAATCAGCGACGGGCGGGTTACCAGCGCGCGCGCGATGGCCACGCGCTGCTGCTGTCCGCCGGAGAGCTGGTTGGGGCGGTGGCGCATGCGATCCTTCAGGCCGACGCGCTCCATCGCCTCGGTCACGCGGGCGCGGCGCTCCCCCATGCCCATGCCCTGATAGATCAGCGGCAGCTCGACATTCTCATAGGCGGTCAGCTTTTGCAGCAGGTTGAACTGCTGGAAGATGAAGCCGACCTTCTTGTTGCGGATGGTGGCCAACTGGCGCGCGGTGTAGCGCGTGATGTCCTGCCCGTCGAGCCGGTAGGTTCCATCGTCTGCGGTGTCGAGGCAGCCGATGATGTTCATCAGCGTCGACTTGCCGCTGCCCGAGGGGCCGATGATGGCCACGTATTCATGATCCCCGATGGCCAGATTCACCGCGTCCAGCGCGGTAACGATCTCGCCGCCCATCTGGTACCGCTTGCTGATGCGTTCCAGCTCGATCATTACATGCCGCCCCCCTGCCCGCCGTTGCTGCGCATCATCGCGCTAAAGGGGTTGTTGCCGGTGCGCGGCAGCACCACCTGCTCACCCTCCTGCAAGCCGGAAACCACCTGCGCATATTCGCCGGAAACCAGGCCGACTTCCACGCGGCGCATCAGGTGCGGCGCGATGGCCTCGATGGCGCTCACGTCGTAGGTCTTGCCCCCCATGCTGGCCATCATGCCGAAGCCGGACGTTCTGCGGCTGGCGTTGTAGTTGACCAGATCGGCGTCGCTAGGCGCGATGAGCACATACTTTTCCTCGCCGACGCTCTGCAGCGCGGCGGTGGGGATCAGCAGCGTTCCCTCGGCCGTGGCCACCGTGATATCGCCGGAGACCGACATGTACGGCAGCATGTTATCCTGCGCGGCAAGGTAGAGCAGCACGTCATAGTTGGTGATATCGTTGGCGCGGGTTCCTACCGGCAGCACGCGCTCCACGGTGGTCTCGTATACCTTGCCGGGGATGGCGTCGACCTTGATCTTCGCGGGCTGCGCGGGCAGCACGGCGGCCACGTCCAGCTCATCCACCGACAGGCGCACCTTGGCGCGGTCGGTCTGGATCACGGTGGCGATCTGCTGGCCGTCCTGCACCGCCGCGCCCTCGCGCAGCGTGAAGTTGGCCACGATGCCGTCGATCGGCGCGCGAATCTCCAGCCGCGAAATCTTCTCGCGGGTATCGTCCACCTTGCGCTGGAGCTGGTCGCGCTCGATCAGCTTCTTCTCCGCGTCGGCGGAGAGGGTGTCGTCGTCCAGCGTGAAGAGCCGATCCTGCGTGTTGACCTTGTCGTTTTCCTTCACGTCGACGTTCTTGATCTTGCCCGATACGCCGGTCACCACCACCGGCTTGTTGATGGCCAGCGTGCCGGTGCCCAGTTCGACGCCCTCGGCGCTGGATACCGTGGCCAGCGCGCCGGGGTCGTATATATCGTTGGGGATCAGCACCGTCAGCTCCTGCGCATCGGCGGCCAGCAGCGAGCCGGTCTCCACGTTGTCGCCGATGCGCACCTTGAGCGACTGCGCGTCCTCCGGCGCGACGTAGCCCTCCGGGGCGGGGACGCTCACGCGCATCCGCCCGTCGCTGGAGATCACCGCCAGCGCGCCGTACTGCTTCTGCACGGTGGTCATCTCATCGTCCTTCTTGGCGTTGAGCAGCTTCACGCGGCCGCCGATCGGCGCGCGGATCGAGGACACGGTGCGCCCCAGCCGCGTGGAGGAGAGCTCCAACTCGCGCACGTACAGGTCGTCGGACAGCGTACGCAGATCCTCATCCAGCGTGTCGCTCTCCAGCACGGCGATCAGTTCACCGGCCTCCACGGCGTCGCCGTCCTCCTTATGGACGACTTGCACGCGGCCATTGACGCGCGCGTACACATCCTGCGTCACGTCGACCTCCAGCGTGCCGGTGCCGTGCACCGTCACCGCCAGATCGCCGCGCGTTACCTGCGCGGTATCCAGCCCCAGCGAAGCCACCGTCACCGGCTGCGGCTTCGCCAAGAACAGGAAAAACGCCGCTGCTGCCAGCACGGCGACGATACCCACGATCAGTACAACCTTAACCCACTTTTTCATCCGAATATCCTCCTGCGTGATGCGTCCTCGCATCCATTGATTAGGCAATTCATGATTAGGCAACTCAGTATAACACCGTACCGCGCGGTATGGGAAGAAATTTTCCCCAAAAGCCACGCTATTGCCATATTCCCCGCATCGTTCTGCCATCATTCGCCATTAAAAAAGCTATCGCATTTTTCGCGATAGCCCAGCCCGTCGAAAAACGCCCATCTGCGGGTTCAGCCCAGCGCGCGCCTTGTCGGCGTACCAGTGTACGCCTCCTGCGGACACGCTTGTGCTTCGCCCACATCTGGACATTTCTCGACGGTCTGACTTTGTTGATAGCCTGAGCTATCGCATTTTTCGCGATAGCCTTCTGCCCAATCTCTGCACAATTACTCAATCCCCGCCGACACCCGGGCGCGCCGGAACCCCGCGCTCCGCATAGAATGCCTCCGGCAACCGGCGCCCCACCGCTCTGCGATGAAACCCCTCGCGCTGGCGCCAATACCACATTGTTTTTTCGGCTGTCTATGGTATACTGTGTGCACCAATCTGCAGGAAGCGAGGCGACCGATCATGGGCGAGCTTTCCGGTCTCATCAACATCGGCGAGGAATTGGAGCGGCAGCTTCACCTCATCGACATCCACACGCGGGAGGATCTGGCGCGTTACGGCAGCACCGAAGCGTGGCTGCGCATCAAGGCCATCGATCCAAGCGCCTGCATCAACCGCCTGATGGGGTTAGAGGGCGCGCTGCAAGGCATCCGCTGGCACAACCTGCCGGAGGAGGAGAAAAAGCGCCTGAAAGCATTCTACAACGCCCATCCGTGAGCAGCGCATCTCCCAGCATAAATTTCCCATTTATTAAACAGTATTTAGTAAAATTGTATTTAAGTTGTAATTATTATGCCCTCGTGCTATGATATGTCCATACCAAGGACAACCCCTTCACGATTCCCTTTTCTTCAAGTACGAGGTGCTCGAACCGCCCTCCTTCGGTTCCGCACAAATAATAACACAACCTCCCTGCCAGCCATGCGCTAGCAGGGAGTTGTGTTTTTTGCACGCGCGGTTTATTGCATTTGGCCTTGGTTTGCCGGGCGAAGCTTTTGCATCAGCTCGTCCAGCGCGGTCTCCGCGCTCTCGAGTTGCTTTTCCACCTCCGCCCACACCGCCTTTTGCTCGGCAGTGAGCGCATCGATTTTCTCCTGCGTCATCAGCTCGCGCCAACGCGCCCCGCGCCGGACAAGGTTGCCGCTTTCACGGCCCCGGTTGCCCTCCGGCGCTTGCTGAGGCGGGGGCTGCATGCCTTCCGGCGCGCCTTGCCCGCGCGCGCGCCGCAGCGTGCCTTGTCCTTGCGGCGGCTGCGCCGTCCACGCATCCAGCTCCGCTTGGGTCAGGATGCCCGCCTCCGCCAATCCCTGCATCGCGGTTTGCAGCGCCTGATTGTAGGTCTCCATCGCCGTTTGCATCTCCGCGCTCATTTGCGGCGGTTGCGCCATCCCGGGTTGTGCGTTGGCGGTTTCGCCCTGCGCGTATCCCGCCACGGCGCTGGCGATGAGCAGGGAACAGACCACCGCGCCCAAGCGCATTCTCTTGTTTTGCTTCAAACTTATCTCCTCCTTATGTAAACCCCATCGGACGCTCGCCCGCTGATTGTGTACATTGTAGCCGCCAAATGCGGCGCTGAATTGACGCCTGCCGCACGGCATGGTGAACAAGTATGGCGCAAACCGTACATTTTTTTCCATAAAAAAGCCCCCGGCGCGCGGCGTCGGAGGTCTCCTATCGGCGAACTTTCCCTATTTCGCGGGTGCGGGCTCCACTGGCTTGCCTTCGGTATCTAGGTAGCTTTCGCTGCGCAGCTTCCCCTCGGCATCGTATTCTTTGACCACCGCGCAATACCCGCGCCTGGACATCACCGGCGCGGCGCTCAAGTCGCGATACTGCTCCAGCACGGGGCGGCGCTGCGCGTCGTACGCCCAATCGATCATTGCGTAGCCATCGGCGGTCAGCGTCATCGCGCCTGCTGCGTCGAGGTACACCTCGCGCAGCACGTTGCCCGCCGCGTCATACACGCGGGAGCGGGAAGCGTAGCCCTCCGGCAGCAGATAAGGTTTGCGCTGCGCGTCGAAATACGTCTCTTGGAGCATCAGCTTCTGCTCATTGTAGCGCCAAGTCACCCGGGCGTATCCCTGCTCGCCCGGCACCAGATTGCCATCGCCATCGGCGTAGCTTTCCGATACGATGTTGCCCGTGGCGTCAAACTCGCGCAGCAGTTCCTTGCAACCTTGCTCGCCAGCGGTCGGCTTGCCGGTAACATCATAGAAAGCTTGGCGCACCGCATTGCCCGCCGCATCGTAGCCGGTCTTGATTGCCGCGTAACCCTTGGCGCTGGCGCGGGGCAGCTCCTGCGCATCGTAATAGCGCTGCTCGATCACGCGCCCCTGCGCGTCGTATCCATACCAAATCTTTTCGTACCCCTCGGCGCAAGCAACCCGCTCGCCGCGCGCGCCGAAGTAACTTTCTTCGGTCACATTGCCCGCGTCGTCGTAGAGGCGCGCCAACGCGGCATAGCCGCCAGGCAACGCCATCGGCGCGTCGTTCTGATCGAAGTAGCCTTCCCATACCACCTGCCGCGCCGCGTTGAACACACGGCGGCGCGCGGCATAGCCCTTGTCGGTGCGCAGCGGCTTACCCTCGGCATCTAAAAAGGCCTCGTAGCGCACGTTCCCGGCCTCGTCAAACTCCCGGCGAATCCCGGCGTTGCCCGCAGCGGCCAGCATCAGCTGATTATCGGTGCCATAGTAGCGCTCCTCGACGGCTCGCCCCTGCGCATCATAGCGCATGACAATCGCCGCGCAACCACGGGTGGGGTGCAGCATCGGCGCGCCGCTCTCATCAAAGTAGCGCTCCATGGCGATATTCCCCGCCGAATCGTACTCACGAGCCAGCCCGGCGACGCCCTCCGCCGAGCGAACCGGCGCCTGCGCGGTATCGAAGTACCGCTCGCTGCGCAGGCGCTTTTCCGCCGTATAGGTTCGGACGACCGAGGCATAGCCCAACGGGCAAGCCACCGGCTTCCCTTGCTCGTCAAAGTAGGATTCGCGGCTGACATTGTCCTCCTCGTCATACTCGCGCTGCAGCGAAGCATATCCCTTCGTGAAGGAGAAGGGCTTCAGATCCAGCCCAAAGTAGGCCTCCGCGCGAACGCGCTCTTCCTCATCGTACTTGTACTGCACCTGCGCGCACTGCATATGCTTGGCGATCACCAGCTTGCCGTCGGTGCCATAGTAGGTTTCAGTGGCCTTGCCGCCGGAGCGGAAGTAGGTATACGCGACGCGATGATAGCCGTTCTTGCAAAGCGTCGGGTTGCCATCCACATCAAAGAAGCGCTCCTCCACGCGGTTGTTGTTTCTGGTTTTATACTGGAGCGTCGCGTACCCATCGGCGCAGAGCGTAGGCTTCCTCTGCGCGTCCACATATTGCCGCCCGTTGAGCACGTTGCCGTTGTAGCGGTAGATGATGCCCGCGTATCCATCGGTGCTGACCACCGGATTGCCCGCCGGGTCGTAATAGATTTCCTCGGCGAGCCGCCCGGCCTTGAGATCCTTGTAGGTATACGCCACATAGGCGTACCCCTTTTCGCCGGGGATCAGCGCGCCTTGGGCATCCCGGTACTCGCTCTTGACGAGCCGCTTGTAGGGTGCATAGGTTTGGATCTTGGCTGCGTACCCCTTGCGGGAGACCACCGGCGCGCCCTGCGCATCAAAGTAGCGCTCGCTAATCAGCATGTTGTTCTGCCCGCGCTCGTACTCCACATAGGCGTAGCCGTCGACGTTGTTGACGAGCTTGCCGTCGGTGCCGAAATACGCTTCCTTGATGATGTGCTGCAGGCTGTCATAGCCGATCCGCTTTTCAGCGTACCCGCCCGCCTGAAGCACCAGCTGCCCCTGCGTATCAAAATATTGATAGCTCTCCGGGTTTTTGCGGCCGTTTCGCTCGATGGTGTAGTAGGCAAAGCCTTGCTCGTTCATGCGCGGGTTGCCTTGGGCATCCACCCAAGTCTCGCGCGCCAAGCGCCCCTTATCATAGGTTTTCACGGTTTCCGGCATCTCCTCCGCCAGAACGCACCCGCCGAAAAGGGTTACTAGTAGGCAAACAACCAGCGTGACGCATGTGATGCGCCGCGCTGGGGCAAAAAGAGATGTGTGCATGATGTTTCCTTTCCGGCGGCATCCAAGCGGGCTCACCGAGCAACAGTTTCACTAAATTTGTATTATATAGCAGAATGTTCCTTGCTGCAAACACAAATTGCATCCATTTGATTGAACGCCGGAATTTCGTCCTATTCGAACAACTTTCCCATTTTTCTCCACACATCAAAGAGCAGATTATATTGCGCCGCCTCATAGGTGCGCAGCGCTTGGCTCTCGGCCATCGCCTCGTCCACTAGGCGGATATTTCCTTGCGCATCGACCGCGCCTTGCAGCGTAAACGTCGGCCACTCGGCGCGCAGCGCCGAAAGAAAGCGCTGATACCCGCTCAGCGGCAAACCGCCCACCTGCATCAGCAGGCCGCCTAAGTATTGCGGGCTGATCTCGCCCAAGTCCGCCGCCGGCAAGCCCCGGTTGCTCCAGATAAAGAACGGCGTGCGATAGAGCGCCATGCGCCGCCCAGCGTCCCCCGCCTCAAACCAATCCTCGCCGCGCACGTCCTCCACCAGCGCCCGCGACACCGTCGGCTGATGATCGCCGAAGAACAGCAGCAGCGTCGGTTCCTCCAGCGCGTTCAGCTGCCGCACAAACTCGCCCAGCGCCGCGTCGCTGATGCCCAGCAGCGTCAGGTAGTTGTCCAGCTCCGCGTTGGGCTCGCCATCGGTGCGATAGGCGCGCGGCTCCACGCCCGGCGTAGGCGTCTTGTCATAATATCCGTGATCCTGCATCGTCACGCAATGCAGAAAGAGCGGCTCGCCCGCAGGCTTTTCCCGCAGCTGCCCCAGCAACACATCGTATAGCGCGCGGTCGCTGTATAAATCGCGCAGGGTGTTCTCCGGCGCGTCCTTGCCCGGCATGTCCTCCAAGGAGAGGAATTCGTCGAATCCCAACTGCGGATAGGCCTGATCGCGGCTCCAATTGCGCGCGTCGGCAGGATGCACCGCCAGGGTGCGATAGCCCAGCCCCCGCAGCTGCCGGGCGATGGAATAGCCGTTGTTCAGCGCGGGCTGGATGTACTGTACATAGGCCGAGCTTTCGGTCGGCAGGAACACCGCCGAATTGCCGGTGAGCGCCTCAAACTCGGTGGTGCTGGTGCCGCCGCCATACACCGATACGCTCAGCGTGCCGTGCAGGCTCTGCCCGTACAGCGCATGCAGATTGTCCACCAGCGGTCGGTTGGTTTCAAACGGCACAACCGACTGAAGGTCTGCAAAACTCTCGTTCATCACGATGATGATATTGACCGGCCGCTCCGGCATCACCGCTGGCGGCGCCACAGGCTCCGCGCCGGTCAGCTCCTCCCGCACCCGCGCCAGCGAGTACTCCGCCGGGCGGTCGATGAAGAGCTGCTTGCAGTTGCTGATGAGCGCGGTGGCAAAGCCCTCTTTTTTATACACCGAGGGCAGGTACCAATTGTCGGTCGAGATATTGATGTAGATCGGCGCGGCAGCGTCCACCATCGCCCAGCAGAGGGCGCCAAGCGCGCACAGCGCGGCGAAGGCCGCCGTAAGGCGCATGCCCCGCCGCCGCCGGAGCCGGATCGGGTAGCGGATGCACACCGCGCAGTACAGCGCAAGCCCGAGCAGCGTACACACCATGCGCGCATTGATCGGCAGCGCGTAGCCGCCCGCCACGTCCACGGTGGTGCGCAGCGCGTAAATATCCCACGGCACCAGCGGCGTGCCGCGATAAATCGTCTTGACGGCGCTAAGCAGACCCAGCCCCCACCACAGCACCGCCACGGCGATTTGCGCCGGTCTGCTGCGCCCCAGCAGCAGGAACAGCGCCCAACCCATACAGGCATAAATCAGCAGGCTGATCAGCGCGCCGGTGGAAGCGAACATCGCAGGGCCATCGTGCAGCCACTCCACCAGCGGCACCATCGCCACCGGCGAGAGCAGCATCCATAGCCACGCCGCCCGCCTCCGCCATCGGGCGTCGGCACCGCGCGGAACCGCGAAGCAAAGCAGCAGCGCCGCCCATAGCAGCAGCATCGATCCGCAGAGATTGCCGATCCACATCGGCGCGACGCGCCCAAAGCCGTCACGCGGCGCAACCCACAGGTACAGCGCGAACGCCGCCGCGCCGAGCAGCGCCAGCAGCACCGCCGCCATCGCAAAAAAACGCCGCCTCGCGCGCTGTGGGTTGAAACCCCCGGGCGTTTGGGCGGCCATCAAGTCCTGCGTGCGCATCGGTTCCTCCACGAAAGAATCGCCTACAATTCAATAGAAAAATGTCGCTAGTATTATAGCATATGCGGGAAGCGCACGCAATGGAAATGGCGTGCAATTCGGCTGCGCGCACCTTGACACGCCGCCAGATTTGTGGTAAATCTTTTTTGTTTGAAATGCAAAGGGAGGATCTCTGCTATGCACACCGAGCATCCGGAATATTTTCAGCGCTTCACCCTGTCCGCCGGTCCGGTGGATTTCACCGGCCACTGGCATCCCAGCGCCGTGCTGGACACCATGCAGACGCTGGCCACCACCCATGCGGAATTGATCGGCGTGGGGCGCGCGCTGCTGCTGGCGCGCAACCGGATTTGGATCCTCTCCCGCACGCACTTGCAGATGTACGAATACCCGATGATGTACGACGAGGTGATCGCGCGCACTTGGCCGGGCGCGCCCAATCGCTTCTTTTTTCCGCGCCACTTCACCTTTGCGCGCCCCGACGGCACCCTGCTCGGCGCGGCCTCGACGCTGTGGCTGCTGCTCGACTTGGAGGCGCGCGCCGTCGTTCCGCCCGGCAAGAGCGAGCTAGTCTTCCCCGATACCGCTCACCTTGCGCCGCCGCTGCCGCCGCCGGATCGCGTGGCAACGGTTGCGGGGCAGACCACCGAGCACCTACGCACCGCCGCCTATACCGACCTAGACGTAAACCGCCACGTCAACAACACGCGCTATGCCGATTGGGTGTGCGACGCGCTGCCGCTGGCGCTGATGCGCACGCACTGCGTCGAAAACCTGCTGCTCAACTATACCAAGGAGATCCTGCCGGAGCAGGCGGTGCGCGGCACGCTGTCGCTGGACGGGGAGCGTTTCTCTATGCTCGGCGAATCGCAGGACGGCGCGCAAACCTTCTTTGAAATCGGCGGTACGCTCATGCCGCGGCGCTGCGAACGGCGGATTTGAACGATTTACCCATTGCGCTTCCCTTTCGGTAGAAGGGGAGGCGCTTTTCTGTTCATCAAATTCCAATCCTGTTAATCAAATGCTAATTTGACTTCTCGCCTCCCTTACAGTACTGTATTTTATAGGAAAATCATTGCGAGGTGAGGTGCGTATGATCCATCGAATCATTCGAAACGACATGGCAAGAAACCGTGCCATCGCGCTGACGACGCTGCTCTTCATCACGGCGGCGGCGATGCTGGTCTCGCTTGCGGCGGTGCTCGGCGTAAACCTAGCGGGCTCCATCGATACGCTGATGCGCCAAGCCAAGACGCCGCACTTTTTGCAGATGCACAGCGGTGCGCTCGATTCCGCGCGGCTGGCGGCCTTTGCCGCGCAGCGCGAGGATGTGGAGGCTTTTCAGGTACTGGAGTTCCTCAACGTGGATGGCGCGCGCATTGCCATCGGCGAGCGCTCGCTGGCGCATAGCGTGCAGGACAACGGCTTCGTTACGCAGAGCCCCAGCTTCGATTTCCTGCTTGATCTAAGCGGCGCTCCAATCCAGCCCGCCGATGGCGAGGTCTACGTGCCCATCGGCTATATGAAGGACGGCACCGCCAAGCCGGGCGACAGACTGACAGTCGGCACGCAGGAATTGCGCGTGGCAGGCTTCCTGCGCGATTCGCAGATGAACTCCCCGCTCTCCTCCTCCAAGCGCTTTCTGCTCAGCGAAAACGATTATAACGCCATCAGAAGCATGGGCAGCGCCGAATACTTGATCGAGTTCCGGCTCAAGGACCTCGCCGGGCTGGGCGCACTGGAGCGCGACTACGTGGCCGCCGGGCTGGAAGCCAACGGCCCTACCATCACCCATCCGCTCTTTCAGACCATCAACGCCATTTCCGATGGGCTGGTCATCGCGGTGCTCCTGCTGGTGGCGGCGCTGGTGGTGTCGATCGCCTTTCTCTGCATCCGCTTCACCCTGCTGGCCAAGATCGAGGAGGATTATCGGGAGATCGGCGTGATGAAGGCAATCGGCCTGCGCGCGCAGGATATCCGGCGGATTTACCTCGCCAAGTATGCCGTGCTCGCCGCCGCCGGGTGCGCGCTGGGCTACGCGCTTTCCTTCGCACTCCAAGGCGTGCTGCTCGAAAACATCCGCCTCTACATGGGTGAAAGCGAAAACGCCGCCCTCGCGCCGATCCTCGGCATCCTTGGCGTGCTGCTGATCCTCTGCGCGATGCTTGCCTACGTGCGCCGGGTGCTGCGGCGTTTCCGAAAAATCTCCGCCGCCGAGGCGATGCGCTTCGGCGCCGCGCAGGAAAGGACCGGCGGCGCGCGGCGCATGCGCTTGAGCCAAAACCGGCTGCTTCCCATCAACGTGCTCTTGGGCGTGCGGGATGTGCTGAGCCGCAAGCGGCTGTACGCCACCCTACTTACAGTGTTGGTGATCTCCTCGTTTATCATGATCGTTCCCCGCAATCTTTACAGCACCATCTCCTCGCGCAGCTTCTTCGGCTATATGGGAATCGGCCAATGCGATCTGCGCATCGACGTGCGGCAGGAGGATCTGCTGGACGGCGGCGGCGCGGAGATTGAAGCGGCGCTCAATCGCGATCCGCAGGTGCGGCGCTACGCGGCGCTGACCCTCAAATCCTTTTCGGCGCTGACGCAGGACGGCGCTCCGGAGCGCATCAAGGTAGAGTTGGGCGATCACGCAGCCTTCCCCATCGCCTGCGCGCAAGGGCGCTTGCCCGCCGCGCAGGACGAAATCGCCCTCTCGGTGATGCAGGCCGAATCGCTGGGCAAGCAACTGGGCGACCCCCTCACCCTCTCCACCCCGGACGGCACAAAAAGCCTAACGATCTGCGGCATCTATTCCGACGTCACCAACGGCGGCAAGACAGCCAAGGCTTCCTTCGCAGACGAATCCTCTCCCGCCATGGGCAGCGCGTTCAGCGTGGAACTGAACGACAAGGCCGAGATCGACCGCAAGGCGGTGGAATATGCCGGGCAATTCGCGTTCGCCAAGGTCGCCAGCGTCGACGTATACTTCGCGCAGATGTTTGGCTCCACCATCGCCGCCGTGCGCGGCATCTCCTACGCAAGCGCCGCCGCCGCGCTGCTGATTACGGCGCTGGTCACGCTGCTGTGCATGAAGCTGCTGATCGCCAAGGATCGCTGCGCCATCGCGGTGATGCGCGCGCTGGGCTTCACCGGCAGGGATATCGCTGCGCAGTATGCTGCCCGCGCCGTCTTCGTACTGGTACTGGGCATCGCGCTGGGCGCCCTGCTCGCCTCTACGCTGGGCGAAGCGCTGGCGCGGCTGGTGATCGGCTCGCTGGGCGCGACAAGCTTCCGGTTCAAGGCCGATCCGTTATGGGGCGCGCTGTTCTGCCCGGCGATGATGCTCTGCGCGCTGCTGCTGGCAACCCGCATCGGCACACAGGGCGCCGGGCGCATCAAAATTTCTGAAAACATAAAGGAGTAGCATATGAAAGAGATGTTGATCGGCGAGGCAATCGTCAAATCATTCGGCGAGGGCGACGAGCGGCGCAACGTACTCGACGGCGTGTCCATCGCCATCGAACCGGGCGAATTTGTCGCCATTATGGGGCCTTCCGGCTCCGGCAAGTCCACCCTGCTCTATGCCTTGAGCGGCATGGACACCATCGACAGCGGAAAGGTGTGCTTCGACGGCATGGAGCTGCCCGGCCTGAGCGAGGACGCGCTGGCCGACCTGCGCCGGACGCGCATGGGCTTTGTATTTCAGCAGCCCACCTTGCTCAAGAACCTCAATATCTTGGACAACATCCTGCTGCCCTCGCTGCGCGACCGCCGCGCCAGCGCCGCCAAGCTCAGGGAAAAGGCGCTAGGGCTGATGCGCAAGGCCGGTATCGCCGAGCTGGCGCACCGCGACGTGACGCAAGCTTCCGGCGGGCAGCTGCAGCGTGCCGGGATCTGCCGCGCGCTGATGAGCGACCCCAAGATCCTGTTCGGCGACGAGCCCACCGGCGCGCTCAATTCCAAGGTTGCGCAGGAGATTATGGACCTCTTTGCCGAGATTAACGCGGGCGGCACCGCCGTGATGCTGGTGACCCACGATCCGCAGGTGGCGGCGCGCGCCGAACGCGTGCTCTTCATGCACGATGGCCGGATCGCCGACGAGATGCGGCAGCAAAAATACGACGCTTCGCAGGCAGCCGACCGGGTGCGCCGGGTGGCCGAACGGATGCAGGAAATAGGCATTTGATCGCGAGCCGCTCCCCGCCCGTCGCGGCGCAAGCGCCGAAACGCACACAAAAGGACGCCGTGGCATTCCACAGCGTCCTCCAGGCTATCAACAAAGTCAGACCGTCGAGAAATGTCCAGATGTGGGCGAAGCACAAGCGTGTCCGCAGGAGGCGTACACTGGTACGCCGACAAGGCGCGCGCTGGGCTGAACCCGCAGATGGGCGTTTATCGACGGTCTGA
>JAVBMD010000011.1:0-183707 GCA_031552825.1 Eubacteriales bacterium
CGCTGCTTTTGCCCGCCGGAAAGGTCGTAGGGAGAGGCATCCAGCGCGGTATCGATATGAACCAGCGCCGCCGCCTCCCGCACGCGGGGCAGCATTTCGCTTTGCGGCACACAGTTGTTTTCCAGGGAGAAGGCAATATCCTCCCCGGCGGTCAGGCCGACAAACTGTCCGTCCGGATCCTGCAGCACGGTGCCCACAAGGGTGGACAACGCAAATAGGCTGGCGTCACGGGTTTCTTGTCCCGCCACCTTCAAGCTGCCGGTCATTTCGCCTTGATAATTAAAGGGAATCAGCCCATTGATGCAGTGCGCCAGGGTGCTTTTGCCGCTGCCCGAAGGCCCGACGATCAGCACCTTTTCCCCGGCGTTGATGGTCAGATTAATGTCGTGCAGCGTTGGCTCAGCCTGGGCCCGATACTGAAAGCCGAAGTTTTGAAACTCAATCAGAGGATATGCCATGTCAACAAAACGCTCCAAAACATGAAATGGGGTCACCGGGACGGCGAGCGTCCGGGTGACCCTAGGGGCAGAAGATTAAGCAGCCTTTTTCAGCGAGCCGCTCCGGGTGCGGGTCTTGCTGTAGGCAAACAGCAGCAGCGAGCCGACGATGGCGGTGGTCACAAAGTTGGCCGCACCGGCGATGATGCCCTGGCTGAAGGCCTTGTTGGTAGGCTCGGCATAGATCAGAATATCCAGCACCGGCGCCAGCACGCCCCAGCCGACCAGGTGTACGATCAGCGAGCCGATGACGAAGGTCAGCATATCCTTGGTGCTGTACTTGCCGTCGTTGACATTGACTTTCTTAAATAGCATGCCCGACACAAAGCCAATAACCGCCGAAACGATGATCCAGCTCCACCAGAGGCCGTAGCCGGTGGCGTCGGCCAGCGTGTGGCCGATCAGGCCGATCAGCAGGCCAGCGATCGGGCCGAAGACCGCCGCAAAGAAGCCCAGCACCGCGTACTGGAAGCTGACGTAGGTGTTGGTGAAAACCGGGATAGACACGAAACGAGCCAGCAGGAAGAAAATGGCGGCGCCGATGCCGGTGGCAACGATGGTCTTGACGCTCAGCTTTTGCATGGGGGCATTCTCCTTTATTGTATAAATGGGGTTTCGCGGCAAATCTTGCCGCATAATGACAAAATTAGTATAGGGAAGGCCTGGCCAAATGTCAATATCCGATTGCTCTTTCGCCCGTTAGACAAGAAACGGAAAGCGACGGCACAGGTCATTGGCGAAGCAGCCCAAAGATTCGTTCCTTTGGGGATGCTTGGCACGCTTTTTCGTTTGCCTGTCCTCCCAAAGCATGGTATAATCTATATTTAGGAAAGACTGCGAATTGCCTTCGCATACAAAGCCTCATTTGCTTTCTTGCATAGCTCACAGATCTTTTCCGCGAGCTATTCCCGAAAATCAAAAGAAGACTGGTATTAGGCAAAGGAAACGGAGTGCTGGGCGCCGATGGCTAAACAATACAATGCGGAACAAATTAAAGTGCTGGAGGGGCTGGATGCGGTGCGCATGCGGCCTGGTATGTATATCGGTTCCACCGGCTCCCGGGGGTTGCATCATCTGTTGTGGGAAATTGTGGATAACGCCATTGACGAAGCTTCCAACGGCTACGCCACCGAAGTGAAGGTGGAGCTGCACAAAGACGGCAGCGCCAGCGTGGAGGACAATGGCCGTGGCGTGCCGGTGGATATTCATCCGCAGCTGGGCGTGACCGGCGTAGAAGTGGTTTACACCAAGCTGCATGCCGGTGGCAAGTTTGACCATGAAAATTACGGCTATTCTGGCGGTCTGCACGGCGTAGGCGCTTCGGTGGTCAACGCGCTGTCCAAATGGCTGATCGTCGACGTGTACAACGACTGGACGCACTACCGTATGGAGTTCGCCAGCTTATATGACGAAAAGACCAAGAAGATCGAGGCCGGGCGCGTGCAGGGCGGCCTGCAAAAAATCGGCAACACGCGCAAAAAGGGAACGCGCGTTACCTTCATGCCCGACGATCAAGTGTTCGAAGAGGTGGAGTTTCAGGGCGATATCGTGCGCCGCCGCCTACGCGAGCTGGCCTACCTCAACAAAGGGCTACGCATCGTTTTTGTGGACGAGCGGGTGCAGGATCCGGAGAAGCGCGAGCGCGTGTTTCAGTTCGAAGGCGGCATCGTCGACTATGTGCGCTACCTGAACCAAGATAAGACGCCGACGTTTGAGCAGGTGGTGACCTTTGAAGGAAAGCGGGACGACGTGATTGCCCGCGTCGCCTTTCAATACAACGATACATATACCGACAACGTGTTTTCTTACGTCAACAACATCCCCACCGGCGAGGGCGGCACGCACGAGATCGGCTTTAAGACCGCCTACACCAAGGCATTTAACGATTATGCTCGGCGCATCGGCGCGCTCAAGGAGAAGGATAACAACCTCGCTGGGGAGGACTTCCGCGAGGGCATGACGGCGGTGCTTTCCTGCTCGGTGCGCAATCCGCAGTTCGAAGGGCAGACCAAGGGACGGCTCGGCAACACCGAGGTGCGCCCGGCGGTGGAGGCCATCGTTGGTGAAAAGCTGGTCGCCTTCTTAGAAGATTTGAAAAATCAGGAGTTGGCGCAGGGCATCGTCGAGCGAGCGGTGCGCGCAGCCAAGGTGCGCGAGGCGGCGCGCAAGGCCAAGGAGGTGGCGCGCGCCAAGAACCAGCTCGACGCCGCGCCGCTGGTGGGCAAGCTCTCCAGCTGCACCGGGCGAAAGGCCGAGGAGAACGAGCTGTTCATCGTTGAGGGCGATTCGGCAGGCGGTTCGGCCAAACAAGGGCGCGACCGGCGCTTTCAGGCCATTCTGCCGCTGCGCGGCAAGCCGCTAAACGCCGAAAAGAAGCGCATCGATCAGGTGCTGGCAAACGAGGAATTCCGTTCGGTAATTACCGCGCTGGGCACCGGCATCGACGAGGACTTCGAGCTCGGCTCCCTCAAGTACCACAAGGTCATCATCCTCTCCGACGCCGATCAGGACGGCGCGCACATCCGCGCCATTCTGCTAACCTTCTTCTACCGCTACATGCGCGATCTGGTCTCTGGCGGGCATGTGTACATCGGCATGCCGCCGCTTTACCGCGTGCAGCACGGCAAGGAGGAGCATTATGCTTACGACGACCGCGAGCTCAAGAAGCTCACCAAGAACAGTGGGCGCGGCTATACCATCCAGCGTTATAAAGGCTTGGGCGAGATGGATCCGGAGCAACTTTGGGAAACCACGATGAACCCGGAGCACCGCAAGCTGTTGCAGGTGACCATCGAGGACGCCGCCGAGGCCGAGCGGTTGGTGACCATCCTGATGGGCGACAAGGTGGAGCCGCGGCGCGACTACATTTACAACTATGCCGACTTTAACAAGCCGGATACCTTTATGCAGCAAGAGGGGAGGGCGTAACCGATGCCGCCGAAGAAGGGAAATGACGGGGCGGGCGCCGCGCCGCTGCTGGAAAACATCGTGCAGACCCCCATGGAAGAGGTCATGCACCGGTCGATGATCCCGTACGCCGAGTACGTGATCTTGGAGCGCGCCCTGCCTCGGGTGGAGGACGGTCTCAAGCCGGTGCAGCGCCGCATCCTGTACACGATGAGCGAGCTTTCGATGCAGCCGGACAAGCCGCACCGAAAGTGCGCGCGCATCGTCGGCGATTGTCTGGGCAAGTACCATCCGCACGGCGATACCTCGGTGTACGACGCCATGGTGCGCATGGCGCAGCCGTTCGTGATGCGCGGCATGCTGGTTGACGGTCACGGCAACTTCGGCTCCATCGACGGGGACAGCGCCGCCGCCATGCGTTATACCGAATCGCGCATGACGCCGCTGGCGATGGAGATGCTGCGCGATATCGAGAAGGATACCGTGCCCTTCCGCCTGAACTTCGACGATACGCTCAAGGAGCCGGACATGCTCCCGGCGCGCTACCCGAACCTGCTGGTCAACGGCGCTTCGGGCATCGCGGTGGGCTTGGCGACCAACATTCCGCCGCACAATCTGGGCGAGACCATCGACGCCGTGCTGGCGCAGATCGACGATCCGGCCATCGACACGGCTGGGCTTATGAAGCACCTGCCCGCGCCGGATTTTCCCACCGGCGGCTACCTGCTGCGCAGCGAGGAGTTGGTGCGCGCCTACGAAACCGGGCGCGGCAAGCTGCTGGTGCGCGCCAAGGTGGAACTCGAGGACGGCCCTTCCGGCCGTACCCGGCTGGTGATTACCGAGATTCCCTACCAGGTTTCCAAGGCCGCGATGCTCGAGAAAATCCTCAAGCTAAGCGAAGAAAAAAAGGCGATGTTAAGCGGCATCTACGATATCCGCGACGAATCGGATCGCGACGGCATGCGCGCGGTGATCGAGCTCAAGCGCGATACCGACGTGCAAAAGACGCTGGCCGCGCTTTACAAATACTCGGATTTGCAGACCACCTTTGGCGTCAATATGGTGGCCATCGCCGACGGCAAACCGATGCAGCTCGGCCTGAAAGAGGTCATCGCGTACTACATCCGCCACCAGAAGGCGGTCGTCACCGCGCGCACGCAGTACGATCTCGACCAAGCCAAGGCGCGGCGGCACATCCTCGAAGGCCTGATGATCGCCGTGGACAACCTTGACGAGGTCATCGCGCTGATTCGTGCCAGCAAGAACGGCAAGGAGGCGCGCGAGGGGCTGATGGCGCGCTTCGGCCTTTCCGAGATTCAGGCGCAGGCCATCCTCGATTTGCGCTTGCAGCGCTTGACCGGACTGGAAATCCTGACCCTGCGCGAGGATTACCGGCAGATTTTGAAGCTTATCGATGCGCTGGAAGCCATCCTCGCCAGCGAGAAAAAGCTGCTTGCCGTCATCAAAAAGGAACTGCTTGAAGTGCGCGAGAAGTACGCCGACGCGCGCCGCACCCAGCTCATCGACGCCGACGCCGAAGAGTTGCCCGAGCCAGACGATAAGCCCATCCCAGAAGAGACGGTGGTGGTGTTCACGCGCGGCGGTGCGCTGCGCCGGGTGTGGCCAAAGGCTTACGAAAAGCTGGGCGCGCCGGAGGATGAGGCATCGCAGCCCCGCGAGATCTTCCGCACCATGACCGACGCGTCGCTGTACTTCTTTACCAACATCGGCAACTGTTACGCGCTACCGGTGGCGCAGGTGCCGGAGGCCAACCGGCCCAAGGAGCGAGGGTTGCTGCTCAGCGGCCTGCTTGCCGGGCTGGAAACCGGCGAGGTGCCGGTCAAGATTCTTTGCGTGCAGCCCGGCGCGCTGGAAAGCATTGGGGATTTGCTGTTCATCACCAAGGGCGGCATGGTGAAGCGCACGGCGGCGGCGGAATACGCGGTGCGCAGCAAGAAGTATGCGGCGCTCAGCCTAAAGGGCAAGGATAGCTTGCAGCAGGTGCTGTCCATCGCGACGGATGCCTCGCTGCTGCTGATTAGCCGGGGCGGCATGTCGATTCACTTCGCGGTGGAGCAAGTACCGGCGACCGGACGCGCAACAGGCGGCGTCAAAGGCATGCAGCTTGAGCCGAGGGACGAGGTGTTTTGGTCCGGCTTGGTGGGCGACGAGGGCGAGATGCTGGTGATGAGCGACCGCGGCTATGCCAAGCGCGTGCTGATGGTGGATTACGATCTGCAGAACCGCAACGGCAAAGGGCTCAAAACCTTCACGTTTAACAAAAATGGTTCCAACGGCTCCTGCGTGGCGGCAGTTTGCTATGTTCGTGAGCCCGTGGAGCTGGTGGTCTGCCAGCACAGCGGATCGCGCACCCCGCTGCAAAGCGACGAGGTAATCATCGAGGAACGCGCCTCCAAGGGCAAGATGTACGTGTTCGCGCTGATGGATGATATTGTAACCGACCTGCTACCCTCGGAGGATACTGCCGGGAAAACCGAATAAAAACGCGTTTTTTCAAGGGAAAGCCGTCGGCCTGAACCCGGCGGTTTTCTTTTACGCACATTTTTGTAACCGAATCACAAAATAGTGCGTACTTTACAAAAAACAAAAGATGAATTAAGATAAATTAGCAATATGGGCACAGGAGCATAGATCGCGATGTATCGAGTGGAAATGCGGGGCATCTATAAGAGCTTCGGCGGCGTACAGGCGCTCAAGGACTGCACGTTTGCCGTGCAGCCCGGTTCAATCCACGCGCTCGTGGGCGAGAACGGTGCGGGGAAATCCACGCTCATGAAGGTGTTGTCCGGCGCGCACAGGATGGATGCGGGCAGCATCTTGCTGGACGGGCAGCCTGTGGACATCTCTAGCCCGCACAAGGGGAAGGCCTGCGGTATAAGCATCATTTATCAAGAATTTGAGTTAGCGCCTAGCCTGACGGTGGCGGAAAATATCTTTATGGATCGCATGAGCGAGGGCGGCGGCATCATTCGCTGGCGGCAACTCTATCGCCGTGCGGACGCGATTCTTTCTGATTTGGGCTTCCAATTGAATCCACGTAAGACGGTCAATCAATTGAGCGTAGCATACCAGCAGGTGGTGGAGATCGCCAAGGCGCTGTCGTCGGATTGCAAGATCTTGATCCTTGATGAGCCGACGGCGGTGCTGGCGCCAGAGGAGACGCAACAACTGTTCCGCACGCTGCGCATGCTCAGGGAGCGCGGCGTCAGCATCATCTATATCTCTCACCGGCTGGATGAGATTTTCGAAATATGCGATACCGTGACCACCATGCGCGACGGCGAGGTGACGGCGACGCTGCCCACGGCCGATACCGACAAGCGAAGACTTATCGAGCTAATGATCGGGCGGCGGTTGGATGCTCTTTTTCCGGAGCGCGACTGTGCCATCGGCGAGGAAGTGCTGCGCGTGGAAGACCTGCAAGGGGAGAAGTGTTATGACATCTCGTTTGCGGTGCGCAAGGGCGAGGTGTTGGGATTTGCCGGGCTGGTAGGCAGCGGACGCACCGAGGTGGTGCGCGCGCTGTTCGGCGCGGATCGCGTATACGGCGGCAAAGTATTTTTAGCGGGTCGGGCGGTACGCATCGCCACCCCGCGCGCGGCGGTGCGCCACGGGCTGGCGCTGGTGCCGGAGAACCGCAAGGAGCAAGGGCTCGTATTGCCTATGCAGGTGCGCGAGAACATGACCATGGCCAGCATGAACCGTTTGCTCGGGCTGTTGGGTGTGATCCGCACAAAAAAGGAGAACGACGTCGTGCGCGAGTTTATCGGGCGTTTGGGCGTCAAAACTGCGCGTATCTCCAGCCCGGTGAAGAACCTCTCCGGCGGTAACCAGCAGAAGGTGGTGCTGGCAAAGTGGTTCGCAATTTCGCCGAAGATTATTTTCTTGGATGAGCCAACGCGCGGCGTCGATGTGGGCGCGAAGGTGGAAATTTTCTCGCTCATCAACGAAATCGCCGCAAGCGGCGTGGCGGTCGTGATGATTTCTTCGGAGATGCAGGAGATCATCGGGATGTGCGATCGCGTGTGTGTGATGCACGATGGCCGTATCGCGGGCGAATTGGTTCGGAGCGCGCCGGAACAGGAACAGGAAGGGCGCGGCATCAGCGAGGTCAATATCATGAAACTTGCGGTGGGGGAATGTGGCGCATGAGCATGCAGGAAATGGGACGGCCGTCGGTCGAGCTGAGCGGAGCCGAAAACAGGTATGGGCTTTCAAAGGGACGCAAGCTGCTGGACGTGATTCTGCGCTTTGATACGGTAATCATCTTTGTTGCGTTGCTGGTTTACTCGATCTTTCGGTCCGATGCGTTTCTCACGCAAATGAACATCTTCAACCTGCTCAGGCAAAATGCCGGCGCGATGATGTTGGCGATGGGCATGCTGATCGTGGTACTGACTGGAGGGATTGACCTTTCGGTGGGCGCGCAGTCGGCGCTTTCGGCGGTGCTATGCGCACATTTCATGGTGTTTTTGAAGATGCCGGTGCCGGTAGCGGTGCTGTGTACGCTGGCCTGTAACTTAGCCATCGGTCTGCTCGAAGGTTATTTTGTGGCGTACCGAAAGATGGCGCCCTTCGTGGTGACGTTGGCCTTCATGAGCATCGCCAGCGGCGTGGCCTTTACGGTATCCAAAGGTACGCCGATCCGCATTAAGAGCCCATTCATGCTGTCCTTTGGCGCCGACGGATTCCTCGGTGTTCCCTACCCAGTGTGGCTGGCGGCAGGGGTGGTGCTGGCGGTGATCCTGATCCTGCGTTTTACCGTCTATGGCCGCTTCATCAAGGCCATCGGTTCCAATGAGAGCGCGGTTCGCCTCTCGGGCATTCAGGTGAATCTCTACAAAGCGTCGGCTTATATGGTATCCTCGCTGTTTTGCTCGTTGGCGGGCATCACCACCATGGCGCGCTCGATTCTGGGCTCGGCGCAGATCGGCACCGGTTGGGAGACAGACGCCATCGCGGCGGTGGTCATCGGCGGTGCCAGCCTCGCCGGGGGCAAGGGTACCGCCATCAACACCATGCTGGGCGTGCTGATATTGGCGATGATCGGCAACATCATGAAGCTGATGAACATCCACGCCTATCAGCAGCAGATCATCAAGGGGTGCATCATTCTGGCGGCGGTGCTGCTGCATGGCCTGCGCTCCGATAGCAAATAACGTGCTCAACGTGCCGAACGTACGCGGCCGTTGAAAATATTTTCTCAACAATAAAAAGGAGGAACGAGGCATGAAAGGGTTGCTGGCGAAGATTCTGGTTCTCGCGATGGTACTGACGATGGTGGGGGCGTGCACCGCCGCCGCCGAGGTGGACACCAAGACACTCAAGATTGGCCTTTCGATGCAAACCTTGGGCGCTCCCTACTTTGTGGTGCAGCGCGATTCGTTCATCAAAGCTTGCGAGGAAAAGGGCATCACCGTATTCGATGCCGACGCGCAGGGCGATATGAGCAAGCAGCAGGCTGACTGCGAAGACTTGATCTCCAAGGGCATCGACGTGCTGGTCGTCAATCCTGCCGACGCGCAGGGCGTGGTGGCGGTCACCGAGCATGCGAAGAGCAAGGGCATTCCGGTGTTTATTATGGACAACTCCGCCTCTCCCGACGCTTCCTACGTATCGATGATCCAGTCCAACAACCTTGCCAACGGCGAGCTCGTGGGCAACTGGCTGGCCGATCATTTCGGCACGGAAGAGATCCGCATCGGCATGATGTCGGGCAACCAAGGCAACCTGCTGGGCGTGGATCGCCGCATCGGCGTGATGAAGGGCGTCATCGAGACGCAGCTGCGCAACGCCAACTCCACCAACGTCCGCATCGTGACGCAGGGCTGGGGCGGTTGGTCCGAAGAGGGTGGCTTGGATGCCGCCGAGACGATGATTCAGGCCGCGCCGGATATGAACTGCATCGTGGCCGAGAATGACTCCATGGCGCTGGGCGCGTACACCGCCGTCAAGAACGCCGGAAAAGAAGGCCAAATCCTCGTGCTGGCCGCCGCCGATGGACAGAAGGAAGCCTTGGCGCTCATCAAGGAAGGCAAGTATGGCGCCACCGGCCTGAACATCCCCAACTATGTGGCGGAAAAGACGTTGGAAATCATCCTCAAGCACCTCAACGGCGAGGAAGTGCCCGCGCTGGTCAACACCGAGCCTGCTTGCATCAGCTCCGCTAACGTGGATCAGTATTACAGCCCGGATTCGGCGTTCTAAGCGCAGCGACGAACACTTTATTAGACCGAGTGAAAGCATCGGGGCCGAGGGCGAGTCCCTCGGCCCTTCTTTTGCTGACGCTTTCAACAAGCGGTGATCGCAAGATTCCCCGACGAAGGAGAGAACGACTATGAAAATGTTGATCGGTGGGAAATGGGTGGATGCCAGCGATGGCGGGACGATGGAGGTGCGCAACTCCGCCACGCAGGCGCTGATCGATACCGTACCCGTCGCCACAGCGCAGGATATCGAGCGCGCCATCGCCATCGCGCAGGAGGGAAAGCGCATCTGGGGCGGCACGCCGGTGCATGAGCGTGCGCGCGTCTTGGAAAAGGCGGCATGCGAGATCGAGCGCAGGCAAACCGAGCTGGCCGAGCTGCTGACCACGGAAATGGGCAAGATCATTCGCGAATCAACGCCGGAGATCGCCGTGGCGGCGCGCATTTATCGCGGCTTTGGTCAGCGCATGTGCAGCCTCTATGGCGAAACCATGACCGACTTTCAGGCTGGAACCGAAAAGGACATCATCTTTACGCGCAGGGAGCCGCTGGGCGTCATCGCCTGCATCGTCCCCTTTAATTACCCCGTGGAACTCTGCGCGCAGAAGGTGGCGGCGGCGCTGGCTGCCGGCAATGCCGTTATCATCAAGCCCGCCAGCGACAACCCGCTGACGGTAACCGCGGTGGCGGGCATTCTGTTTGAGGCGGGCGTGCCCGGCGAGGCCATACAGGTGCTCACAGGCAGCGGCGCGGTGATCGGCGACGCGCTGACCAAGAGCCCGCTCATCGACGGCGTGAGCCTAACCGGTAGCACCGAGGTAGGCATCGCGGTGGCAAAAAACGCCGCCCAAACGCTCAAGCATGTGTTCCTTGAGCTGGGCGGAAACGATCCCTATATCGTGTTTGGGGATGCGGATATCGAGGAGGCGGTGGAAGGCGCGGTAGCCGGACGCGTGCAAAACGCTGGCCAAACCTGCTGCGCGCCCAAGCGCTTTATCGTGCAGAACAGCATCAAGAAGCGCTTTTTGGAGTGCGCAGCGGAGCGCCTGCGGCGGGTGAAAACCGGAAGCCCGCTGGATTTCGCCACGGATCTTGGTTCGCTGATTAGCCCTAGGGCGGCGCGCACGGTGGAGGAACAGCTCAAGGCCACGCTGGCCGCCGGCGCGCGGATGCTGTTCGGCGGAAAGCGTTACAACGAGACCTATTTTGAGCCGACGCTGCTGGATGCCGTGACGCCCGAGATGGACATCGCGCGCGATCTGGAGGTATTTGGCCCGATCATCCCGGTGATCGGTTTCGATACGCTAGACGACGCCGTGCGAATCGCCAACAACACCATCTTCGGCCTGCAAGCCGGTGTGATTACCAAGGATATGCGCGTCGCGATGACCGCCGCCTCGCGCCTGCAATGCGGCGGCGTGGTGATCGGCGGGTCGGGCAACTATCGCGACGTCGATCAGCCCTTTGGCGGCACCAAGATGAGCGGCATGGGGCGCGAGGGCATCAGTTGCACGCTGGAAGAGATGACCCAGCCCAAGAGCTATATTTTAAAGAAGGTATTGCTATAAATCCTCGGCCTCTTCATCATCGGTCATGATGGAACCCGGCACGATGCGCTTCGGCGGTATCGTGCCGTTTTGTTCGTGCAAGCGCTTCACATAGTAAGCCATATGCTCGCGCCCCCAGCGGTACATCTCGTTGACGATGGGCAAAATGGTGCCGCCCAGCTCCGTGAGGGAATATTCAACGCGGGGTGGCGATTCCGGATAGATGGTACGCTCGACGATGCCGTCTTGCTCCAGCTCGCGCAACTGTTTGGTGAGCATGCGGTTGCTGATTCCCTTAAAGAGCCGCTGCAGCTCGCCGTAGCGATGCGGATGCTCGTTGCCGAGGTGCCAAATGATGACCACCTTGTACTTGCCCGAGAGGATGGACATGGTAAGTTCCTTTTCGCAATTAAACTCGTTGTTCATCAAACGGCGGTAAGTATCGCTCCGGAGCTGAAGGTTCGACAAAAAAATCCCTCCTAAGCAGCGGCATGACACAGCGCTGGCGCATTTTATTCAATTATACAGTGTCAAAGCTTCGATGACAAGCGCGGGTTCGCGCGCAATCAATCCGTATACGTAAAGCGCGTAATCAGCCAAGGCATCGTTCCGTACAGGCCGAATGCATCGCTATAAACACGGTAGTAGCGGCCGACTTCCCACGTGGTCTTGCTGTTGTTCTCCAATAGCACGAGCTGCTCTTGCTGAGAGTTGGGGGTGCGGGTATCCATAATGGCGAGCTGCGGTCGTTGGCTGATGATCTCTTTGATCGTTCCCTTGCACTCGTACACCTGCCCTTTGCGGTTGGTGTTGGTGTTGTTGATGTTGTTAATCAGGTCAACATAGTCGCTGCGCTCAAAGGACCATGCCTTGCGGGTGTATACGTCCACCGGCGGCACGTAATAGATGATGTGGGTCAGCACGGAGTCCTTTTTCCCGGGCTTGGAGGCGCGAATGCGGATCTCGTTGTCGCCGACTATGGGCAGCTCGGCGATGAAGGAGAACCTGCCCTCCGTGGGCAGCGTGCTTAAATCCAGGTCGCGATGCGGCGTTTCGACTACGATGGTGGCGTCGCGCTCGGCTTCGGCAAACAATTTCATCTGTGGCTTTTTGACCGCCGTCTTTTTTTGTTTGGTAAGCTCATCGTAGGCAGCTTTTTTCTCGGTGTCGGGCAGGAATTCTTCATCGGCGATGCCTTCGGTTTCGCTGAGGGTATCGCCGGCCATCGTCAGCATGATCTCCTGCGCTTCGCGGTAGAGCACGATTTCAAAGTTGTTGGGGCGGCGATATTTGCTGCGCACCGACACTTGGATTCGGTTCTCGCCGATATCCTGCACGCGCACGTTTTTACCGACGCGTCCGTTGGCGTCGATCTGATCGGTTACGTCGGTACCGTCGATCACCACGCGACTGCCGCGCTCCACCTGCAGGCGGAGGTCAAAAATCGACGTGCTGACGCGCGCGTACATCGATTCAGGGCGGATCAGGCGCACGTCGGATAGCGGAATATTGACGGTATAACGGATGGGCGGCAGGATTTTCTGCTCGCCGGAGGTGTACTTGACCGTAGGGGTGAGCGAAACCTCCATGCTGTCCTCGGGAATGGTTTCCTTATCGTCGTACCAGATATAATCCTCGACTTGAATCTCGGCGCTGCCGCCGGTGACGACATACGATTTTTGCAGCTCCTGAATATAGATTTGCGTGGTTTCCTTGCCGGGGATCCAGATGGTGTGCGCCGGGTGCCCGTTGAGCACGCTTTCAACGATGGTGGCCTGCGTGGTGTTGTCGGCCTTGCCATTGCCTGGGGAGAGCATGGTGAGCAACTGATTCATGCCCAGCGCCACGGCGGCCACGACCAGCAACGCGCCGCCGAGGATGGCCAGCCACTGCACCAGCATCACGTTGCGGCGGCGGCGGCGGGGATTGCGCTTGCGCACCGGGCGCTGCAAGTCAGTTTGGCGCTTGCCCTTGTCGAAGGTCGTAGAGACTGCCGGATGGCGGGATGCCGTCCACGTCGCTTTTTCCCGTTCGGCGATCATCGGATCCGGATCCATGCCACGCGCGCCGAAAGCACGATCCTTCGGCGAGGGAATGTAGCCATCGTAAAGCACCGGCGCTGATTCATCGTCGGTGTAGATGAATTCTTCCTGCGCCTTCCACGCGGCGGCGGTTTGGCCGCGCCAATCGATCTGCGGATCGTTGAGGATCACGTGCGCTTTTCCGCGCCCGCTGCTGCGACTGCGGCGCACCTTGCCCCTGCGTGGGCTGTGCTCCTGCGCGGGTTGGCTGAACTTGCGCTCCGGCACGCGCGCGTTATCGTCCAGATCTTCGATGGTGCGTGCGCCCATATAGGCCTCGTAGGGATCCTTTTCCTCCGCTGGGCGGATGATGGCGGCGTTGGCGATGGCCTCTTTGGCCTGACGCGCCTGTTGACGCAGGTTGGCAAGCTGGAACTCTCCGCGACTTCTGCGCTCCTTCAGGCTTTCGATTTCGCGCCCAAGGATTTCTTGCTCGATCTCCTTTGTGGGTACGAGGCGGACGTTGGCTTGTTCCTCGAACTGGATATAGGTTTCGCTCGGCTCGGCTTCGCGCAGCTTGTCCTGCCATTTTTCCGCATCGGGAACAACGGTGTTTGCTGGATCAGGCAGCGGAACCCCGCACTTGAAGCAGCGCGGGAAGGCGGCTTGATTCCATTGGCCACAATTGGGGCATTTCATCGGCGCGAATCCCTCCATATGCTAGAACGCGAAAGATGTAAAAACGCATAACAACCCTATTCTATCTGATAGTATAACACAATTCGAGCAAAAATCTCAACTGGCCGCTGCCGCATTGGACAGCGCCGCGATCGGCGTGCTATAATGCTTAAGATATCTTTGACAGGAGGATGGGCTATGGACAATTTTCGCGAAGAGGTCGTCAGGCCGCGAAGTATGTTGTTGCGGAACCTGCTATATATGTTGTGTTGGTTGGGTATCGTGTTCTTTGGCGTCCTTGCGCTGCTCTTTCTTTCCAATACGCTTATGCGCTTCAATTTTGACTTGGTGGGCATCGCCATTATGCTGATAACCGGCGGCATCGCGGTGCTGCTGTACCTGCGCAAGGATCGCGTGCGCGTGGAGTATGAATACACTTTCACAAACGGCGAGATGGACTTTGCACGCGTATACGGCAACGCCCGCCGCAAGGAGCTGGGCACTATGAACGTGCGAAACGTCGATGCATGCGGATGGGTGCAGCATCAAAGCTTTCAGCGCTATCTCAACATGCCCGGCGTGCGCAAGGACAATTGGTTTCTGAACCGTGAAGCGCATTTATTTTACTTTTATTTCATCAAGGAAGGCGTCAAGCGCATCATCGTCATCGAGCCTTCGCAGGAGATGGCGAAGCTGGTGCAACAATACGCTTCGCACGGCGCTTTTCAGGGATAATATAGCATAACAAGGTGAAACTGTGAGCAACGACGCAATCTACTTGGATCATAGCGCGACGACGCCGGTGCTGGAAGTCGTCGCGCAACGCATGCTGCTGGCGATGCGCGAGGAATACTTCAATCCTTCTGCGGCGTACGCTCCGGCGGTGGCGGTTGAGCGCGAGCTGCGCGCTTGCCGCGACGCGCTGCGCGAGGCTGCCGGTGCGCCGGGCTATGAAGTGATCTTTACCGCAGGCGGCACCGAGGCCGACAATTTGGCGATATTGGGTACGGCGGAGCGGTTGCGCGGCGCGCGGGTCTGCTGCTTTTCGGCGGTGGAGCATTCGGCGGTGCGCGAGGCGATGCGGGCCGCAGAGGCGCGCGGGCATACGGTGCGCGTGCTGCCCGTCGATGCGCAAGGGCTGCTGGATCTGCCGCGTTGCGAGGCATTGTTGGATGAGCATGTAGCGTTCATCAGCTGCATGCAGGTCAACAACGAAACCGGCGCGGTGCAGCCGCTGGCGGAGCTCTCGCGGCTGCGTGCGCGGCGCTGCCCGGATGCACTGCTGCATGTGGACGGCGTGCAGGGCTTTCTGCGCGTACCGCCGCGCGTGCAGGAGATGGGCATCGACCTATACGCGTTGAGCGCGCATAAGGTGCACGGCCCCAAGGGCGTGGGCGCGTTGTTGGTGCGAAAAGGAATGATGCTTTCGCCGCTCACCTTCGGCGGCGGGCAGGAGGGCGGGCTGCGCGCTGGTACCGAGAACGTGCCGGGCATCGTTGGGCTGCACGCCGCGGCGGAGGCGCTGCTGACGATGCCGCGCCTAGCCGAGACATTGCGCGAGAACAAGCTGCGCCTATGGAACGCACTGCATGCTGGCGATCCTGCGATCGTCGTCAACGGCTCCGATCCGGCTTGCGAGCAATCGGCGCCGCATATCCTGAACCTTTCCTTTCCCGGTGTGCGCGGGGAGGTGCTGCTCCACGCGTTGGAAGCGCAGCGCATTTACGTATCCACCGGCTCGGCCTGCTCCGCCAAGCGGCACAAAGGCAGCGCCACGCTGGCCGCCATGGGGCTTTCCGGCGAGCGGCTTGAGGGCGCGATCCGCATCAGCCTTTCGCCGCTTAATACGCCAGAGGAAATGGACATAGCGGCATCGGCGCTGCTCGAGGCCTACGCTCAACTCAAAAGCTTTAGGAGGCGCTAAGCCATGCGCAAGCTGCTATTGGTTCGGTTTGGTGAGATACATTTGAAAGGGCTAAACCGCCCTTATTTTTTGAAGAAGTTGGTCGCGCACATACGCCGCGCGGTAGACGGGCTGGCGGACGAGGTATGGCTTTCGGACAGCCGCGTGTTTGTCGGCGCAGCGGAGGGAGACCTAGCGGAATGCGCACGGCGCGTGACCCGCGTATTCGGCGTGCATTCGGTGAGCCCGGCCGTCGAGATGGATAAAGAGAACTTTGATGCCATTTGCGAGGTGGCGGTGGCGTTGATGCGCCCCTTCAGCGGCAGTTTTAAGGTGGCGGCAAGGCGCTCCGACAAGCGCTACCCGATGACCTCGCCGCAAATCAACGGCGCGCTGGGCGGCTATGTCTTGAATCAACTGCCTCAGCTAATGGTGGATGTGCACGCGCCGCAGCATCAGCTGGATATCGAGATTCGCGAAAACGCCTACCTGTACGTGGAACGCATTCCCGCCGTAGGCGGCATGCCGCTTGGCACCAATGGCAAAGCTTGCCTGATGCTATCCGGCGGCATCGACAGCCCAGTGGCCGGTTTTATGGTGGCAAAGCGCGGCGTGGATCTTTGCTGCGTACACTATCATTCCTTTCCTTACACCAGTGAGCGGGCGCGCCAGAAGGTGATCGACCTTGCCGAGACGCTGAGCACCTACTGCGGCCCGATGCGCCTGCACATTGTACCCTTTACCCATGTACAAACCGACATCCATCAAAAATGCCCTGAAAACTTGACGACGCTGATTATGCGCCGTTTTATGGTGCGCATCGCAGAGCGCATCGCGCTGGCGGAAGGCGCGCAGGCGTTGATTACCGGCGAAAGTATCGGACAAGTAGCCAGCCAAACGATGGACGCGCTGGCCTGCACCGACGCGATGGCTTCAATCCCGGTATTTCGTCCGTTAATCGGCTTTGATAAGAGCGAAATCGTACAGCGCGCCGAGTCCATCGGTACCTACGCGCTTTCTTCTTTGCCCTACGAGGATTGCTGCACCATTTTCACGCCGCGCCACCCGGCGCTGCATCCGCAGCCCGAGGCCACAGCCAAGGCGGAGGCGACGCTGGACATCGAGGCGCTGGTCGCCGAGGCGGTGGAGAATGCCGAGGTACTCGAAATCGGGAAAAAACCGTGACCCTCGATGAAATCCGCGCGCTAAGGCTGCACAATCAGCGCATTACCGCGCCGTTGAACGGCGCGCCGGAGCGGGTGGTCGCCCATTTGGGCGCGATGCAGGCGCAGGAATACGCGATGGCAAAGTGGGCGGTGGGGTTGCGCGCCGACGGCGCCGCGGAGGGCGACGTGGAAGCGGCGTTTGCTGATGGGCGCATCTTGCGCACGCATCTGCTCCGGCCAACGTGGCACTTTGTCTCGCCGGGGGATATCCGCGATTTTGTGCGGCTTACCGCGCCACAGGTACACCGCGTCAACGGCTCGCTGTACCGAAAGAACGAATTGGATGCGGCGACGTTGACCGCCGCGTGCGCCGTCATCGAAAGGGAATTGCGCGGCGGCGCGCGGCGCACGCGGGAGCAGTTGGCTGCCGCGCTGGGCGAGGCTGGCATTATTGCCAGCGGACATCGCCTATCCTATATCATGATGTACGCGGAGTTGGCGTGCATCCTTTGCAGCGGCGCGCGCTCCGGCAAGCAATTCACCTATGCGCTGATGGACGAGTTGGTGCCATCGGCGGATTTTTATCGTGAGGCGGCGCTGGGCAAACTGGCGGAGCGATACTTTGCCTCGCGTGGCCCGGCCACCGCGCGGGACTTTGCGTATTGGTCTGGGCTGTCGCTCAGGGATGCCCGCGCGGGTGTTGCCTCGCTGAGCGCCCGGTTTGTGCGGGAACCCGGCAATGGGGAGGACTACATCCTGCCGCAGCCGCCCGGCAAGATTGGGCTAAACGAGCGCGCCACCTTTCTGCTGCCCGACTATGATGAGTACGGCATGGGGTACAAGGATCGCTCGGCGCTCGCGCCCCGGCACGAACCGGCGGAAGCGCCTTCGATGTATAGCCATTGGTTGGTGCTGCGCGGGCGGATCGAAGGCACTTGGCAGACTGGCGATGGGAAAAGCGCCGCAGCATCTGTCTCGGCCTATTATGCGCAGGATGCGGGGGAGCGGCGCGAGGTCGATGCGGCACTGTGCCGCTATCAAACGTTTTCTGGGAAATAAGCAGGCTTCTTTCGCGCCCGAACCATTTTGTGTGGTTCGGGCGCGTTTTGTTTCATATGCTCTAAAAACTTCTGTGGAGGAGGGAGAGAATGCGCAGCCTGCTTGCCCGCTTCGCGCTGGCGCTGATATTGCTGATATCGATGACCTTGTTGGCGCAGGCGGAAGCGCCAAAGAAGCTGATCGTCATCGATACGCAGCGCATGTCCTTGACGCTTTATGAAAATAAGCGCGAGGTTCGGTGCTTTCCCATCGCGGCGGGCACCAGCGATACGCCCTCGCCGATCGGAACTTTCCGTATTATCGGCCGCTTTATACCCGAGGAACTGCGTGGCTTTGGCACGCGCTTTCTCAGGCTTAACGTGCCTTGGGGCGTCTTCGGTATTCACGGCACAAATAAACCCGGCTCTATCGGCAGCCACGCCTCCCACGGCTGCTTCCGCATGTACAACCGTGATGCCGAGACGCTGTACCGGCTGGTACCCAACGGCACGCCTGTTATCATAGAAAACGGGGCATATGGCGAGTTGGGTACGCACCTTGAAACATTGCATCCGAGCGACCGGAGCGCCGCTGTGTGCGCGGTGCAGCGCAAGCTGCGCGCGTTGGGCTATTATGGCGGCAATCCCGACGGCATCTTTGGCCCCGGGACGGTAACGGCGCTGCGGGCGTTTTTGAAAGATCGCGGCATGAAGTGGGAAGAACGCGTGGATGAGCGCGTGTACAACGCGCTCGGATTGATGCTGTTTGAGTAGGTATATCCGCAGGTGGACGAGCATAGCATGAGAGCAGGCGAAGGGAGGGGACGGCATGCCGTGGAGAACGCATTTGCAGGCCTACCTCCCGCTGCCGCTGCTGCAAGCTGTACAAACGCTTTCGCCTGCGCAGGCTGCCGATGTCCGGGAGATCCGGCTGCGCGCCGGACAGCAGGTGGAGTGGGTGCTTTCGCCTGGCGCGAAGGCGGCCGATGCGTTGGCGTGGGCGCCTGACGCGCATGCCATCGCGCGGATGGCGCAGGGCTTTATGCAACACTCGGCCTATGCGCATCAGGAGGAACTGCGGCAAGGGTACTTGACGCTGCCCGGCGGGCATCGCGTCGGCCTGTGCGGGCGCGCGCTGCTCACGGAAAGCGGCGGTATCGCAGGCTTGCAGGATATCGCCTCGCTGTGCGTACGAATCGCGCGGGCGGTGCCGGGCGCTTCGGATTGGCTGATGCCGCTGCTGCTGTCCGAGGCGGGCGAGGCGCGCAGCGCGCTGGTGTTTTCCGCGCCCGGCATGGGCAAGACCACGCTATTGCGCGACGCGGTGCGCCAGCTTTCGGATCATCACGGTCAGCGCGTCTGTGTGGTGGACGAGCGCTCCGAGATCGCCGGGTGCGTGCAGGCTAAGCCGCAGATGGAGGTCGGTTCGCGTACCGATGTGCTCGACGCTTGCCCTAAGGCGGTGGGCATGATGCTGTTATTGCGCGCTATGTCGCCGCAATGGCTGGCGGTAGATGAAATCGGGCGCGCAGAGGATGCGGAAGCGTTGCTGGAAGCCGCGCGCTGCGGTGTACCGGTGCTGGCGACGGCGCATGCCGGGGAGATCGATCAACTGCTAGAGCGGCCGATGATGCGCCCGCTGCTGCAAGCGCGAGCATTCGCGCGCTATATTCGGCTGGACGCGGGCGCGCGGTGCGGCGGCGTGTGGGATGCGCAGGCAAATCCGCTGGATGGATAGCGAGCGAGGTGGGGGCATGCGGTGGATGATGGCGCTGCTGGCTGGGCTGGGCTGCTGTGCGCTGGGGCTGGCGGTGGCGGGTGCGGCGTCGCAGCGCATGCAAATGCTTGCGGCCTGCGAACAGGCGCTTCGCTGCATCCGTACCGGCATTTGCCTGCGCGGAGAAGTGCTGGCGGACGTGCTGCGCGGACTTCCGGCGGCCGATGCGCAGGAGCGCGCTTGGGCGTATTTCTTTGGCGTGCTGGGCGAGGCGCTGGCGCTGCGCCCCAGCGCGCTGCTGGCGGAAGAATGGGTCGTTGCGTGGCGGCAAGCCGCCGCCAAACATCCGCCCCTGCGCACGCTTAGTGAGGAGGATACCAAGCTGCTTTCGCCACTCTGGGAGGAGTTGGGGCGCACGCCGCGCACCGCGCAGGAGGCGCTGCTCGACCACGTGATGGAAGCCGTGGCGGCGCACCGTGCGCATCTGCGCGAAAAACTGGAGGACACCCGGCGCGTGTCGCGCACGCTGGGCATGCTGGGCGGATTGGCGTTATTTTTGCTTTTGATATAGGAGGGATCGTCTGTGAACATCGATCTGCTGCTGCAAATTGCCGGAGTGGGCATCCTGACGGCGGTGCTTTCGCAGGTGCTTAAACGCACCGGGCACGACGACATCGCCATGATGGTATCACTGGCAGGGCTGGTGATCGCACTGCTGATGGTGGTTGGTTTGATCGCGCAGCTTTTGAACAGTGTTCGGAGTATCTTTCAGTTTTACTAAGGCTAGGTGATGCCGAGAGGAGGGCTGGGCATGGACGTGATGCAAATGATCGGCATCGGCATCGTCGGCGCGCTGCTGATGCTTTCGTTGCGCGATGTCCATCCCGGGATGGCGCTGATGGTGTCGCTGGCGGCGGGTTCGCTGATCGCCGTGGCGCTGATTGGCAAGCTTGCCGGGGTGGTGGCGGTGATGGGCAACCTCGCCGCCAAGGCACAGCTCACCGATGGATACCTGTACACCATGGTGCGGGTGATCGGCGTTGGCTATCTCTCGGAATTTGGCGCGCAGGTTTGCCGCGACGCAGGCGCTGGCGGCATCGCCGCAAAGGTAGAATTGGGCGGCAAACTAATCATTCTGGCGATGGCGGCGCCGATCGTGGTGGCGTTGGTCGAAATGATCGTGAGCGTGCTGCGATGAGCGGCGCCTTGAAGAAACGGTGGATCGGGGTAGCCGTCTGCATGCTGCTGATCCTGCTTGCCGCGCCGGTGCGCGCCGAAGGGAATCCGTTGCTGGATGAGCTGGGCAACGTGTTGCGCAGCATCGACTTTGCGGCGTTGGATCGCTCGATGGAGGACATGCTCGGCCCGCAAAACGGATGGAATACGCAGCGGTTGGTCGACGGTTTCGCGCGCGGCGAGATGGCAATCGATGCCGGGGCACTGCTGCATCGGTTGCTGGCGCTGCTGATGCGCGCGCTGCAAAGCAACGTGGCGCTGGCCATCGCCATTCTCGTGCCTGCGGTGCTGTGCAGCATTCTCACGCAAATGCGCGCCTCATTCGAATCCGACAGCGTTGCGCAGATCTGCCATTACGCTTGCTTCGCGCTGGTGTGCATCCCGATGGTGCGCAATTTGGTCGCGCATATCGGGCAGGCGCGGGAAACGATGGACGGCATCTATCGCGCCATGCAGGCGCTGTTTCCAATGCTGCTGACGCTGCTGGCGGCAGTGGGCGGCAGCGCCTCCTCGGCCTTTTTTCAGCCGACGGTGATCGCGGCGGCGGGCACGATGACCACGCTGGTGCGCGATGTGACGCTGAATTTGGCGCTTTGTTCGGCGGCCATTACCGTGGTGGATCATCTTTCGGAGCACATGCACTTGGGGAGGCTGGCCAGCCTGCTGCGCACCGCCGCTAACTGGACGCTGGGCGTTTGTTTTACTGTATTCATTGGCGTGATGGTGGTGCAGGGCATGAGCGCCGCCACGGTGGACGGCATCACCATCCGCACAGCCAAGTACGCCATCGACAACTTCGTGCCGGTGATCGGCGGCATGTTCGCCGACACTGTGGACGCGCTGGTAGGCAGCTCGCTGCTGGTCAAAAATGCGCTGGGCGTCACTGGCCTGTTGGCGCTTGCGCTGTCGCTGGCGGTGCCGCTGACCCGGCTGCTGGCAACGGCGCTGGTGTATCGCCTGTGCGCCGCGATTCTGGAGCCGGTGGCCGATGCGCGGCTGGTGGCTTGCGTCGGGGATTTTTCGGGCATCTTGGTCACCATCTTTATCACCATGCTTTGCGTCGGCGCAATGTTCTTCCTGCTGGTGGCGCAACTGCTGGTGGTGGGGAACCTGACCGTTATGCTGCGCTGATGCGCCCAAAGGAGGCTGGTTATGCAGGCGCTGTTCGCCTTTGTACAAAAACTGTGTGCGCTGGTGATGGTGGCGCTGTTGGCGGATCACCTGATGCCTTCGGGTACCATGCGCAAATATGCGCGGTTGGTATGCGGCATGCTGGTGCTTCATATCATGGTCTCACAGGCGTTCGCGCTGATCGGGCGCGGTGCGCCGGACGTGGCTGCGCAACAGTGGACGCAGCTGATGGGCGAGATGAGCGCGCAGCCGGATCGGGCGGGGAGGGAGGCGGCGCTGTCCGCCCATCAGCGCCAAGCGCAGCACATGATCGCAAACCGCGCACGGGCTGCGGGCATGCAGGAGCCCGCGGTGTCAATCGCGTGGCGCTCCTCCGGCGAGATTGCCGCCGTGATCCTGCGGGAACGCGAGCCAAGCATCGAGGCCGGGGCAAGGCTCACCGGCGGCGCGCAGACACCGCCGCCGCAGGCCGATGCGCAGCGCGTTTGCGGCGCGGTAGCGGAGATGCTAGGCTTGCCGGTTCAGGCGGTACTGATACAAAAGGAAGGGGAAGGAGCACCTTGAATGTACGCGCACTGTGGGCAAAGCTGCGGGGTATTCGCCATTTGGAATGGATTTTGCTGATGGTTCTGGTGGGTGTAGCGGGTAGTATTTTTATGCAGGCGTCGGGAGCCCCGCGCGCCGGTGCGGGACAAACTGCGCTGGAGAACCGCCTGTCGCAGGTGCTTTCGGCGGTGGAGGGCGCTGGGCGCGTGGAGGTGATTATTCACATGGCGATACCGGAAAGCGCCGCCGTACAGGTCGGCGCATTCGGCGAACCGGCGCAGGGAAAGGCCGAAGAGCGCCCCGGCGGCGTAATCGTTGTGGCGGAGGGCGCGGATCAGCTTTCGGTGCGGCTGGCATTGGCGCGAGCGGTTCAAACGCTGCTGGATCTGCCTGCTTCGGCGGTGGAAGTATTGCCAAAGGAGCGTACGCAATGAAAGCGGAAAGAAATCCCGCGCGCAATAATAACCATTTAGGAGGAGAAACCGTGGAAAAGGTAAAAAAGACCCTAAAAAAAGGCATAAGCCAGCGCACAACGGTGCTGCTGGTGCTGGTCGGCTTGCTGGCGGTATCCAGCTATGCGAATTATCGCATGAGCGCCCAGAGCGCAGCGCTGCAAACCGAGTTGCCGGTGATCCGCGTGCAGGGTGCGACGCCCACCGCGCAGCCTAAACAGGGAGCGCCGACCACCGCTCCGGCGGAAAACTCCTTTGCGGCATACCGCGACCAACGCGGCGCTTCGCGCGCGCAGGAAATCCAGATGCTCGATCAGATGATCGGCGATTCCGCCGCCAGCCCCGACACCGCCGAGCAGGCGCGCAGGCAAAAGCTGGAGCTTGTGCGCGGCATGGAGCAGGAGACGGCGCTGGAAGGGCTGCTCAAAGCAAAAGGTTTTGAAGACGCACTGGTTTCGGCGCGCTCCGGCGCGGTAACGGTGGTCGTGAGGCGCGAGACGCTCAGCGCCGCCGAAGCCACGCAGATCCTAGAGCTCGCGATGCGCGAGACCGGCGAAGCGGCTCGCAATGTAAAAATAATCCCGACAAAATAATGCGGGGGATTTGTCAATCCGGCGTGAATCTGGTATACTAAAGGGCATCACCAAGGAGGTGCTGTGCATGAATCAGGATTTGCCGGTTCAGGTCGACCCGATCGAAGGAAATGGAACGATTATATACGCGACCGAAGTGATCGCGACCATTGTCGGCGTCGCGGCGGCTGAGGTTGAGGGAATCTCCAGCATGGCCGGTGCGGCGACGATTTCAGAATTGCTGGGCGGCCGCCCCAAGAATATTGCGCGCGGCGTGAAGGTTGAAGTCGGCGCGGAGGAAGTTTCGGTGGACGTATCGGTGATCGTCGACTACGGCATGCCGATCCAAACAGTGGGGCGCAACGTGCAGGAAAACATCCGCAAGTCCATTGAGACCATGACGGGGTTGCACGTGATTAAGGTGGACGTTCATGTGTTAGGCGTCAGCTTCGAGAAGGAAAACAAGGAGCTGGAGCAGGGGCAGGAGGTTGCGCGTCTGCAATTTGGTCAGGATACCGCCGTCAGCGGACTCCTGAAGGACGAGGCCGTGGAGCGCCCGGCGCGCGTCGATGCAAAGGTAACCTTAGAAGAGAATGCCGCAGGCGAAGACGAAGCGGCAAAAAAGCGCGGCCGCGCCGAGATAAAGGAAGCTGCGGAGCAGCCGGAGCCGGTGGCGGCTGCCGAGCCCCTCGCGAAAACCGCTCCGCAAGAGGAGCCGAAAAAGGACGAGAGCAAGCCGCCCAAACAGCAAAAGAAAGCAAAAAAGGGCGATGCCCCCAAGCCGGAGGCCTAGCTGCGTCCGCTCGCAGGCGAATGGAAGGAGTTGTCCTATCGTATGAAGCATGCCTTTTGGGACCGCCTGCTGATCGTGCTATGTACGCTGATCTTGCTGGCGGTGGCGGCGTTGCTGCTGGGCATGATTACCGGCTTGGTTCCGCTGAGCCTCGTGACCTCGCAGATCAGTATGCTGCTCGAAAACCGCGGCACGCGCATCGTTGTCAGCGCGGCAGCGGTGTTGCTGGTAATCTTTGCGCTCCTGGTGTTCTGGATCATACTGCCGCGCCGCAGAAGGCGCTTTAGTACCTTCGCGATCCAGCAAACCGAACACGGCGCGCTGAAGATCTCGGTCAAGGCACTGGAGCATTTGGTGCAGAAATGTGTGTCGCAACATCCGGAGCTGAGCGTCGTCTCCTCGACGATTCATAGCAACGAGGAAACGGTGCGCGTCGATATGCGCGTGACGCTGCAATCCGATATCAACATTCCGCTGGCTATCTCCTCGTTGCAAAAGCAGATCAAGCAATACGTAGAGGCTTGCTCCGGCGTGGATGTGGATGAGGTGCGCGTGGTGGTAGAAGCCACCGTGCCGCCGGTGCCGGGCACCAACTCACCGTTCGCCATTCCGGATATGTTGCAGCCGCACCTGCCCAAGCTAGTGGAAGCAAACGCACCGGCGGCCGTGCTCGAGCCGCCGACCGCTGAACCACCGATCATCGCGGCGCCGGTCACAGAAGTGCCGATTATCGAGCCGCCTGTCGCTCCGGCGGAGGTGCCGGAAGAAGCGCCTCAGGAAACCCTGTGGATCTATACGGAACCGCAGGCCGAGCCGGAACATCCGACGGACGAGGTGCCGGAGACCGTTGCGTCGATCCTCGCGGATGCGGAATCCACCGACTGGATGGACGGCACGCCTGAGGACAATACGGATCCCACGGATCTGGAAAAGACCGAAGATGATTTTGAAGCGGACGCTGCCGAGGCTGAAGCGCAGCGCGATACGGAGGAGGACGGAACCTTATGAAGGATATCCGCGAACATCTGCAAAAGATTACCGAGCCCGGCACGCCGCAAGCGGCGATTTTCTATGGCACGGTCGGCCTGATCGTGGCGCTGCTATTGTTGCTGATCGGCTTCTGGAAGACGCTGCTGGTGGTGGTATGCTGCCTCGTAGGATGTTTCCTCGGCGCGGTAAAGGATAAGGCCGGATTCATCCGCAAGCTGTTGGATTCCTTTTATCTGGGCAGGCGATGATACCAAAGCGAACGGTTTCCTAACAAAGGATCCCCTGGCGAACGATTTGCAAATGGAACGGAGAGCAATAACATGGCGCGATCTACCGCCCGTGCGGCGGCTATGCAACTCCTATATGCGCAGATGATGGGCGGAGAGGGCGGCGAGTACACCCTAACCGAGATGATCGCGCCGGCCCCGGCTCCGGATGCCGACGACAGGATCTATATCGATGCGATCACCGAAGGCGTATGGAGCGCGCAGACCGACTTGGATGCGCGCATCGGCGCCTTTTCCCGCGATTGGCCGGTATCTCGCATGGCGCGCGTCGATTTGGCCATTCTGCGCCTCGCCGCGTACGAGATGACGCTGCGCGACGATGTACCCGCCGCCGTCTCCATTAACGAGGCGGTGGAGCTTTCACGTACCTTTTCTACCGACGAGGCGGGCGCATTTATCAACGGTATTTTGGGCAACCTGCACCGCTCCCTTGAGGCTGGAAAATGACGGTGACCCGCGCGGTGCTGGGGATGGACACCAGTTGCTACACCACCTCTGTGGCGGCGGTGGCGATGGATGGCACCCTGCTTTCCTCCCGGAGAAAACTACTTGAAGTCCCCGCACAAGCGCGCGGCTTGCAGCAATCGCAGGCCGGCTTTTTCCATATTCGAGCACTGCCGACGCTGCTAGCGGCGTTGCGCACGGATGTGCCGAGGCTAGAGTTGGCGGCAGTCTGCGCTTCAACGCGCCCCCGTGCCGCCGAGGATTCCTACATGCCGGTATTCTGTGTGGGTGAGAGCCAAGCGCGTTCTATGGCGGCGGTGCTGGGCATTCCGTTCTACGCAACCGATCATCAGGCCGGACATTTGCGCGCCGCACGCATCAGAACCGCCTTGGGTGCGGAGGAAGATTTTCTGGCGCTGCACCTTTCCGGCGGCACAACTGAACTGCTGCGCAAGCGCGGACAGGCTATCACGATTTTAGGCGGCACTGCGGACATCAGCGCCGGTCAGCTCGTTGACCGCGCTGGGGTGGCGCTTGGTCTGCCGTTTCCCTGTGGTCCAGCGCTGGAAGTGCTGGCGCTGCGCGGGCATGCCGAACAAAGGTTAGGCGCGAGCTTCGGTGACGCCGGCGCGGAGACGCTGCAATGCCATTTCTCCGGCGCGGAGGCGCAGGTGATGCGCTGGATACACGAAGGCGCGCTGCCGCCGGAGGACATCGCGGCGGAGATCTACGCGCTGCTTGCGCGCAGCATCGCGCGCATGATCGCTTGGGGCGCAGAGAGAACCGGTATACAGCGGGCGTTGCTTGCTGGCGGCGTTGCTTCCTCGGCGTTGCTGCGGGAATTGCTCGCGCAAAGAATGGACAAGCGAGGGCATCAGCAGTCGCTGCACTTTGCCCAGCCGGAGTTGGCAGGGGATAACGCCGTCGGCGTCGCGATGATCGGGTTGGAACGCTTGTTGATTGCAAAGGATAAATAGGAGGGAATGAACGATGGCCGCAACTTTGATCGACGGAAAGCTGGTTTCGGCGCTGTGGCTTGAGCGGCTGGCGGAGCGGGCGAAGGCTTTGCGCGCGCGCGGCGTGGAACCGCATTTGGCGGTGGTGCTGGTCGGCGAGGATCCGGCGAGCCAGATCTACGTGCGCAACAAGGAAAAGGGTTGCGAGCGGGTCGGCATTCGCTCCACGGTGATCTGCTTGCCTGCCGAAACTTCGCAAGAGACATTGGAGAAGCAGGTGCGCGCATTGAGCGCCGATGCCGGAGTACACGGCATCTTGGTGCAGCTGCCGTTGCCCGCGCCGCTGCGTGAGGAGCCGGTGCTGGCGCTGATCGATCCCGCCAAGGATGTCGATGGCTTCCATCCCATCAACGTCGGGCGGCTGATGAGTGGCATGCCCGCGCTAACGCCTTGTACGCCCAAGGGCTGCATGGCGCTGCTCGAGCATTACGGCATCTCTGCCGCGGGCAAGGAGGCGGTGGTTATCGGCCGCAGCAACATCGTGGGCAAGCCCATGGCGATGTTGCTGCTGCAGGCCAACGCCACGGTGACGGTCTGCCACTCGCGTACCGCCGATCTGGACGCACACTGCAGGCGCGCCGACATCTTGGTGGCCGCCATTGGCAAGGCCAAGTTTGTCACCGCCGATATGGTTAAGCCCGGCGCGACGGTGATCGACGTGGGCATCAACCGCGTCGACGGCAAGGTGGTCGGCGATGTTGATTTCGAGGCGGTAAGCCAGGTAGCCGGCGCCATTACGCCGGTACCCGGCGGCGTGGGAAAAATGACCATCGCCATGCTGCTGGCCAATACGCTGGAAGCCGCGGAGGCGTTGACGAAATAATATGGAAGAATGGGTGCTGTCGGTCGGGCAGCTCAACGAATACGTGCGGCGCATGCTGGCCGCCGATCCGATGATGAAGCGCGTGAAGCTGCGCGGCGAGATTAGCAATTTTAAGCGCCATACCTCCGGGCATCTATACTTCTCGCTCAAGGACGCCGAGGCGCGCATCGCCTGCGTGATGTTCCGCAGCGCGGCGCAGAGCCTGCGCGTAGCCCCGCGAGACGGCATGCGCGTCGTGCTCGGCGGGCAAGTCGGGCTCTATGCCAAGGATGGGCAATACCAGTTTTATGCCGATACGATGCGCGAGGATGGCGTCGGCGATCTCTACGTTCGCTTTGAGGCGCTCAAGCGATCGCTCGAGGCCGAGGGACTGTTCGACGCCGCGCGCAAGCGGCCGCTGCCGTTGCTGCCGCGCGTCGTGGGCGTGGTAACCTCGCCCACCGGCGCGGCGATCCGCGACATCATCAACGTGGCTTCGCGGCGCAATCCGCGCGCGCGCATACTGCTATGCCCCGTAAGGGTACAGGGGGACGGCGCGGCGCAGGAGATCGCTCGAGGCATCCGAACGCTTTCCGCGTTGCCGGAGGTGGATGTGCTATTGGTCGGACGGGGCGGCGGCTCCATCGAGGAGCTATGGCCGTTCAACGAAGAGATCGTGGCGCGCGCCATCTACGACTGCCCGGTGCCGGTGGTATCGGCCGTAGGGCATGAGACCGATTTTACCATTGCGGATTTCGTTGCCGACCTGCGCGCCGCCACGCCCTCGGCCGCTGCCGAGCATATTGTGCCGCAGATCGCGGGGCTGGCCTATGCGCTGGATGCGCAGCGCCGCAGGTTGCAGAACGCGGCGGCGCAGCGCTTGCTGCTTGCCAGCTCACGCCTAGCGCGCGCGCAAGGCAGGCTGGCCGCAAAGCATCCGGCGCGGGTACTGCAGCTTGAGGCGCAGCGACTACGCCACGCGCGGCAGCGGCTCGGCTGGCTTGCCGAGGATGGCATGCGCAAGCACTGTGCGCTCTTGGCTTCGCTGGGTGACCGGCTGCGCGCGCTGAGCCCGGCACAGGTGCTGGCGCGCGGCTACGCGTACCTGACTGCGAACGGCGCTCCGCTGCTCTCCGCAAGCGCGCTGCGCGTCGGCCAGCGTTTTACCGTGCGCCTTCGCGATGGCAGTGCCGACGCCACGGTGGATAGCATAACGATTGATAACAACAGCATTGAGAGGTGAGGCGCATGCCCGCGAAGAAGAGTACCAAGGCCGCCGAAGCGCAGGAGCCGGAATGGGGTTATGAGGAAGGCATCGCCCAGCTCGAGGCGTTGGTCGAACGTATGGAGAGCGGCGAGCTTTCGCTTGAAGAGACACTGGCCGCCTACGAGCGCGGCGCGGCGCTGCACCATCGGTTAGAGGAATTGCTGCACAGCGGGCAACGGCGCGTTGAAATCCTGCAGGTGCGCGAGGGCGAGCCGGATCCGTTGGCGGATTGGCAAGCCTTCGAGGTGGAAGAATGACGCAAAAAAGCTTTGTTCCCGCCGAGGAAGCCGCGTTGCTGCGCGCTATCGAGACGGTGCTTGCCGAGCGGATGCCTGAGCCAGGGGATCGCTATGCGCACGGCGCCGTGCCCGCCCCGTTGGCCGAGGCGATGCGCTACAGTTTATTGGCCGGAGGCAAGCGCATTCGCCCGCTGTTGCTGCTGCGCACGGTGGAGATGCTTGGCGGCGATTTGGCCGAAGCCATGCCCGCCGCTTGCGCGCTTGAGATGATCCACACCTACTCGCTGGTTCACGACGATTTGCCCGGCATGGACGACGACGATCTGCGGCGCGGACGGCCGACCAACCACAAAGTATTTGGTATCGGCATGGCGATTTTGGCCGGGGACGGGCTGCTCAACGCCGCCTATGAGCTGTTGCTGCAAAACGCGCTTCGGTATCCCGCGCGCTTGGCGCGGCATCTGGCCGCGTCGGAGGAAATCGCGCGGCGAGCCGGAGTAACCGGCATGATCGCAGGGCAGTGTATGGACGTGCTCAGCGAGAGCGGCGCGGAGACAAGCGAGCCGCTGCTGCGCTACATTCATCGGCACAAAACCGCCGACTTGCTCACTGCGCCGCTGGTAGCCGGTGCGCGCCTGTGCGGCGCGAGCGAGGAAGAGGCCGAAGCACTTGAGCGGTTCGGGCAATGCGTCGGTCTTGCGTTTCAGATCGTTGACGATTTGCTGGATGTAACCGGAGACGCCGCCTCGTTGGGCAAGGCAACCGGCATGGACGCAGAACGAGGCAAGCTCACGTGGCCGTCGTTGCTGGGCGTCGAGGCCGCGCGTATGGAGGCGCGGAGGCTTACGCTGGCGGCAAGGGAGGCGCTCAAGCCTTTCGGCGAGCGCGCCGCCTCGCTGTCGGAGATTGCCGATCGGCTCACGATACGTGAAATATAGGAGCGAAATATGGGACAGGTCACAACCATCTTTCAAAACCACATACTACAGGTCGGCTTCTGGGCTTGGTTTTGCGCACAGGCGTTGAAAGTGCTGCTTAATTTTCTGCTCACACGCAAGGTGGATGCCTCGCGCATGTTTGGGTTGGGAGGTATGCCCAGTTCCCACGCCTCCTTCCTGTGCGCGGTGAGCATGGCGGTGGGCTTTCAAGAGGGGTTTCTTTCCACAGTCTTTGGCTTAGCTGCTTGTATCACGATGGTGGTGATGGTGGATGCCGCCGGCGTGCGCCGCGCCGCCGGGAAACAGGCGGCGGTGCTCAACCGAATCATCGACGACATGATTCACGAGGGCAAGGGTATCGACGAGGAAAAGCTCAAGGAATTGATTGGCCACACGCCGGTGCAGGTATTTGCCGGCGCGCTGCTAGGTATTCTTATTGGCATCATTTTGGGGTGAACACATGAGCATTTTGGATACGATCAACCGACCAGAGGACATCAAAGGCCTCTCGATCCGCCACCTTGAAGAATTGGCGGGCGAGCTTCGCCAGTTGCTTATCGACACCGTGGCGCGGCAGGGGGGGCATCTGGCGCCGAACCTCGGCGCGGTAGAGCTGGTGCTGGCGATGCACCGCGTCTTTCATACGCCGGAGGATAAGCTGGTGTTCGACGTTGGCCACCAAGCATATGTACATAAAATCCTGACCGGGCGGCGGGAACGCTTCGGCACGCTGCGCAGCTTCGGCGGCATCAGCGGTTTTCCCAACCGCTCGGAGAGCGAGCACGACGCATTCGGAGTCGGCCACGCTTCCACGGCCATCTCCGCAGCATTGGGCATGGCGCGCGCCCGCGATTTTCTGGGGCAGCAGCATCATGTGGTGGCGCTGGTCGGCGATGGCGCGATGGGCGGCGGCATGAGCTACGAGGCGCTCAACGACGCGGGCAACAAGCTCGACGCAATGGATTCTCCGCTGATTGTCATCCTCAACGACAACGCCATGTCGATCTCCCGCAACGTCGGAGCGCTTTCCAAGCACCTCACGCGGCTTCGCTCCAGCAAGCGCTGGCGCGGCACCAAGCTGGCGGTACAGGGCGGCCTGCTGCGCATTCCCCGGATCGGCAAGCCGATCTCAAACTGGCTTGAGGACGTCAAGAACCACATCAAGCACTTTTTTGTCCCGGGCGAGTTTTTTGAAGCAATGGGCTTTCGCTACCTCGGCCCGATCGACGGACATGACATGGCGACGCTGATCCGCGTATTTGAGGAAGCGAAGCACGTCGCCGACACGCCGGTGCTGATCCATGTTGTCACGAAGAAGGGGCGCGGCTATGAGCGCGCCGAACGCAAGCCGGATAAGTTTCACGGCATTCCGCCCTTCTTGGTGGAGAATGGTCACCTGCGCGCCGAAAGCACCTGCCCTTCCTATGGCTCCGCGGTGGCCAAGGCGCTGATTCGCCTTGCGCAAAAGGACGAGCGCGTCGTGGCCATCACCGCCGCGATGCGGCTGGGCACCGGCCTTACGCCTTTTGAGGCGGCGTTTCCGAAGCGATGCTTTGATGTGGGCATCGCCGAGGAGCATGCTGTGACGCTGGCGGCCGGTATGGCAGCCGGAGGGCTGCGCCCTTACTTTGCGGTATACTCTACCTTCCTGCAGCGAGGTTACGATCAAGTGGTGCATGATGTTTGCCTGCAAAACCTGCCGGTGTGTCTGCTGATCGACCGCGCCGGGCTGGTTGGCGACGATGGCGCGACGCATCACGGCGTATTTGATATCGCCTTTCTGCGGCACATTCCCAACCTGACGATCTTTGCGCCGCGCGATCTGCGGGAGTTAGACGCTATGCTGGACGCCACGCTGAGTTTAGACGGCCCATGCGCCATCCGCTACGCGCGCGATGGCCGGGATATGCAGGAGACGCATCCGTTTTCCGGATTTACGCCGGGTAAATGGGAGCCGTTGGGAGCGCTGCCCGCCGACGTCGCGCTGCTTGCTTACGGGCGCATGGTCGGGATCGCGCTGGATAGCGCGGCGCTGTTGTCCGAAATGGGCATCGCCGCTACGGTAATCAACGCATCGACCATCAAGCCGATGGACGCGGCGCTGCTGGCTTCGCTGGCGGAAAAGGATATGCCAATCGTCACCGTCGAGGAGCATGCCCTATTGGGCGGCTTTGGTGAGGCGGTGGCGGGACATTGCGTGGCGCAAGGGCAGAGGCCGCCCATAGCCTGCTTGGGCATCGCCGACGATTTCGTGACCCACGGCAGCATCGAGCAATTGCTGGAGCTGTGCGGGCTCGACGCGGCGGCCATCGCGCGCAACGTGGAAACCGCGTTGCGCGCCAAGGGGAAATAGCGTATGGAAAAGCAGCGGCTCGATGTGGCGCTTGTCGCAAGAGGATTGGCCGAAAGTCGGGAAAAGGCGCAAGCGCTGGTCATGTCCGGCGTGGTATACATCCACGAGCAGAAGGCAAACAAGCCTTCGCAGCCGGTGGCGGCGGGCGATTTGCTGACGGTGCGCGGCGCGCCGCATCCTTACGTAAGCCGAGGCGCGCTCAAGCTGGAGAAGGCGCTTTCAGCATTTTCCATCGATGTGCGGGATGTGGTGGCAATCGACGCGGGCGCGTCCACCGGCGGGTTTACCGACGTGCTTTTGCGCAATCAGGCGCGGCGCGTGTACGCGGTGGATGTCGGTTATGGCCAGCTCGACTGGCGGCTGCGCAGTGACCCGCGCGTGGTCGTGATGGAGCGCACCAACGCGCGTTACCTGACCGCTGAAGCGTTTCCGGAGCCGCCCACGTTGGCGGTGATGGATGTGTCCTTTATTTCGATTCTCAAGATTCTTCCGGCGCTGTTTGCCATCATGGGTGAGGGAGGGCAGTGCGTATCGCTGATTAAGCCACAGTTCGAGGCCGGGCGCGAGCGAGTCGGCAAAAAGGGCGTTGTGCGCGATGCGCAGGTGCATCGCGACGTGATTGAACAAATTTTGCGTGGCATTGAGGTGTTGGGCTGGCACTGCGCCGCGTTGGATTTTTCGCCGATCACCGGCCCCGAGGGAAACATCGAGTTTTTGGCGCACATCCTGCCTGGAGCAGGGGATACGGCGGTGGATATTTATGCCATTGTCGAGGCTGCGCACGCCGCCTTGAATGGGTAACAACGATGTGCCAAATGACTTTTCGCGCAAGGCTTCTGCGTGCTTTTTGTTGAAAAGGCGGCCAGAGCCTTTTTTTTATGCGCGAATTGTGTTATAATCAAGATGAGAAAATGTGCGGAAGACGCCGCACGTTAGAAAAAATCGTCGGGTTCGCGCTTGCAGTGCCCACGGTTTGTTCCGTTTAGCATTTTCTGCGCGCATGCGTGTACGCAAATGGGAAAATGCTTGTGAAAGGGGGATCGTTGTGGCGCCTACCTCAAAATTGCGAATCATCCCGCTGGGAGGCGTAGATGAAATCGGCAAAAACATCACCGTATTTGAATACGAAGACGATATTCTGGTAGTCGATTGCGGTTCTATTTTTCCCAAGGAGGACATGCTGGGCATCGATCTGGTGATTCCGGACGTGACGTACCTTGTGGAAAACAAGGATCGGCTTCGCGGCTACTTGATTACCCACGGGCATGAGGATCACATCGGGGCGCTTCCGTATGTGTTGCGCCAAGCGCCCGCGCCGGTCTACGGCACCAAGCTGACGCTGGCGTTGGCAGAAAACAAATTGCGTGAACACAATGTCGAAAACATTCATCTCGAGGTTGTGCGCGCCAAGGACACCCTGCGCTTTGGCCAGCTTTCAGTGCAGTTCATCAAGGTCAACCATTCCATCACCGGTGCGCTGGCCATGGCGATTACCTCGCCGGTGGGCACCGTGGTCACTACCGGCGATTTTAAGATCGACTATACGCCCATCGACGGCGAGGTGACCGATTTGAACACCTTCGCGGCGCTGGGCGATCGCGGCGTGCAGATGCTGCTGGCCGAATCAACCAACGTAGAGCGCCCCGGCTATACCATGTCGGAGCGGAAGATCGGCGAAACCTTCCGCAGCCTGTTCCGCACGGCGACCGGCCGCGTCATCGTCGCGATGTTCGGTTCCAATATCCACCGCATTCAGCAGGTGGTGGACGCATCGGCGCGCTTCGGGCGCCGGGTGTGCTTCATCGGCCGCAGCATGGTCAATGTGGTGCGCGTCGCTATCCAGATCGGCGAGCTCAAGATCCCAGAGGGGCATCTGATAAATGCCGAATCGCTGGATCGCTACGACGACGATGAGATCGTGGTCATCACCACCGGCAGCCAAGGCGAGCCGATGTCGGGATTGGTGCGCATGGCCTACAGCGAACACAAAAAGCTGCAAATCCGCACCAGCGATCTGGTGATCGTTTCGGCGACGCCGATTCCCGGCAACGAGATCTTGGTTTCACGCGTTATCAACCAACTCTACCGCATTGGTGCGCAGGTGGTGTATGAGAGCATCGCCGATGTGCATGTCTCCGGCCACGCGTGTCAAGAGGAACTCAAGCTCATCCATACGCTGACCAAACCCAAGTTTTTTATGCCGGTTCACGGTGAATACCGCATGCTTTGGCGGCATGCGCAGCTGGCTCAGTCGTTGGGCATGGATGCGAAAAATATCGTGATTCCTGAGATCGGTCAGGTGATCGAGCTGGGCGAGGACTCCCTTCACATCGCCGGATCGGTACCCACCGGCAGCGTAATGGTGGATGGGCTGGGCATCGGCGACGTGGGCAATGTGGTGCTGCGCGACCGCAAACACCTCTCGCAGGATGGCCTTATCATCGTGTCGGTAGCGGTGCGCAAGGAGAACGGCGCGCTCATCTCCGGTCCGGATATCATCTCGCGCGGCTTTGTGTACGTGCGGGAAAACGAGGCGCTGGTCGAGAGCATCAAGCAGCTCGTGCTGCGCATTCTGCAGCAGTACGCCAACATTCAGTCCGGCGATTGGACCACGATCAAAAACCGCATCAAGGACGAGCTGCATACCTACCTGTTCGAGCAAATGAAGCGCAACCCGATGATCCTGCCCATCATCGTTGAGGTTTAATGCGGCGATTTGGCATAAAGATTTAGTTCGGAAAAAAGAGGGATACTACCATGGATATTTACGACCGTGCGAACCAATTGGCCGAGGAGATTCGGCAGAGCGAAATGCGGCAGGAGTACGCGCGCCTGCAGGAGGAAGCCATGGCCGACGAGACCAACCGCGCGCTAATCAAGGAGTATAAACGCCTGCAGGTTACCCTGCAAATGCATGCGATGGGCGGCGAGGCGCCGCCGGAGGAGGACATGCAGCGCTTTCAGCAGATCTCTTCGCTTCTGTACATGAACGACGATGTGCAGGCCTATCTGCTGGCGGAGATGAAGCTGCAAAAGACGCTGGCCGACGTCATCAAGCTGCTGACCGACGCCGCAGGCATTCGCTTTGATTTTCCAGAGAAATAATGATCGCAAAAAACGGCAATGATTGCTACAACCGAACGAGGGGAGGAATCCGCTTTTGGCCAGAAAACCACGGCGCGATTATGATGCCGAAACGCTGCACGAGGAGCGTTCCTACGGCTTTTTTTGGTACGATTGGATCTGGAGGGTGCTTCGGCCGATCCTTGTGCTGGTTTGCAGCGTGTGCATCGTCGGCGGCTTGCTGTTCACGGGCTGGCAGTGGGCGGAGGATAAATTCATCTCACCGGTGAATGTTCACGATGAGCAACCGATTCCGTTTACCGTAAAAAGCGGCAGCTCATTGACGCGGGTTGCCGCCGATTTGGAGGCCGCGCAGTTGGTGCGCAACCGCACGGTATTCAAATATATGGCCGATTTTATGGGCATGGGACAGAAGATCCAGCCCGGAGAGTATATGCTGACCCGCGCTATGACGCCGCAGCAGGTCATCGCCATGCTGTCCACCGGCGACGGCAAACCAAACACCGCAAAAATCACCATCATTCCCGGTTGGACGGTGGAGGACGCGGCGGAGAAGCTGTTCGCCGACGGCGTCATCAAAAACAAGGAGGAGTTCCTCGCGCTATGCCGCAGCGGCGAAACCTATCGTGATTATTACTATATCGCCGATGTGCTGGACACGCCAAATGCAGGGCAGCGCAGGTACGTGCTCGAGGGCTATCTTTCGCCCAATACCTATGAGGTGTTTACCTCCGCTACCGCCGACGACATCATCAAGAAGCTGCTGGCACAGACCGAGGCTGCCTTCCCGGCGAACTATTTCGAGCGCGCCGAGGAGTTGGGGATGACCATGGATCAGGTGCTGACGCTGGCTTCGATGATCGAAAAGGAAGCCAAGACAAAGGATTTTGCCAAGGTCTCAGCGGTTTTTCACAATCGCTTGAAGAAGGGTGAAATCATGGGTTCCGACGTTACCATCAAGTACGTGCTCGGCACGAAAAAGATGTCGCTTTCTAAGCAGGATCTGGCGGTGGCCTCGCCCTTCAACTCCTATACGAACAAAGGGTTGCCGATCGGACCGATCTGCAGCCCCTCCGGCGATGCCATCCTTGCCGCGTTGTATCCCGACAATGAGTTCCTTGCGAGGGGCTATCTCTACTTCTGCAGCACCGATCCGGATACCGGTGAGCTGGCGTTTGCGATCACGCAGAAGGAACACGACGCTAACGTCGCCAAGTACGCGCCGCTGTGGCAGGCATATGACGCAAGCCGTGGCCTGTAAGCATCGGGCAATGCCGGAGTTGCTGGCGCCCGCGGGCGGCATGCAGCAGTTGGAGGCGGCGCTGCGCTTCGGCGCCGACGCGGTGTATGTCGGGATGCCGCGCAGCAGCCTGCGCGCCCATGCCGTCGGTTTTGTGCCCGACGCGTTGGCGGAAGCGGCGCGGCGTACCCATGCCGCCGGGAAAAAGATTTATGTCACGCTCAATATTTTGCCCACCGATGCGCAGCTTCAAGGGCTGTTAATCGACGCGCGGCACGCTGCGGAGGCGGGTGTGGATGCCGCAATCGTGGCCGACGCTGGGGCGGTAGACCTGTTGCGCGCGGAGTTGCCGGAGCTTCCGCTGCACCTAAGCACGCAAGCGAACACGCTCAACGCGCGCGCGGCGGGGTTCTGGCACCGGCACGGCGTATCCCGCGTCATTCTGGCGCGGGAGCTTTCCCTTGCGCAGATCGCAGATATGCGCAAGGCATTGCCGGACTCGTTGGCATTGGAAGCCTTTGTGCATGGCGCGATGTGCATGGCTTATTCCGGGCGTTGCTTGCTTAGCGCGGCGATCAATGGACGCAGCGCCAACGGCGGGGATTGCACCCAACCCTGCCGGTGGCAGTATGCGTTGCATGAAGCGGGCAGCGTTCGCCCCGCACTGCCCATCGAACAGGATGCGCAAGGTACCGCCGTGCTCAGCGCAGGGGACTTGTGCATGATTGCGCATCTGCCCGCACTGTGCGAGGCTGGGCTGTCTAGCTTCAAGATCGAGGGGCGTATGAAGGGTGAATATTACGTGGCGACGGTGGTCGGCGCGTACCGCCGCGCGCTGGACGCGCTGGCTCAAGGAGCCGACGCGTACGAACGGATGCTGCCGGAACTGCTTGAAGCGTTGCGCACAGTCAGCCATCATCGGTTCGACACGGGATTTTTCTTTGGCACGCCGCAGATGCCCGGCGGCGCGGGCGGCTACACGCAGACTGCCGAGCACGTCGGCAGCGTTTTGGAGTGCCTTCCAGACGGGCTGGCGCGGGTGGAGGTAAAAAACCGCTTCTTTGTCGGCGATGCGCTGGTGGCACTGACGCCGCAGGGGGAAGTGCCGCTCACGGTTCGCTCTATCGCCTTGGAGCCGGAAGGGGAGCTTGTCGATTGCGCGAATCGCCCGAAATCGGTGGTGCGCCTGCCGCTGCCGTCAAGCGTGGCGGCGGGGGATTTGCTGCGCGGCTCCTGCAGGAATCACAATCATTCATAGCGGGTTTGCGGATTGACTTTTGACGCCGCGTTTTTTATACTATATTGAATGCAAAAAAATGTCTTATGGATTGATATGAGGATAGTGAGGAAGCACACATGTTGTTAGGCGGTTTGGAGGCTGGGGGCACCAAGATGGTATGCCTCGTCGGTGATGAGGCAGGGAACATCACCCAACGCGAATCCTTTCCCACCACCACGCCGGAGGAAACCATGCCGGCGCTGATCGAATTTTTTCGCGCATATCCGATTGAGGCGCTTGGCATCGGCAGCTTTGGGCCGCTGGAGTTGGATCCAAAGAACCCCAAATGGGGCTATATCACCACCACGCCCAAGCTGCCGTGGCGCGATTTTGATCTGGCGGGTACGCTGATGCGCGCGCTCAAGGTGCCGGTGGGGCTGGACACCGACGTGAATGCCGCGGCCATGGCTGAGGCCAGCTTGGGCGCGGCAGCGGGGTTGCCGAGCTGTGTGTATTTCACCGTCGGCACCGGCATCGGCGGCGGCGTGTATCTGGAGGGGAAGAACATTCACGGCTTGGTACATCCGGAGTTCGGGCACATCCTGCTGCGAGCCCATCCTGATGATCCCACACCGGAGGGCTTTTGCCCCTACCACAGCGGCTGTATGGAAGGGCTGGCAAACGGCCCCGCGATACAGAAGCGCTGGGGGAAGCCGGGGAGCGAGTTGCCGCCCGATCATCCCGCGTGGGTGCTGGAAGCGCACTATCTGGCGCAGGCCTGTATGGCGGCGATCCTGATTCTCAGCCCGCACAAGATTGTGCTCGGCGGAGGCGTGATGCATCAATTGCACCTGTTCCCGGTGATCCACGAGGAAGTGCGCCGCCTGCTCAACGGTTACGTACAGCACGCGGCTGTGCTGGGACGCATCGAAGATTACATCGTGCCGCCGGGACTTGGAGACAATGCCGGGGGCGTAGGGTCGCTGCTGCTTGGTTTGGAAAGTCTAAAGGCGCGGAGATAGCAAAACACACGGAGGATACAATGAAGGCACTATTGGCATGGGGGCTCATGCTTTGGCACAAATATGAAAAGCTCCGTTACTTGGTGGTCGGCGGCCTGACGACGGTGCTCAACTATGCGGTATACGCCGCCTGTCTGTGGTTGTTCGCCGGAAAATACGATTATATTTTCGCCACAACAATCTCCTTCATCGCGGCGGTTATCTTTGCTTATTACACCAACAAGCACATGGTCTTTCAAGCAAAGACCGCAAGCAAAGAGGATGCGCTGCGCGAGGCCGGTTCTTTTTTGATGATGCGTTTGGTTTCCTTTGGCTTTGAGCTGGCGGCGATGTGGTTGCTGGTCGACGTGCTGCACATGAACAAGTGGCTGGCGAAGCTGCCGGTGAATATCATCATCGTGATTCTCAACTACGTATTCAGCAAGCTGTTCATTTTCCGCAAGCAAAAGGCCGATCTTCCGGGGAATGGGGAAGAAAACCCCACCGTATAATCGTTAATTGAGAAAGCCTTGTAGGCAGGCTATAGGAAAATCAGGAGGAAACTATGCGCAAACGATGGATGCTGCGCGTGCTGGCGCTTTGCCTGTGCGTGCTGGTATGCGTGCCGACCGTGCTGCACGCGGAGGAGCTACAGGTTAAGGTCGGCGCCAAGGAGCTTTCGATACGCAAGGATTTGCCCAAGGAGATACGCAATATTGCCGTTGTGGTTTGCGATCCGCAGGGCGAGAGCAAGTACGGACCGACTGAAACGATGATGATCGCTTCCATCAACACACGCACCGGCGCGGCGTACATGACGCTGCTGCAGCCCGCCTTGCTGGTGGAGATGCCGATGGTGGGGCAGGCCACGCTTTCGCAAGCCTATGCGCTGGGCGGCGAAAACTTGGTAATCAAGACGTTAAACGAGCTTTTCGGCCTCAACATCCGCGAGGTGGTGGCCATCGACCTGCGCCGCTTCTCGGCGGTGGTGGAAGCGGTGGAAGGCATCCGCATGAAGCTGACCGACGAGGAAGCGGCGGCGATGAACCTGCCCGCGAACGAAGAGATCACCCTCAATCTCGAGCAAACGCTGGCTTTTATGCGCCTGCCGCGCACCGATCCCATACAAGATCGCCAGTATGACGTGGTGATGCAAGCGCTCTTTCAGGGTACCCGCGACCGGAATATTGGCAAGCTGACGGACCTGCTTAAGAAGGGTCTGGGCAGCATTGACACCAAGATTAGTTTCATCGATATGGTGGGTCTGGGTACCAAGGTGGTGGGCGGCGACGTGCGCGAAGAGTTGCGCCTGCCCGCGGTGGATCTGTTGGTGCAGGTGGGCGATCAGCCGCCTTATCAATACACCGCCGATATGGAAGCCGCCAAGGCGGCGCTGCATCAGTTCCTTTATGGCGAGGCGAAATAATTCCAATCCTGCGTAAAAACACCAACGGAGCCTGCGGTTTGCGTCGCATGCTCCGTTTTCTTTTCGGGCAAACTGCATGCGTCGGATGACAACCGACGGATGGAGGGATGCGCAATGGGCACGCGCCGAAGGAAACGGCAGGTTCCGTGGTGGGGCGTCGCGGGGGTTTTGCTCGTGATGCTGGTGGTGATTGTACAGCCGTGGAAGCTGTGGGCAACCGAAAAAGCCACGCCCTTGTTGCCGGGAACAACGGCTTTGCCGGGCAGCGCGCTTGAGGAGAACGCCGCCGAAAGCCTTTCGCAAGCCGGTTTGTTGGAGCGCGGCGCAATCTTCGATCAAACGCTGCAATATAAGCCCTGCGGGCATGTGGTACAGCGGCGTGTTGCAGCACCGACGGAACTGCTGGGCATGGATCGCAAGGCGTTAGAAAAAGCGCTGCCCGACTACCGCATCACCGCCTTTGGCGGCAAAGAAGTGGTCATGCAACGCGAAATGGAAATATTCTGCCCCGATCATTGGGTGCTCAAGCCGGATGCGCAAGGAGAGCTATGCGTGTGGCAAAACCGCCTTGGCGAGGAGATGCAACAAATGCGCGCGCTGGGCATCGGCGCGGAGGATGTGCCGGAAGAAGAGCGTGAGAAAGTACGAGCGGGCAAGGCGTTCACTTCGCTGGAAGCATTGGAAGGATGGCTAGAGAGCGCCGACAGCTAAAGCGTTGTCCCTCGCAGCAGCATCTCTCCCGCCTCGATGGCGGATAAAACCGCCTCCGGAGCCGGGCCGCCGGGTAGCGCACGCCGCGATATGCAGGCGGAAAGCGACAGCGCATCGAACACGTCGGCCTGAAAAAGGGCGGAGAAGCTTTGCAGCTCGGCGAGCGAAAGATCGAGCAACGCCTTGCCGTCATGCAGGCAATGCAGCACCAACTTGCCGATTACCTCGTGCGCCTCGCGGAAGGCCATGCCGCGCCCGACCAGATAATCGGCGGCGTCGGTGGCGTTGGTGAAGCCGCCCGTCGCGCCGCGCGCCATCACATCGGCGCGGAAGCGTGCCGCCCGCAGCATGCGCGTGAACACAGGCAGCGCCTGCGCCAGCGTATCGCGGGCATCGAACAGCGCCTCCTTATCCTCCTGCAAATCCTTGTTGTAGGCCAGCGGCAACCCTTTCATCGTGGTCAACAGCGCCATTAAATCGCCATAGACCCGCCCGGTTTTGCCGCGGATCAGCTCCGCGACATCCGGGTTTTTCTTTTGCGGCATGATGCTGGAGCCTGTGGAGAAGGCATCGTCCATCTCCACAAAGCGGAATTCGTCGCTGGACCAGAGAATCAATTCCTCGCAAAAGCGGGAGAGGTGCATCATGGTCAGCGAAGCGGCGTGCAGGTAATCGAGCATAAAGTCGCGATCGCTGACGGCGTCGAGGCTGTTGCGCGTGATGGCGGAAAAGCCCAGCAGTTCGGCCACACGCTGCCGGCTGAGCGGGTAAGTGGTTCCTGCCAGCGCACCGGAGCCCAACGGCATCACGTCGGCGTGGCGATGCGCGTCGCAAAAGCGATCCATGTCGCGGAGGAACATCTCGAAGTAGGCCATCAGGTGGTGCGCCAGCGTAATGGGTTGCGCCTTTTGCAGGTGCGTATAGCCGGGCATTAGGGTATCAAGATGCGCGCGCGCCAACGACAGCAGCGTTTCGCACAGCGCACGCAGCATGCCATGCGCCTCGGTAGCGATATCCTTGGCGTACATGCGGGCATCCAGCGCCACTTGGTCGTTGCGGCTCCTGCCGGTATGCAGGCGTTTGCCCGCCTCGCCGATGCGCGCGATGAGCAGCGTTTCCACGTTCATGTGGATGTCCTCGGCGGCGATGTCGAACGTTACCTTGCCCGCTTCAATATCGGTCAGAATGCCGCGCAATCCTTCGGCAATGCTTGCGGCATCGACGGCGGAAATCACGCCCTGCTCGCCTAGCATGGTGGCGTGGGCGATGGAACCCACGATGTCCTGCCGGTAAAGCCGCTGATCGAAGCGGATCGAGGAGTGAAAGTCGTCGACCGCAGCGTCGGTGGCCTTCTCAAAGCGCCCGCCCCAAAGCTTCTGTGACTTATCCATTTCTCTGCTTCTCCTGCATCAGCGCCTGCACCTTGAGCGGCAGACCGAACAGATTAATGAAGCCTTCGGCATCCTTGTGGTTGTACAGTTCAGCAGAATCGCCGAAGGTAGCGATGGCCTCGGAATAGAGCGAATAGGGCGAACTTACCCCGGCGGGCAGCACGTTGCCTTTGTATAACTTCAAGCGCACCGTGCCGGTAACGTTTTTCTGCGTGCTATCGACGAAAGCCGAGAGCGCTTCGCGCAGCGGCGTATACCAGTTGCCATCGTACACCAGCTCGGCAAAACGCACCGCCGCCTGCTCTTTAAAGTGCGCGGTGGCGCGATCCAGCGTAATCGACTCCAATTCACGGTGCGCGGCGTAAAGCAGGGTCCCGCCCGGCGTTTCATAGACGCCGCGCGATTTCATGCCTACCAGCCGGTTCTCCACCATGTCTGCGATGCCTACGCCGTTGCGCGCCGCGATCTCGTTGCACAGCGTCAGCAGCGCAACGGCGTCCAGCCGCTTGCCATTGACCGCTACCGGCACACCCTGCGCAAATTCGACGGTCACGTATTCCGGCGTATCCGGCGCGTCCTCGGGATGCACGCAGATCAGGGTCAAATCGCGCGGCGGCTCGTTTGCCGGATCCTCCAGATCGGCGCCCTCGTGGCTTAGGTGCCACAGGTTGCGATCCATCGAATAGGGGCGCTTCTTGCTTACCGGCACCGGGATGCCGCGCGCATTGGCGTAGTCGATGGCCTCCTCGCGGCTTTTGATGTCCCAAATGCGCCAAGGAGCGATGATCTCCATGTGCGGATCCATCGCCTTGATGGTCAATTCAAATCGCACCTGATCGTTGCCTTTTCCGGTGGCGCCGTGGCAGATGGCCGTGCATTTCTCCAGATGCGCGATCTCCACCAACCGTTTGGCGATCAGCGGGCGGGCGAAAGAGGTACCCAGCAGGTACTTGCCCTCGTATACCGCACCGGCCTTGAGCGTCGGCCAGATGAAATCCTCCACGAATTCCTTGTTTAAATCCTCGATATATAGTTTCTCCGCGCCGGAGGCCTTGGCCTTTTCGTGCAGCGGCGCGAGTTCCTCGCCCTGGCCGACATCAGCCGCCATGCAAATTACATCGCAATCATAATTTTCTTTCAGCCACGGGATGATGATGGATGTATCTAGGCCGCCGGAATAGGCCAAGAGTACGCGCTTTTTGATGGTAGACACGGTTTCTTTTCCTCCTTGAGTGAATCGGTTTTCATCATACTATACATTGTTATGCGAAAAATGGCAAGTTTTTTCGCATAAAAATTCAAACAGTTTCCTTCGTGGACAGAGCTTGGCGGCGCGTGTTATAATTACGCGTGAAAGCTGCCAAAGTTTGGCGCGAAAGCTGGGGGAAACCGAAATGAAGAAGATAATGATTTTTCTGCTATGTTGCGTCCTGTGCGTATACGGTTTGTTTGCTTGCCGTCCGGATGGCGGCAAGAAGGAGCCGCAGCGCTCCGCGTCGACGTTCGTTTTGTTGTGCAGCGAGGAAAACCGGGATCTGATCCCGCTGCTAGAAACCTATGCAAAGAAGCAAAAGATCGACTTAGCGGTGAAATACGCCGCTTCGCTCAGCATTCCAAAGCAGGTGCGCGCCGACAAGGAAAAGTATGACGCCATTTGGTCGGACAACAGCATTTGGAACGTCGGCCTTTCCGCCGTGAAGAATAGCAGATCGATCTATGTCAATCCGGTAATCTTCGCCGTCACGCAGCAGAAGTATCGCGAGCTGGGTTTGGATAGCCAAGTGAAGCTGGCGGACATCGTGGGCGCGGTGGAGAGCGGCAAGCTGCGGTTTTTGATGCCATCGGTCACCGCTACCAATAGCGGAGCTTCAGCCTATCTGGGCTTCCTGAACTGCCTTGCGGGCAACCCGCCGGTGCTCACCGAGGAGGATCTGGCCAAACCGGCGCTGCGCGAAGCGCTAAAATCGCTATTCTCCGGCGTGCAGCGTAACGCGGGCAACGAGGAATATCTGCTGGATGTGTTCATGGGCGGCAAGTTTGACGCCATGGTCAATTACGAATCGGCGCTGATCGCGCTCAACCAGCGGCTGGCGCAAAGCGGCGAGCCGACGCTGATGTTTCTGTACCCTATCGATGGCGTATCGGTGTCCGATAGCACCTTTGCCTACGTCGACAACGGCGATGCCGCCAAGCAAAAACACTTTGCGGAACTGCAAGCCTTTCTGCTTTCCGCAGAAACGCAGACGGAGCTGGAGCGGCATGGCCGACGCGCAGGATACGGCGGGTTGGTCAGCGATACGCAGATATTCCGTGCTGAGTATGGTATCGACGCCAAGGCTTATCTTTCGCCCATCAAGTATCCGGCTGGCGCGGTGATCCAAAGCGCCATGGTGCTGTACCAAGAGCTGCTGCGCAAGCCCTCCTGCACGGTATTTTGCCTCGATTATTCCGGCAGCATGTATGGCGAGGGCAACGGGCAGCTGATGGCGGCGATGCGCACGCTGCTCGATTACGATCTCGCCGCAAAGGACCTGATCCAGTTTTCCGAGGGGGATATCGCATTCGCGCTTCCATTCAACGACTCACTCTTGAGCGGGACATCGGCGAGCGGCAGCCCGCAGGATACCCAAAAAATGTACAATTTCTTAAATAGGTTGGAGCCGGATGGCGGTACCGATATGTATGTTGCCTTAGAGCAGGCCGCGAAAACCTTGTCGGAGATCGACGGCGATCGCTATACGCGTTCCATCGTGCTGATGACCGACGGCCAATCGGTTGGAAGCTTGCGTGACCTATCGGCGCCCGAGGCATTTCCGGTTTTTTCGATCATGTTCGGCGACGCCGATCCCAAGCAGCTCGATGCCTTAAGCGCCGCCAGCAATGGCAAAACCTTCGATGGCCGCACAAACCTGGTTGAGGCGTTTCAAGAGATCCGAGCGTATAACTAACGGGGAGGGGAGAGCATGGCTTCTGCGATTATCGTCGGCGCGCTGACCGGCCTAACGTTCCTGCTCGTTTTTTTGCTGGGCAACAACCTGCCAATCGCCGTGATCGCGGCGCTGCTCAATGCGGGTGTCGTAATCGGCATTCAGCGCGCGCGCAAAAAGGCCGCGCCGGAGTTGCCACCCGCGCCGGATCCCGCGCGACGACGTGCGCAGCTGGAGCTGGATTTGCGTGAATTTGATCGTTTTTTGCGAAGTACCCTTTCGTCTCTCGACGCCACTTCCGGCGTTGCGGAATCGCTCGAGCAGGTGCGCCGTTCCGCAAGCGTAATGCTAACTGCGCTGCGCGAGGGCGATGCCGACGCCGAGGGCTTGTACGGATTTATCCGTGTGTATCTGCCCAACATCATCAAGGTGATCCAAACCTATACCAGCACGCGGGAGGCCGCGCCCGACGCTTCCTTTAGTGAGGAGTTTGCGCGCTTCGTAGGCGAGGTGGCGCAAGTGTTTGATAAAAAGGCCAAGGGGATCTATACCGGCGATATCGTCGATAGCCGTGCTGAAATGAAGGCGCTGCGTACAATGTTTCAATCCGAAGGGTTGTCGGGCAGCGATTTTGATCTGGAATAATGAACACGCGAGCAAATGGAGGGCGAAGCATGAAGAAAGTGCTGGCAGGGGTGATAGCGTTCGCGTTGGTGATCCTCGCCGGGGTATGGATCGCCGGACAGCTGAATCCCAAACAAAATCTGACGCTGGTGGTCGGCGCCGTGGGCGGCGGCAAGGAGAACTTCCTAGCCGATCCCGACGTGCTGGCGGTGCTGCGCGATAAATATCATTTGGAGCTCAAGGCCGACGCGTGGAGCAACGGTAAACTGATTACCGAACCGTTACAGACCGCCGAGGGCAAGCCGTATGACTTTGTGTTCTTCAGCGACGAGCGCTTCTACGAGTACTACAAACTGCCCGCCACCGGCAGCGAAGCGCCGCGCCTAAAGGTGCAGAAGTCGGCGATTGAGCTTTCAACGCCCATCGTAGTCTATAGCTGGGATCGTGTTTGCGATGCGCTGGTACGCGATAAGGTGGTGGAGCTGATCGGTGGAACCTATTACATCACCGATATGCCCAAGTTGCTCAGCTACATCGAAACCAACAAAAAGTGGAGCTATTTGGGTTTGACCGAAATCTTTGGCAAGGTCAACATCGCCAGCACCGACCCGGTAACTTCCTCGCCGGGCGCGACGTATTACGGCCTGCTTGCGTCGATCATGAACGAAGGCTATGTCGATCGCGACAACGTGCAAAACGTGTTGCCCAAGCTGAAGGAGTTTTACCGCCTGTCGGGCTTCATGAACAACACCCCCGCGGATCTGTTCGACCTGTATTTGCGCTTGGGCATGGGCACCTACCCGCTGATCGTCGATTATGAGAAATCGATCATTGACTTCGCCGGTCAGAACCCTCAAGGTTTTGAAAAGGTACGCGACAAGATGCGCATTCTCTACCCGAGCCCGACGATTTGGAACTCGCACTGCATCATGAGTTTCTCTGAGGCAGGCACAGCCTATGTCGACGCGCTGGCCGACCCGGCGATTCAGAAGATCGCTTGGGAGCGCTATGGCTTTCGTACCGGTGTGATCGGCGGGGAATACGATGTGAAGGCGGTGCCGGTTCAGGGTGTGCCGCAGGAGATCACCTCGGTGACGCAAGGCCTGCGTATGGAAATCTACAACAGCATCATCGAAGCACTGAAGCAGGTATATCAATGAGTCAGGAAGTGACGAACCAAGGTTTGCAGGCACAGCTAGCGCCGCTTAGCGAGGAGGAGCGCGAAAAAGCGCTTCGCTTTGCCGAGCGCGTGGATTTGGATGATCGGCAGGCGACGCTGGGCTACGGCGCGTCGGCGCAGCGCAAACTTGCGCAGTTCTCCGCTGATATGCTGCGCGGCGTGCAGGAGAACGATGCCGCACTTGCCGGGCAGGAACTGGCGCGCATGCTCGCGGCGTTGGAAGCCTTTGAAGCTCCCTCCGCGCGGCAGGGGTTTCTAGCCGGGCTGTTTAGCGACGACGATTCGCAGCAGGATTGGGCGCAGCGTTATACGCGCCTAGAGGCGCAGATCGACGAGCAGGCGCGCGCGCTGGAAAGGCAGCGCATCGCACTGCTCAAGCAGGTGGCGCTCTATGAGCGGATGGCCGATGCCAACGCCGCGTGTGACAGGGAGCTATCGATGTATCTGCTTGCGGGAGAGACAGTGCTAAAGCGCTATGCGCAGCCCACTGCCGATGCGCAGGAAACTGCCCGGCAATTCATGAAGAAGTTGCACGACCTGCGCGTGAGCAGACAGCTGGCGATGCAATTGGCGGCGCAGGCGAGCTTAATGCGCGAAAACAGCGCGCAGCTAAGCGATCAGATTCAGTCCTGCCTCGCGCATGCCGTGCCGCTTTGGAAAAATCAGATGTCGCTGCTGCTGGGACTTTCGGCCGGGCAGGGGTCGCGGTCTTGGGGCGATGATTCGAAAGCGGCGGTTAATGAAAACAACAGCACTTTGCGCGCCGCGCTGGCCGAGGCCGCGGAGGTCGAGCGGCGTGCGCTAACATTGCGAGGCGAGGCGGCCGCCAGTCTTGCGCAGGCGGAGGGAAGCGCACCGTGAACATCGGCTGTGTGATTCTTGCCTCCGGCGCGTCGCGGCGCTTCGGCAGCAACAAGCTGCTCGCTCCCTTTTTGGGCAAGCCGCTGGTTTGTCGTGTGCTGGAGCAAGTGCCGTGTGAGCTGGCGCAATGCCTTGTGGTAACGCGCGATGAGTCGGTGGCCGAGCTGGCGCGCGAGGCTGGCCTGGAGGTTTTGCTGCACGATCTGCCCGACAAGGCCGATACCATTTGGCTAGGCGTGCAGCGCATGACCGATATGGCGGGCTGCTTGTTTATGGTGGCGGATCAGCCGCTATGCACTGCCGAGACGATGCGCCGACTTATCACGGAATTTCAGCGCTTCCCGGGCGCCATCGTGCGCGCGGCGTTTGGGGAACAGGCGGGGAATCCGGTTTTATTTCCGGCGGATTTGTTTGGCGAATTGGCAGCGCTGCAGCAGGGGCAATCCGGCGGGGCGGTGATCCGCCGTCACGCCGGTCGCGTGCGGCTCGTGCAGGCCGGGTCAAGCGCGGAATTGGTCGATGTAGATACGCCAGAATCGTTGGAAATGCTTCAGCGCATCGCATTGAAATTGTAGAAAACTATTAAAATAATTCAAATATTATATTCGATATTGCTATATTTTATCTTGCAAGTGCAAAAGGATTGTGAAAAGAGCTACGATGTGGTATCGTATTTTTAAAGAATGATTCTTTTCGCGGAGGGGGAAAGAATGCAGCCTGCGTATGCCGTAGGCAGGTTGGTTGTGTCCGATAATTGCATACTGGGACTATAGCTGCAAGGAAGTGCTTCGCGCACGGGCTATTCCACGAGTGGGATTGCCTGATTTGCTATTGTCTCATTCGTGGATCTGTCCTAGAGGAAGGCCTCAGGGACAGATTTTGCTTTTGGACTTTTTGAGCAGACGATTTGAAATTCGGAAGGGAAGGGAAGCAAATGTTGCTGCTTGGAAACGGAAGGCTGGTTACCCGTGATAACGAAAATCCCCTGATCGTGAACGGATGCGTCGCTATGGACGGCGGAAAGATCTTGGAGGTCGGCCAGACCGCCGCGCTCAGGGCCAAGTACAAGGATGCGGAGTTTATCGACGCAAAAGGCGGCGTTATTATGCCCGGCATGATTAACGCGCACAATCACATTTACTCGGCCTTTGCGCGCGGCTTGGCCATCAAGAATGCCCGTACCACCAACTTCCTCGAAATCCTCGACGGCCTGTGGTGGACCATCGACCGCCACCTGCTGCTGGCCGACAGCGAGGCCAGCGCCGACGCTTTCTTTATCGAGTGCATCGAGAACGGCACCACCGCCATCTTCGATCACCACGCCAGCTATGGCGAAATCCCCGGCAGTCTATTTGCCATCGCCGAAAGCGCCAAGCGCTTTGGCGTGCGCGCCAACCTCTGCTATGAAATCAGCGACCGCGACGGCGCCGACAAGATGCGCGCAGCCGTCAAAGAAAACGTGGACTTTATCGAGCATGCGCGCAAGGACGATACCGGCATGATCGCCGGTATGATGGGCATGCACGCGCCCTTCACGCTTTCGGATGAGAGCATGCACTATTGCATCGAGCGCAATCCGAAGGACGCGGGCTACCATATCCACGTCGCCGAGGGCATCGACGATGTGTATGACAGCCTCAAAAAATACGGCAAGCGCCCGGTGTTCCGCCTGCACGATCTGGGCATCCTCGGCGAGCACACGATCTGCGGTCACTGCACCCATGTGGGCGAGGCCGAGATCGACGTATTGGCGCAGACCGGCAGCATGGTGGCGCACAACCCGGAGAGCAACATGGGCAACGCCATCGGTTGCCCGCCGGTGCTGCGCATGTTCCACAAAGGCATCCTGATCGGTCTGGGCACCGACGGCTATACCAACGACATGTTCGAAAGCTACAAGGTAGCCAACATCCTGCACAAGCATCACCTGTGCGACCCGACCGTGGCTTGGGGAGAGATCCCAGCCATGCTGTTTGAATACAATCGCGCGATGGCGCGGCGCTTCTTCGGCAAGGAGACCGGCGTCTTGAAGCCCGGTGCTTGTGCCGACGTAATCGTGGCTGACTATACGCCACCTATGCCCATGACCGCCGAGAATATCAACTCCCATGTATTGTTCGGCATGAACGGGCACAACGTCGTTACGACCGTAATCGACGGCAGGGTGCGCATGAAGGATCGGGAGCTGATCGGCATCGACAAGGAAGCAGTGCTGGCGCACTGTCGCGAGCGCGCTGCTGATTTGGCAAAACGCATCAATGCCGGTCGATGAGTTCAACCTATAGCGGATTGATACACCGTAACGCTTGATTTAAGAGTGGAGGAAACGATTCATGAGTGATATCATGCGGCCGATTCCGTTCGCGGAACTGATGAACTGGGTGCTTGCGGAGCACGCCGCCCACAGCACCATCTTTGGTGTCAATAGTTTTTACAAGCATACCTCCGGCAAGACGCTGCCGATCTTCGGCGAAACCATCGAGACGCCCTTCGGCCCCGCCGCCGGTCCGCATAGCCAACTGGCGCAGAACCTGATCGCCTCCTATGTGGGCGGCAGCCGTTTTTTCGAGGTCAAGACGGTGCAGATCCTTGACGGCGAGGATCTGCCGGTATCCAAGCCCTGCATTCTGGCCGAGGACGAGGGTTATAACGTCGAGTGGAGCACCGAGCTGCGCGTGCCGCAGGCGATGGACGAATACATCAAGGGCTGGATTGCGCTGAAGCTAATCAGCCGCGAGCTGGGACTGGGCAGCCCCACCGGCTTCGTGTTCAACATGAGCGTCGGCTACGATCTGGAGGGCATCAAGTCCGAGAAGATCGACAGATACATCGAGGGCATGAAGCGCGCGGGCATCACGCCGATCTGGCAGGAATGCATCGCTTGGGCGCGCGCCAACCTCTCGCGCTTTCAGCACATCGACGCTGCCTTCCTCGATGGGCTGGACGACGCGGTATGCAAGTCGATCACGCTCTCGACGCTGCACGGCTGCCCGCCCGCCGAGATTGAGCGCATCGCAAGCTACTTGATCGATGAAAAGCGTCTTAACACCTACATCAAGTGCAATCCGACGTTGCTGGGTTACGATTTCGCCCGCCGCACCATGGATGAGATGGGGTATGATTACCTCGTGTTCGACGACCATCATTTCAAGAACGATCTACAGTTTACAGATGCTGTGCCGATGATCGGCCGCCTGCAAAAGCTGGCGGAGCAGCGCGGCGTCGAGTTTGGCGTGAAACTCACCAACACCTTCCCGGTAAAGATCGCGCGCAAGGAGCTCCCCGGCGAGGAGATGTACATGAGCGGCCGCAGCCTGTATCCGCTGTCCATCGCGTTGGCCGAGAAGCTGGGCGAGGCATTTGGCGGCAAGTTGCGCGTCTCCTATTCCGGTGGCGCGGATCAGTTCAACATTGCCGGGATCTTCGAGGCGGGCGTATGGCCGATCACGTTGGCCACCACGCTGCTCAAGCCCGGCGGATACAACCGGTTAAAGCCGATCGCCGAGTTGCTGGCAGCGGAGCCCTACGTGCCCTTCGCCGGGCTGAACGTGGGCAAGCTGGCAACGCTGGCCGCCGAGGCCAAGCGCGATGCGCATCACGTTAAGCCGGTCAAGATCAACCCTTCGCGCAAGCTCAAGGCCTCGGTGCCGTTGGTGGATTGCTTCATTGCTCCTTGCGAGAGCGGATGCCCCATTGGGCAAGATATCCCCACCTACGTGGAGCTGGTCGGCCAAGGCAAGTATGCCGAAGCGCTGGACGTGATCTGCGAAAAGAACCCGTTGCCCTTCATCACCGGTACCATCTGCAGCCACCGCTGCATGCTGCGCTGTACCCGCAATTTCTACGAGGAGCCGGTGCAGATCCGCGCAGCCAAACTGGTGGCGGCGGAGAAGGCCTTCGAAGGCTACAAGGCCAAGCTTTCCGCCGCGCCTGCGGTTTCAGAAAATGTCGCCATCATCGGCGGCGGCCCAGCGGGCATCGCGGCTGCGCATCTGCTGGCGCGCAGCGGCGCAAAGGTGACGATCTACGAAAAGCGCGTCAGCCTCGGCGGCATCGTGCGCCACGTGATCCCGGCGTTCCGCATTGCTGATAGCGCCATCGACAACGACGTCGCCATGCTCGAGAAGCTAGGCGTGACGGTGAAATTGGGCGCTGAAATTACCGCGCCGCTGGATCTGTTGGAGCAGGGCTTTAGCCGGGTGATCGTCGCCATCGGCGCGTGGAATCCCGGCAAACTGGCGCTGACCACCGGCGTGGCGCTAAACGTGTTGGAATTCCTCGAGAAGCAGAAGAACGCGCCGCAGTCATTAATGCTGGGCAAGCGGGTTGTAGTGATCGGCGGCGGCAACACCGCCATGGACGCTGCCCGCGCCGCGAAGCGCGCCGAGGGCGTGGAGCAGGTTTCGTTGGTCTATCGCCGCACCAAGCGCGAAATGCCCGCCGATGCCGAGGAGCTTGAGTTGGCGCTGGAAGACGGCGTGGAGTTCCGCGAACTGCTGGCGCCTGTCGCGCACAAGGAAGGCAAGCTGATTTGCGACGTGATGCGCCTCGGCGCGCCCGATGCCAGCGGTCGCCGCAGCCCGGAGGCAGCGGGCGAGCTGGCGGAGATTCTGGCGGATACCGTGATCGGCGCTGTCGGTGAGCAGGTCGACGGTGAATACATGCGCGCGGCCGGCATTGCGATGAACGACAGGGGCAAGCCGGAATCCATCGGCAGCGGCAAGGTGTATGTGATCGGCGACGCGCTGCGCGGCCCGGCCACGGTGGTGGAAGCCATCGCCGATGCCACAAAGGCGGTCGAGGCCATTCTGCAAACGGCAGTGGTAGAAGACGCGGCCTTCTATGCCGAAGCCGCCGAGCTTAAGGCGCGCCGCAATACCCTTTGCCACAGCGCCGATCCGGCCAAGGAAAGCAAGCGCTGTCTGGGCTGCTCCGCTGTGTGTGAAAACTGCGTCGACGTATGCCCCAACCGCGCCAATATCGCGGTGAAGGTGCCGGGCATGGCGCTGGAGCAGGTGCTGCATCTGGACAAGCTGTGCAACGAGTGCGGCAACTGCACCGTGTTCTGCCCCTACGACAGCGCGCCCTACCGCGATAAGTTTACCGTGTTTGCCGATGAGGCCGACTTTGCCGAGAGCCAGAACCAGGGCTTCGTGGTGCTGGATCGCGATGCGTGGCGCGTCAAGCTGCGTCTGGGCAGCGAGGAATACACCGCCGATCTTGCGAACGATACCCGCACCGATCCCGAACTGCTACGCATCATGCGGGCGGTGGTGAAGGACTACGGCTGGTGCATTTGAACCCTATGCATTTGACGCGATCGGAGGGAGCCGCGGTGGTGATTCTCAAAAACGGTATGCTTGTGGGCCAAGAAGGGACGCGATGCGCCGATATCCGCATCGAGGGCGAGATCATCGCCGAAATCGCGCCGCGCATCGAGGCGGCGATCGGCGATGAGGTGATCGACGCAGAGGGGTGCCTCGTGTTCCCGGGCTTCATCGATGTACACACCCACTTCGATATGGACAACGGCGTTACGGTGACCGCCGACGACTTTGATTCCGGCACCGCCGCCGCGCTGATGGGCGGCACCACCACCATCGTGGATTTCGCCACGCAGGAACGCGGCGGCACCTTGGCCGAGGGCTTGGCGGCATGGCATGCCAAAGCCGACGGCAAGGCGCACTGCGACTATGGCTTTCACATGGCCATCACCGATTGGAACGCCGCATCGCGCGCCGAGATCAAGAACATGGTGAACGAGGGTGTCACTTCCTTTAAGGCTTACATGGCCTACGACGCGCTGCGCGTCGACGATGCGCAGATGCTGGACCTCCTCGGCGCGGTCAAGGAGGTGGGCGGCATTCTTGGCGTACACTGCGAAAACGGCACGTTGGTCAACGCGCTGATCGCCAAGCTGCGGGAACAGGGCGATCTTTCGCCCACCGCGCACCCGCGCAGCCGCCCAGCGGAGACCGAGGCCGAAGCCATCTCGCGCCTGCTCTATATCAGCAAGCTGGCGGATTACCCGGTAAAAGTGGTGCATCTGAGCAGCGCCGCCGGGCTGGCCGAGGTACGCAAGGCGCGCGCCGACGGGCAGAAGGTGTTGGTGGAAACCTGTCCGCAATATCTGCTGCTGCAAGACGATAAGCTGGAAGGCAACGCCGCCGATCCCTTTTCGGGCGCAAAGTTTGTATGCTCACCGCCGCTGCGAAAGCCTGCGGACAGCAAAGCGCTTCTCGAGGCGCTGCGCGGAGGGGAGATCGGCACCGTCGCTACCGATCATTGCAGCTTCAATTACAAGGGGCAAAAGGAGCTAGGGCGCGGTGATTTCGCAAAGATACCCAACGGCATGCCCGGCGTAGAGAGCCGCGCGGCGGTGATGTATTCCGCCTTTGTGGCCTCCGACCTGCTCTTGCCGGAACAGCTATGCGCGCTGCTCAGCACCACGCCCGCCAAGGAATACGGCATGTACCCGCGCAAAGGGACGTTGGCTGTGGGCAGCGATGCCGATATCGTCGTGTGGCGGAAAGAGGGGATAGGCAAGATTTCAGCCGCGCATCAGCGGCAGAACGTCGATTATACGCCGTTTGAAGGCTTCGTCACCACCGGGGGCGTGCAGGCCGTGCTGCTGCGCGGCAGGGTAGCGGTACAAGGCGGGGAATTGATCCAACCGAGGCGTGGACGCTTCGTACATCGCGGCAAGGCACAGTTCTAAGCAACAGACAAAGGAGGGCTCGACCATGTACACCTTGCGAGTCAACGGCAAGTCCTATCAGATCGAACGCGACATCAAGCTGATCGACTACCTGCGCGACGAATTGCGCCTGACCTCGGTCAAGAACGGATGCGGCGCGGGCGCTTGCGGCACCTGTACCATACTGGTTAACGGCAAAAAGGTGCGCAGTTGCATCGCAACCGTCGCCAAGATGGACGGCAAGGAGATCGTAACCGTGGAAGGCCTGAGTCCGCGAGAGCGCGAGGTCTATGTGCATTGCTTTGGGCAGACCGGCGCGGTGCAGTGCGGCTTTTGCATCCCCGGCATGGTCATCAGCGCCAAAGCGCTGCTCGACGAAAACCTCACGCCTACGCGCGCGCAGGTAAAAGAGGCCATCAAGGGCAACATCTGCCGCTGCACCGGCTATGTCAAGATCGAGGAGGCCATCCTGCTGGCGGCGGAATTTTTCCGCGAGAACAGGCCGGTGCCGCACGGCGAGGAAGAGGCCAAGGTCGGCAAGCACTTTGCCCGCGTCGATACCGAGGAAAAGGTGCTGGGAACCGGTGCGTTTGTCGACGACATCGTTTTGCCGGGCATGATCTACGCTAAGGCGCTGCGCACCCGGTATCCGCGCGCCCGTGTGCTGAAAATTGATACAGCGAAAGCCGAGGCGCATCCCGATGTGGTGCGCGTGCTGACCGCCAAGGACGTGCCCTTCAACAAGACCGGCCATATCGTACCCGATTGGGACGTAATGATCGCCGAGGGCGACATCACGCGCTATATCGGCGATGCGGTGGCGTTGGTCGCCACCCGGAGCAAAGAGGCGCTGGACGAGGCGTTGTCGCTGGTCGAGGTGGAATACGAAGAACTTGCGCCTATTACTAACCCAGAACAGGCGCTGGCTGAGGGCGCTCCGTTACTGCACGAAAAGGGCAACCTGCTCTTCAAGCAGGAGCTCAAGCGCGGCGATGTCGATGCGGCCATTGCCTCGGCGGCGCACGTGGTTACCCGTCACTATTCCACACCGCAGACCGATCACGCCTTTATGGAGCCGGAGTGCGCCATCGGCATGCCGGATCCCGAGGTGGAGGGCGGCATATTGATGTACACAGCATCGCAGTCGGTGTACGACGAGCGGCGTGAAATCAGCCGCATGCTGGAGATCGAACCGGAGAAGGTGCGCTGCCAATCCAAGCTGGTAGGCGGCGGCTTCGGCGGCAAAGAGGATATGAGCGTGCAGCATCATGCCGCGCTGATGGCGTGGCACACCAAGCTGCCTGTGAAGGTGAAGTTTTCTAGGCAGGAGAGCTTGGAGATCCATACCAAGCGCCACGCGATGGAGATGGACATCACCACCGCCTGCGACAAGGACGGCAAGCTGCTGGCCATGCGCGCGCTGCTGGTGTCAGATTGCGGCGCGTATGCCTCGCTGGGCGGGCCGGTGCTGCAGCGCGCATGCACCCACGCCGCTGGGCCTTACAACTTCCAAAACATCGACATTACCGGCATTTGCGTGTATACCAACAACGTGCCGGGCGGTGCCTTTCGCGGCTTTGGCGTAACGCAGAGCTGCTTCGGTGCGGAACAGAACCTGAATCTGCTGGCCGAAATGGTGGGCATTACGCCGTGGGAGATGCGCTATCGCAACGCCATCCGCCCCGGGCAGGAATTGCCAAACGGTCAGATCGCCGATCCGGACGCCTCCTACGCGCAGTGCTTGGAAGCGGTCAAGGAGGTCTATGAATCCAGCCCCTATGCGGGAATTGCCGGGTGCATGAAAAACAGCGGCATCGGCGTCGGCCTGCCCGACATCAGCCGCTGCAATCTGGTGATCCAAGATGGCAAGGTGCGTGTGCGCACCTCGGCGGCCTGCATCGGCCAAGGAATGGCGACGGTTTGTACCGCCGTGGTGTGTACGGTAACCGGACTGCCGCCGGAAAAGGTGTTCCACGAGCGCCCCGATACCGCGCTGACGCCCAATGCCGGTACCACCACCGCCAGCCGCCAGACCACCTTCACCGGCGAATCCACCCGCGTGGCGGCGCTGCTACTCAAGGCGGAGCTGGACAAGGGCGAGACGCTGGCATCGTTAAACGGCCGCGAGTTTTACGGTGAATACAGCGGCGTCACTGACAAGATGGGCACCGACAAGCCCAACCCGGTGAGCCATGTGGCGTACAGCTACGCCGCGCAGGTTGTGATTATGGACGAGAATAAGCGCGTGACCCGCGTCGTCGCCGCGCACGATGTTGGGCAGGTCGTCAATCCTCGCGCCTGCGAGGGGCAGGTGGAGGGCGGCGTGCTTATGGGGCTGGGCTACGGCCTCACCGAAGATTTTGTGATGGACAACGGCTACGTCAAGAGCAAGTACGGCACGCTCGGCTTGATCCGCGCCACCGACGCGCCGCCCATTAAAACCATCCTGATCGGCAATCCCGATCCGCAGCGAATGGCCTTTGGCGCCAAGGGAATAGGGGAGATTTCCGCCATCCCCACCGCACCGGCTGCTGCGCATGCCGCCTATCGCGTGGATGGTCAGCTAAGAACCAAGCTGCCGATTTCCGACACCGCTTACCGGAAATAGACGCTCACAAGTGAATGATGATTTGGTGATTTGACGTCGCGCCTGAAAGGAGGCGAAAAGTGCCTAGCGCGACGTCCGCGAATATACGATATTTTATTCACAATTGAAGGAGGGATTCCAATGGCCAAGTCAAACGAACCCGTGCAGAACGATCTGTTATTCAGCCTCGACGGTCGGCCGCCGTTTAGCAAGGTACTGCCGCTGGCGCTGCAGCATCTGGTCGCGATGATTATCGGCTGCGTTACGCCTGCGATCATCATCGGCAACATGCAGGAGCTTGCTCTGGATCAGGCTACGAAGGTGCTGCTGATTCAAACTTCGTTGGTGGTTGCGGCGATTTCCACGCTGCTGCAGCTGTTTCCCATCGGCGGGAAAAAAGCCTCTTTCCGCTTCGGCTCCGGTCTGCCGATGATCTTGGGCATCAGCTTTGCGTACCTGCCCAGTTTGCAGGGCATCGTTTCCACCGCTGGATCGGTGAGCGGATTGGCGCAAATCGCTGGCGCGATGGTATTTGGCGGCGTGATCGCGATGATCGTCGGCTTCTTCATTAAGCCGATCCGCAAATTCTTCCCGGCATTGATTACCGGTACCGTCATCTTCACCATCGGTATCTCGCTGTATCCCACCGCCGTGAATTATATGGCTGGCGGCGCGGGCAACGCGAAGCATGCCATCGAGGCGTTGCAATACGGTTCTTGGCAGAACTGGCTGGTGGCCTTCATCACGCTGGCCTCCGTGACCGCGCTCAACCACTGGGGCAAGGGCATCGCCAAGTTGGCATCCCTGCTCATCGGCATGGCGATCGGCTACGTCGTAGCGATCTGCTTTGGCATGGTGGATTTTGGGAAGATTGCGCAGGCGGGCATCGTCTCGGCGCCGAAGCTTTTGCCCTTCGGCATTGAGTTCAACTTGGGCGCGATGATCGCTTTGGGTGTACTGTTCTTTATCAACTCGATTCAGGCCATCGGCGACTTTACCGGCACAACCATCGGCGGCATGGATCGTGAGCCCACCGATAACGAGTTGCAGGGCGGCATCGTGTGCTACGGCGCCACCAACTTCTTGGGCGCGTTTTTTGGCGCTTTCCCAACAGCTACTTACAGCCAGAACGTTGGCATCGTGGTCACCAACAAGGTGGTCAATCGTTCGGTGTTCGGCCTTACGGCAATCTTCATCCTGCTGGCCGGTATCTTCCCGAAATTCTCGGCGGTGCTGACCACCATCCCGCAGTGCGTGCTTGGCGGCGCGACCATCACCGTATTCTCGATGATCGCCATGACCGGCATCCGCCTGATTACCAGTGAGGAAATGAACTACCGCAACACCTCTATCGTCGGCCTGTCGGTGGCGATGGGCGTGGGCATCTCGCAGGCGCTGCCCGCGCTGGCGAAGTTCCCGCCGGAAATCACCACGATATTCGGCCGCTCGCCGGTCGTCGTGGCGACGCTGATGGCGCTGCTGCTCAACCAGATCCTGCCGCGCCCGAAGGCGGCAAAGTAATCCATAGCTGCAAAAGGAAACCGTCCAGACATAAAGTCTCGGGCGGTTTCCTTTTGCTTGACTGCAAATGCAGAAAAAAGTATACTACGGATGGGAAACGTTCGTTCGCGGAAAGGAGCGCACATGCAGTTTGAGTTTCACTACGAAATGAACGAAATCGATGCGTATCAATTCGCGTGTCATCATAATTTTAATTCACCGAATGCCAAGTGGGCAATGCTCAAAATGCGCCTTGCGGTTGCGCTTGGACTGTACCTTCCTGGCGTGCTTTTGCCAAATTTGTTTCCCGAAGAATTTCCTCGCGCATGGTTCTTTGGCGTGCTGGCTGTCGTCGGCGCAATCTTTTTTCCACAATTCTACAGGCTGATAAACAAAATGGTCATAAAAGCGCAAGGGAAAGCCGACAGGCGCTTGTTTCATCAGGGGGCCTTTACCTACAGCTTTGCCGAGGATAGTTTCACATTCCTGTCTCCGACGACTACGGCACAAAATGCTTATTCCGCTCTTGAACGCGTCGATATCGGTAAAGAAGCGGTCTACTTATACATAAATTCAACATCGGCGAATATATTGCCCAAGCGTTGCTTTGCTGACAGCGCCGAGCAGGAGCGTTTCGTTGCGTTTATTCGAGGAAAAATTGAACAGAGCAAAACGGTATCAGCATAAAAAACACGCCCGGGCCACTATCAGCCCGGGCGTGCTGCTGTACGCTTATTGCAGCGTAAAGTGGATCGCAACCGGCGCGTGGTCGCTGAACTGGTAATTCTGCCCTTCCCAAAGCAGGGTGGACACATCGCTGACCAGTACGTTTTCCGAGGTGATGAAGCCGTCGATCACCCAAACCATGCTGTCGTCTGGTTGATAGGGGTAGGCCGTGGAGCGGCAGGTTGGTGCGTTGGTAGGGTATTGGAAGGTGTAGCCGTTTTCCTTCAAGAAGGTCTTGAACTCCTCGGGCAGCGTTTGTGCCCAAGCCTCGTTATCCTTGGCGGCATCGTATTTGAAGAAGTCGCTGGGGTTTCCGCCGAAGGAGGAGATCAGATCATGGTTGAAATCTCCGCCCATCACGATGTAGTTGCCCACTTGCCGCTCGGCGGCAAGGAAGGCCTGCACGCGCTCCAACTGCGCGGCGCGGATGGTGCCGCCTGCATCGTAGGCTGAGAGGTGAACGTTGACCAGCACCAGCTGTTTGCCGTTCTCCAGCGCGACGCGGCTAACCGCGAAGCAGCGATCCAGATCAAACATCTTGGCAAACAGCGCGTCGGTGATGGGCAACTCCACCCGCTGCGCGTCGGGCTGCAGCGCATAGCGCGAGAATACGGCGATGCCCGACTTCACCGAGCCGTGCGGATCGTGGAACGGATAGGGCAGGAAGGGTGCGTGGAAGTTCTGGGCATACAGATGATCGTATCCCTTGAAGGCATCGGAGAACACTTGGTATTGATTGATGCCGTAGCTGCGGGTGGAGCGGGTGTCGATCTCCTGCACGAACAGGAAATCGGGCTGAATGCTTTGCGCCAATGCCGCCGCTCCGTCGCTATTCTTGGCAACGTCTTCTTTGCTCAGGCCGGTGCTGTGCGTGCCGCCGTCCATAAAGAAATCATATCCCGGGCTGTACGCGCCAAAGCCGATATTAAAGGTAGCGGCGGTAAAGGTTTGCCCGGCGACCGGCTGAGCGGAGCTCTCGTGGACAATCGCCAGCGGTTGATCACCGATGCGGTAATAGGAGAGCAACACGTAGCCCACATAGCCCGCGGCAAAAACCAACGCGACGATGAGCAGCCAAAGGATGGTTTTCAAGGCGATTCGAAAGCCAGACTTTTTCGTTTTCGTTTCCATGCAATGCCTCGTTTCGTATGTTCTGTTTAGGGGATGTCTATGCCGCTATTATACGACGGTCAAGCGATTATTGAAAGAAATATCGTAGTGTAAAAGGAATCCGCCCGAGCCAATTGATTCGAGCGGATTCCTTTTGTTTGAGCAGCGGAAGCTGCGTGGTTAGCTGTGACACTAGATGTTACTTGATGATCGTGCCAGTCTTGCCTGCGATGCCGTCCTTTGCTTTCTCCAGCAGCGTAATCAGCGCGTAACGCTCCGGCGCGCTCTCAGCGAAGTCCAGCGCAGCCTGCACCTTAGGCAGCATAGAGCCGGGCGCGAACTGGCCCTCGGCAATATAACGGCGCACTTCCTCGGGCGACAGGGTATCTAGCCAGCGTTGATCCGGCTTGCCGAAGTTGACGGCCACCTTCTCCACGGCGGTAAGGATGATGAGGCAATCGGCATCCAGCATCTGCGCCATGCGGCAGGAGGCGAAATCCTTGTCGATCACCGCGCCGACGCCTTTTAAGTGATGCCCCTCGGCGACGACCGGGATGCCGCCGCCGCCCGAGGCGATGACCACCTGCCCGGCGGCCAGCAGATCCTTGATGGTCTCGATCTCAACGATCTCCACCGGCTTCGGCGAGGCCACCACGCGGCGGTAGCCGCGGCCGGAGTCCTCGACCATGGTGTAGCCCTTCTCGCGGGCAAGGCGGTCAGCTTCAGCTTTATCGACGAACGCGCCGATGGGCTTGGTGGGCTTGGAGAAAGCAGGATCCTCGGGATCAACGCGCACCTGCGTCAGCACGGTGGAGACCGGCTTGTGGATGCCGCGATCCAGCAATTCCTCGCGCAGCGCGTTTTGCAGATCGTAACCGATGTAACCTTGGCTCATCGCCACACAAACCGAGAGGGGAGCCATCGGCTGATCGTGTACCTTGCTGTACTCCGCCATGGCGTTCTGGATCATGCCGACCTGCGGGCCGTTTCCGTGGGAGAGGATAACCTCATGCCCCTGCTCGATCAGATCGGCGATGGCTTTGGAGGTTTCCTTCACGGCGATCATTTGCTCCGGCAGGTTGTTTCCCAACGCGTTACCGCCTAGGGCAATGACGATTTTTTTGCCCATTTATCTCACCTTACTTCTGAAACCAGCGTGCGGCGCCGGCGCTCTCCAGCGCGGCCAGCGTGGCGGCGGGATCCTTTGTCTTGGCCAAGAAAATCATCGCGGCGATGACATAGGGCTTAAAGGAAGCCTCGCGGTAGAGCGGGGTGCGGTAGCGATCGAACACCGTGGCGGCGACTTCGCCCTCCTTGCAGCTCACGCCGCTGATGTCAGCGGGCAGACAGTGCATGTACAGCGCCTTGCCGCCCTTGGTGGAAGCCATAAGCTCCTCTGTGCATTCCCAATCCTTGTGCTGGGCGTTCTGGGCGAGCAGTTCCTTCTCCAGCGCCTTGATGCCGTCGAAATCGCTCTTGCCGTAGAGATCGGTGCGCTTTTCCATCGCGGCGAAGGGAGCCCAGCTCTTGGGATACACGATATCGGCATCCTTGAAGGCCTCTGCCATGTTGTTGGTGCGCTTAAAGCTGCCGCCAGACTTGGCGGCGTTGGCGGTGGCAACCGCCTCGACCTCGGGCATTACTTCGTATCCCTCGGGATGCGCCAGCACGACATCCATGCCGAAGCGGGTCATCAGGCCGATGATGCCCTGCGGCACCGATAACGGCTTGCCATAGGAGGGGGAATATGCCCAAGACATAGCGATCTTCTTGCCCTTGAGGTTTTCAAGGCCGCCGAAGTGCTCGATCAGGTGCGCGGCGTCGGCCATAGATTGGGTGGGGTGGTCGATGTCGCACTGCAGGTTGACCAGCGTGGGCTTCTGGGCGAGCACGCCGTCCTTGTTGCCCTGCGTCACCGAATCGACAACCTCGTGCATGTAGGCATTGCCCTTGCCGATATACATGTCGTCGCGAATGCCGATGACGTCGGCCATGAAGGAAATCATGTTGGCGGTTTCGCGCACCGTCTCGCCATGGGCGATCTGGGACTTGCCCTCGTCCAGATCCGACACCGTCAGGCCAAGCAGGTTGCAGGCCGAGGCGAAGGAGAAGCGGGTGCGGGTGGAGTTGTCACGGAACAGGGAAACGCCTAGGCCGCTATCAAAGATCTTGGTGGAAATGTTGCGCTCGCGCAGGTTGCGCAGCGCCTCGGCGACGGTGAACACCGACTTCAATTCGGCTTCGCTCTTTTCCCACGTGAGGAAGAAATCGCCTTCATACATGGTGTTGTTGCCCAAACCGCGCAGGATTTCGAGGCTCTTCTTTAGATCGCTCATGATGATTCTCCTTTAATGCTTTATGGATTTACTTGCAGTACAGCGTGGGCATCGCGGCATACACCGCGGCACAGTTGACCAGATCGAGCTTCCAGGTCTTTTCGTTGGGGGCATGCGCCTGCGCCTCAGCGCCGGGGCCGAAGCCGATGCAGGGGATGCCGTTGCGGCCCATGATGGACACGCCGTTGGTTGAGAAGGTCCACTTATCGGTAAGCGGGCGCGCCTTGCGCATCGCCGCGGTCTCAGCAGAGCCCATGCGGGAGTCGCCGTGCAGCCCTTTGTGGGCTTCCTCCATGGCCTTGGTGATCGGATGATCCTCGGGGATAACCCAAGTGGGAAAGTAGCACTCGATGGGGTAGACCAGCCCGGTGTAGGCGGGGCGGTCATAATCGTACATCGAAACCTTGACGTCGGCGCCGTACTTTTTAACGGCGGGCAGCGCACGGATCTCGTCCAGGCAGCTTTCCCAAGTTTCTCCGGCGGTCATACGGCGGTCCAGCGACACGGCGCAGGAATCGGCCACGGCGCAGCGGGAGGGGGAAGTGAAGAAAATTTCGGAGGCGGTAACGGTGCCGCGCCCTAAGAAACGGGCTTCCTTCCACTCCTTGTTGTACTTCTCGTCGAGCATCTTGGCTAGGCCTTTGATCTCCGCGCCGTCCTCGGCGCTATTCTCGTTGAGGGAGCGCACGTTCTGCAGGATGTCAGCCATCTTGTAGATGGCGTTGTCGCCGCGCTCGGGCGCGGAGCCGTGGCAGGAGATGCCTTTGACATCCACGCGGATCTCCATACGGCCGCGCTGGCCACGGTAGATGCCGCCGTCGGTGGGTTCGGTGATAACCACGAAGTCGGGTTTCACCTTGCCTTCCTTGATGATGTACTGCCAGCACAGGCCGTCGCAATCCTCTTCCTGCACGGTGCCGGTGACCAGCACAGTATATTTGTCGGAAAGCAAGCCCTGATCCTTCATGATCTTCGCGCCGTATACGGCGGAGACGATGCCGCCCAGCTGATCCGAGGTGCCGCGGCCGCCAATTTCGCTGTCGCTCTCGAAGCCCTCGTAGGGATCGAAGGTCCAGTTAGCGCGGTTGCCGATGCCGACGGTGTCGATGTGCGCGTCGTAGCCGATGAGCGTCTTGCCGGTGCCCATATAGCCCAAGATATTGCCCATGGGATCGATGACCACCTTGTCAAAGCCGACTTCCTTCATTTCCTTTTCGATGCGCTTGACAACGCCTTCCTCGCCGCAGCTCTCGCCGGGGATGGCGACCAGATCGCGCAGGAACTTGGTCATTTGCTTTTCGTAGCCTTCGGCAGCCGCCTTGATCTTGGAGAAATCCATTTGCTTTGCCTCCTTCAAATAAATGAAATGTGCTTTATTTACTCCCCGTCCGTGGGGCAAGCTCCCTCCCATACGATGGCGCGATAGTTGTCAGGATCGGTATCGCCTTCGGTGGAGAACATCAACACCTTGGAATTCTGGTCGAGACCGATGGCCTTTTTGAGATCGGCGTACTTGGGATCCTTCATCAGCGTGGCGATCAGGCCCGCGCCTACCGCGCCGGATTCGCCGGAGACCACCTGCGGATCGCCCTTAACCGGGGCGCCGAGCATGCGCATGCCGCGCGCCGCCACCCAATCGGGGCAGGAAACGAAGAAGGAAGAATGGTTCTTGAGGATGTCCCAGGAGATGGTGTTGGGTTCGCCGCAGGCTAGACCGGCCATGATGGTTTGCAGATCGCCCTCGACGAAGCGGCACTTGCCGTCGGCGGCCTTTGCACCCTGATACAGGCAATCGGCGACCTGCGCCTCCATGACGACCGTGGTGGGTGTGTTGCCGGGGAAAAGGTTGGCGAAGTAGCCTTGTACCGCGCCTGCTAGCGAGCCGACACCGGCTTGCACAAAGATGTGCGTCGGCCTTTCTACGTTGGCGGCGCGCAGTTGCTCGGCCGCCTCGGCTGCCATGGTGCCATAGCCCTGCATGATCCACGCAGGAATCTCCTCGTAGCCATCCCAAGCGGTGTCCTGCACCACAACGCCGCGCGGCGTTTCGTCGGCTTCCTTAGCGGCGATGCGCACACAGTCGTCATAGTTGACCTCTTCGATGGTGACCTGCGCACCTTCCTTGGCGATGTTGTCAAAGCGGATCTTGGCGCTGCCCTTGGGCATGTGCACCACCGACTTCTGGCCAAGCTGGTTTGCCGCCCATGCTACGCCGCGGCCGTGATTGCCGTCGGTAGCGGTAAAGAAGGTGGCCTGACCGAATTCTTCCTTTAGCTTTTGCGAAGTGAGGTAGGCGTAGTCGGTCTCCGAAACATCCTTGCCGAGCTCGCCCGCAATGTAGCGCGCCATGGCGAAGGAGCCGCCCAGCACTTTGAAGGCGTTGAGCCCGAAGCGGTAGGATTCGTCCTTGACATACACGCCGCCGAGACCCAGTTCCCTAGCCAAACCATCGAGCTTGGCCAGCGGGGTGACGCTATACTGCGGGAAGCTAGCATGGAACTTGCGCGCCTTTTCGATGTTCTCCAGCGACATAACCGAGAGATGGGCGTCCGTTGTCTTGGGCATGTGGTTGTCAACCCAACGGATTTCGGGCTTGTTGCTCATGGCTCGATGCTCCTTTATCGGTCTTGAACGGGCGATAGGCCGTTTCTTTGCCTCAAGTATAGCATGCTTCAAACGAAAGTCAACAAATATTTTTGTAAACTAAAAAATTTTTAGTTGATCGTTTGTGATGAATGCGCTATACTGTTCACAAACCTTCTACTTCGCTTGGAAAAGCAAAGGAAAGCAGGCGACTTTCATGATCGACGCGACAACGCTGACCCTCCTCAAGCGCCTCTCCAAAGGCATTGCTACGCAATTTGGCGAGAACTGCGAGGTGGTGGTGCACAACTTCGCCCCCGACGATATGGAGCACACCATCGTTGCCATCGAAAACGGGCATGTGTCGCACCGCTCGCTGGGCGACGGCCCCTCCCGTGCGGTGCTGGCGGCGCTTGGGCATGCGGATGAAGAGCTTGCCGATCACCTGAATTACCTGACGCGCACCAGCGATGGGCGCATTCTAAAGTCCAGCACCATCTACATTCGCGACGCGCAGGAGAGGGTGACCGGCATCTTTGCCATCAATTACGACATCACCACCCTGCTTACGCTTGAGAACGCCATAAGGCCCCTGATCGCCACCCAGCCCGATGAAAAGGAGCCGGAGCAGATCGTGCAAAGCGTGGGCGATCTGCTGGACGAGCTGATCGAGCAATCGGTGAAGCTGGTGGGCAAGCCTGTGGCGCTGATGACCAAGGACGATAAAGTGAAGGCCATTCAGTTCCTCAACGACACCGGCGCTTTCCTGATTACAAAATCGGGCGACAAGGTGAGCAAGCACTTTCAGATTTCCAAATATACGCTATATAACTATATCGACGCCAAGCAATAGAAGCGCGCAGATTCGTTAAGCCGTCCTGACGGAGGATTCGTCCGGACGGTTTTTTGCGTTAAGCGTAATATTTTCTTTCCGCGCGGAGAATATTACTGTTTTTAAACAAGATATTACAATGCAAATCACGATCAAATTTGCTAAGATATGTTTAACAAAACACCTGCTCAGAAAGAAGGCGGATTTTATGAAGGCGATCATCAACGGGAAAATCGTGCTGCCTACGGGCACCGAAACAGGAAAGGCATTGCTGTTCGATGAAAAGATCCGCGCCATCGTACCTGAAAGCGAGGTACCGGCGGACGCGGAGCGTATCGACGCACAGGGGCGCTACGTAATGCCGGGCTTGATCGACATCCACATTCACGGCTATTTGGGCGAGGACGCCTCCGACGGTTCCTACGACGGCCTCAAAAAGATAGCGGAGGGCATCGTCAAGAACGGCGTGACCAGCTTTTTGCCGACGACGATGACGGTTTCTTACGAAGAGTTACGCGCCGCTTTTGCGCAGATCCGCAAGTTGGTGAAGGAAAGCGGGGCTGCGGACTGGCAAGGAGCCCAAGCGCTGGGCGTCAACGCCGAGGGTCCCTTTATCAACCCCGTCAGGAAGGGCGCGCAGGCTGCCGAACCCATCCGTCCCGGCGACGCGGCGTTCCTAAAAGAGTATCAAGATATCATCCGCATGTTCACCATCGCGCCGGAGATGCCCGGCAATCTGCAATGCATCCGCCAGCTGGCCGACAGCGGTATGCTCATCGCCATGGGTCATACCGATGCCAATTACGATCAGGCTCGGGAAGGCTTTGAGGCCGGTGTGCGCCATGTGACGCACCTGTTCAACGCACAGACGCCGCTGATGCACCGCGACCCCGGCGTAGTCGGCGCGGCGCTTTCCGACGACCGCGTCAGCTGTGAGCTGATCGCCGATACCTTTCATATCCACAAGGGGCTTTTCGGTTTGGTCGCTAAGCTCAAGGGCGATAAATTGGTGCTCATTACCGACTGCACGCGTGCCGGAGGGCTGGCGGACGGCGAGTACTCGTTGGGCGGGCAGCCGATCTATGTGAAGGGCATCGAGTGCCGCCTAGCCGATGGCACCATCGCGGGCAGCGTGCTGCGGCTCAACGAGGCGGTGCGTAACATGCTCGAAAATACCGACCTGCCGGTGCATGCGGCGGTGAATATGGCCAGCTTAAACCCCGCCCATGCGATCGGCGTCGCGGCGTGCAAGGGTTCCCTAGAAGCGGGGAAAGATGCTGATATCGTTCTGGCCGATGCGCGTTTTGCTATCCATTCCACCATCATCGGCGGGCGCACCGTATATATCGCATAACGTAGGAGGGCTTTGGCAATGGAGCTCAAGATGAAACCGGTTTTGGATCCGCAATTTATGCCGATGGCCGTGGTGCTGCGCGCATTCGAGCAAGAGGTGGCGAATGCGCCGTCGCAGCGGCTGACGTTGGCCGTCGAGCGAAATCAGGGCTTGCTGGAACGCTTTGAAATAGACATCTTCGCCGATGCCGCGCAGCAGGAGCGCAACTGCGCCATCGTGGAGCGCATCGTCAAGACGCTGTTGTGGGCATACGGCGGTTTCCGCATCCACGTCGCCGGTTCCAAAGCAGTGTTCGAACACATCCGCGACGCTTATGCCGTGGGCGGCGCGCGAGAGTTTGACCGCGCCTTTATGAGCCGCGTTTACGAACATCCTTTCGAGGTGCGCTATGCCGCCGATGCGCGCGACATCCCCGCCGCCAAACGTTCCGCCAGCGCCGCGGGCCGCCATCTGGACGGCTGCCGCATCGGCTTTGATGCCGGTGGCAGCGACCGCAAGGTGTCGGCGGTGATTGACGGCGAGGCTGTGTATTCCGAGGAAGTGGTGTGGCACCCCAAGCTCAACGCCGATCCCGAGTACCAGTATCAGGGCATTCTGGAATCGATGAAAACCGCCGCTGCCCACTTGCCGCGCGTTGACGCCATCGGCGTAAGCAGCGCAGGCGTGTACGTTGACAACAAGATTATGGCAGCTTCGTTGTTCCTCAAGGTGCCGGAGGATGCCTTCGAGAAGCGCGTCAAAACCATGTACATCGACGTGGCGCGCGAGATCGGCGCCGATATTCCCGTCGAGGTGGCAAACGACGGCGACGTAACGGCGCTTGCAGGCGCAATGGATTTGAATGATACCAACGTGCTGGGCGTCGCTATGGGTACCAGCGAGGCGGCGGGCTTCGTCGATGGCAACGGGAACATCACCGGTTGGCTCAACGAACTAGCCTTTGCCCCGGTAGACTTTTGCAAAGACGCGATGGTCGACGAATGGTCCGGCGACTATGGTTGCGGCGTCAAGTATTTCAGCCAAGACGGCGTGATAAAATTGGCTCCGTCGGCAGGCATCGAGCTGGATGCCGCCAGTTCTCCGGCCGAGAAGCTCAAAGTGGTTCAAGGGTTGATGGAATCCGGCGATCCGCGCACCGCTAAGATTTACGATAGCTTGGGCGTGTGCTTCGGTTACGCTATCGCGTACTATGCGCGTTTCTACGATATCAAGCATGTGCTGGTCATGGGTCGCGTCACCTCCGGCGAGGGCGGCGTGTTATTGCTGGATCGCGCCAGAGAAGTGCTGGAGAAGGAATTCCCTGAATTGGCGAAGCAAATTCAGTTGAGCATTCCCGATGAATCCAGCAGACGCGTGGGGCAATCCATCGCGGCGGCCAGTTTGCCGGTGCTGTTATGATAGAAAAAATTCATTTGACCGCTGAAAAGGAGACGCTGTTCATTCCGCTGATCGGCAAGGCGCAGATGAGCCGGAAGGGGCAAATTCTTCGCGACAAAAAAGCTGAGGAGATCGTAGACCGCGTGGATTACGATTTCTCAAAAAGCGGCTCCAACAGGTTCATCGCCATTTATATGGCGATCCGCGCCGCGATTCTGGACGGTTACGTCGATCAATTCATCGCGCGACACGCGGACGCGCGCATCATTCACCTTGGCTGCGGGTTGGATTCCCGGATCGACCGGCTGGCGGCGCGCCCGCGTATTTTCTATGATCTGGACTTCCCCGAGGTGATCGAGGTTCGCCACCAGTTTTTTTCTGAAGACTCTGGCTATCGTATGATCGCCTCCTCCGCCACGGATCTGACATGGCTCGATCAGATCGATGCGCAAACCAGCCCCACATTGGTCATCGCCGAGGGTATGACCATGTATCTTTCCGAACAGGAGATAAGCGAGCTGGTGCTGGCGCTATCGCGGCGCTTTCCGGGCGCGGAGATGGTGTTCGACGCCTACTCGGTTTCGGCGGTGCGGCTCTCGCAGCGGAAGAATCCGGTCAACGCGATGGGCGCGCGGATCCGCTGGGGATTGGACGACCCGCGCTTGTTCGAGCAAATCGCATCCAGCATCCGGCACCTCAGCACCGCGTACTTCCCCGATTATCCGGGCGTGAATGATCTCACCGGCATGACGCGCGTGCTGTTTAAGCTGCTGTATGGCAACCGTTGGGCGAATCACCTGTACCGCATTTACCGTTTTCAGCTATAGCAAAAGAATCCCGACGGCACAGCAGCACCGCCGGGATTCTTTTTGCGTATTTGTCACCCTTTCAGGAACGCCGCCAGTTGCGCCGCCGTTACACCGATATTTTCGGCGGCGTCCAGCCGCTTGCCGTCCATTCGATAAGCGGGGACAGCCCACACGCCGGATTGTTCGTACGCATAAGCGTTGGAGGCATCCAGCTCCTCCTGATAAGCGCCGGACTCCAGCGCTTCGCGCAGCGCGCTGGCGTCCAACAGATCGGCCAGCCCACAGGCCAGCGTCACTGGGTTCTCGATGTCGATACGATCCACGATGGCCAAGCGATATACGCGCTCGTGGTACGCCCACAGATCCACGCCGTTGTCCCGTGCGAAGAACATGCCGCGCGCGCACAGGTCGGTGTGCGGCCCGTAGGTTTCCGGTCTCGGATGCGCCTCGCAAGGCTGCCAAATGATTTTCAAGTCTGGATGCTTTGGTGCCAGCTCCGCCAGCAAATCGTGCGCACGCAGACAGTAGGGACACGCATAGTCAAAGAACACCGTTACCACGCGCATGGGAATCCCTCTTTTCTTTTGATGTGTTTTGATGCGTTTCTTTCCGGTTCTTTATGTTTTGCCGCATATCACTCTGCCTGTAGGCATAGGGATGTACAGGCAAATAGCATCATGGGAGGGGACGACCGGATGGAGATGAAAATCGTTCGCGAGAGCGTGGAAGTGGAACGCCTGATCGCCGCGTCGGAGGAGCAGGCAGTGGTCGAGGGCGAGGTCGCCTTGCCCGGAAGCATGCGCGATGCCGCCAACATACTGCACACCGGCGCCCAGATCATCATCGGCTCGGCGGAGGCACAGACCGACCGGCTGGCGATGGACGGGCAGGTGGTGTTTCATGTACTGTACACCCAAGGCGATCCCACGCGCATCCAGACATTGGAGGCAGCCTGCGACTTTTCACACCAAATGGAGATGACGGGCGTCAGCCCGCGCATGCAGGCGCAGTTGATCGGCGACGTGCTCGAAGCCCGCGCGCAAAGCAGCGGCGGCAGGTTGCTGCTCAAGGCGGTGGTGGCGCTCAACGCAAGTGTGCTCAGTTCCACGCCGGTGTCCGTGGTGCGGGATTTGGCGGGGCTGGATGGCCTTCGCGCCCGCGCCGAAAGCGTTTCACTATGCCGAACCGTCGGCGAAGGCACGGCGGAAGCCTTGCTGCGCGAGGAATATGAAATCCCTGCCGCGCTAGAGGTGACGGAGACGCTCTATGCCACCGCGCGCGCGCAGGTGGATGAGGTGGTCGGCGGCGAGGGGCGAACCACTGTCGGCGGTACTGTGCTTGTAGATGCCTACCATGCCAGTGGGCTCAAGGAACTGCCGCTGGTGGTGACGCATCATACAATGGAGTTTGAGCAGCCGGTGGATCTGCACGGAAGCGCCGGGCAGTCGGTAATGGCGGTGCCGTGCGTGCGCGATGTGATGGTCAATTCGATGGAAACCGGCGACGGCGGGCGCGTGCTGCGCACCGAGGTAGTGCTGGGCACGCAGGTGATGGCCACGCAACAGGAGAACCAAACCTTGCTCAGCGATGCCTACACGTTGGGCGGTGAGGACGTGTCGCTGGAGAAGCAAGCGATGGAGCTGCACACGCAAAACGCTTACGGCGTAGGACGCGAGAGCGGCAAGCTGATGGTGCAGTTGCCGGAGAAAAGCCCGCCTATCGGCACGGTGCTGGCGGCGTTCGTTCACCCGACCATCGCGGGGCGGGAACGAATCGGTGGCCGCATAGCGGTGGAGGGCGTATTGGGCGTGACGGTGGTTTATCTGCCGCAGGATTCCGATCAGCCCACCAGCGCGCAGAAGGAAGAGGCTTTTTCGCTGACTTTCCCGTGCAATCTGCCGCAGGATGCGGTGCTGCAAATGACGCCGCTGGAAGTGGAAGCCGTGGGCATCACCTCCGATCGCGTGGAAGTGCGGTACATGATGCAGCTCACAGGAACCGCTTGCATGACGCAGCGCATGGATCTGGTGGTGGATGCGCGCACACAGCCCGGCGCGGTACAAACCGGCGGCATGGTGCTATACTATCCGCAGCCCGGCGAATCGCTGTGGGATGTGGCGCGTCGCTATCGCGTGGATGAGGCCAGTTTGGCGCGGCTCAATCCCGGTTTAGAACAGCCGCGCGGCGATCGCGCAATCTTGATCTATCAACGAACGGCCGGAAACGAAACGAAAGTTTAGCTACCGCATGAAGAAAGCCCCATCAAGCCCAGCACACAATTGTGCGGCGATGGGGCTTTTTTGCGTGAGCCTATGCGTCGTAAATGATTAGACCGAGCAGGCTGGGGCCGGTATGCACGCCCAGCACCGGGCTGACTTGCGCCACAAAGCCATCCACGGCATTGAGCAGCGTCTTTGCGCGGGCGAGAAGGCTGTTGGCCTCCTCCTCGGCCTCTCCGTGTACGACGGCCAAGTGTACCGGGCGCTCGGCGTAGCGCTTCTTGACCTCCTGCAGCAGCGTTTCCAGCGCGCCGTTAAAGCCGCGCGCTTTGGCCAGCGTTTGGTAGATGCCGTCGTCGTTGACAAAGATCACCGGCTTAAGGTTCAGCATGCTGCCCAGCATCGATTCCACCAGCCCGATGCGCCCCCCTTTACGGAGGTATTCCAGCGTGCGGATGATGAACACGCCCAGCATGCCGCCGCGAATCTTCTGCATGTGCGCGAGCGCTTCGGGAATACTGCCGGTTTCCAGCAGCTTCTTGCCGCACTCGAGCGTCATAAAGCCTTCGCCCATCGAGAGGATCTTGCTATCGACCACCTCCACGGATAGCGCGGGATAATCGGCGGCCACCATGCGTACCATGTTAAACGTGCCGGAAAGGCCGGAGGAGATGCAGATATGGATCGCGTGGGTATAGCCTTCTGCTACAAGCTGGTCGTACAGCGCAATTACGTCGTCGGGCAGCGGCAGCGAGGTAGAAGGGACCTCCTCGCCAAGGCGGCTATAGACTTCAGAAGGGGCGATCTCCACGCCGTCGCGGAACTCGCCGCTGCGGTACACCACGCGCAATGGAATTGAAAAGATATTGTATTGACTGCGTTGTTCCGGCGTCAGATCGCTGGCGCTATCGGTGATGAGGGCGATTTTCTGGGGCTTGTTTTCGGTACCGGCCACAGGGATCACTTCCTTAACTCCACCTTCGTGGGAGGCTGTGTTGCCCAAAATGCAGCAAAGCATATTGGTCGCTTCGTTAGTATAACACAGGGGAACACTTGGCACAACCCAAACCAAAGCGCATATCGCGGTTCTAAAACCTGTCCGCTCCGCATATCTTTGCTGTGAAGCGTTGCGAAACGGAGGCGGTGCCGGTGATGTCCCGATCCAATGGCGGAAAGCGTTTAAGGCAGCTGGCGGTGGTGCTTTGCTTGGCGGTTCTTTCGTTGGTTTACTCCGGCATGATCCATTCCGGCGATTTGATGGCGGCGGCGCGCAAGCGCGAATTGCCGGTTTACAACGTGGAGAAGAGCGATAAGGTGCTCGCCATCAGCTTTGACGCGGCTTGGGGCAACGTAAATACCTTGGAGATCCTGAACATTTTGGATCAATACGATGTAAAAACCACTTTTTTTCTTTGCGGTTACTGGGTGGATCGGTATCCGGAATTGGTGAAGGAACTGGTCAACCGCGGCCACGAGATCGGCAACCACTCGGCCACGCATCCGCACATGTCGCAGCTTTCGGAGGCGAAAATTCGCGAAGAATTGCGCATTGTAAGCCAGAATGTTGAGCACATTATCGGCAAGCCGACCACACTTTTCCGCCCGCCCTTCGGTGAGTACAACGATGCGGTGGTGCGCGTCAGCCGCGAGGAAGGGTACGAATGCGTGCAGTGGAACGTAGATTCGCTGGATTGGAAGAACCGCGGGGCGCAGGATATGATCCGTCAGTGTACCAAATCGATCCAGCCCGGCGATATCGTGCTGTTTCACAACGATTCCAAGTACATTCTCGAGGCGCTGCCGGTGATTCTAAAAGCGTACGCGGATGCCGGGTTCCGCGTGATCCCGATCTCTGAATTGTTGCTATCCGGCGAAACATGGATCGACCACAAAGGCACGCAACATCCGCTGGCAACCGCGGCGCCGCAGCAACAGGCCAATACACAATACACAAGGGGGCAAGACCCATGGAGCACGTAATCAACGAATTGCATCTTACCGGCACGCTAACCGCTATGCCCGAAATGGGGCACGAGGCGTTTGGCGAAGTGTTTTACTACCTTACGCTCAGCGTTCCCCGGCTCTCGGGCGCGGAGGATCTGCTGCCGGTGACCATCTCCGAACGATTGCTCGAGGATCAAACGTTGGAGCCGGGCGTCATGTTGTCCGTGGATGGGCAGGTGCGCTCGTACAACAAGGTGGTCGACGGCTCCGGCCGGTTGCTGATTACCGCTTTTGCCCAGCGGTTGGTGGAGCACGATCCGCAGCGCAACCCCAATCTTTTGCAGCTTACCGGAACGCTGTGCAAACCGCCCGCCTATCGTACCACGCCCTTTGGCCGGGAGATTGCCGACTTGATGCTGGCCGTCAACCGCGCCTATGGCAAGAGCGATTATATCCCGTGCATCACTTGGGGCAGAAGCGCCCGGTTTGCTTCCCGATTGCAGGTGGGCAACCGCATTACGCTGGCCGGTCGGCTGCAAAGCCGCAGCTATCAGAAGCAAATGCCCGATGGCAGCACGGTAGAGAAGGTGGCCTACGAGGTGTCGGTCAGTCAGATCGAGCTGGCGCCGAACGATCAATTGGCGGGCGCGCAGCCGCCAGAGCAAGCGGGGATGCACGATCAGCAAATATAGCTCTCCCATCAATCTCCCCATTGCGATGGCGGAGATTTTTTTATCGCTTGCGCGCTGATTCTCGGCACATGGCTTGCATACCCATGCCCGAATTTGGGAAAACTGTGTGCGGCGTTTGCATAGAAAATGTGGGTTTTGCTTCCTTTGTTAGAGCTTTTATGTTATACTATCGGTAATAGCGTTGCGGAGAGAGCTTGCCGAAGGTTGGGCGAAGCGCCCTTTGGCGGCTTTTTGTTCGTACAAGCCATCGACGCAGCATCATTTTGAAGCAGGACGGAGGCGTCCCATGAAGGATATGCCGCGCAAAAGCGAGCAGACAGACCTGCTTGTTCAGGCGCTCTTGGCGCTGAAAACGCCGGAAGAATGCTATCACCTGTTGGAGGATTTGTGCACCATTCATGAGGTGCAGGCGCTCGCCCAACGGATGCAGGTGGCAAAACTGCTCCGACGGCGAATCACGTATCAAGAAATCGCGGCGCAGACCGGGGCGAGCACCGCTACGATCAGCCGCGTAAATCGCTGCTTAACTTACGGCGCGGATGGATACAACATCGTGCTGGATCGAATGGAGGAGGATGCGTAATATGGATCTGAGCATGCTCAATCCGCAGCAGCGACTTGCGGCGGAGACCACGGAAGGCCCCCTGCTGATCCTTGCCGGTGCCGGTTCCGGAAAAACACGCGCGTTAACTTACCGCATCGCCAACCTGATCGATCGCGGCGTGCCGCCCTATCAAATTTTAGCCATCACCTTTACCAACAAGGCCGCCCGGGAGATGCGCGAGCGCATCGACGCGCTGGCGCCCGGCGCGGCGGAGGAGGCTTGGGTCAGCACATTTCACGCCAGTTGCGCGCGCATTCTGCGCCGCGATATTGAAAAACTGGGCTATACCCGCGCGTTCACGATTTACGATGACGACGATCAGATGACGCTGATTAAGGAACTGATAAAAAAGCAAAATATCGACGACAAGCTGCTGCCTCCGCGCGAGGTAAAGAGCAAGATTTCCGATGCGAAAAACCGTCTTCTGGGGCCTAACGAATGGTTTGCCGAATCCAGCCGCGATTTCCGCATGCAGATGCTGCACGACCTGTTCCGCGCCTACGAGGAACGCCTCAAGGCCGCCAACGCGCTGGACTTTGACGATCTGCTGGTCAAGACGCTGGAGCTTTTCGCCGCGCATCCGCCAGTACTGGAAGCCTATCAGCAGCGCTTCCACTACATCCATGTCGACGAATATCAGGACACCAACTATGCGCAGTACATGATGGTCAAGCTGTTGGCCGCCAAGCACAAGAATCTATGCGTCGTTGGCGATGATGATCAGTCGATCTACGGCTGGCGCGGCGCTGACCTGCGCAATATTTTAGATTTCGAAAAGGATTTTGCCGATTGTACCGTCATCAAGTTGGAGCAAAATTATCGTTCCAGCGCCAACATCCTTGACGCCGCCAACAACGTGATCGCTCACAACGAAGGGCGTAAAGAAAAGGCGTTGTGGACCGACCGCGATGAAGGGCACCGTATCCGCCTGTTCAAGGCCGGGGACGAGCGCGAGGAAGCGGCTTGGATTTGCGACCGCATGCAGCAACTCCGTCAGGCTGACATGAGCTACCGCGACATGGCGGTGCTCTACCGCATGAACTCGCAATCCCGCGTGCTGGAAGAGATGATGGTGCGCGCCGGCATTCCGTACCGCGTGTTCGGCGGCATGCGCTTCTATGATCGCAAGGAGGTGCGCGACGTGATCGCGTACCTGCGCGTCATCGTCAACCCGGCCGACGATGTGTCGCTGCGCCGTATCATCAATCAACCCAAGCGCTCAATCGGCGATGCCACCATCGCCGAATTGGTGCGCCACGCCGAGGATCAAGGCTATTCGCTGTTCACCGCGATGCTTGAGCCGCCGGAGACCTTGGCTTCACGCGCGCGAAAGTGCGTGGGGGACTTCGCCCAACTGCTCACCAAGCTCACCGCTCTGCGCATGACGCTTGGCCTCACCGAGTTTGTGGAGTTGCTAATCGAAGAAACAGGCCTAGCCTCACAGTATGAAAAGGAACATTCCGACGAGGCGCAAACCCGGTTGGAGAACATCCGCGAATTTGTCGGCGCGGTGCAGGAGTTCGAGAAGATGTCCGAGGAAGTGTCGCTCGAAGATTTCCTCGAAAACGTGGCGCTGGTCACCGATCTGGACGGCATGCAAGGCGAGAGCCAGGCTGTCACCATGATGACGCTGCATAGTGCGAAGGGTCTTGAATTCCCGGTGGTGTTCATGACCGGCTTGGAGGAAGGCATCTTCCCGAGCGGACGCTCACTGATGGATAACGCGCGCATGGAGGAGGAGCGCAGGCTTTGCTACGTGGGCATCACGCGCGCGCGCGAAATGCTGCACATTTCCTACGCTTCCCAGCGCATGCTGTTCAACCAAATGCTGCACAATCCGCCCTCACCCTTCCTGCGCGAGATTCCAGAACGCCTGCTTGACGAGAGCGGCGCGATGCGGCGGGAGATGGCCTTCCCGGCCGCGCAGGAGCGCGCAAAAGAACCGCAGCGCGAACGCGCGCAGCGTCAACCGGTGAAGGACTTTGGCGGCGGGCGCTCCGGCGCGCTGCGCATTCCCGGTGTGCAAAAGGGATTTGGCGAGGCGGTGCATGTGCCCTCTATCGCCGCCGCGCAGACCGCCGCGCCAACGCTGTTCCGCGTGGGCGATCGCGTGCTGCATAAAAAATTTGGCGAGGGCAATGTAATCAGCTTGACCGGCAAGGGCGCCGAGGCGCGCATCGCCATCGAGTTTGCCGCGTATGGCGTAAAGGAATTTGTCATCTCAATCGCGCCGATTGTGAAGGTCGCGAAGTAGGGTTTAAGTGATAGAAGGGGCAGGGGATTCGCATGGGCGAGGATGCGCAGGCGCGCATGCGCGAGCTGGTCGACCGGCTCAACGAAACCGCGCACGCTTACTACGTGCTGGACAATCCCATCATATCCGACAAAGAGTGGGATGCGCTCTACGATGAACTAACCCGCTTAGAAGCCGATACCGGAGAGCGTCTGTCCGATTCGCCCACGCGGCGGGTGGGCGGTGCGCCGCTGGCGGCCTTTGCGGCGCACCGGCATTTGTCACGGCTGTGGAGCCTTGGCAAGGCGCAGAATCCGCAGGAACTGGTTGATTGGGCTTCGCGCAGTGAAAAGCTGCGCGAGGCGGCAAACGCGCGCGGACAGGACTTGCCTCCGCTCCGCTACGCCATCGAATATAAGTTTGACGGCCTTACGCTCAACTTGACCTACGATGGCGGCAAGCTCGTGCAAGCCGCTACGCGCGGCAACGGCGAGGTGGGCGAGGCCATCCTCGCGCAGGTACGCACCATCGCGGGCATCCCGAGCCGCATCCCCTTTACCGGGCGCATGGAGGTGCGCGGTGAAGGCATAATGCGGCTCTCTGCACTGGCAGCTTACAACAAATCAGCCGCCGAGCCGCTAAAAAACGCGCGCAACGCAGCCGCCGGCGCGCTGCGCAACCTTGATCCGCAGATCACCGCCTCGCGTAAGCTCGACGCCTTTTTCTATGAGGTAGGCTATATCGAGGGGCGCACCTTCGCCGATCATCAAGAGATGATCGCCTTTCTAAAGGAAAACAGCCTGCCGGTCAGCGGGCATTTAGACATCGCCGATTCTGTGGAGCAGGCATTGGCCTGCGTGCAGGCGATCGAAGCGGAGCGTGAACACCTCGATTTTCTGATCGACGGCGCGGTGATCAAGATCTGTGACGAAGCCACGCGGCAGGCGTTGGGCTATACCGATAAATTCCCGCGCTGGGCGTTGGCCTACAAGTTCGAGGCCGAGGAGACCACCACCGAACTGCTGGACGTAACATGGGAACTCGGGCGCACCGGCAAGCTGACGCCCCTTGCGCATTTAGCGCCGGTGGAGCTGGCCGGGGTGACGGTGCAACGCGCCACGCTCAACAATTGGGGCGATATCCAGCGCAAGCGCGTGCGCATCGGCGCGCAGGTATGGGTGCGCCGTTCCAATGATGTAATTCCGGAAATTTTGGGCTGCGTGGACGGGCAGGAGACCGCCGGTCAGCTTGAGATTTTGCCGCCGGAGCGCTGCCCGGCATGCGGCCAGCCGCTCACCGAGCGCGGCGCGCACCTGTTCTGCCTCAACCGCGAGAGCTGCCGCCCGCAAACCATTGCCCGGCTGGCGCATTTTGCTTCTCGCGACGCGATGGACATCGAAACCTTCAGCGAGAAAACTGCCGGGCTGTTCTATGACGCGCTTCATCTGCGCGATCCGGCGGATCTTTACGCGTTAGATCCCAATAAGATGGTCGAGCTCAAGGGCTTCGGCGCCAAAAAGGCGAAAAAACTAACGCAAGAGCTGGAAAAAAGCCGAGATTGTTCGCTCGACGCTTTCTTGTTCGCGCTGGGCATTCCAAACATCGGCCGCAAAACCGCGCGAGATTTGGCGCGGCGGTTCGGCACGCTGGACGCGCTGATGGCCACCGATGAGGCGGCGCTGCAGCAGGTCGACGAGGTCGGGCAGGTGGTAGCCGCCAGCGTTATGGAGTACTTCCGTCAGCCGGAGAACCGCACGCTGGTGGAGCGCCTGCTGGCGGTGGGCATAGCGCCAAAACCGCTGCCCGCCGAACCCAGCCAAGGCGTGTTTTCCGGCATCTCGGTGGTGCTCACCGGCACATTGCCCACCTTGAGCCGCGCCGAGGCAGAAGCGCTCATCGAGGCACAGGGCGGCAAGTGTTCCGGCAGCGTTTCGGCGAAGACCGGCTTGGTGCTGGCAGGAGAAGCTGCTGGCAGCAAGCTGACTAAGGCGCAGAACTTGGGCATAAAGATCATTGACGAGGCAACATTTTTGAAGATGATTCAGGGCTGATGGCGCGTCCACCAGCTTTTATCAGGAAGGACCAACATGCTACAAGGCAAATTGACCAACGAGGAATTGCAGCGCATCATCCTCTCGCATCTTGGCGCCAATCGCGCCGACGTGGTGATGGGCGCGGGCGTGGGTGAGGACTGCGCCGCGATCCGTTTCGGCGAGGAGGCCTGCGTGCTTTCTACCGACCCAATCACCGCCGCCGGGAGCGAACAAGGCCGCCTGGCGGTGCAGGTTTCGCTGAATGACGTCGCTTCTTCCGGCGCGGAGCCGCTGGGGATGTTGCTCACCGTGCTGGCGCCTCCGGAATCCTCTGCCGAAGAAATCGAGCGCGTGCTACAAGACGCCGCCCAAGAAGCCGCCAGACACGGGTTGCAAATCGTCGGTGGGCATACGGAGATCACCGATGCGGTGCGCCACATGGTGGTTTCCTCCACAGTGATCGGGCGCGCGCGGATCGATGCGCTGGTGCGCACGGGCGGCGCGCAGGTCGGCGATGCGCTCATCATGACCAAGTCGGCCGCCATCGAGGGCACCGCCATATTGGCGCGCGATGCGGTGGAACGCCTGTGCGGCGCTTTGTCCGCATCAGAGTTGAATGAAGCGCGCGCGATGGCCGAGCTGGTTAGCGTGATGGCCGAAGGGCGCATCGCGGCGGCGCGCGGCGCGACCGCCATGCACGATGCAACCGAGGGCGGCGTGCTTGGCGCGGCATGGGAACTTGCGGAAGCTTCCGGTTTAGGATTGTCCATCGACGAGGCGGCGATCCCGGTGCGCCCGGTAACCCGCAAGCTCTGCGGGGCGTTGGGCATCGATCCGCTGCGCCTGATCGCCAGCGGCGCAATGCTGATCGCGCATCCGGACGGCAAGATGCTCTGTGAAGCGTTGGCCGAGCAGGGAATAGAGGCGACGGTGATCGGCCGCCTGCTGCCGCGAGAATATAGGCGCGTGCTGCTTTGTGAAGGCCGTGAGCAGCCGCTGCTGCCGCCGGAGCGCGATGAGATTTATCGCATATTCCAAGACTGAGCGGGATCGCTATCGTTAGCATTCATGTCTGTACAACGCGCGTTTTATGCATGCCGTTTTCCACTTATACACCCCAAAATGGAGAAAATATGGGGTTGAATGTTTATCAAATGCATGTTAATATAATAGATAATACCTAGATTTGTGAACAAAATAACAAATCCATTTTAAAGGCAGGTACATGCCGAGTGCGCATGCATACCATCGGGTTTTATGCGAACCCCAAGAAGCCCGACGCGCCGAGGGTGGCGCGCCAGCTGTTGGATGCCTGTGCCAAGGCTGGGCTGAACGTTGTACTGGAGCCGTGGCTTTTTCGCGCGATGGGCGACGCGCGCGTCACGTGCAGTGATCAGATCGGCGTGGGCGTCGATGCGTTGGTGGTGCTCGGCGGCGATGGCACGCTACTGCGCGCCATGCCGCATGCCGTAGCGCAGGGCATTCCGCTCTTTGGCGTCAATTTGGGGCGGGTCGGCTTTTTAACCGAGTTGGAGCCGAGCTTGGAGAACGATCCGGAGACCGCCGCACGGCGCGCCACGGAGCTGGAAGCCGCGATGCTCGCGCTGCGTGCGGGCGACTATTCGGTGGAAACCCGCATGCTGCTCTCGGTAAACGTGCCCGGGCAGCCGGAATGCCTCGCGCTCAATGACGCGGTAATCTCCCGAGGTGGGGCGGGCGGCGTGATCGCGCTGGATGCCTACTTGGGCGACGCGCTGATCGATCACTACGTCGCAGATGGCCTCGTGGTGGCGACGCCGACCGGGTCCACCGCTTACTCGCTGTCGGCAGGCGGACCTATCGTCGCGCCGGATGTAAGCTGCCTTGTGTTGGCTCCGATTTGCCCGCATTCCCTGCGCGCGCGTCCTATGGTGTTCTCGCCTGAAGGGGTGTTGCGCCTGCATGTGCGTGCGATGCAAGGCGCGCAGCGCGTGCTGCTGATTGCCGATGGGCAAGCGCCGGTGAAGCTGGAGAGCGGTGCCGATGTGATCGTCTGTCGCGCTGAGAAAAGCGCGCGGTTTATTCGCTTGAGAGAGGGCAATTTTTTCTCCTTGCTGCGCACGAAACTCTCCGAGTGGAGCATATAAGGAGCCCGTCGCTATTTCTGCCAAAGACAAGGGAGGAACCGCCATGATGAAGTCCATTCGGCATGCCGCGATCCTGGAAATCATTGAAAAGCAAGATATAGAAACGCAGGAAGAGCTCGCGGAGGTGCTCAAAAGCCGAGGCATTCTGGTGACACAAGCTACGGTATCGCGCGATATCAAGGAGCTGCACCTGCTCAAGGTGCTTTCCGAGCACGGCGGCTATAAATACGCGACGCTGGACAAGGCGGAAAAGGGGATGACCGAGCGGTTTATCCGCATCTTTAGCGAATCGGTGTTGAGCATGAACAGCGCGGCCAACCTCATCGTCATCAAAACGCTTACCGGCAGCGCAAATGCCGCTGCCGAGGCCATCGATAGCCTGCGCTGGGCGCCGGTAATTGGCACGTTGGCTGGGGACAATACAATCTTTGTGGCGGTGCGCGCAGTCGAAGAAGTGGAGACCGTGATGGAGCGTTTTCGCTCGATGATAAAATAGACCCATGCAGTCCGATGAGTGGAGGAGCAGGTTTGCTAGTAGAACTGTCCATTAGTAATTTGGCCATTATTGATGCGGTCACCATTACCTTTTCGCCGGGCTTCAATGTGATGAGCGGCGAAACCGGCGCGGGTAAATCCATCGTGGTCGATGCGGTAAACCTAGTGCTGGGTGAGCGTGCGGATCGCGACATGATTCAGGTCGGAGCGGAAAGGGCGCGCGTAGAGGCGCTCTTTGATGTGACCGGCCTTCCGCATGTTGAGGAGACCCTTGCGGCGTTGGGCTTGGAGGCCGAGGAGGGATTGCTGCCCTTGGCGCGGGAGATCAACAGCGCCGGGCGCACGATTTGCCGCGTCGGCGGGAGCCTCGTGCCGCTGTCCACGCTCAAGCAAGTAGCGGAGACGCTGCTGGATATGCATGGGCAGCACGAGCACCAATCGCTGCTCGACGTGCGCAAACACCTTGCGTATCTGGACGCCTACGGCGGCGCGGAGCAGGCTGCGCTGCTTGCAGAGGTGCGCGAGGCCTACCGCGCGTGGCGAGAGGTAGCGCGCGCGCTTTCCTCCCTGCGCGAACAGCTGAAAGAGCGCGATGCGCGCATCGACCTGCTTCGTTTTCAGCTTGCCGAACTGGACGCGGCAAAACTGCGCGCCGGGGAAGAGACCGAGCTGGAGAGCCAGCGCGTGTTCTACCGAAACGCCGAGAGGATCACGGAGGGCGTGAACCAAGCTTTCGCGGCGGTGTATCAGGGCGAGGAGCAGGAGCTTTCCGCGCTGGAGCTTTTGCGGCGTGGCGCCGATGCGTTGGCCCCGCTAAGCAAGCTCGACGCGCCATATGCGCAATTGCACGAACGCTTGGAAGAGCTGTATTACCAACTGGACGATGTCTCTACCGAACTGCGCGGCTTGCGCGAGAGTATGGAGTTCGATCCCGATCAAGCCGAGGCAGTGGAAACACGGCTGGACGTAATCAGCCGCCTGCGCCGCAAGTACGGGGAGACAACGCACGACATGCTGGCTGCCCGCGAGCGCATCGCCGGAGAGCTTGCCGGTTTGGAGGATGCGGAGGGAACCGAGGCCGAACTTTCGCGCCGCTGCGCACAGCGGGAGGATTCCTTGTACGAGCGATGCAGCGCGCTACGCGCGGCCCGCTTGTCGCTCGCTGAGCAGTTCGAGCAGCAAATGCGTGCGCAGTTGGCGGATTTGGGCATGGTCAGCGTGCAAATGCATGTGCGATTTGAAGACGCGCCGGAGCGCGCGCAAGCCGCTGCACGCTATACCGCGGAAGGCTTTGACCAAGTGGAGTTCCTGCTCTCGCCGAACTTGGGCGAGCCGGAACGGCCGTTGGCGCGCATCGCATCGGGCGGTGAGCTCTCGCGCATCATGCTGGCGCTCAAGAGCATCTCGGCGGAGAAGACCGGCGTACCCAGCATGGTCTTTGATGAAATCGATACCGGCATTAGCGGACGCATGGCGCAGGTCGTCGCCGAAAAGATGGCGCAACTCGCCAAGCGGCATCAGGTGATCTGCGTAACGCATCTGCCGCAGATCGCCGCCATGGCAGATGCGCAGTATCTGGTGGAAAAGCTGGTGGAGGACGGCCGAACGCGCACCCACGTCGCGCAACTCGACCAAGAAGGGCGCTGCGCCGAGCTCGCGCGCATCGTAGGCGGCGCAGAACTGGGCAGCGCCAGCAGCTTACAGCACGCGGCGACGATGCTTCGCGAAGCCGCCGAGCGAAAACGATCGCTTAGGTCGCTCGAGGATACAACACAATAACGCAAAAAGCACAAGCGGCTTGATGCCATTAAAGGAGGAGAGATGTCCGTGGCGGTTATTCGCAAATTTCCTGGGGGCGTACATCCCAAGGAAACCGGCAACGGAAAATCGGCGACGCAGTACCAGCCCATTCGCGATGCGAAGCCCCCGGTGCGCGTGGTCATCGCGCTACAGCAACACATGGGGGCACCCTGCGAAAGCGTCGTAAAGGCAGGAGAACGCGTTGACCTAGGACAGGTAATTGGACGCTCGGAGGCGCGCATCAGCGCAGCGGTGCATGCTTCGGTATCCGGACGCGTGGTAAAGCTGGATCATTGCATGCTGGCCAGCGGCATCAGCGTACCCGCGGTGGTGATCGATAACGACTTCGAGGATCGCTGGCACCCGACGTGCGTGCCGCATCCGGGCATAGAACAGATGGATGCCCAGCAAATGCTACAGATCGTGCGCGAGGCCGGTATCGTCGGCCTCGGCGGCGCGACCTTTCCCACTGCGGTTAAACTGGCGCCGCCGCCGGAGAAGCCGGTGGACACCATCCTGCTCAACGGCGCGGAATGCGAGCCCTACCTGACCTGCGACCATCGGCTCATGCTGGAAAACGCGGCGGAAATCGTCGACGGGCTTTTGCTGGCGCAGCGGATGTTGGGCGCAAAAAATGCCATCGTGGGCATCGAGGACAACAAGCCCGATGCGATCGAAGCCATGCGCAAAGCGCTGGAAGGCAAAGCGGAGGTCGTTGCGCTGCCCACCCATTACCCGCAGGGCGGGGAAAAACAATTGATCTACGCCTTGACGGGAAGGACGGTGCCGATCGGCGCGCTGCCCGCCGATGTGGGCACGGTGGTAATCAACGTGGGCACGGCGGGAGCGATTTCCGCTGCGCTGCGCCAAGGTCGCCCACTGATCGACCGGGTGATTACGTTAGCCGGTCATATCGCTTCTCCGGCCAATCTGCGCGCCCGCATCGGCACCACCATCGCCGATTTGATCGACGAATGCGGCGGGTTGAGCGACGGCGTGGAGAAGGTGCTCCACGGCGGGCCGATGATGGGTATGGCGCTTCCGCGATTGGATTTGCCGGTTACCAAGATGCTGAACGGCCTGCTGGCATTCGGCGCGGATTCGGAGTCTCGGCGCGAACTGCCCTGCATGCATTGCGGGCGTTGCGTGTCGCATTGCCCGATGCGCCTGATGCCCTTTCAGCTGGATGCCGCGGCGCGCCACTCGCGTTGGGATGTCGCTGAAAGCTTTCAGGCAATGGCCTGCATCGAATGCGGCGTATGCACCTTCGTTTGCCCGAGCAAGCGGCTGATTACCCAGGGATGCCGTACCTGCAAAGCGGCCTTGCAAGCAAAACGCGCGCAACAAGCCGATCAAATGAAAGCGTAAGGAGGATGAGAGATATGCAAAGACGATTTTCGGTTTCCTCATCGCCGCACCTGCGCGATGATCGGACGACGCGCGCGGTCATGCTCGACGTATGTTTGGCGCTGCTCCCTGCTGGACTGGCCAGCATCTGGTTCTTTGGCCTGCGCTCCCTGATGCTGATCGCGCTGGCCGTAGCCAGCGCCGTACTGACGGAATGGTACTACACCAGCAAAGCGCACAAGCCCAACCCAATCGGCGACTGCAGCGCTGTGGTCACCGGCTTGCTGCTTGCCTATAACCTGCCCGCTTCTGCGCCTTGGTGGATGCCGGTAATCGGCTCTATCGTCGCCATCGTGCTGGTCAAGCAGTTCTTCGGCGGATTGGGGCAGAATTTTATGAACCCCGCGCTGGCGGCGCGCGCCATCCTGATGGCCTCTTGGGGCGGACTGATGGTGGCTTGGGTTGCGCCGCAGCCCGGCGCTTGGATAGCCGGTATGAGCAAGGATGTCGCCGACATCGTCAGCGGCGCGACGCCGCTGGCTGTCGAGGCAGGCAAGGGTGTGCAATACGGGCTGGCGGATCTCTTCCTAGGCAATGTGCCTGGTACGCTGGGCGAAACCAGCAAGCTTGCGCTGCTGATTGGCGGCGCATATCTGCTGTGGCGCGGCGTAATCAACTGGCGCATTCCGGTGTGCTTCGTCGCTTCCTTCTTCCTGCTCACTTGGCTGCAAACCGGGGCGCTGTACAACGCCGCATCCGGCGCCAATTCGGCGCTTTATCAAACGCTCTCCGGCGGTTTGCTGCTGGGCGCCCTCTTTATGGCCACCGACTACGCTTCCTCCCCGGCCACGCCTTGGGGGCAGATTGTCTTTGGCCTAGGGTGTGGTATCATCCTGTTTCTGTTCCGCGCATTTCACGCAAAAATGGCCGAGGGCTGCTCTTATGCCATTCTGCTGATGAACGTGGTATCGCCGCTGATCGAGCGCGTTACCCGGCCGCGCGTATTTGGGGAGGTGAAGCAGCATGCATAAAAACGCCGTGCAGTTAGGCCTGCGCATGTTGATATTCTCGGTGATCGCCGCCGTGTTGCTGGCCGGAACCTATTTGATTACAAAAGAACCTATCGAAAAGCAGGCGCTGGAAGCCTCCCAGGGCGCGATGCGCGCCGTGCTGCCCGAGGCGGATGCTTTCGATGAAAAGAATCTAGCCGACATCGCGTCCGATCATGCGACGCAATATCCGAATGTCGCGGCGATGTATGAAGCGAAGGCGGGCAATGAGGTCGTCGGCTATGTGCTCACCGCTGCGCCGCAAGGATATGGCGGAGCGATCCCGATTACGGTCGGTATCGGCAACGACGGTTCGATTCACGGCGTCGCCGTAGGCAAGTTGATAGAGACCTTGGATATTGGAACAAAGGTGGGGGAAGAACCCTTCCTAAAGCAGTTTGACGCATTGGCGGCTGATCCTGCTGTGATCGAATCTAATGTTGATCTCATCAGCGGCGCTACGACGTCCTCCAAACCATTCAAAGGAGCGGTCAAGGAGATGACAGCGCTGACGATGGAGGCGCTGGGTGTTGAGCCGCATCCCGGTATCCCCAAAGCACCGGCGCTGGCGGGCGAGGATCTTCTGCGCAAGGCGCTGCTACCGGACGCCACACAGTTCAACGTGCTCAGCCCCTATGCGCTGGTCGGCGAGTTTGATGCCATTCAGCAGATTTTCAGTGCGCTGCAAGGGCGCGACTCCGCCGGTTATACGTTTGAGCTTGCATCAAAGGGCTTTGCTGACCGGGTGGCGGTGCGCGCCGCTATCGACGCGCAGGGGATGATCACCGGCGTGACGCTGGTATCGCAGAACGAGACGCCGGAATACGGCGGGCGGATCACCGGCGCGGACGGCGAGGCATTCCTGCAGCAGTTCGCGGGCAAGCCTGCCGAAGGCTTTGGCGAGGGTGTCGACGTCATTAGCGGCGCCACGGTTACCTCCAACGCCGTCATCAAATCGGTAAAGCAGGCTGCTGCCTTCTATACGCAATACCTGATCCCCAAGCCCGACCCGGACGCGGGCATTACATTTGAGGACATCACCTTGCCCAAGCCAGACGACTACAAGGCGGTTCAATCCGCCCAGCGCGGCCTGCGCGACGGCACGGTAGTCAAGTACCGCTTCATCGTGCGCGTAACCGGCTACAACGAAGCTGCGCCGATGCTGCTGCAGATCGATTTGGACGGCCAAGGCAATTACGAATCGCTGCTGCCCCTCGAGCAGAGCGAGACGCCGGGTATCGGCGCTGACGTATTTGGCAAGACGGAATTTATGGAGCAGTTTACCGGAAAGCCCGCTTCCGTGGAGACCGTGGACGCGGTGGTGGCGGTATCTGGCGCGACGGTGACCTCCGATGCCATCAAGCGTGGCATCAAGCAGGCGGCGCGCGCGTACCTGAGCCTCGCCGATGGCGCTTCAACACCCGCCGCCGAGGGAACCCAGGCTGCGGCCGCGCAATTTCCGACGGTGCCTGCCGCCTTCGAGGGCGCTACCTTTGAACCGGTTGCCTTCACCGACGAAAACAAGCAGTTCGCCACCGTCAAGGCCATCGACAAGGCCGTTAAAGATGGCGCGCTTGTCGGATACCGGCTGGTAACGGTATCCACCGGTTATAATGAAACCGAGAAGATTACCCTGCAATTCGAGATTGACGCCGCCGGAAACTTCGTGGATGTGACGGTGCTTTCGCATGCTGAAACCGACGGCATTGGCGCGGTGTTGCTGCAAGACCCCGCCTACATCGGCAAGCCCGTAGGGCAGGCCGCCAATCCGGAAAATACCGGCTTGGTTGATACAAAATCTGGATCCACCATGACCGCCGATGCGGTGAAAAAGGCTGCTAAACATGCTTCTGCCGCTTATCTCGCAGTGAAGGAGGTGCCGTGATGAATCTGCGTAAAGCTTTTCTCAACGGTATCGTAACCGAAAACCCGACCTTCCGGCTCGTGCTGGGCATGTGTCCGACGATGGCCATCACCAAGACGGTGTTCGGCGGTGTCGGCATGGGGCTCGCCGCCACCTTCGTGCTGGTCTGCTCCAATCTGGTAATTTCGATGCTGCGCAAGCAGATTCCGGAGGCCATCCGCATCCCGGCGTTCGTCATCATCATCGCCACATTCGTTACCATCGTCGATCTGCTACTGCAAGCCTTTGTGCCCGCACTGTATAAAACGCTGGGTATCTTTATCCCGCTGATCGTGGTCAACTGTATCATCTTCGCGCGCGCGGAGGCCTTTGCGTTTAAAAATCCTCCAGTTGCATCCGTCATGGATGGTCTGGGCATGGGTATCGGTTTTACGCTGGCGCTTATCGTGCTGTCCGTCATTCGAGAAGTGTTTGGCGCGGGTACCTTCTGGGGGGTGCAGGTGATGCCGTCAGCCTATCAGCCGATGACCATTCTCACACAGTCGCCGGGCGGCTTCTTCACGCTGGGCCTATTGCTTGCAGTGGTGAATCTGCTCATCCGCCGCTTCGGCAAAACGGCGTAGGAAGGGGAGAGAGAGATGGAAAAAATCTTTGTGATACTTGTTGGATCCATTCTTGTTAACAACTACGTGCTCTCCCAATTCCTTGGTATTTGCCCCTTCTTGGGCGTATCCAAGAGGATCGGCACCGCTTTCGGCATGGGCATGGCGGTGACCTTCGTCATGGCGCTGGCTTCACTGCTCACCTACTTCGTACAATACTACCTGCTGGTTCCGCTGGGTGTGAAGTTCTTGCAAACCATCGCCTTCATCGTTGTGATCGCTGTGCTGGTGCAGTTGGTCGAAATGATGCTCAAAAAGCTCAGCTATGGTCTGTATCAGGCCTTGGGCGTCTACTTGCCGTTGATCACCACCAATTGCGCCGTGCTCGCTGTAGCGGTGCTCAACGTGAAGGAAGCATACAATCTAGTCGAGTCGGTGGTCAACGGAACAGCAGCGGCGCTAGGTTTTACACTGGCAATCGTGTTGTTTGCTGGGATTCGCGAGCGCATGGAGCTTACCGACCTGCCGGATTGGATGCAGGGATTCCCTGGTGCGCTGATCACGGCGGGTCTGATGAGCGTCGCCTTCCTCGGGTTCCAAGGATTTCTCTAAAAAAGGAGGGCGCAAAGTATGATGACGATTCTCTATGCCGCATTGGTTCTTGGCGGCCTCGGCGTGGTATTTGGCATCCTATTGGCGATATTCGGCAAGGTGTTTGCCGTGCCGGTCAATCCCAAGGTGGTGGAGATTCGCGAGGTGTTGCCCGGCGCGAACTGCGGCGGCTGTGGCTTTCCGGGCTGCGACGGTTTTGCGCAGGCGGTAGCCGATGGTCAGGCTTCGATCAGCGGTTGCCCGGTGGGCGGCGCTGCCGTGGCGGGACAGATTGCGCGCATCATGGGCGTCGACGCCGACGCCACCGCGCGCAGGGTCGCTACCGTGAAGTGCCAAGGTTCGCTTGATCGCTGCAAGGCAAAATTTCAATACGAGGGTATTGAGGATTGCCTGTCGGCTTCGCTTGTCGTCGATGGCAATAAGGCCTGCCATTACGCTTGTTTGGGGCAGGGCACTTGCGCGCGCGCTTGCCCGTTTGACGCCATCCACATCGACGAAGCGCGGAAAATTGCCGTGGTGGATACCGACAAGTGTACCGGTTGCGCGGTATGCGTCGCCGCCTGTCCCAAAAAGGTTCTATCGTTGCAGCCCGCCGACGCGCCGGTGCAGATTCTTTGCCGCGCGGCGCTGGAAGGAAAGCTGGTCAGCGATAACTGCAAGGTGGGCTGCAACGGTTGCGAGCTGTGCTACAACTCCTGCAAGTTTGGTGCGATCACCATCGTTGACCATCTGCCGGTGATCGACCGTGAAAAATGCGTCGGCTGCATGATGTGCGCGGAGGTATGCCCGACGACGGCGATTTGGGGTGACTTCGAAAACCGCAAAGAAGCGGTGATCGACCGCGCCGCCTGCATTGGCTGCGGCATCTGCAAAAAACAATGCCAGTTTGATGCCATCGCCGGTGAGATCAAACAGCCGCACGATATCACCGAGGCCTGTACCGGCTGCGGCGCGTGCGTGGCGAAGTGCCCGAAGAAGTGCATCAGCATGCGTGTTCGTCGGCACGCGCGCGATGAGTTTGCCAAGGTAGGCTCGAAGGTGGTGGAAGCCGCCGTACCTGCGGGGAACCAGTAGGCTAGCGCAAAGAGAACAGGCCGACGCGGAATTTTCCACGTCGGCCTGTTTTGCTTTCATGCTTTTTACTCGTAAAACCATGGCAGGCGATCCTCTTCGGTCACCTCTTCCATCTTCCGTTGGCCGCTTTCCAGCAAATGCTCGATGTGCGCCGCCAGATCCCCGAGCGTGCGCGCGTCGCACACCGCGTCGTCGTATAGCGTGATGGCAAAGGTTTGTTCGCACGCGATGGCCAGCTTGGCCAGATGAATGGGTTCGATCTCTTGCAGGCGTGTATCTGCGGAGAGATCCTCCACATCCGATCCCGCGGTTTCCGAAAGCAGCATGGCGACCTGCTCATACACCAAGATTTCATCGGGCTGAATGCTTCGCTTCATACCGTTTCACCTCCCAGCAGCGGGCTGATGGCGCCCACATAGAACAAGCTCAATCGATGCAGTGCGCGGGTGCAAGCTACGTACAACAGACGCTTATCCTCCTCACTGTGATAGTGCGCGGCGTCGGCATCGCAGACCAACGCGGCATCGAATTCCAATCCCTTAGCCAAATAGATGGGGATAACACAAGTTCCTTGAAGCTCCGCGATACTGTCGCCGACGATCAGGCGCAGCGGGAGCGCGGGGGAAAGCAGCCGGTGGATCCGCTGCGCGTCGGCTTCGGTTTTGCATAGCAGCCCGATGGCTGCATGCCCTTCCGTCTGGCAATCCCGAACCGCTGCTGTCAGCCGGGCGCAAAGCTCCGCCTCGTCGCGCGCGCCTTGCACCGTTGGCGCATCGCCGTTCCGGCTAAAGCATTCGCCCGGCTCGCCCGCAAGAAAGCGCGTGCTGTACGCCCAGATTTCTTGCGTGCAGCGAAAGCTTTTGTTGAGCGTCATCAGCGTGGTCTTGGGCTTGCCCAGCGCGCGGGTCGCTTGCTCATACAGCGCCATATCGGCGGACTTGGCGATGGTTTGGTTTACATCGCCCAGCAGTGTGAAGCGGGCGTGGGGGAACAGCTCGCGCATTAGCGCGAAGTGCAGCGCATCGCCGTCTTGCGCCTCGTCCAGCGCCACTTGACGGATATTGCGATACAACTCGCAGCCATGCACCCGTGCTTGCAAATAAGACAGCGCGCAGGCATCGTCGTATGCCCAATCGTCGTCGGCGATGCGCTCAACAGTAAATTGGCGGATGGCTTCGATCTCCTCAGGCAAAGGCAGCCCCCGCGCAAGCCGATAAAATGCACCGCGATCGGCGAACAGGCGACGGTACAGCACCCGGCAATCGATGCTCGTAAAGGCGCGGATCTCCCGCAGCAAGGCAGCGCTTTGGCCGATGGACAGCATGCGCGCGAAGGCTTCCAGCTCAAAAGCATGCGCCGGAAAGCGCGCGACATCGGCCTTAAGCTTTGCGTGCCGCGCCGCCTGCAGCGCGTGCGCGCGCTCCAAAATGGCATGCTCCAACCAGCGCAAGCGCACACCCACCGGCGCTGTTCGCTTGGCATTGCACACGAAGGACTTGCTCTGATCACGCCAGGCGATGCGCTGCCCAGCGTAGTCGATATCGCGGAAGTCTAGCCAACTGCCGGGTAGATCCCGCGCCAGCCGATCGAGCATCCGCACGAAGACCTCGCTGCCCTTGAAGGCGGCGGCTCGCTGCCACAGCGTTCGCTCCGCATCGGACGCCGATAGGCATTCCTCCCAGTAGGCAGCCCGGGGCTGCACGCGCACATCGGGCAGCAGCGCTTGGAAAATTTCTTCAAAGAGTGCGCTGCGCACGCTGCGTTCGCCCAGTTCCGGCAGCACCCGGGCGATGTATCGCTCAAACACCGTGCTCGGCGAAAGGATCAGGATCTCTTCGGCGGAAAAACGGCCGCGCAGTCCGCGATAGAGCAGGTAGGCGACGCGATGCAGCGCGACAGAGGTTTTCCCGCTGCCCGCCGCGCCCTGCACGATCAGCACATCGCTGTCCATATCGCGGATGACGACATCCTGATCTCGCTGAATGGTTTCCACGATGGTTTTCATATGCGCCGAGGTAGGCTTGGCCAGCAGTTTGCGCAGGAATTCATCGACGATCTGCACATCGGCGTCAAAGAAATAGTCGATTTTACCGCCGCGAATCTCGTACTGGCGCTTGAGCAGCACCTTGCCGGAGATCACGCCCTCCGGCGCATCGTACCGCGCCGCACCGAGTCCGTACCGATAGAAGACGCTGGATATGGGCGCACGCCAATCGTGTACGTACATCCGCAGCGCATCGCGATCCATCAGCGTGGCGCGACCGATGTAAATTCGCTCAGCCTCCTCCTCGTCATCGAAGTGAAAATCGATGCGCGCGAAGTAGGGAGAATCCATTGTGCTTTGCAATGAGGCCATTATCTGCGCATCGCTTTCCTGCGAAGCGCCGCCGTCGCTGACCCCCTGCGCGCTCTGGCTGAGTTCTACCAAGTCGTGAAATCCTTGCATCGAACTGAGCCCCATCACCCTGCGCGATACGTCCTCGCGCAGCTCCTCCTGCGCGGCGCGGATGTCAGCCTCCCGGGCTTCACTGCTGGCTTTTGCTTGCTCCCACTGTGCGCGGGCAAAGGCGATTACATCCTCAAGATACTGCTGTTCCAACGCCAAATTTGCCTGTTGGTTCTGCAAACGATGCACCCCTTTCGTGCATGTAGCCTAGCACATCGGACAACAAATATACAGACTAGAATTTTTCGCCAGGATGTGGTATAGTAAAGATGCTAAGAGACGCCCCCGATATTTTTTCGGAGGCGTCTTGCTTTTGTTTGAATTATCCCAGCTTTGCAAGCCGCTGGTATGCCGGGGAGAGTTGGCCGTACAGATCGCCGTAAATGCCAAAGACGTCCTCGTACACCGCGCGGTTTGCAGGCAGGGGATCGGTGGTGCTCTCAGCGTGCAGCACGCCCATCGCCGATGCCAGATCCGGCCACACGCCTACGCCCACGCCTGCCAGCAGCGCCGCGCTGTAAGCGCCGCCCTCGCTGCTGCCCGCCAGCGTGCGCACCGGACGCTGGAATAGATCTGCGAGGATCTGCCGCCAGAGGGGGGAGGCAGCGCCGCCGCCGGAGGCGATCACATATTGCGCCGCTACGCTAGGGTGCAACGAGAGCAAGAGATCGCCGACCTGCTTGAGGCTGCAACTGATCCCCTCCATCACGGAGCGGGTAATATCGCCTTTGTTGTGTCCCAACGCGAGGCCGACGAATGCGCCGCGCGCGGCAGGATCGGGATGTGGGCAGCGCTCACCTTGCAGGTAGGGCAGAAAGATCAGGCCGTTAGCGCCGGGCTTGGATTGCTCCGCGCCGATCCCCATCAGCTCATACACATTGCGCCCTTCGGCAGCGGCAAGCGCGATTTCCTCCGCGCACAGCACATCGCGATACCAGCGGTAGGAGCCGCCCGCCGCCAACGTGACGCCCATTGCGTGCCACAGCTCCGGCGCGTTGCCGCAAAACACCTGCAGCTTGCCGCCGGGGTTGGGCGCAAAGCGATCCAGCCCCATAGCAACCACGCCGGAGGTGCCGATCACCACGCCGACGATGCCCGGCGCGACCAACCCCATGCCGGTGGTTTGAATGACGGCATCGCCGCCGCCCGCCACCACCGGGAGACCGACGGTCAGTCCGCACTGCGCGGCGACATCGCCGGTCACCGTGCCCGATACCGCGCCGGATTCAACACAGCGCGGGAACAGACTGCGCGGCAAGCCCAGCGCGTCGATCAATCCGTTATGCCAGCAACGGTTCTTTACATCGAAAAACCCGGTACCTGATGCATCGGACACCTCGGTGGACTGCTCGCCGGTGAGGCGATAGAGAATGTAGTCCTTCGGGTTGAGAAACACGCGCATACGAGCGAATAACGCCGGTTCCCGCTCGCGCATCCACAGAATCTTGCCGCCGGTATAGCCGGTCAGCATGGCGTTGTTGGTCATGCCCAGCAGTGCGTCCATCCCGCCCGCGGCTTGCACCACCTGATCGCATTGCGCGCCGGTACGCTGATCGCACCACAAGATCGCCGGGCGAATCACCTTGCCCGCAGCATCCAGCGGCACAAGACCGTGCATCTGACCGGACAGACTGACGCCTTTCAGCGAACCAGCAGGAATCTTTGCTTGGTCCAGCACCTTGCGGATGCAAACCAGCGTCGCACGCCACCAATCTTCCGGATCCTGCTCCGCCCAGCCGGGCTGCGGAATCGCCAACGGGTATTCCTCGGTGTGCGAAGCCAAGATGCCGCCCAAGTCGTCGATGAGCAGCGCCTTGGTGCCCGAGGTGCCGATGTCCAACCCCATTAAATATGCGCGCGCCAAATGAATCCCTCCCGACGATTATTTTGCAACCTTCTTTTTGGATTTGAAATAGTCGTTGGTAAGCTTGCTTTCGGTACCGGCGCGGAGCCGGGCAATATTTGTATGATGGCGGACGACGATTAACGCCGCCCACAACAGCGCGGCACCGCAAACCCATAGATCTCCCCAGCCGGTGATACAAACCGCAAGCGCGCCGACCACCGCCGCCGCCATAGAGCTGAGGGAAACATAGCGCGTGGCGAAGAACACGATCAGGAATACCGCGAGGCAGAGCAGGCCGTGCAATGGGAACAGATAAGCCAGCACGCCGAAACTGGTCGCCACGCCCTTTCCGCCCTTAAAGCCGAAGAATATCGGCCAATCGTGCCCGATGACGGCGGCGGTGCCGCCCAGCAGACCGCCGTAATATCCGGCGATCCATTGGCCGATCCAGATCGCGATGATGCCCTTGAGCACATCGCCGACGATGGTGAGCAACGCCGATTGGTTGCCCAGCACGCGCAGCATGTTGGTGGCGCCGGCATTGCCGCTGCCGTGTTTGCGGATATCGATGCCGGACTGCGCTTTGGAAACGATGAGTCCGGTATTGAAGTTCCCCAACAGGTATCCAATCACCGCGATCAACAAATATTTTAGCAACATCGCTTAGTCCTCCTTTTTTCGCTCGCGCAGGATCATGCGGATCGGCGTTCCTTCAAATCCGAAGGCTTTGCGAAACTGATTTTCTAAGTAGCGCTCATAGGCAAAATGCATGAGCTTTTCATCGTTGATGAATAGCACAAAGGTCGGCGGGCAGGTGGATTGCTGCGTCGCGTAATAAATCTTGAGGCGCCTGCCGCCGGATGCCGGGGGCTGCAGCCCGGCAACGGCATCGCTGAGCACATCGTTGAGCACGCCGGTGGTCACACGCTTGCTTGCTTGCGCATAGACGTTGCGCACCGTGTCGAGCACCTTATGCACGCGCTGACCGCTAAGGGCGGAAATAAACACCACGGGGGCATAGGACATAAATTTGAATGCGTCGATAACTTCCTTTTGGTAGGCCTCCAGCGTGCCAGTTTCCTTCTCCACCAAATCCCACTTGTTGACGATGATGACGGCCGCCTTGCCTTCTTCGAGCACAAAACCGGCGATCTTGGTATCCTGCTCGGTTACGCCATCTACCGCGTCAATGAGGATCAGCGCCACATCGCAGCGCCGCACCGCGCCCAGCGAGCGCACGATGCTGTAGCGCTCAATGGATTCATCCTCGATTGCGCGCTTCCTGCGCATGCCAGCGGTGTCGATGATTACGTAGCGCGTGCCATCCTCCTCAAAAGGGGTGTCGATGGCGTCGCGCGTGGTGCCGGGGATATCGGAGACCAGCGTGCGTTTCTCGCCGAGAATGCGGTTGACCAGCGAGGATTTGCCGACGTTTGGCCGCCCGACCACCGCGATCTGGATGGGGTGATCCTCTTCCTCCTCCTGCCGCGTAAGCTCCGGCGGCAGGCGCTCGATGATCTCGTCGAGCAGGTCGCCCAACCCCAGCATGTTGGTGCTGGAGATGGCGATGGGGTCGCCTAAACCCAGACTGTAAAAATCGTACAACTGATCGCGCAGCCCTTCATGATCCACCTTGTTAACCACCAACAGCACCGGCTTGGCGGCCTTGCGTAGCATGTTTGCCACGGTTTCATCGTCAGCGGTCATGCCGGTGCGGCCGTCGACAAAGAACAGGATCACATCACAGGTATCGATGGCGATCTGCGCCTGCTCGCGCATCTGGCGCAACAGCACGTCCTCGGTAGAGGGATCGATGCCGCCGGTATCGATGAGCGTAAAGGTGTGGTTGAGCCAGCGCACGTCGGCATAGATCCGATCGCGCGTGACGCCGGGCGTATCCTCGACGATCGAGACGCGCCGCCCGGCCATTTTGTTGAAGAAGGTAGATTTGCCCACATTCGGACGCCCTACCACGGCTACCAATGCCTTTGCCATTATGCCTCCTCCGTACCGCGCAGTGCGTAGAGCAGATCGGCGCCGTCGCTCCCGACAACGCGCACCGGCATCCGCAGCGCGGCTTCCACTTGCGTTAGGGGTGTATCATCCAGAAAAACCGGGTCACCAGCGCGCAACATGCAGGCCGGAATCAGCAGCTCGTCCGCCTCACAGCCTTGAAGCTGCTCGATCAAATCGCCACCGGTCACCAGCCCAGCGACCGTAACGGTTTCGCCGAAAAAACGATTGACGATGGGGTATACCGTGGTCTCGATGCCACGCAGCGGTTGCGACGCGATCAGCTTGCGCAGAAACGGCGCGGCGGAAACGCCGGTAGCCAGCGCAATTTTCCGTGGCCGCACCGCTCCTTCCGGATCAAGCCGCGCGGCGGCAAGAAACTCGTGCTCGAACAGGCTGAGCAGCCCGACGCCGTTCTCGATCTGGCAGAAATCCTCGTACGCCTCGTAGGGCGGCAATGGCATCCCGGCGATTTGGTACATCTCATCGGCGGGAAAAACCAAGCGCGTGCCGAGCTCCGCCAGCGCCTTTGCGCGCCAGCGTTCGGCCTGCGCAAGCACAACGGAGGCAGTCTCCGCCCGAAAGGGTTCCAGCGGAGGCAGCCCGCCCCGATGGCGTGTCAGCCCTACCGGCACCAACGCCACGCTCCGCGCTGCCGGCGTCAGCGCATACAGATCTGTCAGCGTGCGCTCAAGCTGCTCGCAGTCATTAATCCCGGGGCAGAGCACTACCTGACAATGGAAGGAAAGCCCGGCCTGCGCGAACCGCCCGAGCCGATCCAGCAATTGATCTGCGTTGCGGTTGCCCAGCATGCGTTTGCGCAGCGCGCCGTCGGTGGCATGCACCGAAAGGTAGAGCGGACTGGCTTTGCGATCGATGATGCGCTGAATTTCGCGCTCCGGCAGGTTGGTGAGGGTGATATAGTTTCCTGCCATCAGCGAAAGCCGCCAGTCGTCATCCTTTACGTATAGCGATGGGCGCATCCCCTTGGGCAGCTGCGATACGAAGCAAAACATGCAGTCGTTCGCACATACCTTGGGGCAAGACATCAGGTTGGAATCCAGCTCCAAGCCGAGCGGCGCGTGCGGGTCTTTATGAATCACGCAATTGGCTGCCTCGCCGCCGCGCTGATAGTGGATGCACAGCGCGTCATTTGCCGTCAGGAACTGATAGTCCACCGTATCCAGCACCGAACTTTCGTTGATGTATTCCAAGACATCGCCGCCGCGCAACCCCGCGCGCTCCGCAAGCCCACCGGGCTGTACAGACACAATCCGTAGCGCCACACGCGCCTCCTAATAGAAAGAACTTTATTGCCAAGACAGAAGTTGGCGCTTCAAACTTTCTAAATAATTATTATCGTGGAAACTCGCGGGAAAGTCAATATTGGAATGTGCATCCGTGCGCGTCTGCGAGCGACCGCCAACGGTTTTTTTGCGTGCAAATCGCATTTCTGGTGCACAAAAGCGCAAAGTATGGTATAATGCTTTGATGGATTATACCATTTGCAGCCTGAGGGGGGACAACCCATGTCGTTACCGCTTTCTCCCGTAGGTGCGCTCATTCTTGCCTCCTCCTCGCCAAGGCGCAGCGAATTGCTTTCGCGCATTGGCATTCCTTTCATGATCGTCGCGCCCGATGTCGATGAAACCATAGAAGAACAGACGCCGCATGTGGTGCGCGTGTTGGCGCAACGCAAGGCGCACGCCGCGGCGGATGCGCTGCGAGATCAGGGCAGGGGCGGCATCGTGCTGGCTGCCGATACCATCGTGTGGTGTGAAGGGGAGATACTTGGTAAGCCGCGCGATGCGCAAGATGCTGCGCGCATGCTGGGCAGCATTTCCGGGCGTTGGCACGAGGTATATACAGGCGTGTGCATGCTGGATACCGCCATAGGCCGCGAGGAAACGCTGATCGATTGCGCGCGGGTGCGCATCTCCGATTTGTCCGCGCAAGAAATCATGCGGTATATCGCCACCGGTGAGCCGATGGACAAAGCTGGAGCCTATGCCATCCAAGGGATCGGCGGCATGTTTATCGAGGAGATCGCCGGTTCCCCTTCAAATGTGATGGGGTTGCCGATGGCGCAGACCCGTAGGTTGCTTCAACAATTCGGTATTCTCGAATAAAACCTTTTCCATATACCGACCCTCTATAGAGTGTACACGAGGAGGAACGAATGCCATGCCATTGGGAATTATGGCGCCGGACATCGGTATCGACCTTGGCACCTGCAACTTCCGCTTAAGCGTAAAGGGGAAGGGTATCATCATTTATGAACCGACGCTGGCGGTGGTGCGCAACAATGCCAAGCGGGATATTCTAGCGATCGGCATCGATGCGCAGGTGCTGCTGGGGCGCACCTCTGAGGAAATCATGACCATCAATCCGTTGGTGGATAGCGTGATTGCCGATTTCGATATGACCGAACTGATGCTGCGATACTTCATCCGCAAGGCCATTGGCGGCGGCTATTTGAGCAAGCCCCGCATGGTGATTACCGTGCCTTGCGGCCTAACGGACGTGGAACGGCGCGCCGTGAACGAAGCGGCGCGTGTGGCCGGAGCCCGTTCGGTACACATCGTCGATCAACCGTTTGCCGCCGCCATTGGCACCGGTCTGCCGGTGTACGATCCGATGGGCAGCATGCTGGTTAACATTGGCGGCGGCACCACCGAAGCGGTGCTCATTTCGCTCAACGGCATCGTGGTCTCCAAGTCGATCCGCGTCGCGGGCAATAAAATGGACGAAGCCATCGTTAATTACATTAAGCGCGTATTCAACATGCTCATCAGCGAGCGCACCGCAGAGACGCTCAAGATCGACCTTGGCGCGGCGGTGCCGCCTGCCGAGCCGATCCGCGCGATGGTGCGCGGCCGCGACCTAGTGACCGGCCTGCCGATGACCGTAGAGATCGACTCCTTGCAGATCCACGACGCACTCAAGGAGCCGCTTGCCGCCATCGTATCGGCGGTGCGCTGGGTACTCGAACGCACGCCGCCGGAGCTGGCGGTGGATGTGCTGCGCACCGGCATCTACCTCACCGGCGGCTCGGCGCAGTTGGCGGGGATGGATGTGCTGATCGCCTCCGAGCTGGGCATCCCAGTGCTGATCGCGCACGAGGCAAGCGACTGCGCCGCGCTGGGCGTCGGTTACTTAGCGGAAAATGTGGAATTGATCGCCCGCATCGGCAAGGGCGATCCGTTGACGGAATAAAGGAGAAGGTCATGGCCAGAAGGGAACGAACGCGGGCGCAGAAGGCACTGCGCGTATTGCTCGTATTATTTCTGTTGACCCTGATGGGGTTGGCGGGCTATTCGCAATACGTATCTTCTGTTTCGACGACCGGCGAAAAAACCACCTTTCTCCCGGAGAAAGTCATCGTTTCCGTCGTCGCGCCGATTCAAAAGTTTTTCTCTTCCGCTACCGATTATGTGGTCAATTACATGGCTCGCGTTAAGCTGCGCGCAAACATCGAACAGGCCTATAACGAGGTGGTCGCGCTCAATGACCAGCTGCAATTCCGCGCGCTGCTGGCGGAGGAGCTGCAATACAACAACGACTATCTGCGCAGCCTGCTCGGCGAATACAATACGCGCATTCCGATGAATCCACTGCATGCCCGGGTCATCAACCGCGAACCAGGCAACTGGTTCTCTTCCTTCATGCTGGACAAGGGATCCAATGACGGCGTTAAGCCCAATATGGCTGTCATCACGGGAAAAGGCCTCGTCGGTAACGTGGTGGAAGTATCCCCGGATCAATGCAAGGTGCTCACCATCATCGATACGAATTTTAGCATTGCCGCGCTGCTTGAATCCAGCCGCGATCAGGGAATCATCCGCGGAACGCTGGGCGTTGACGGCCAGCCGTTGTGCCGCATGTACTACCTGCCCACCAATAGCGTGCCGCGCCATGGCGATACCGTATCCACCTCGGGCGTCGGCTTGGCCTTTCCCAGAGGGCTGCCGATCGGCAAGGTGCGCGAGACCTCTCGCCAAATGCAGGAAAACAAACACTATATCGTCGTGGAGCCCAGTGCTGATTTCCAGCACATCGAGGACGTGCTGATCCTTCGTTACGCGCCAGCCGCCGCCGAGAGGCCGGAAGGCGAGGAAGATACGCAGCAAGTGATCCAAGCTCCGCCGACACCCAGACCGCAACCCACCTTCCGCGATATGACCAATGTAACCCCCGCGCCGATTCCCGACGCACCCGGCAGAGCCACATCCGCGCCCAATCCCAACCAGATTTATACGCCTACACCGCCGCCGCTGATGCAATACGATGAAGACGGCGAACCGCTTACCGAGGAAGAATATCGCATGCGGCAAGAGTTTCTGAGCCAATAGCACGCTGGAATCGGGGGGAACGATGAAGACCACTTTTCGGATCACGCTTGCGATCCTGCTTAGCTACATTTTGCAGACTTCGGTGCTGCCACGCGTTCTCACGTTAGACATTCAGCCGGATATCATGTTAGCGACGCTGGTCGTGCTGACGCTGAATGGCGACCGATATCGGGGGTTTTGTGCGGGCGCTTGCGTCGGTTTGCTGATGGACGCGATGATCGGTACCCTGCCCGTTCTCTATTTGCTCACCTATCCGCTGGTGGGGTACGCGGCGGCGACCATTTCCCCACAATTGTTTATGCGATTGCCCGAGCCTAAGCGCTTTAAAAAACTTGTAACGCCAAAGCTTTTTGCGCAGTTTATCCCGATGGTTACCGCGGCGTTGCTCTCTACGGTTTTTGAGATCGTGCTGATGGTCTACCGCTATCTAAATAGCGTAGATGTCACCTTCTTTCTTATAAGCAGAATGCTTCGCGCGACGCTATACACCGCAATCGCCACTTTTTTTATTCAGTATATCGTGCAGTTCGTGATGACGATATCCTTCCGGCGCGCAGCCGGAGAAACCTCGCGCTTTAATGCCTGATTCTCGGGCAAAGCCCTTTGGAGAGGAGTGAATGTGCATTGAGAGAACGATTTCTCAAACGCTTTGTGATGCTCGGCATTTTTGTCGGCGTGTTGTTTATGGTTCTTGTCGTTAGCCTTGTTAATCTTCAAATCCGCTCTGGCGATGCCTATGGCTTGAAGGCCGAGTCGCGAAAAACCAAGGCCATTACTTCGCGCGGAGACCGCGGCATGATCCTTGATGCAAATTCCAAAATCTTGGCCTATGATAAAAAGATCTACGATATTTGCTTCTACCGCGATCCGAGATGGAACCCAGGCAAAGATGCCGCAGGCGTGCAGCGCAGCGCCTACAAGCTGTACTCCAGCGCCATTGCCGAGGCGATTGAGATTGTGGAGCGATATGGCGGAGAAACTGTGTCCACATTCTTCCTCAAGCAGGATCTGAACAATGCCGATTATGCCGCGACCAACGGCTGGTACTTCGATTGGGGGGATAAGGACCTCGATCCGGACCAGATGAAGGCGCGCGAAACGCTCTGGCGAAAAAACTTTTTCGTGGTAGACAAGCCGATTCAGGATATCTTTCAGCACCTTGTTGAGCGCTATCGGATTGACGACGACAAGACACTGTCGATGGAAGAAAAAACAAAGATTCTTTCTATTTGGCAAGAAATGCAGATGAACGCCTTTCTTTCCACGCCGATCACCATCGCGAAAAATGTAAGCTGGGAAACGGTAATCGAAATTGAAACTCGGTCGATGGTATTAAACGGCGTCAGCGTTGCCGTCAATACGCAGCGCGTCTATCCCAACGGTATGCACATGGCGCACGTCATCGGCTACATCGGCAAAATCCAGAACATCAATACCTACAACGATCAGCTTAAGGACAAAGGCTACCGAATGGATGATCTTGTGGGCTTGGATGGTGTGGAAAAAAGCATGGAGGAGTGGCTTACGCCGAACTCCTCGCTGCGGCAGGGGCGGCAAATCGTAGAGATCGACCGCTATGGTGCGGTGAGCCGCGTGCTGGAAAACACCCCGCCGAAAAACGGAAACAACGTAAAGCTGACCATCGACTCCTCGCTGCAGCGCGTCGCCGAGAACGCGCTGGAGTTTACCGTAAACGAGATACGCTCCGCGCAAGAGAAGCAAAAGGACAATCCGCGCTGGCTGGACGCCCACAAGGAAACACTGCAGGGCACCGATCGTGATTTTAACGAAAATCCAATCAAGCTAGCGGAAAAGGGCGCGCTGATCGTCATCGATATGAAGGGGCGCGTCAAGGCGCTGGCCAGTTACCCGCCCTACGATCCCAACGCATTCATCGTCGGCGGCGAGGATGCGCTGACCATCCTCCGCGACACGCGCAATCCGTTGATTAACTACGTCATCGCGTCGCTGGCAACGCCGGGCTCGATCTTCAAGATGGTCACAGCCTCTGCGGGCATGGCCTCAACAGACGAAAAAACGGGCTTGCCTTTCCTAACCCCGACTGAAACCATCAGCGACATGGGCAAATTTGATAAATATGACAAAACCCACGCGCCGCGCTGCTGGATTGATCCCAAGCTCATCGGAAACCATGCAAACCTGAACATAGAAGGCGGGCTGCGAAACTCCTGCAACTATTTCTTCTATACCGTAGCCTCGCGCATCGGCTCCGAGCGTCTGTACAAGTACGCTGCGCTCTATGGATTGACCTCAAAAACCGGCATCGATCTGCCCGGCGAACTGCAAAGCTACGTTGGCAATCAAAAGATGCTGTACGATCCCTCCAAGGCCATCAATCCGGCGGAGCAGGCGACTTGGCGCCCCACGCTGGTGGCCGCTTCCATCAAGAAGCATTTGGTGCGCATCGGCCGCGAGCGTAACATCACCTTTGAGGATAGCAAACTCGACCGCGCCATCAAACGCTTGATGGACATGGCGGTCGCCCAGCAGCAGAGCGGCTGGGTTCGCGGTATCCGTACCGTGCTGATGGAAGAGTTGGATATGTCGCGCGAGTTGGTTTACCTTCAAGTTGTCGTCGGCGATATTTACATCATGCTCAACGAAATCAAATGGGGCGGCAACGAAACCATCATGGCAGGCATCGGCCAGTCCATCACGCAGGTAACGCCTGCGGCGGTTTCGCGCTACGTCGCTGCCCTCGCGAACGGCGGCACGGTGTACGACTTGACGCTGATCGACTCGATTACCACCCCGGACGGCGACAGCATCGGCCAGCGCGACCCCATCACCGCAACCGAGTTGCCGGAGCTTGCGCCCTTCCTGCCCTACATTCAAAAAGGAATGCAAGGCGTTATCGACGAAAGCGGTACCGCCGGTCGATACTTCACAGATTTTGAATACGCGCAAAACAAGCAAATGGCCGCGAAAACCGGAACCGCGCAGGTCAGTAAGATCGACCTGGAAAATAACGCCTGGATGGTGGCCTACGCGCCCTTTGACAACCCAGAAATCGCCATCGTTTGCTACGTTCCCAACGGATACGGCGGCGCATACTGTTCGCCGGCAATCAAGGAAGTCATCGGTTATTACATGGAGCATCGCGGCGAGAGCACGCAGGAGCTGATCCCCGCCGCCAATTCGCTGGCTTACTAAAAAATCTGAAAAGGGGATGCGCGCATGACACCGGTTTGGACCATTGTTTCCGGCAAGGGTGGCGTCGGCAAATCCACTTTGGCGGCCTCGTTGGCCGCCGGGCTCGCGAAGCGGAAGCGCAAAGTGGTGCTCATCGATATGGACACTGGACTGCGCAACCAAGACATGATGCTTGGGCTGGAAAACCGGGTGGTATATGACCTCGTCGACGTTGTGGATGGAAACGCGACGCTGGAGCAAGCGTTGGTGCAGGATCAACTGCGCCCCAACCTCACGCTGCTTAGTTCCTCGCAGATCCACGATTCCGCTGTAATCAGCCCGCCGGAATTTCAAACGGTAATCGAAGCGCTCTCCGAGCGGTTTGCCCATATCATTATCGACTGCCCCTCGGGCATCAGCACCGCCTTTCGCACCTGCACGGCGGCGGCGACCGAGGTGGTCGTCGTCACTACGCCGGACGAAATCGCCCTGCGGGACGCCGACCGCGTGCTCGGCCTGCTGCGTCAGCGCGGCAATCCGCCAACCTCGCTGGTCGTCAACCGAATTCGAACCGATTGGGTACTGCAGCGCAATATGTACACGCCCAAGGTGATCTCGCAAACACTGGACGTGCCGCTGATCGGCGTATTGCCGGAGGACGAGGAGGTGCAGCGCTGCCTGATCGCCCGCAAGGCGGTGATCGAAAGCGACGCACAGATTTGGCAGACGATGGACGACATCGTCCGCCGCCTGTTGGGGGAACGCGTTCCGCTGAACGATCTCCCCGACCCGGAGAGAAAGCCGGGGCTTTGGGCAAGGCTCTTCGGCAAGAAGCGCTCCGCGTGAGGAAAACCTAGCATACAACGCTGAAAGCGTGTCCGAACATAAAGGGGGCATATCGTGGTACTACAGCATCCGGGCACCGGCGCAAACCGGCTGGCTCGTCCGCATTTCGATTGGCCGCTGTGCCTGACGGCCTATGCGCTGGCTTTGTTCGGCGTTATCGCCGTCACCATCACAAACTTTGATCCGGCAAAAGGCTTGGATCGCTCAATCTTGCAGCTGATTTCCGACTCGCCCAACGGCGCGTGGCAATCCATCTTCGTGCTGGTCTCACCGATCGCCATCGCCGGTGTCATGTTCATCAACTATCACGTGCTGGGGCGCATCTGGCCGGTGCTATACACGATCGCGGTTGTGTTTCTCGGCATCGTGTTGGGTACAAAGGCCATCGCCGGGGTAAGCGGTTGGTTCGACCTGCTCTGGGATCGGACGCTGCAACCTTCGGAAATCGCGAAGATCGTCATCATCATATCCCTGTCCAGCGAGCTGTCGAGGCATGAAAACGCGGTGCCAAACGCCAAGTATTTTTTGCGCATCGTGCTGCATATCGGCATCCCGCTGATCCTGATCGTGCTCCAGCCCGACGTCGGCACCATGCTGGTGTTCATCGTTATTTTCTTTACGCTGCTATTTGTCGCCGGTTGCAGCCTCAAGCTGTGGTTTGGTCTGATTACGGCAGGCATCGCCGCCTGCGTTCCCATCGGTCTCTACCTGCAATCCAAGGAAGACTTCCGCTGGATGCGCCTTGTGTCCTTCATCGACCCAACCAACGACCACTCCGGCGCGGGCTTTCAGATCATCAATTCAAAAATTGCCGTCGGTTCCGGCGGACTCACCGGCAAGGGCATGTTTGTCGATGGCACGCTAACACATCTGAACTTCGTGCCGGAAAACCACACCGACTTTATCTTTTCTTCAATTGGCGAGACCATGGGTTTTGTGGGTTGTATGATCCTGCTGGCGCTCTATGCGATCCTGTTCTATCGCATGATCGTCCTTGCCGTCAATACGCCGGATCGCTTCGGCCGGCTTGTTATCATGGGCGTGATGAGCATGCTGCTGTTTCACGTGTTTGAAAACGTGGGCATGAATATAGGCGTTATGCCCATCACCGGCATACCGCTGCCCTTCGTCAGCTATGGCGGTTCAAACCTGATCGCCAACATGGGCGGTATCGGGCTGGTGCTCAACGTTACGCGCAATAAGCAAGGCGCCCGCCGAAGGCGCTGATGCGCCCGCGTATCTTCTGTCCCGGTGCGGCATATGCATGGGGCAGGAGGGATGCATCATGGCACAGAGAGATCCGCATACGATTCGGGTTACATCCACCAACGTGCGGGAGCGCCAGCGCGCGGCGCCGCCGACGCTTTTGACATCGAGACACGCGAAGCCGCCCCGGCGGCCGCGTTTTTCCCCGAAACAGAGCGAAGCCTTCCGCATCGGCGAGCGTTTGCTGCGCGACAGTGCGCTTTGCGCTGCCGTTGTGCTTTGTGTTCTTGCGCTGGGCAATGTGCAGCAGCCCTGGGCGCAGGCGGTTTCCTCCACAATGCGCGATGCGGTGACGATGGATCTGGATGAGTCGCTGGGCAAGCTGCAGTTTGTGCGCAACCTGCTGCCGGAAAGCGCGCTGGTATTTTGGGACTCCGGCAGCGCTCAGCCGAGTTATCAACTTCCGGCCAGCGGAAGCGTGACACATGCGTGGAAACAAAGCGAGCCATGGCTTGAATATGCTTGCGAGGCGCAGAGCGTGGTCGCCGCGGCCGCCGGAGAAGTAATGACCATCACCCAAGGCGATGAAGGGCACTATCTGTTGCGCATCCGGCATGAGGGCGGCACCGAAACGCTGTACGGCGATTTGGTGGCTTGCATTGTGCAAGAGGGCGACTCGCTGCAAAGCGGGCAAATCCTCGGCACGGTGGAGGACACCTTCTTCTTTGAGGCGCGCAAGGACGGCCGCGCGCTCAACCCCACGAGCCTGATTCGCGAGCGATGAAGATCGGGCGATGGGGCGAGACCGCGCTGGAGATTCACCCGGCTTTTCCGCTGCTGTGCACGCTGCTGCTGGCAACGGGGCAAGGCGGTATGCTGGTGGCGATGCTGTTTTCGCTGTTGCCGCACGAACTGGGGCATGCGATGGCGGCGCGCGCGTTGGGCATCCGCGTCAGCAGCCTTGAGCTAATGCCCTTTGGCGGCGCGGCGCGTTTGGAGGGCTGGCGGCAGTTGCCTGCATGGCAGGCGTCGCTGATCGCGCTAGCCGGACCGGGGGTCAATCTGCTGCTGGCTATGTGCGCCATCTTTGCCGCGCATTACAACCTCTTCACCGTCGAGGAGGTTGCTTTGTTTGTGCGCTGCAACCTCGTGCTGATGTTGTTCAATCTTTTGCCCGCTCTGCCTATGGATGGCGGCCGTTTGGGCAGCGCTTGCCTAAGCGCCTTGCTAGGCGAGCAACGAGCGCTGCGGCTGTTTGCGGCGCTGGGCATTGGATTGGGAGCTGCGGTGCTGGGGCTGGGTGCGTGGGGCGTTACGCAGGGTTTTTTCAACATGACGCTGTTTCTCGCCGGAAGCTATTTGATCTACGCCGCGCTTCGTGAGCGCAATACGCCAGCCTACACGCAACTGCACCGCAGTCTGCTCAATCGCACGCGGCTGGAAGCTCGTGGCGCGCTGCCTGCCCGCCACTGGATTGTGCGCGACGACCTGCCTATCGAACGCCTAGCGGGCAAGCTCAGCGCCAACTGCTATCATCACTTTGAGATCGTTGACGATCAGATGAAGCCTTTGGGCAGGCTCGACGAGCCAGCTTTGCTGCGCGGATTGCTGGATCGTCCGGGGCAAACGGTGGGGGAGGCATTGACAGCGCCTAGCAGGAACCGTACAATAAAACAAGCAATTCACTAAAGAAAGCAGGCGCAGCATATGCATAAGGTGTTTCAAACCGTACCGACACGTTTCTTCGGCAGCGACAACGCCTCCACCGTACATCCGGCCGTGATGGAAGCGCTGAGCGCCGTCAACCGTGGCCATCAGACCTCCTATGGCGACGACGCATACACCCGGGCAGCGGAAGAGGCCTTCTGTACGCTGTTCGGGCGCACGGTACAAGCGTTCTTCGTTTACAACGGCACCGGCGCAAACGGCACCGCGCTAGCTTCCTTGGTACGTCCGCATCAATCGGTGATCTGCGCCGATACCTCGCACATCTTTTACGATGAATGCGGCGCGCCGGAGCACCTTGCCGGCTGCAAGCTGCAGCCGCTGCCCGCGCCCGACGGCAAGCTGTGCGTAGCGCAGATGCAGCCGCTGATGGCATACCACGGCAGCATGCATCATGCGCAGCCGCGCGTGGTGTCGCTCACGCAGGCTACCGAGTTTGGCACGCTCTATACGCTGGCGGAACTGCGGGAAATCTGTGACTTTGCGCACGCGCACGGCATGCTGGTGCATATGGACGGCGCGCGCATTGCCAACGCCGTGGCGGCGCTCGGATGCTCGATGGCCGACGCAACTTGGCGCGCGGGCATCGACGTGCTGAGCTTCGGTGGCACAAAAAACGGCCTGATGTTCGGCGAAGCGGTGGTATTCTTCGCGGAAAACCTGGCTGAGCAATTCATCTATACCCGCAAGAATTGCGGACAGTTGGCTTCCAAGATGCGCTACATCGCCGCGCAATACCTCGCGCTGCTTGAAGACGACCTTTGGCGGCGCAATGCCGCGCACGCCAACGCGATGGCCGCGAAGCTCGCCGAAGGGATCGGCGGCCTGCCCGGTGTGCGCATCGAGCAAAGGGTGGAGGCCAACGAGCTCTTCGTGAAGCTGCCGTCTGACGCCATCGAGCCCTTGCGCGCACAAAGCTTCTTCTATACTTGGGATGAGCCGAACGACGTGGTGCGGCTGGTTACCTCTTGGGACACGCAGGCCGAGGACGTCGAGGATTTTCTCTCGGTGTGCCTGGCGCGGTTGGGTGAGGCGCGGAAATGAAGCACTTTACCGCCACCGCCATCGTACATAACGCGAGCGGCCAAGTGCTGTTGGTGCATCACAAAAAGTTTGATCGCTGGATGTGTCCCGGCGGCCACATCGAGCCCGACGAACTGCCCGACGAGGCGGTGCTGCGCGAGGTGATGGAGGAAACCGGCCTGCGCGTACGTTTTTTGCCAAACGGCGAGATGTGCGATATAGCCGACGATCATGCCGACGTGCTGCATACGCCCTTCTGCATGCTGGAAGAGCTGGTTGCTCCAGGGCATTATCATATTGATTTGGTTTACCGCTGCATGGCGGAGGAAAACCAAAACGCCCCCCAGCTCAACGAGCGGGAGGCCAGCGACATCCGGTGGTTCGATTGCACCGAGATCGCGCGGTGGGACGAGGCAAAAACCTTCGCCAACGTGCGCCGCGTCATCCTGCTCAGCGCGTCACGTTGCGAATCCACCCATCACCGCGCAAGCGAAGGAATGCGATAACCCACTTGAAGCACTGATCGATGTACAGGCACAGAAAAACAATCTCCAGCGGCCAATGGAACACGTGCGCCGCTAGAAAGCTTAGCGGCACCACAATCAGCCAGCCGCAGATCATGTCCACTTTGAACACAAACTTGCCGTCTCCCGCGCCACGATTGATGCCAGTAAAGCAGGTGGCATGGTAGAATGTACCCAAGTAAGTCAGCGATCCGATGGCGAGGAAACGCATCGCTAACGCCTTGGTGTCCATTGAAATCTTAGGATACAGCGACACCAGCGGCGCGCGCAATAAGAAGAGAAGCACACACATCACCATCGCGCTGCAGGCGAAAAGCACCTGCAGCGTGTTGCTGTATTGGCGGGTTTTTGCGTAGTCTCCCTCGCCGACCGCCTTGCCGATCATCACGCAAGCCGCGCTGCCAAGCCCGACGGCAAATATGCCCGCCATGCCAATGATGGTGTCGGTGATATTGTAGGCCGCCACCATCCGCTCGCCGACATGCCCGATGATCGCCGCCTTGACAAACAGCACCAGACCCCACTGCACATCGCCCGCGATGATCGGCGCGCCATGGCGCAGAAAGTCGCCCCACATTTCCCGCGTGCTGGAGAGAAAATCGCGGGCGCGCATCTGGATGCGACGCTGCACGCCGAAGAGGTAGAAGGCGACGATACCCATCTCCGCCGCCCGGGCGATCACCGTTGCGATGGCCGCGCCGCGCGCGCCCAACGCCGGTAAACCCAATTTGCCGAAGATCAGCACGTAGTTGAGCAGCAGATTGGTCGACATTGCCACCACAGAGGACCACAGCGTCACACGCACCAATTCCACACAGCGCAGCATTGTAATCATCGTTTCCGAAAGCGCAAACAGGATGTATGAAAGGCAAATGATCGAGATATAGGGAACCCCGGCTTGAATAATGGCGCGTTTATCGCTGAAGATGCCCATCGCGATTTCGGGGAAAAAGCCGACAAACAGCGTCACCAACAGTGCCACCGTTACCGTGACAAGGAACACGATCGAGAACACCGACTTGATGCGCTCCAAGTCGCGCTTTCCCCAGTATTGGGCGATCAGTACAGATGCGCCGCCGCCCACGCCCATCACAAAAAACGAGAAAAGGCTAGTGGTCTGGTTCGCGAGCGCCACGGCGGAGAGTGTTGTATCGCCCAACGCGCCAACCATAACGTTGTCTAAGAACATAACCCCGCGCGAGAGCAGCGCGCGCAGCGCCACCGGCAGTGCGATCAGCAGCAGCGCGCGGTAGAATCCGCGATCTCGAACCATGGTCACTTCCTCCAATGATTCCACAGAATGCCTTTATCATATCACCTCCGGTTGAGAAAGTCATCTGCCAAAACCCTTGACAAGCCAGCTGCTTTGCGGTACAATCTTGCCTGTTCGTAGGGGCATGGTGTAATGGTAACACGTGGGTCTCCAAAACCTTTGTTGAGGGTTCGAATCCTTCTGCCCCTGCCAAAGAAACGTCCGGGGACCGTATCGTTCGGTTCCCGGTCTCTTTTTATTTGATCGATAAGGAGGGCGTTGTCATGCGTACCCTTGGGTTTATCGGCGCCGGGAACATGGCGCAGGCGATCTTTCGCCGATTGTTGGCGCAGGGAATTATTGCGCCCGCTGACTTGCTCATCAGCGACGTACAGGCGGAGTTGACCGAGCGGCTTCGCGCCGAGTTGGGCGTCATGGTGGCGCAGAACAACGCTGACCTTGTCAAGCGGGCCGACGTTGTGCTTTTAGCCGTCAAGCCTGTGTTTTGCGCCGGGGTGCTGCGCGAGATTCGCGAGGCGCTGGGCACAAAGCCGCTGCTCTCTATCGTATCAGGCTGGACGCTGGACATGTTGGGCGCGGAGCTTGCCCCCGGCGCGCACCTGCTGCGCATCATGCCCAACACCCCCGCCATGGTCGGCGAGGGCATGACGCTGTTCGGCCTGCCGCACACGCTGAATGAAGCGGAGCTGGCCTTTGCCGACCGCGCTTTCGGCTGCGTGGGCAAGGTGCTGATGCTCGAGGACCGTCTCTTTGACGCGGCGACCTGCATCAGCGGCTGCGGTCCGGCATTTCTGTATCAGATCATCGAAGCGCTGGGCGACGCGGGCGTGATGCACGGCCTGCCGCGCGCCATGGCCTATCAGTTGGCGGCACAAACCATGGTGGGTGCCGGGCGGATGGCGCTGGAGAGCGGCAGCCATCCCGGCGCGCTCAAAGACGCGGTCTGTTCGCCGGGCGGCACCACCATCACGGGCGTGTACGCGATGGAAAAGGCCGGGGTGCGCGCTGCGATGATCGACGCCGTAACCGCCGCCCTTGACAAAACCCGCCAAGTCACAGAAAACATGAAAAGCAAGTAAGAATTAGGAGAACGCCTTGAAAGACGTTTTGATTTATACCGACGGCGCCTGTTCTGGCAATCCGGGGCCGGGTGGTTGGGGCGCCGTGCTGATGTACGGCGAGCACCGCAGGGAATTATCCGGCTACATGCCGGAGACCACCAACAACCGTATGGAAGTTTACGCCGCCATCCAAGCGCTGGATCAGCTCAAGCAGCCCTGCCGTGTGACGCTGCATTCCGACAGCGCCTACTTGGTCAACGCCATCGAAAAAGGATGGTTGGACAACTGGCAACGCAACGGTTGGAAAACCGCCTCAAAACAGCCGGTGGAGAACCAAGAACTTTGGCGGCTGCTAATTACCCTAATGCGTATACACGAGGTACGCTTCGTGAAGGTGCGCGGCCATGCTGATAACGAATGGAACAATCGGTGTGACGCGCTGGCCACCGGCGAGATCAAGCAGCACGCCGCGCAAGCCAAGCTGAACAAAGAAGGATAGAACATGAGCAAACGCGAAGCAAGGATCATCAGCGAAGAGGAAAAGGCGCTGCAAGCCTCGGCTATGCGCGAAGTAGCGGCGCATGTGCGGCAGGAGGGAATGCCGCGCAGCTATTCTATCGTAACCTACGGCTGCCAAATGAACGTGCATGACAGCGAAAACCTAGCCGGTATGCTGCGAGAGATGGGGCTTGTACCCGCCGAACGCGAGCAGGCTGACTTGGTGCTGTTCAACACCTGCTGCGTGCGCGACAACGCCGAGCGCCGTGCGCTGGGCAACGTTACGTGGCTCAAGGAGCTTAAAAAAACGCGCCCCGATCTGTTGGTTGGCGTGTGCGGCTGCATGATGCAGCAGGACGGCATGGCGGAGAAAATCCTAAAGCAATACCCGTTCGTCGATCTGGCATTCGGTACCCACAACCTGCACACCTTTCCTGCGCTTCTATTGCGCGGGCTGACCTCTCGCCGCCGCGTCGTCGAAGTGGTGCAGAACGATACCGGCGCCATCGCCGAAGGGTTGCCGGTGCTGCGCGAAAGCCCGTTCCGCGCTTACATCACCATCATGTACGGTTGCAACAACTTTTGCTCCTACTGCATTGTGCCCTACGTGCGCGGGCGCGAGCGCTCCCGTGCGCCGGAGGCCATTCTCGCCGAGGCGCGGGCGCTTTTTTCCGAAGGCGTGCAGGAGATCATGCTGCTGGGGCAGAACGTCAATTCCTATGGCAACGATCTGAACGAGGGCGCAATGCGCTTTCCGCAACTATTGGCGGCGCTGGATCAGGTCGGCATTCCGCGCATTCGCTTCATGACCTCGCACCCCAAGGATCTGTCCGATGAGCTGATCGAGGTAATGGCTCGCGGCAAACACATTTGCCACGCACTGCATCTGCCTGTACAAGCGGGAAGCGACGCGGTGCTGGCCTCCATGCGACGCGGTTACACCCGCGCCGATTACCTGCGCAAGGTCGAAGCGCTGCGCGCAAAGCTGCCCGATATCGCGCTGAGCACCGATTTGATCGTGGCCTATCCTGGCGAAACCGAACAGGATTTCGAGGACACGCTGGCGCTGGTGGAGCAGGTGCGCTTTGACGCCGCCTTTACCTTCATTTATTCGCCGCGTCCCGGCACCCGTGCCGCCGAAATGGAGGGGCGCATTGACGACGCCACCGCCACCCGCCGCATCGAGCTGCTGATCGCCGCCCAGCGCCGCATCACGGCGGAGCGCAACGCGCGCTTTGTGGGGCAAGTTCTCCCAGTGTTGGTGGAAGAAACGTCCAAGCGCGATGCCGCGCAAATTTGCGGCAAGACAGAGCACAACGTTACCGTCAATTTCCCCGGCGACGCCGCCCAAATCGGCGGCATCGTACCGGTAAAAATCACCTCAGCAGCAGAAACCACGCTGCGAGGCATGGCGGAATAGCCGCCGAAGAACACTAAAGCAACACTGACAAGGAGGAGCAGTATGGAAGTATTTCAAAAGGCCAGCGCCCTAGGCGAGGCCATTCAGCAATCCGAGGAGTATCGTTCGATGAAGGCGGCGGAGAACGCCGTGATGTCCGATGCCGACGCGGCGGCGGCGATGGGGGAATTTATCACGCACCGTCAGCAGGTGGAAGAAATCCTCTCCAGCGAGGAGCCGGATCATGCCGCGCTGGCCGAGCACAGCCAGGCCATGGAGACATTGCAGGAGACGCTGAATGCCATGGAACTGGTGCAACAGATGACGCATGCGCGCGCCGCCTTCTCCGAGATGATGCGGCAGGTCAATCAGGTGCTGCGCTTTATGGTAACCGGCGAGATGGAAGAGGAAGCGGGCGGCTGCGGCGGAAATTGCGGCGGCTGCGCCGGTGGCTGCGGCCATAAGCCTTTGCAATAATCAAAAACACCTTTCGCGCATTTCTTTGCCGGAAACCTTCGCTTGGAGGATGCTAGATGGCCACGTTGAGCCCTATGATGCAGCAATATATGCAGCTCAAACAGCAGCACCCCGATGCGCTGCTGTTCTTTCGGTTGGGCGATTTCTATGAGATGTTCTTTGAGGACGCGCAGACCGCCTCGCGTGAGCTGGAGCTGACGCTGACAGGGCGCGATTGCGGCCTGCCCGAGCGCGCACCGATGTGCGGCGTGCCGCATCACAGCGCGCAAACCTACATCGCGCGGCTGCTGGAGAAGGGATTCAAGGTCGCCATCTGCGAGCAGATGCAAGACCCAGCCGAAGCCAAGGGATTGGTAGAGCGCGCCATCGTGCGCATCGTCACCCCCGGCACCGTGATTGAGCAAAACCTGCTCGACGAGCGCGCCAACAGCTACCTGCTCTCGCTGTATATGGAAGGGGAGCGCGCCGGGCTGGCTTTCGCCGATGTTTCCACCGGCGAATTTTTTGCCTACGAAATTGCCGACGCGACCCGCAGCCTGCCCAACGAAGTGGCGCGCATCGCGCCCAAGGAGATCATCGCCAACGACGCGGTGGTACTGGCGGTAGGCGCCGGGCTTTCGCTGCCGCTTTCGCCCGATCCGTTCAGCGCCAAGGCCTACGCCTTCGCGGCCGCGCGCGATGCGCTGCTCGCGCACTTTCAGCTGCAAAGCCTCGATGCTTTCGGCTTCACCGAGCTCAAGCTGGCGGTGTGCGCCGCCGGTGCGCTGATGCAGTATCTTGGCGAAACCCAGCGCAACGCATTGCAGCACATCACCGCTCTCAAGCGCTACCACAGCGAGCAATACATGCTGCTCGACCGCACCGCGCGCCGCAACCTAGAGCTCACCGAGACGCTGCGCGGCAAGAAGCAAGGTTCGCTTCTGGCGCTGCTCGATCACACCGCCACCGCCATGGGCGGCCGCCTGCTGCGCGGCTGGATCGAGCAGCCGCTATGCCGACGCGAAGCCATCGAGCATCGTCTGGATGCCGTGGCGGCGCTGTACGCCGAGCATGTGACGATGCAAACTCTATTTGAAGAATTGCGCGGCGTGTACGATATCGAGCGGCTGCTTAGCAAGCTTTCCTACCGCACGCTGCACGCGCGCGACTGTCTGGCGCTGTGCGCGTCGCTCAAGCGCCTGCCGCAGATTCTGACGCTGCTGGACGGCGTACACAGCGCGGCGCTGGACGCGCTTGCGGCAGCCATCGATCCGGTACCGGAGATCGCCGAACTGCTCGAGCGCGCCATCCATCCCGACGCGCCTCCGCTGATTACCGAGGGCGGCATCATCCGCGACGGATTCGACGCCGAGCTGGATACGCTGCGCGCCGCCTCGGTGGAAGGCAAGCAGTGGCTTTCTGATCTGGAAGCACAGGAACGCGAGGCGACCGGCATCAAGAACCTCAAGGTACAATACAACCGCGTATTCGGTTACTATTTCGAGGTCACCAAGTCCAATTACGAGCTGGTGCCGTACCGCTACCAGCGCAAGCAAACGCTGGCCAACTCCGAGCGTTTCACCACGCCGGAGCTTTCGGAGCTGGAGCAAAAGATTACCGGCGCGCAGGACAAGGCGATGCGGCTGGAGCAGCTGATCTTCGCCGATGTGCGCCAGCAGCTGGGCATGCAGTTGACCCGGCTACAACGCACCGCCGAGGCCGTCAAGACGCTGGACGCGCTGCTCTCGCTGGCGCTCGCCGCCTCACGCTTCGGCTACGTGCGCCCCGATATCACCGACGATGGCGTGCTGCGCATCGTCGACGGCCGCCATCCGGTGGTGGAGCGCATGCTGCGCGACGTGCCTTTCGTGCCCAACAGCGCCGAGATGGACTGCGGCGACAACCGCATGCTCATCATCACCGGCCCCAACATGGCGGGCAAGAGCACCTACATGCGGCAGGTGGCGCTCATCGCGCTGATGGCGCACATCGGCAGCTTTGTACCCGCCAAGAGCGCCAGCATATGCCTGACCGACCGCATCTTTACCCGTGTCGGCGCGTCCGACGATTTAGCCAGCGGTCAATCCACCTTCATGGTGGAGATGCATGAGATGGCCAACATCCTGATTAACGCGACGCCGCGCTCGCTGGTAATCCTCGACGAGATCGGGCGCGGAACCAGCACCTTCGATGGCCTGAGCATCGCGTGGGCGGTGGTGGAGCACCTGTGCGACCCGGCGCGCATCGGTGCCAAGACGCTGTTCGCTACCCACTATCATGAGCTTTCCGAGCTGGAAGGCCGCCTGCCCGGCGTGGTCAACTTCCGCGTGTCGGTCAAGGAACACGGTGAGGACGTCATCTTCCTCCGCAAGATCGTGCGCGGCGGGGCAGACAAGAGCTTCGGCGTACACGTCGCCCGGCTGGCGGGCATGCCGCAGGCGGTGCTGCTGCGCGCGCAGGAGATCTTGGCGCGGCTCGAGGCTGCCGATGTGAATCAGGTTTCCATCGGACAAAACATATTGGAAGAAAACCGCACGGGGCGCAGCGAGCAGGTTTCGCTGTTCACCGCCCCGGCGACTGAACTTGTGGAAGAGCTGGCCAATCTGGACGTCATGAGCATCACGCCGATGGAGGCAATGACGCTGCTATTCCAGCTCAAGGAGCGCGCCCGGCGCATGTGATCCGGGCATAAAGGAGAGTCATGGAGCGAAGCATACAGCCCAGCCGCCCGATCCAGCGGCTGCCAGAGGAGGTCGTGGGCAAGATCGCCGCGGGCGAGGTGGTGGAGAGCCCGGCTGCGGCCATCAAAGAGCTGATCGAAAACAGCATCGACGCGGGTGCGACGGCGATCACCGTGGAAACGCGGGAGGGCGGCATCGCCTATTTCCGCGTCAGCGACAATGGCTGCGGCATCCCGTCCGCCGATATCCGCATGGCCTTCGAGCGCCACGCCACCAGCAAGATCCGCAGCGCGGACGATCTTTTTGACGTGCGCTCGCTGGGCTTTCGTGGGGAGGCACTGGCCTCCATCGCGGCGGTGGCCAAGGTGGTGCTGGTCACCCGCACCGCCGGGGAGGATCGCGGCGTAAAGGCCGAGAACATCGGCGGCATGCTGCACGCGCCGGAGGATGCGCCCAGCCCGGAAGGCACTACCATCACGGTGCGCGAACTGTTCTTCAACACACCCGCCCGGCTCAAATTTCTAAAAAAGCCGAGCACTGAGGGCGCGCGCGTCGCCGACATGGTGCTGCGCATGCTGCTCTCGCACCCCGGCGTATCCTTCCGGCTGATTCAGAACGACAAGCAGGTGTACCACAGCCCCGGCGACGGCAAACTGCGCAGCGCCATCTTTAGCATCTATGGCCGCGAGACCACCGAGCAGATGTTGCCGATCGACGGCGAAGAATGCGGGATGATGGTCAGCGGCTTCGTCGGCGTGGGCACTACGGCGCGCGGCAACCGCACGCATCAAAGCTTCTTCATCAACGGACGCTATGTCCGCAGCGCGCTGCTGACCAAGGCACTCGAGGAGGCTTGCCGCCAGCGCGTGATGATAGGGCAGTTCCCGATCTGCGTGCTGCACCTGCGGCTGCCCGCCACGCTGGTCGACGTCAACGTACACCCCAACAAGCTCGAGGTGCGCTTCAGCGACGAGCCGCTGATCTGCGGCATCGTGGAACGCATCGTTCGCGAGGCGCTGACGCCCGGCGAACGCATGACCGACAACGCCATCGCCGATGCGCCCAAGATCGCATGGCACCCTGCGGAGCCCGCGCCGGTGCGCCCAGCGGCGACCATCCACGCGCAGGAAAATGCCCCGCTTCCTCCGCGCTTTGCCGAGGTGGTGCAGGATTTCTTTTCCACGATGCCCGCGCCGCCGGTGCGGGTGCGCGAAACGGCACACGCTCCACAGACACCCGCTGCGCCACCGGTTTTTGCGACCTATCCCTCCGCGCCAGTCTCGCCGGTCATTCAGCCGCCCGTGCCGTCGCCCCAACCGCGATCTGCTCCGGAAACGGAGCCGGAGTTGGAGCCTTTCCGCGTGCTGGGCACAGCGTTTCGTACCTACATCCTCGTGGAACAGGGCGATCAATTGCTGCTCATCGATCAGCACGCCGCCCACGAGCGTCTGCGCTATGAGCACCTCATGCGCTCGCTCGATGAGGGGCAGGGCGCGCAGCAGCTGCTGGTGGCGCAGGTAGTGCAAATAAACGCTACCGAGCGCGAACGGCTCACTGCCTACGCCGACGCGGTGCGCGGCGCAGGTTTCGAGTTTGATTTTTTCGGCGAGGACGCGGTGCAGATCCGCGCCGTGCCGATGATACTGGGCGAGCCGGAAGCGCGGCAGAGCTTCCTTTCGGTGCTCGATCATCTGGGCGAGCTGAAACTGCTGGCCACGCAGGAAAAGCGCCGCGAAGCCATCATTCAGATGTCCTGCAAAGGGGCGGTGAAGGGGGGAGACGACCTACAACCTGCCGAAATCGAAGCGCTGCTGCTCGACATGCGGCGCAGCGAAGCGCCGCCCACCTGCCCGCACGGGCGGCCGCTGGTGGTGGTGCTGACCAAGCACGAACTGGAGAAGCGCTTCCGCCGCGTACTGTAGCAAAAACCCGACCGACCAAGAGAGGGGAATGCGCAATGCAGGTATCGGAGCATGTACATCTGTTGGAAATTGTCGGCGATCACGGCACGACCTACCCGTCGCTGGTTCAAGAAGGGCGAGAACTGGTTCTCATAGACGCAGGATTCCCGTTGGAAACCGCCAAGATCAAGCAGGCTATCGAAATGGAAGGATTTTCTCCGGAAGCGCTATCCTATATCCTCCTCACGCATCAGGATATTGACCATATCGGCTGCGCAAAGGAGTTGGTGGCGCAGTCCGGCGCGCAGACCGGCGCGCACGAAATTGAGGCGCCCTATATTCAAGGCGACCAAACGCCGATCAAGCTGGCGATGCAGGAAGCGCGCTTTCCGTCGCTTTCGGAAGCGGAACGCGCCTTTGTTCGCACGCTGCGCGAGGCGTTCGAGCGCCGCCGCTTTCCCATCGATCTGTGGCTCAAGGACGGCGAGTCGTTGCCTGTGTGCGGCTTGGAAGTCATTCATACCCCGGGGCATACGCCCGGCCACGCCTGCTTTTACGTGCCCGGCGACCGAGTGCTGATCGCAGGCGACGCGCTCAATATAGAAAAGGGAAAGCTGGCCGGACCCAATCCGCAGCACTCCGCCGATATCCAACTTGCCACAGCCTCGTTAGCCAAGCTTGCCGCGCGCGATGTGATGCACACCATCACCTACCACGGCGGTCTCTTCACAGGGGATCTGCGCGAGGCGATCGGCGCGCTGCAATAAGGCCAATAACGCCACGGAAAGGAGATCCGCATGCAAAACGCTTGGGTTTATGTCGGCACGTACACGCAGGATTTGACGCCCGCTGGGGAGCATAGCCGGGGGATATACCGCTTTCAGTTGGATACCGTTACCGGGCAGTTGGAGCCCGCGGGCTGTACGGAGCATGCGGACAATCCATCTTTCCTCACGATTTCTCATGACAACAAGCGGCTGTACGCCGTCAGCGAACTAGGGGGGAGCGCTGCCGTCACCGCCTACGCCATCGGCTCTGGCGGCGCGCTCGAAAAGCTCGGCGAGCAAGTCTATCCCGGCTCGGCGATGTGCCACCTCACCCTCAGCCCTCGTGATGATTTTCTCATCGCCTCCAACTACCTGAGCGGCACGGTGCTGTCCATCGCGCTGGATGAAAGCGGGGCGCCGGGGCGATGCGTCAGCGAGATGCGTCACGCCGGAAGCGGTCCAAACGCGCAGCGGCAGGAAGCGCCGCACGCGCATAGCGCAAACTTTACGCTCGACGGCATGCACGTAATCGCTGCCGATCTGGGCGCCGACGCGCTTTACACTTATGTTTTCGACAGACAATCCGGCAGGCTTTCCGCTCCTGTACAGACCAAGGTGATGCTCGGCGAAGGGCCGCGCCATCTCCGTTTTGTTGGCGAGGAACTCTACTTGTTAACCGAGTTGGGCGGCAACTTGCTGCATCTCGTACCGGGACGCTTGCCGGGACTCTATGCACTGCGCCAATCATTCTCCACGCTGCCTGAAGCGTTCACTAGCGAAAACACCGCTGCCGAGCTGGCGCTCTCCGGCGATTACCGGTTTCTCTACGCCTCCAACCGTGGCGCGGACACGATCTGCGTCGCAGAGAGAACCGAGCAGGGCATGCGTGCCGTCGGCTCCTTCCCGTGCGGCGGCAAAACACCGCGTCACTTCGCGCTCTCGCCGGAGGATCGCTTTTTGATCGTCGCCAATCAGCACAGTCATGAAGTAGTCGTGCTGCCGCGCGATGCCGAAAGCGGACGCGTCGGCAGAGCGCTGTGCCGCGTGCCGGTACCCAACCCATCCTGCGTACAATGGGTGACGACCGATGCATGACGAGCTGCCTGTGATCGTCGCCGTCGTAGGGCCGACGGCCTCCGGCAAGACCGACGCAGCAATTTCGTTGTGTCGTGCGCTGGACGGTGAGGCAATTTCTATGGACTCGATGCAGATCTACCGCGATCTGCACATCGGCACCGCAAAGCCTACCGAGGCGGAGCGCGGCGGCGTGCCGCATCACCTGCTCGATGTAGCGGATCCCAGAATGCCTTTCTCGGTGGCTGACTTCCGGGGATTGGCCGATGCTGCCATCGCCGAAATACACTCGCGCGGCAAGCTGCCGGTGCTGGTGGGCGGCACCGGGCTTTACCTCAACGCGCTGACGCTGGAGATGGACTTCGCGCAGGCTGCCGGTGACGAAACGATCCGAAGCAGGTTGGAGCGAGAAGCGGCAGGGGAGAGCGGTAAGCAAAGATTGCATGCACGGCTGGCGCAAATCGACCCGACCAGTGCGAACAGGCTGCATGAAAATGACGTGCGCCGCGTGATTCGCGCGCTGGAGATTTATGAGGCTACGGGCAAGCCCATGTCGGATCATGCTGTGGATTTTAAAACCAAACCGCGCGGATATCGTCCCATCATCGCGGGCATCACGATGCCGCGCGAGCGGCTCTACGCGCGCATCGACCGGCGCGTGGAGAGCATGATTGCGGCAGGCTGGTTGACCGAGGTGCAGCGCCTGTGCCAAAGCGGCATCCCGGCAGATGGCCAAGCGATGCAGGCTATCGGTTATCGCGAGCTGTTGCGGGTGGTTCAGGGTAAGGCGAAATTGCAGGCCGTCGTGCCCGACATACAGCGCGCCACCCGGCAATACGCTAAGCGACAGCTCACATGGTTCCGGCGCGACGCGCGCGTACATTGGTTCGATCGTGCCGATTACAATTCGTCAGAGGCGCTGGACGCGGCGCTGCTTGCCTACGTGCGCGCGCACTTGACCACCGGCACACCATCATCCGCAGAGGAGTAAGATTTAATGCGAGCTTCCATTCCTGAATTGATTCGCGTGGCTGAGCAGCGTTGTGCTCCCAGCTTTGCTGCGTTGGACACCATCGAGGCGGAAAACTTTGCCCGCGTACTGGCTGCATTTCAAAAGCATCAGGTTGCGGCGCGTCACTTTGCCGGGACTACCGGCTACGGCTATGGCGACGTGGGGCGGGACACGCTGGAGCGCGTGTTTGCCGACGTGTTCGGCGCGGAGGATGCGCTGGTGCGCCCGCAGATCGTTTCCGGCACACACGCACTGGCGATCTGCTTGTTTGGCCTGCTGAATCCCGGCGATCGCTTGCTGTGCGCATCGGGCAAACCATATGACACCCTCGACGAGGTAATCGGTATCGCCGGGCATTCCGCCTGCTCGCTCAAGGCGATAGGCGTCGGTTACGACGAGGTGCCGCTGCGCGCAGATGATGCGCTGGACCTCCCGGCGATCCTCGCGGCACTGCGGCCTGAAACCCGTGTCGTGGAGATCCAGCGATCGCGCGGGTACGCGTGGCGCGCCGCGCTCGCTCTCGAGAATATCGGGGCGGTCGCGCAGGCCGTTCATGCCGTGCGTCCTGATGTCATCATCATGGTGGACAACTGCTACGGCGAATTTGTCGCCACGCGGGAACCAACAATGCTGGGCGTGGACATCATCGCCGGATCCCTGATAAAAAACGCCGGTGGAGGCATCGCGCCAACAGGCGGCTATGTCGCTGGGCGGCGTGAATGGGTGGAGCGCATCGCGGAGCGTTTAACCTCGCCGGGCATCGGCAAGGAGGTTGGTTCCTACGCGCCGGGTTATCAGGCTTTCTATCAAGGCCTTTTCATTGCGCCGCATACCGTCAACCAAGCGTTAAAAACCGCCATGCTTGCCGCCAGCGTTTTCAGTTCGCTGGGCTTTGCGGTGCAGCCCGCGCCCGACGCCGCTGCGCGCGGAGACATCATCCAAGCCATCGAGTTCCAAACGCCCGAGCGGCTGGTCGCTTTCTGTGCCGGAATTCAGGCGGCTTCTCCGGTCGATAGCTTTGCCGTGCCGGAGCCGTGGGATATGCCCGGCTATCAGCATCAGGTCATTATGGCGGCGGGTACCTTCGTTTCTGGTGCTTCCATCGAACTGAGCGCCGACGCGCCGATGCGCCCACCCTATGTCGGCTATCTGCAAGGGGGATTGACGCTTTCGCACGGGCGGCTCGGTATTCAGACCGCACTTGAAAGCTTGTCGAAAGCCGGGTTGCTACCATAGGTTGTATGCCTTTGTTGTTCACATACACTCCACAGTGGAATTTGCCTCCGTTAAACTATCGAAACAGCGCAAGAAATCCTGCGTTTCTTGCGCTGTTTTGATGAATTTTGGATTTTTAGGAGAAGTTTGCGAGAAAAACAGACCTAGATTCGTTTTTATGGTAGACTATAGCAGGACAAACCGACCGACGGTTATCACATCTTTCGCAGCAATGAAACCACCTTGCCAAGCACCGTCACATCGCTTGCGATGATCGGCTCCATCGTGTCGTTCTCCGGTTGTAGTCGGAAATGCCCGTTTTCCTTGTAGAAGCGCTTAACCGTCGCCTCATCCTCGACCATCGCCACCACGATTTCGCCGTTGTTGGCATTGGGCTGCTTGCGCACCACCACTTGGTCGCCATTGAGCATACCGATGTTGACCATGCTATCGCCGCGCACGCAGAGGATAAAGTGCTCGCCATCGCCAAGAAAATCCGCGGGCAACAGCATGGTTTCCTCGATATTCTCCTGCGCGAGGATCGGCGTTCCGGCGGCAACCTGCCCAACAATGGGTACCGCGAGCACCTCGCGGCGGGAGAAGCTCGGATCGCCGAGCACTTCCATCGCGCGCGGCTTCATTGGATCGCGGTTGAGCATTCCCTTCTTTTGCAGGCGCATCAGATGCCCATGCACGGTAGAGGTGGATTTCAGCCCAACCGCATCACAAATCTCCCGCACAGAGGGCGGATATCCCTTGTTCTGAATCTCGCTTTTGATGTATTCCAAAATTTTGGCTTGGTTGTCTCCACGTGGTTTCTTCATGTGAAACACCTCCCAAAGAACTTCCCCAGCATACAGCATTATATCAAACTTGTGTTCCCCTTGCTGCATTATAACACAGCATCTTATCATATACAAGCAGGAATAAAACATTTGTTCGTATTTTTCTAAAATCGCTTGACAAAGAACGTTTGTTCGCGTATACTATGCGTAAGGAAACCAACAACGGTGCATACTAACGATATTGCCGACGCTATTTTCAAAGGAGGCACATACATGACATACACTTATCAAAGCCGTTCTTCGGCACCGCTTGGCAAATACGGAAAAAGAAAGGCGCAAACGCGCGTCTGGCTCCTTGCCGGAGCCTGTGCCGCAGCCATCTGCGCACTGCTGATCTGGATTGCCGTGGAGATTTGCAGCCATACGCATGTTGTACATTCCGCCGGCGGACAGCTGCCCAGCAACACCGTCAATATGCACAGTACCTATATCGGCAACGTTGAAATCCTTTCACAGGCGAGAGGATAACACAGGGCCACAGACAAAAGAGCTTGTTCTTCTCGTCAAAGAACAGGCTCTTTTCGTTTACGATAGGGGAGAGCCCGCGATTATTCCTGCGGCTCCTTGTGTTTTGGTTCGCGCAAGACGGTGCGCCGCGCGGCTTCGCGCCTGCGATCCTCGGGTATGGCGGCATAGTGGCGGCGCGTGGTGTTCACATCGGCGTGACCCAGCACATCGGCCACGAGATAAATGTCCCCGGTTTCGCGATAGAGGTTCGTACCATAGGTACTGCGCAGTTTGTGCGGGCTGATTTTTCGCTTGAGCGGCGCGGCGATCTGCGCATACTTGCGCACTAGGTTTTCCACGGCACGCTGCGTGATGCGCCTGCGCTGCAAGGAAAGGAAAAATGCTTGCTCGTGCCCGGGAAGCGCATCAACTTTCATGCGCTCCGCTAGATAATCGCGCAAGGCTTCGGAAACCTCGTCGGAGAGATACAAAATGCTTTCATCGCCGCCCTTGCGGGTAATAACAAAGGCATTTTGCGCAAAGTCAATATCGTCGATGTCCAGTCCAACACATTCGCTGACGCGGATGCCGGTACCCAGAAAGAGCGTAAGCATCGCCAGATCACGCTTCCGTGTCAACTCATGATACTTTTGCTGCCGAGCGGAAAGCGCCTCGCCGCTTTCCACAACATCCAGCATGCGCGCCACTTCATCGATCTCTAGCCGAATAATGGCCTTGGCATGGCGCTTGGGAAGCGCCACCAACTCAGCGACGTTACCGGGCACGCGACCACCGGCGTACATGTACTTGAAAAAGGAGCGAAGGCTGGAGAGCTTGCGCATTTTGCCCAGTTCCTTGTTCTCGATTTCCCAGGAAATGACCTCGCCGTCGGGTGTGGTATGGTTCTTGTAGTAGAGCGTCAAAAACTCACCGTAGCGCTCGATATCCAGCTTGGTGATCTTTGCGATGTCGGCGTCCTCGAGGGCAGGCGGCGTTTTTCCGGCGAATCCGCGCACTTCGGCGCAAAGGTATTGAAAGAAGATGCGCAGGTCATAGGCATAAGCAAGCCGGGTAAGCACGCTGGTCTGCGACTCGATGGCAACAAAGAAATCCAAACAGGCAAGCGGAAGCTCACGCTGAATGGCGCGCAACATCTCCGTACGCTGCCGGGCTTTTTGTTTGAAATAGTCGTCAGAACGCTGCACAGGGCTCCCTCCTTAAAAACGGTGCAAACTATTCGTAAAAGATGTCTTTCGCGAATAGTTTAGAACGGTTCCCCCCAAGGCACTCCGCGCGCCTCCCCGCATCAGCCCCTACTTTTTTTCGGAGCGGCATACAGCCTTTTGCGCGTCAGCTGGATCAATCCGAGCGTGCTGATGCCGCCGTGGATCTCCGGTTTGCCACGATCGCTTGCGAAGGCCTCGTTCAGCTCTGCCAAAAGCTGCTCGCGATGTGCCGCCTCGCGCAGATCGATGGCGTCAATCACCACGATGCCACCGATGTCTCGCAGCCGCAGTTGTGTGGCAATTTCCCTAGCCGCCTCCAGGTTAACGCGCAACGCGGTATTTTCTAAATTTTGCTTCTCCGCTTGCTTGCCGACGTTTACGTCGATTACGGTCATCGCCTCGCAGGTATCGAACACGAGATAGCCGCCGCCCGGCAGCCAGACCTTGCGGCGCCCAGCGCGCTCCAATGTGCTCTGCACGGGAAAAAGCATGCGCAGCGGGGTTTCTCCCGTGTACATTTCGATCGCCACTGGCAATGCAAAACGGCACAGCGACCGGACACGCTCCAGCCACGAAGCATCGCTGACAAGAATCCTTGTCGGCGCGGTGTGCAGCAAATCGTACACAAAACGCTCCGCGGGATGCGGCGCTTCCAGCAGCAGGCTCGGCGCGCGGCGGTACGCCGCGTCGCGCCGCAGCGTTTCCCATCGCGCCAACAGGCCATCCCGCTCGGCGAGTAAATCCGCCTCTGATCGCCCTTCTGCGGCGGTGCGGAACATCCAGCCATCCTTTTGCGGGCAATGCGCGTCCGCGATGCGCTTGAGACGCGCGCGCTCGGCATTGTCGACAATCTTCGAAGAGATGCCCGCCTTCCCGCCCAGCGGTGAAAAGCCCAACAACTCCCCCGCCAACATGAGATTGCGCGTAACGCGCACGCCCTTATCGCCCTCCGGACGCTTGACAACCTGTACGAGCACGTCCTGTCCGCCTTTGAGCGGCGGATCGCCGTCGGAAAGCTGCAGGAACGCGTTGCGCTCCAGCCCCACATCGATAAAGGCTGCGTCTACACCGGGCTGCACGCGCTGCACGCGCCCGACAAACACATCGCCGAGCCGTGGCGCATCCTCCTTGGGCAATCGCGCCGCCTCGCATATCGTGCCGCTGTCGAGCAGCGCCACCACAATCTCTTCGTCGAAGGCATCCAAGATGAGGATTTTTTCGCCGTCCATATCGCTCCTTTTCCGGCTACATGCGAAGCAGCGGTATTGCCTGTCCCTCCGCCACGCCAAACAGGCCGGTACGGCGCAGGCGGAAAGCGGGGCTTTCCCCCGCTGCGATGCCGCCCAGCGCAGCGATGGTTTCAATGAGCAGATCCGGCTTAAGCGTGGCGGTTTCTTCTAAGGCTAGCCGCATAATAAGCCGCATTTCGCCGCCGGATTCTTCGATCGCAAGCGCATGCAGCATGGGTCTGATATCGACCATGCGCTCGCCACGCTTGCTCTTGCGCAGCGCCATAACTTCGGTTTGCGCCAGAAACGCCTGCGCGCCGCGCCGAAACGCGTCGATGTGCGTCGCCGGCGCCCATGCGACGTAGGAAGCCTGCTTGAGCAATCCCATCAGCGCCGGATGCTCGTCCTCCACCAATACCGCCTCGCTGGCGCGCAAATCCGGCGGCAGCACGGCGTTAATGCGCGCAAGGCATTCGGCTTCATCCAACGGCTCGGTCAGCGCCACATCGAGAATCTCTTGTTCGCTGGATACGCCCATAGACAACGCCGAGGCGAAGGATGTCAGCATATGCGGATGAAACCCCTGTGAATAGCGCACAGGCAAGCCACTGCGGCGCAGCGCACGCTGCATCAAGCGCTGAAGATCCAGATGGCCGAGATGGCGAAGCGCTTCGCCCTTTTGAAAGGCAAGCAACAACCTCATAACTCGCACACTCCTTCAAACGCCGGGCGTTGCAAACCGCAGCCTTGGCAGCCTTGCCTGCAATCCGGCGTGGTTTCCGCACGCAACGAGCGCTGGTATTCGCGTCCCAAATAGGCTTCGGTCACCCCGGCGTCGATGAACGCCCACGGCAGCAGTTCCCCTTGCTCCCGCATGCGATTTGCGTAGAACGCCGGATCCAACCCGCAATCCGCAAAGGCCTGCATCCATAAATCGTACCGGAAATGGTCGCTCCAGCCATCGTAACGGCAGCCCAACGCCCACGCGCGCAGCAGCACCTCGCCGATCCGCCGGTCGCCGCGCGCGAAGCAGGCCTCCAGATAGGAAAGCGAAGGCTCATGCCAGTTAAAGATCACACCCTTGACCGCCTTGAGCTTTTGGCGAAGATACTGCGCCTTGCGTTGTACTTCCTCAATACGATCCTGCGCCACCCATTGAAAGGGCGTAAATGGTTTGGGTACAAACACCGCAGCGCTGCAGGTAATGCGCAGTCCCTTGGCACGCTGCTCCTTGGGTACCGCAAAATATGCCTGCGTCACCTTGGCGGCCAAATCGGCGATACCATCCAAATCCGCATCGGTTTCGGTAGGCAGCCCGATCATGAAGTACAGCTTCATGCTGCTCCAACCGCCCTCAAAGGCGTCGCGCGCTCCGCGCATCAGTTGCTCCTCGGTGATCCCCTTGTTGATAACATCCCGCAAGCGCTGCGTTCCGGCCTCCGGCGCAAAGGTCAGGCTGGATTTTTTCACGCGCTGCGTTTCCGCCAGCGATTCCTTTACGGCGCTATCCAGCCGTAGTGATGGCAGCGATATGGCCACACGCTTCTGCTCCAAGCGTTGCATCAACTCGCGTACCAACTCCGGCAGGCAGGAGTAATCGCCGGTGGACAGAGAGGAAAGCGAAATTTCTTCGTAGCCGGTGGCGTCGACCGACTGCTCGGCCTGCGCGATCAGCGTCTTGAGGCTGCGCTCGCGTACCGGACGATACAACATGCCCGCCTGACAGAAGCGGCAGCCCTTGGTGCAGCCGCGCAGCACCTCAAGCATGATCCGGTCGTGCACGATCTCGGTATACGGCACCACGATATCCGGCGGAAAGGCGGCGCGATCCAAATTGTGTATGACGCACTTGCGCACGATAGCGGTCGCTGCGGCATCGGTAGGCGTAAAGCGGGTCAACCGCCCGCATGCATCGTATTCCGCAACATACAAGCTGGGTACGTACACGCCGGGTAGCCGCGCCAAGTCGCGCAGCGTATCCAGCCGGGATTTCCCCGCCTCCTTTGCCGCCAGCACCGCGTCGATCACCGCGCAAGTACTCTCCTCGCCGTCGCCGATCACAAAAGCGTCGATGACCGCATGAAGCGGCTCGGGATTGTAGGCGCAGGGGCCACCTGCGATGACAAGCGGATCCTCCGCCCCGCGCTCTGCCCCGCGCAGCGGAATTCCGGCCAGTGAAAGCATCTCCAAAATATTTGTATAGCTCATCTCATATTGCAGCGTGAAACCAACGATATCGAACGCCCGCACCGGCGTATGTGTTTCCAGCGAGAAAAGCGGCACCTGCTGCTCGCGCATCAGCTGGATCATATCTACCCACGGCGTAAACACCCGCTCGCACAGCGCGCGCGGATGCGCGTTGATTATGTGGTAAAGGATCTTCATGCCTAGGTGCGACATGCCGACCTCGTACACATCCGGAAAGGCAAAGGCGAAGCGCAGCATGCCGGGCTCGTTGGGCTTGATACGGCAGTTCATCTCGCCGCCGGTATAGCGCATGGGTTTCTGTACTTTGTCTAGCAGGGCGTCAATCTTCTGTCCCAATTTCTGTTCTTGCAACCGGGAATCCTCCTCTAAGAAATTGCTGATGTTCCCTCGTAGCATCCCTGCAAACCAAGGATACAACTTTGCCCATTGCTGTAAAAAAGCCGGAGCCTCTTTCATGCCCCGACTGTGCTTTTGCCCGAATCAAGGCCGCCAGCCAACCAAGATGGATCGCATCCCGGCCAAACGGAGCCATGCCACCCGCTCGAATCCGGCGTCTTCCAAGCAAGTGACCAATTCCGCCTTAGAAGGAATCGGAGCGCTATCCTTTGAATCATCAACCAGCCAACGATTCGCTAATATGCGTAGCGGTTTTGGCAGCCATGGCGCGGCCATCACGAACTGGCCGCCGGGTTTTAGCACCCGGAGCACCTCGGACAACACGGCTTGTGGATCACGCAATAATGGTACCGAGTGCAGGCTAAACACCACGTCAAAGCTCTGATTGAGCCAAGGGAAATCATCCAGCTCGGCGTACATAATGTCTGCTTCCGGCACGCGATAGCGAGCGGTACGCGCGAGCTGCGGCGTCGCGCAAATGCCGGCAAGGCCGACGTCGTGCTTGCCCTGCCCGATGCGGCGCAAGAACTCCCCGTCCTCGCCAGCGATATCCAACAGCATATCTCGCGGGTACAGCACCGTTAGCTGGAGCGATCGCTTCCACACCAACTCGGTCAGCCAATCCGCACGGCGGCCTTTCGCCGGCCTGCCAGATAGCGAAGCCATCTTAGCCATTTCTTCCATTCACAGCTCTCCTTGAGGTGCTCTCTACTATACCACAATGGCCGTCAAAATGCACGCGCTATGCCATCGTGCAGCCCAATTTGTTTAGCGCCCAGCGCGCATGCGCACGCAGCGCCACATGCTCATCCTCGGCCAAGGCACGCAAAGCATCGGCATAACGGCTATCGCCGCTGTTCCCAGCGATCAGCGCCGCTTGCGCTTGTACGCGCAGTTTGCGCGCGTAGTTTGCGCCGATAGCGTCCGCCAACTGTTCCATCGCGGAGGCGAATTGCTCCCCATAACCCAAAAGCGCCGACAATTCTACTTTCGGGAGTTCGGCGAATGGTTCCGCCTTCCGCGCGCGCTGATTGTGAGGGCAAACGCGCTGGCAAATCTCGCAGCCAACAAGCCGGTCGCCCATCGCCGTGCGCAACGCCTCGGGTACCTCTTGCCCGCAAAGCATGTGGGCGCGCAAGCAGCGCGAGGTATCCAGCAAAGCACCATCCAGCGCCTTCGAAGGACAAGCGGATACACAAGCATTGCAACCTTCGCACTGCGCAAAGGAGTTCGCTTCGTGCGCATCGGCGGTCAGCGGGAGATCCGCATCGGTCAGCAGCAAACTCAGCATCACGCGGCTGCCATACTCCGGCGTATAAAATAGGTTGTTGCGCCCATAGCTGCCGATTCCGCTGCGCTGCGCTGCCGACTTTGCGGGCAGCGCCGGTTGCTCCAGCACTTTTGCGCCCAGTCCGCGCAGGTACTCCGCCAGCGCGTGCGAACGGTTGCGCAGCGCGTTCGAAACAAAATAGTAAGGAGAAATGCGCACATACGGGTGTCCGGCTTCCAGCTCCGGCGAATCGGCATAAGGATGCGCCAGCACGATGATGCGCTTCGCCTCGGGCATCAGCATGAGCGGATCGGCATGCAATGCCTTGCCGTGGCCATCGTTGCGCCGCTGACGCGCGCTCTCCCATGCCTCAAACGGCGCGATGTCGTCAACGCCGATCGCTGTAAAGCCCTGCGCCCGCGCGAGCGCCACAAATCCCTCCCACACGTGCCCCCCTCCTATCCGGCAAAATTATTTTACCATCACCGTGCAGGTAGCTTTCGCGCCGCTATCGGCTTTGGCGGTAATGATCGCCTTGCCGGATTTGTGCGCCGTTACTTTACCGGTATGTTTGTCGACCGAAGCAACCTTCGGCGCGCTGCTGCTCCAAACGACGGAATCTCCGGTCACGTCCCAGTCCGGCTCGATCTCCACGTACAGCATGCGGGTTTCGCCCGGATTGGCCTGCCAGCTCGAATCGTCGCGCAGCGCATCCTTGTACATTGCGATTGCCGTAATCGGCGCCGACACTTGCACCGCCAAGGAAAGCGCTGTTTCAGGAAGATCCGGCGAGGCGGCCGTGACGGTGGCTTCGCCCTTGCCGACGGCAGTCATCAACCCGCTGAGCGGGTCGATCCGAACCACACGCTCGTCGGAACTGCTCCACTTAAGCGGTGCATAGCTATGCATCGGAGAGTACCCGACGTTTGGGCGAAGCTGTCCCCCCCGCTCCAACCGCACCGGGGCCTCGGTAAACAGCTTGATCGATTGCGCAGCTGTTTTATATACCGTGACGGCGCAGGTTGCGGATGCTCCGCTTGGGGCGGCGGCGGTGATGATCGCTTTTCCCACTTTGATAGGACGCACTTCGCCGTCGTCATCGACGCGCGCCACCTTGTTATCGCTGCTGCTCCACGAGAGCGGCGCATCGAGCAGCGTTCCGTGCGCATCAAACACGCCAGCTTGCAGCGCTATAGGCTCACCCTTGATGGAGAGGCCAAGCGCCGTTCCGTCGTTCGCAAAGCGCACATACTGCTCCGGAGCAGGAGCGTTCACTGCGGACGTAGGATCCTCAACCTTCTTGGGCTCCTCATCCGTAGCTCCAGCTACCGCCGGTCGTCGCGCCATCATCCGCTCCCAAGGCCTTTTCTCAAGGTTCGTCACGAAGGTTAATAGCTCACCGAGCGCTACGGGCGTCTCATTGGCCTCCTCGCCCTCATCCGCCTCGTCCGGAACGGATGTTTCCGCCCGAAGCACCGCCGGTGCGCCGCTCGGCACATGTCGTGGTGTGGTATTTTCCGAAAACATCCCTGTCTGCGAAAGCGCTTCCGTACTTCTCGTTTCGCGCACCAACACCTTGCACTGCGCCGATAGGCCGCTCGATGCGGTGGCGACAATTAGCGCCGTGCCGGGATTCTGGGCGCGCAGGATGCCACGGCTAGGATCGAAGGTTACGACTACCCCTTCCTGTTGTACCGTCCAATCGATGGTTTCCGTATGGCTTAAGGGCTGCGGCAGAATTGTCAACTTACCGGTTGCACCGGCCTCCTCTCCCGCGTTGAGGATCAAAGCATCAGACGAAAGCGACAGGCTGGTCAACGGCTCATCCACCGCAACTTCACAGCTAGCGATAAGTACTTCGGGCAAAGCATCGCCGGAAACCTGAACGGTAATCATCGAGGCGCCGCCATGTAGACCGGTAATCGTCGCCTCATCGCCTGTATCCGACACCATCGCAACGTCCGGATCGCTGGAGGACCAATGATAGACGACCCCCTCCGGCGCCTCGGGCGATACAGAAGCGTTTAAGAACGCTTCTGTATTTCCGTTGGTATCCAAAGAAAGCAACGATACATCTAATACCACGACTGGCACTTGCGCTTCATCGTCTGGTTGATCGCCTTCGGCAGTGGGGTGTGCAGCTTCCGCTACAGGCGCTTCGCTGTGCATCGGCTCCGGTGTAGCGCCTTCCGGAAACTGCGCCATTTCCGGATCACGGATACCGGTTGGCGACGGCACAAGGGTTAATGCTAAGCAAAGCAGCGTGACACTGAGCTTATTGCGCATTTTCGTTCCACTCCTCGCCTATATTTTTCTATGTGCATAATCAATATATGTGAAAGTAATATTCGTTACAATATTATACAATAGTTTTGGGGATTTGTGTAGTAGTAATTTTACTTTTTTCGATATGTTTTTTCAATATGCGGTAGTCGTTCTCCCATTATACTACAACATTCACCATAGAATGCGGTCTGTTTGAGAAAAAGCGACCGGTTTCTTTGGCGGTAAAAAACAGACCGACCGACGTTCTTAGTGATCATAAAAAACCCTTCGATGTGTTCGAAACAACGCAAAAAATTCCCCCGCCAGCATGTGCTGACAGGGGAAACGCAGCCGATTGGCTTACTTGGTGCCGAAGAGGCGATCGCCCGCATCGCCCAAGCCGGGAACGATATAACCGTGTTCATTGAGTTTCTCATCTTCGGCGGCAACAAAGATCGGTACATCGGGATGATCCTTGTGTACGCGCTCGATGCCCTCCGGCGCGGCGATGAGGCACATGAGCTTGATGCTCCGGCAATTGCGCTTCTTGATGAAGGTAATGGCAGCGGAAGCCGAGCCGCCGGTCGCCAGCATCGGATCGACGACGATCAGGTCACGCTCCTCCACGTCCGGCGGCAGTTTGCAGTAATATTCCACCGGCTCCAGCGTCTCCGGGTCGCGATAGAGGCCGATATGGCCGACTTTGGCGGCGGGCACCAACTTGGTAATGCCATCCACCATACCCAACCCGGCACGCAAAATCGGCACCACCGCCAGCTTCTTGCCGCTGATGACACGGGTCTTGGTGCGGCAAATCGGCGTCTCGATTTCAATCTCCTTCATAGGCAGATCGCGCGTCACTTCATAAGCCATCAGCATAGAGATTTCCTCAAGCAGTTCACGAAACTCCTTCGTGCCGGTCTCCTTATCGCGCATCAGCGATACCTTGTGCTGAATCAGGGGGTGATCCAATACTTTTTTATAGTCTTCCATACGCCGCCTCCCCATTCAAATAAAAATACAAATGAAACCACCGTTTTGCGCAAAAAAAATATGTCGATCGCACTCATTCACTGCCGTCGGTTACAAAAGCGGTAAAAAGGGCATGCCTCAACTTATCTTGTAAGCATTATACTATGCTTCCGCTTGTGAAGCAAGTTTTTTTCACCGCGACCAGCAATTGTCGAACTGTTGTATGCGTTATTTTTGTTGACATCCAGAAAAGACTTCGCTATGCTGTAGACAATATTTGGCACGAAAGGAGCCTTGCCCTTTGGAAATCTTTTAGCCTGTGATCCGGGTGATTCCATAACAATGCAAGCCGTATTTATAGCGGTTATTTTGTTGTAGAATTCGACGCAGGTTCAGAGTGTTAGGGTCTTGGCTCATTATTCGTGGAGGGGTTTCGCCTCCGTATTGTGATGCGCAAAAGGCCACAGCAGACACTCCAGCCTGCCGTGGCCTTTTCCTATGTGTCACAAATATGTTTTCGGAGGGTCTCTATGAAAAAACTTGCTTTTATCTACACTCCGCCTTTTAAGTCCTTCCTTTTTGTACAAAAAACCATCAAAAAGGAAGTAGTATATGGAAACAATACGCTGGGAGGTGAATTATCTTTCACCTCCTAAAGCCATGCACCATTGCAAAAAGTGCGGCGCAAAAACCGAACATGTATCCTCGGGGTTATTTCGGGTAAACGCGCAACAAAAATCTTTGGATGTCTGGCTGATTTACAAATGCGCACGTTGCAATACCACATGGAACGTAACGATTCATTCCCGGATCAATCCCAAACAAATCAATCGAGACTTGCTCAGCGCGTTCACCAACAACGATAGCCAACTGGCCACACAGTACGCGATGGACATCGACCTGCTAAAAAAGAACGGAGCCGAAACCGAAGAGGCGCCTTTCGAAGTCTGCGGCAGCGAAATTGATCTGCGTGAAGAAGTATACGCGATGGTGCAAATTGTTTGCGACTATCCTACCCGCACCAAGGTCGCGAAGATACTCCGCGAAAAATTGTCGCTTTCGAAAAAGGAGTTCGATGAGTTGGTGGCTCGGAACGTTCTCCGCCTAAAGAGCGGCGAGGACATCAAAAAGTGCCGATTGCAATTCGGCACGGTTGTCATCGTCAAGGGCAAGCGTTGACCTACGTCTGGGTGCCCGACCACCGGGCACCCAGACATAGAAAAGCACGCCGCACGAAATCCGCTCGTCTTGACAGGCCAAAACGTGGGCATTATAATGTAACGAACCAAATCAGGACAATTCTGGGAGGATATCCATGTTCAGTCGACCGCCGCTGGATCGTCTCGTCTTTGGCTTCGTCTCTTGGTATGGGGTATTGATTTTGCTGGGCATCCTCTGCGCCATTTTTATCGCGAGGCGCGAGGAGCGCCGCTTGGCGCTGCCTTGGGATACGGCCATCGATTTCTCGTTGCTCGCCATCCCGCTGGGCATCATCGGCGCGCGCCTGTATTCTGTGTTGTTCCGGCTTGCCGACTACTCGGATAACTGGGTGCAGATCCTCAACCTGCGCGAGGGTGGATTGGCCATTCCCGGGGCGGTGCTGGGTGGGCTATTGGCCGCATGGGTGGTGGCGCGCCGCAAAAAGATTTCTATGTGGAGCATCTGCGACATGGTGGTTCCGGGGCTTGTGTTAGCGCAGGCAATCGGCCGCTGGGGCAATTACTTCAACGTTGAGGCCTACGGCATCCGCATCAGCGATCCGGCTTGGCAGTTCTTCCCCATCGCCATCGAGGTACCGGTGAGCCAAACTTGGTATTGGCACATGGCCACCTTCTTTTACGAATCCATGTGGGATCTGATGGTTTTCGCGCTGCTGATGCTGATGCGCCGCGGCATGCGCAAGCACGGCGATATATTCTGCTGGTACGGCATGCTGTATGGCGTCGGCCGTACCGTGATCGAGGGGCTGCGCGCCGATAGCCTGACCTTTTATAACGAGTTTGTGCGCGTTTCGCAGATCCTTTGCGCGCTCGCCTGCGTGGGCATCGCTATCTATTTTTGCCTCCGGCAACGCGGTGTGCGGCGCATCCGCGGCGCAGGCGCGCACGACATCCTGCTGCTGGTCTCCGTCGCCATCGGTCTTGCCGCCACCTTCTTGGGCGAGTTTGAGCGCGGCGCTTACGGATATCTGTTTCTGCCCTCGCAAATTCTGATGTTTGCGCTGTTTGCGCTAAACATTGCCACGATCGTGCTGCGCCTAGCGCGCCGCTGCCCGTTTCATCCGCTGCATATCGCGCAATACTTGCTTACGATATGGTTCGTGCTGCTGCTAATCCTCGGAATCGGCCGCGAATATGCCGATAACACGATCTTCGTCACCATGCGCCAGTTGCCGAGCATGCTGCAAATCGCGCTTAGCGGCGCGCTGTTCTACTACGCGCCTTTTCCTGCGGCGCGCAAAAAACGCCCGCGCCCAGCCGAAGCTTAACTCGATTACGTTGATTCGGAGAGAATAAAGATATGAGAAACCTTACGATGATGACCGACCTGTACGAGCTGACCATGATGAACGGCTACTGGCACTTCGGCATGCAAAAGCAACTCGCCATCTTCGATCTATTCTACCGCAAACAAGGCGAGATGACGGCACATGCCGTGGCTGCCGGGCTGGAGCAAGCCATCGAATACATTCAGGATCTGCACTTCGGCGAGGAGGACATCGCCTATCTGCGCAGCCTCAACACCTTTGAAGAAGGCTTTCTCTCCCAGTTGCCCAACTTTCGCTTTACCGGCGATATCGACGCGGTGCCGGAAGGAACCATTGTATTCCCCAACGAGCCGATCCTGCGCGTGCGCGCTCCCATCATGGAGGCGCAACTCATCGAGACCGCGCTGCTCAACATTATCAACCATCAGACGCTGATCGCCACTAAGGCGCGGCGCGTTGTGCAGGCAGCGCAGGGCGACGGTGTGCTGGAGTTTGGTCTGCGCCGTGCGCAGGGTCCGGACGCCGGTATTTACGGCGCGCGCGCGGCGATCATCGGCGGCTGCGTTGCCACCAGCAACGTGATGACCGGCGCGATGTTCGGCATCCCGGTACGCGGAACGCACGCGCATAGCTGGGTGATGAGCTTCCCCACCGAGCTGGACGCCTTCCGCGCTTACGCCAAGGTGTTCCCCGATGATTGTTTGCTGCTTGTCGATACCTACGATACGCTCAAGAGCGGCGTACCCAACGCCATCCGTGTATTTGAGGAACTGCGCGCGCAGGGGCACAAGCCGGCAGGTATCCGGTTGGATAGCGGCGACCTTGCCTACCTCAGCCGCACCGCGCGCAAGATGATGGACGATGCCGGGTTTGCGGAGGCACGCATCTTCGCCTCCGGCGATCTGGACGAAGCGGTGATCTGGGACCTAAAGGCGCAGGGCGCGGCCATCGACGTATGGGGCGTGGGCACCAAGCTGATTACCAGCCTAGATAACCCCGCGCTTGGCGGCGTATACAAACTGGTTGCCGAGGAACACGATGGCGTGGTGACCCCGCGCATCAAGATTTCCGACAATCCCGCCAAGGTGACCAACCCCGGCGTCAAGCAGCTTCTTCGCCTGTACAACAAGGCGGATGGCAAGGCTCTCGCCGATCTAATCGCCTTGGAGGAAGAAGCCTTCGACGCCAGCCAGCCGCTGACAATCTTCGACCCGGAGAATACGTGGAAGCGCATGACGCTGACCGACTACACACTTCGCAGCCTGCTGACGCCGATCTTCCGCAATGGCGAGCTGGTGTACAAAAAGCCCTCGCTCAGCGAGATCGCCGCTTACGCCGCCGCCGAGAAAGAAACCTTCTGGGATGAGTACAAACGCCTAACTCGCCCGCATCGCTACAAAGTTGACCTTTCGGATGGGCTTTACGCGCTTAAGCAGCGCTTGCTGGCCGAGTACAGCGGACAATAAAAAACAAGGCGAAGAGGAAGCGCTTTCCCCTTCGCCTTGCCGCATCTGCCGTTTGCCCTTTATTGGCAAATCTGGTTCTTCATTTGCGTAAACTTTTGTTTGGCATCCTGCACCTCTTGCGCAGGCGCGTTCTTAACGGGATACCAATTGCGCTGACGCATTTGGTCAAACACCTGATACTGATCGGTGACGGTGCAGCTAAGGTTGTCCACCAGCACCTGCCGCAGGTTTTGGCAGGAGGTTTCGCAGGCCGTGGCGGCATAGAAGCCGATCAGCGCCTTCTCGGTGGTCAGAATATCGGTGATGATCTCCTCGTCGGTCCAATGCGCGTTTTGCTGCAGACCGGACAGTTGCGCCTGAAAGGCGGCGTTCGATTGATTCATCGGAGCTTGGTTCATCGCTCTTTCCTCCTTGTTACTGATGGCTGTTGAGGTAACCAAACAGTTTGTCGTAGTGCTCGCGGTGATGCTGCGCCAGCGACATCGCCATGCCCTTGAGCGCCGGATCGGCAATCAGCGTCGAAAAGAATTCGCATTTCTTGCTGGCCAGCGCCTCATGCTGCATTTGATCGACCAGCACCTTCAGGTTGGTTGCGGTGAGCTGCGGCGTTTGTGCCTGTCCTTGCATACAGTGATTCCTCCTTGCCAAGTAGATCTTTGTTAGGTGATTTCGTCCATAGCTTGCACAATCAGGCAAAAGCTATTCGTGAAAATATTCGGAGGTTGTCATGTCCGAAACACTTTCTACCGTGCTTTCAGTCGAAAAGCGGCGCGGCGTCGCCGTGATAACGCTCGATAACGCGCCGACGATGCGCATCCCTTCCCCTCTCTTTCGCGAGCGCCCGCTGTGCGCAGGCGGCGCGGTGGATGCCGCGCAACATATGGACTGGCTGCGCGGCCGCGCACACGGCTTCGCGCTGGATGTGGCAGTCGCCTTTCTCGCCGCTCGGCCGCGCACCGTGCGCGAGGTGGAAAAAAGGCTGGAACAGGCTGGGTATGAAGAGACGGTTCGCGAGCAGGTGATCCAGCGTCTTTCGCGCGAGGGATACCTCAACGACGCGGAATTTGCCGATCAATGGGTGCAAAGCCGCAGCGAGCGCGCCTTGGGTTCGCGCCGTCTCGCGCAGGAATTGCAGAAAAAGGGCGTGGATCGCGACGTGGTGCATGCCGCGCTTGCGCAAGTCGAAGAGGAGGATCAACTGCGTATCGCCGCTGAGCTAGCGGAAAAGCTGCTGGCGCGTACGCGCGGCAAGGACGCGCGCGATGTGCAGCGCAAGGTGCTGGCAGCGCTGGCGCGGCGCGGTTACGGCTGGGATGTGGCGCGCGCGGCGATTGCCCGGGTCGGCGTAGATGACGAACTGGAATGGAACGACGACCTGTAACCCTTCGCCCCTTTGCTCGCTCATATAGGGTACAGAAAAGGGGTGGATCAATGAATCAAGAAGAATTCACGCGCCGCGTGACAGACGCCGAGCCCTTGCTAGGCTGATCTATCACTGCAACGAGAGCCGCGTATTCCGCCCGCAATGGGAATACACCATCGAGGGTGTCGAGGAAGCAAGCGACGCCTCGAATACTGTAACAAATACGCTCTTCTATTGAGCGCAAGCAAAAAAGGAACCGTTTATCGGTCTATGCCGACAAGCGGTTCCTTTTGCTGAACGTGTCGCTTACTTCGCGTACTTGGGGCGCGCCATGTAGCTAGTATGCAGCAGATGATGCGCCTTGTGCCCGTTCGGCTCGCCAAGGTAGTCCTTGTAGAGCTTCTGGATGGACGGGTTTTCGTGCGATTTGCGCAGCACCTTGCCCTCGTCCTCGGCGTAGAGTGCCGAGGCGCGCACCGCCTTGGGATCGATGTCCATCAGCGTATCGGCATCGATGATCGGCTGACCGCCGCCGGTCACGCAGCCGCCGGGGCAGCCCATCACCTCGATGAAGTGATACTTCTTGCCACCCTCGCGGATGGAATCGAGCAACTTGGCGGCGTTGCCGGTGCCGTGCGCCACCGCGACGCTCACATCGATATCGCCCACCTTGATGGTCGCTTCCTTGACGCCGTCGAGGCCGCGTACCTGCGCAAACTCAACCTTGGCCAGCGATTTGCCGGTGACCACCTCGTACACGGTGCGCAGCGCGGCTTCCATCACACCGCCGGTGGCGCCAAAGATGACGCCCGCGCCGGTGGATTCGCCGAGCATGTCGTCGAAGTCCTCATCGGGCAGCTCGGTAAAGCGGATGGTGGCCTGCTTAATCATGCGCGCCAACTCGCGGGTGGTGATGACGGCATCGACGTCTTGGTTGCCATCCACCGACAACTCGGGGCGCTTTGCCTCGAATTTCTTGGCGGTGCACGGCATCACCGATACCACGCGAATGCTTTGAGGATCCAGCTTCTGCTGCTCGGCATAGTAACTCTTGAGGACGGCGCCCATCATCTCATGCGGCGATTTGCAGCTGGAGAGGTTGGGCAGGAAATCCGGATAGTTGTGCTCGCAATACTTGATCCAGCCCGGCGAACAGGAGGTAATCATCGGCAAAACGCCGCCGTTCTTGAGGCGGCCGATGAATTCGGTGCCCTCCTCCATAATGGTCAGGTCGGCGGCAAAATCGGTATCAAACACCTTGGCAAAGCCCAGACGGCGCAGCGCGGCAGCCATCTTGCCGGTTACGCGCGTGCCGATCGGCATGCCGAATTCCTCGCCCAGCGCGGCACGCACGGCGGGTGCGGTTTGCACGATCACCGTCAGTTCCGGATCGGCCAGCATCTCCCACACGGCGTCGGTCTCATCCTTCTCGCGCAGCGCGCCTACCGGGCAGGCGACGATGCACTGGCCGCAGTTGACACAGGCCACATCGGCCAGATGATTGTCCCATGCCGGGGCGATGGCGGTATCGAAGCCGCGCCCCACCGCGCCGATGACGCCGATCTTCTGCACGTTGGCGCAGGCGGCGACGCAGCGGCGGCAGAGAATGCACTTGTTGGGATCGCGAACGATAGAAGGAGACATGTTGTCGGTCGGCTGGTCGACCTTGCGTCCGCCGCCGAAGGCTTCCTCCTCATCCACGCCCAGCTCGTTGCACAATTTCTGTAGCTCACAGCTCTGGTTGCGCACGCAGGAGAGGCACTTTTTATCGTGATTGGAAAGCAGCAGCTGTAGATTGATCTTGCGCGCCTCGCGCACGGCGGGGGTGTTGGTGCGCACCACCATACCCTGCGTCGCCGGAAGCACGCAGGAAGCCTGCAGCGCGCGTCCGCCCACGTCCACGCAGCATACGCGGCAGGCGCCAATCTCGTTTTTGCCCTTGAGGTAGCATAGGGTGGGGATATGAATCTTGGCCTTGCGAGCAGCTTCGAGCACTGTAGCGCCTTGCTCTACCTGCACCTCGACGCCATCTATCGTAAGGGTAATCATGTCCATCGTATTGCCTCCTTACGTTCCTTATTTCTTAATGATGGCGGAGAAGCGGCACTTTTCCATGCAGGCTCCGCACTTGATGCACTTGTCCGGATCGATGACATGCAGTTGCTTTACCACGCCGGTAATCGCGCCGGCCGGGCAAACCTTGGCGCACATCGTACAACCGCGGCATTTGTCGGTGATGCTGTAATTGAGCAGCGCGGAGCAATGTCCCGCCGGGCAGCGCTTCTCGTAGATGTGCGCCTCGTACTCGTGGCGGAAGTATTGCAGCGTGGACAGCACTGGGTTGGGCGCGGTCTGCCCTAGCCCGCAAAGCGCGGTGGCTTTGATGTTCTTGGCCAACAGCTCCAGCTTCTCGATGTCGCCATCGCGGCCCTTGCCCTCGGTAATGCGCTCGAGGATCTCCAGCATGCGGCGGGTGCCGACGCGGCAGGGCGTACACTTTCCGCAGGACTCATCCACCGTAAAGTCGAGGAAGAACCGCGCGATATCCACCATGCAGTTGTCCTCGTCCATTACGATCATGCCGCCGGATCCCATCATCGAGCCGATGGCGATCAGCGAATCATACTCGATCGGGATGTCCAGATGCTTGATTGGGATACAGCCGCCGGAGGGGCCGCCGGTCTGCACCGCCTTGAAGGCTTTGCCGCCCGGGATGCCGCCGCCGATATCGTAGATGATGTTGCGCAGCGGCGTACCCATGGGCACCTCCACCAGGCCGGTGTTGGTGATCTTGCCGCCCAGCGCAAACACCTTCGTGCCCTTTGATTTCTCGGTGCCGATGGCGCTGAACCAGTCCGCGCCGTTGAGGATGATCTGGCACACGTTGGCGTAGGTCTCTACGTTGTTGAGCAGCGTAGGCTTGCCGAACAGGCCCTTGACCGCCGGGAATGGCGGACGCGGGCGCGGCTCGCCGCGCTGCCCCTCGATGGAGGCCATAAGCGCCGTCTCCTCGCCGCAGACAAACGCGCCGGCACCCAGCCGGATGAACAGCCGGAAACTGAAATCGGTGCCGAAGATATGCTCGCCGAGCAAGCCGTATTCGATAGCCTGATCGATGGCGATCTGCAGGCGCTTGACGGCGATGGGATATTCCGCGCGCACGTACACATAACCCTCGTTGGCACCGATGGCGTAGGCGGCAATGGCCATCGCCTCGATTAAGGCGTGCGGATCGCCCTCCAAAATGGAGCGGTCCATAAACGCGCCGGGATCGCCCTCGTCAGCGTTGCAGGCCACATACTTTTGATCGTTCTGCGATTTGTAGGTGAACTCCCACTTCAGGCCGGTGGGGAATCCGCCGCCGCCCCGCCCGCGCAGGCCGGAGCGCTTGATTTCATCGATGACCGCCTCGCGCGACATCTCGGTCAGCACCTTTGCCAGCGCTTTATAACCGTCGAAGGCGATGTATTCGTCGATGTTTTCCGGATCGATCACGCCACAGTTGCGCAGCGCGACGCGCTTCTGGCTCTTGTAGAAGCCGATGTCATCTAGCGCTAGATGCTGATCGGCAGCGGTCTTGTCCACATACAGAAGGCGATCCACCTGACGACCCTTCATCAGATGCTCGGCGACGATCTCATCGACATCCTCGGGCTTCACGCGGCTGTAGAAGGTGCCTTCCGGGTAGACAATAACGATGGGGCCAGCTTCGCACAGACCGAAGCAGCCGGTGCGCACCACCTTAACTTCCTTTTCGAGCCCCTGCTCCTTGACCTGCTGCTCAAAGCGCTCGATGATTTGCATAGAGCCGGACGAAGAGCAACCCGTGCCGCCGCAAATCAACACATGTGCGCGGTACAATTCCATATAACGCTTCCTCCTTGAACCAAGTTTCATACCTGTTAACGGCGGCATTATTTATTCGCGTTCTCGGCGTAGCTGATAGTGAACTCCTCCACCGGGCGGCCGTTGACGATGTGCTCGGCCACCACGCGCGCCACCTTTTCCGGCGACATATGGACGTAGGTCACCTTCTCGGCGTTGGGCAGAATCACGTCGACCATCGGCTCTAAGCGGCACATGCCGATGCAGCCGGTCTGCGATACGGTGACGTTTTGCAGATTGCGCTTGGCGATTTCGTCCATGAAGGAAAGCATCACCGGGCGAGCTCCGGCGGCGATGCCGCAAGTCGCCATACCGATGACGACGCGCGTGCTCTCGTTGTCCTTCCGTAGCCCCACCTGGCTCAGTGTGCGCTGGCGGATGGCCTCCAGTTCCGCGATGGATTTCATGTTCCCGCACCTCCGTCAATTGGTTATAATGTAGTGTTGTTTTCTTGCTATATACCGGTCGCCCGCGCTTCGCTGAGCAAGTCGGGGAGCAGCGCCTCAAAGCCTTCTTGCATGCTCTCGCGCATCCACGCGACCACCTCCGGCGTGTCCAGCCCTACCTCGCCCAGTGCCTGCCGTATCTCTCGGGTATCCAGCGTAAAGCTGTCTGCGCCGTTGGAAAGGAGCAGCACGTAGTCCGGCGAAAGCGGCGTGGAGACGACCAGCGCAAGCATGGTGCCAATCACATCGCCGAGCGGCGGCCGGTCGATATGCGTCAAGCCGAACCGCCCGATCAGCGTTGTCCCCTTGCCTTCCCGCGAGGTAAGCTCTATCCCGCCGCCGGTCATCTGCGCATTGGCTTCAAACAGCGGAATACCCAAGCCGATGCTGCGCGTGGTGCGGGTTGTGGCAAAAGGCGAATGCACCTTCTCCGTTAACTCCGCAGACATACCGCAACCATCGTCCGAGAGCGCGATGATGAGCGTATCGTCGGCTCGATCTTCCCGCACCTCGATGCGTACCAGCGACGCGCCGGCGCGCACGCTGTTCTGCGCCAGATCCATAATGTGCAGCGACAGATCGCGCATGGTCTACTCCTGATACTTCGCCAGAATATCCGGCAGATCCTCGGGTACGAGGCGGCCGTAGACCTCATCGTTTATCATCATGACCGGCGCAAGGCCGCATGCGCCCAGGCATCGCGTCGCCTTGAGGGTAAAGAGCTCGTCTCCGGTGGTCTTGCCGACAGGCACGTCCAAGAGCTCCGCCAGCTTATCCAGCACGCGCTGCGAGCCCTTTACATAGCAAGCGGTGCCCATGCAAACGCCAATCAGGTTTTTGCCATTGGGTTCCAGCGTGAACTGCGAATAGAAGGTCGCCACGCCATATACCTCGCTCAGCGGCAACCCGATGCCCTCTGCGATGAGTACCTGCACTTCCTGCGGGACGAATCCAAAGATGTTCTGTGCGGCTTGAAGCACCGGCATCAGCGCGCCTTTTTCATCCTTGTGCTGCTGAACAACCGTTTGCAATTGCGCAATTTTTTCCGCCTTGTTTTCGATGGCCATGCTGGAGGCTCCTCCTCTGCGTCGTGTTATGATTGACAGTTTTTTATCAATGTGAATTACCGCAATTATTCTACCATATTTCAAGCGCCATTGCACGCAATATACACCGTTTATGCGCGGAAAAATCTACAAGACTTCATCAGGAAAGATTTTGCTATATAGACAAAATTTCGCAAACCAAAGCTAACTATTCATGACGCGCTTCAGCCCTTATACCGCTTGAGCAATCGGAGGATCGCTTCGACACTGCGATCCTCCACCTCAAGGGAAAAGTCGGCCTCCGCGATGTCCTCAAGACGATGCGCGTCCGAGCTGTACAGCACATGATAGCGCGAAAGATCCATTAAGGGTGACGATGCGTTCCGCGCCACCTCAACAGCGGAAAAGGTCACGTCCTGCGGGAAAACGCCCAGCACGCCCAGCAGGCTGTTGGCGCCGCGGTTGATGTGCGCAGGCACCGCAATGCCCTCCAGCTCCGCCGCCTTCGCGGCCATTTCGGCGATGGAAACCCGCGAAGCTTGCATCAGCATGCGCGGCTCATCGCCCACTTTTTCATCGTGCCCGTTCATATATGTCTGTTCGCCAAAGAAAGCCACGCGATTTGGAACCGGCGGTAGCCGCTCATAGAGCCACGCGTCGAATTGCTCCGCGCGTTCAACAGTTGAAAAATAGCATAGCACATGCACTTCCTCGCTGCTGGTCGCCTCGAGCGCGGGTACCAGCAAAAGACCTCGCTGCGCCGCCACCGAAGCACAGGCCGCAAGGTTGCCCGCGCGGTTATGATCCGCCACCGCGATAGCGTCCAGCCCTTTGATCCACGCCATATTGACCAGATTGTTGGGCGTCATCTCGGCATCGCCGCAAGGCGAAAGGCAGGAGTGTATGTGCAGATCGACCGAAAGCCTCATGGCCGTTTCGGCTCGCGGATGCCCGCGCCCCAAAGAATGCCGCTGAGCGCAAAAGCGCTTTTATCGGAAGCCAGCAGCGGGAAGCCATCGTTCTTGGCGCGCTGGAGCATGGCGTCGTCCACTTGGCTGCAATCCGAAAGAATCACGCAGGAAGCATCGATCAACTCCGCCACGGCAATGACGTTCAAATGCGTCTGTACGGTGATCCAAGCCATGCCCGGCTCCTCGTGCCCCATCACCCAACTGAGCATGTCGCAGCAGTAGCCTGCCGTCACCTCGCGATCCAACGGCGCTTCGGGGGTCAGCGCCTTTGCGCCGGTCAGCTCCATCAACTCTTTTACCGTCATGTGCTCGCTCCTTTGCGTATCGCAATTTACTGACGCGTGTTTTTGGAAAGCTCCACCATCTGCTCGGCCATTACCTGCAGGCGCTGCTTGAGCTTATGAATGCAATCCATCTCCCCTGCGTATCCGGCAACGATATCCTCGGCCAGCGTTTTGCAGGTCGGCGAGCCGCAGGCGCCGCAATCATAGCCGGGCAAATCGCGGGTCAACTCCTCGATACGCTCCATTTTGCGCATCGCCGCCGCCAGATTTTCGTCTAGGCGCATGATGCTGTTGGGCAGCACCGGCATCGTGTTGTCGATATCGAAGTTGCGCAGGTAGGCGCTGTCCACTGCCTGCTCCGGCATCTGTCGCTCCATATTCTCCATAAGCTTACGGATGGTATTCTTGGCGATAAAGGCGTTTTCAAATGTTAGCGGGCCGCCGACGCAGCCGCCGTCGCAAGCTTGTCCTTCAAAGAAGGCTAGGTCGTTGAGCTTGTTGTTCTCCATCTCCTCCAGCACGCGGATCACGCTCTCCACACCGTTGACAGCGAGGCTGTTGTCCAGCCCGATCGCGGAGCACTCCCCCCCGCCCTTCGCCCAACCGATGCCCATCATCGTCGCGCTGGCGATATGTTCCTGCGGCAGCGGCTTGCGCAGTTGCGAGGAAAGCAGACCGTAAATCTCCAAAATAGAGATCGCGCCGTCAATAGCCGATTTTTCATGCCCGATCGGGTTGCGGATGGCGGTCATCTTGGCCGGACAGGGCGTGATGAAAAAGCAGCCCACCTCCTCCGGAGCAACATTGTTGGCCTGGCAGAACTCCTGCTTGGCCACCAGCGCCGCCACTTCCATAGGCTGGCGAATGTCAACGATGTTGTCGATCAAATCCGGGAAGCGAACCTGAATCAGCCGAACGATAGCCGGGCAAGCAGCGGAAATCAGCGGCTTTGGCAGTTCCTGCCGCCGCATGCGCTCGCTGATGGCTTTGGCAACGATGTCCGCGCCGCGCGCCACCTCGAATACGCTGTCAAAGCCCAGATTGCGCAAGCCGACCAGAATTTTGTCCACGCTGATTACACCGCGAAACTGCCCGTACAGCGAAGGAGCGGGCAACGCGATGCGGTACGGAAAGCGGCTGATGCTGGATAGCGAATCCGTGACCGCCACCTTTGCGTGGTGCGGACAAACCTTGATGCACTCGCCACAGTCGATGCAGCGCTCGCCGATGATATGCGCGCAGCCGTTGCGCACGCGGATCGCCTCGGTGGGGCATCGCTTAAGGCAGTTGGTGCAGCCGCAACAGCGATCCTTCTCCAGCCGCACGGAATGATAATTGTCGGACATCGGTCAAACACCTCTTGGCGTTAGATGGAAAAATCCATCGTAATCACGGTGCCTTCACCGGGAGCGGAGGTAATATCAAAACTATCGGCGTTGCGGCGCATGTTGGCCAGCCCCATGCCCGCGCCAAAGCCCAAGCTGCGCGCCTCCTCGCTGGCGGTGGAATAGCCCTCGCGCATCGCCAGCTCGATATCAGGAATTCCCGGCCCGGTGTCGCGCGAGCAAATGCGCACCGTATGCTCGTCCACCTCCAAGGTAAGCGTACCGCCTAGGCTGTGAATAATCAGATTCAGTTCCACCTCATAGCTGGCTACCGAAACCCGGCGCAACACACCTGCATCCACGCCCAGCAGCTTGAGCTTGCGCTTGATGGTGGCCGAGGCCTCTCCGGCGGTGGTAAAGTCGCCCGAAGGCACGGCGAATTCTTCTTTCAAACGCGCTTCATCCGCCATCTCACTGCCTCTTTTCGCAGCCACCAAGGCCGTTGGAATACAGGATGCCGCAAGCAACGTACAGCGTGTGCTTGGTGCTGAGGATGGCGATGCCCCGCTCCTGCGCCATCTCGATCAAATCCTCGGTTGGACGCTTGCCGCGCGTAAATACGATGCAGTTGATGTCCAGCATTTCGGCGGTGCGGATGACGTGCGGATTGGTAAGCCCCGTCAGCAGCACCGTACGATCCTTTACAAACGCCAGCACATCGCTCATCAAGTCCGACCCGCAGGCGGAACGGATCTCCAGCGAAAGATCCTGCGCGAGGATTACCTCGGCGCCCAAGAGCGTGGCGATTTCCTGTACGGTCATTCCCTTGCCCCCATTTCCTTTGTATGGGCGATATCAGACGCGCTGCGCGGTGATTTGTTGCACGTACTGAATATAGCGCCACAGAAGGTCGATTTGGTGATACTTGATTTTCGACGTCATGTTCACACTTTCCTGTGCGTTTTGCGCACAAATCATTTCCAACCCATCATTGGCGGTATTGAGAAGCTCCTTCAGCCCGGTCACTACCGCGCTGCTTGCGCTGCCCAATACATCCTCCAGCGTCTTTTGCGCGCGCTGTACGCGCAGCTTCGCCTCCTGCGCGCCCAGGATCACCGCGCCGCCATCCAAATTTTGTTTGTCTAGTTCGGCGGAAAGCCGCCCCATCTCGGTCAGCGTATCCTGCACGACGGCAAAGCCATCGCGCAGCGCTTGGATCTGCGCCGCCGCCGCCGTCACGCTGAGCTCCACCTCCTCGGTGGAAAGCCGATAGATATAGGCGTCGATATTTTGTCCTTCCTTCAGGCGCGCCTTTATGGTTTCTGCGTCCTCGCGCGTGTTGTATACCGCCGCCAGTACGCGATAGCGATCATCCGCCAGCACATATCCGGCGGCGCCGCGCGTCACATACTGCGCGGCCTGCAATGCGGCGGCATCGGCGTTTTCGTACACGCCCAACTGAATCGTATGCCAATCCTGCGCCGGAATGATGATGGACTGGCTGCCCGTCTCCCCAACCTGTGGCGTAGGAAAGCCTGGCTCCGGCACGTCGCTGAGCGTCGGCTGCGGATCGGCAAGCGTCTTGGCGGGCGGCGTCGGCGTTACCGGCGAAATCGGCGCGCGGGTCGCCCGGTTCGGCGCGACGTCTCCCAACTGCAGCGTTCTCGAGAGCACGAACAGCGCCAGCGCAAACACCGCAAGCGCGATGGCGCGCTGCACGCCGCGCCCGGCGGGATATCGTTTGGTGCGCAATCTGGTTTGTATTTTCATAGCTTTATACCTCCCGCGGCTTTGGTTTGAGGGTTGGTCAAGCCTATGCGCGTCGGGGTGTACATATGCGGGCGAACGTGATACGATAAACACAAGAAATTTGCTGGAGGCGAGCATGCGCTATCAGTTGGACACCATCCCGGTATGGGACGCATATAAGGAAAAAGGCGGGCACGAATGCCCGCTGTGCGTGTTGCGCGCCGAAAACGAGAGCATGTATCTCGAAAGCTTTCTGGGCGCTTCGGTGATGGAACCCGCTACCCGCGTAGAGGTCAATGCCAAGGGGTTTTGCGCCAGACATTTTGCTCAAATGCTGCCGCGTAACAACCGGCTCGGGCTGGCGTTAATCACCCATACGCACCTCAAGGACGTGATGTCCGATGTGCAAAAGGCATTGCGCGATGGCGAGCGTAGCACAAGCGCAGGGCGGGGCCTGTTCCGGCGCGGTGGCAACGGCGATTCCTCCGGCAGCCGCCTGCGCGCACGACTGGAAAGCTGCGTGGTTTGCGAGCGTCTGGATGCCACGCTGCGGCGCTACGCATATACCTTGATTCACCTTTGGAAAACCGACGCGGAGTTCCGGCAAGCTTTTGCGGAATCCAAAGGGCTGTGCTTGCCCGACATGGCGCTGCTGATGGAAATGGTGGACGAGGAGCTGTCCGGCAAACAGCGCCAAGACTTCTACGCCGCGCTGGAGGCGGTGCAGGAGGTCAATCTGGCGCGCATCGAGCGCGAATTGGAGTGGTTTACCCTCAAGTTCGATTATCGCAATCAGGATAAACCGTGGGGCAGCAGCGCCGACGCGCCGGAACGCGCCATCGGCAAACTACGCGGCTTCTAGCCTAGCGACGCGGAAACTGCTACTCCTCCTTCGGAAAGCACTCCACCGAGACCCCCGCTTCACGCAAAATTTCCAAGGAAAATTCGTCGGGATATCCATTCCGGTACACCACGCGGCGGATACCGGCGTTGATGATGATCTTCGTACACAGCACGCAGGGCTGATGCGTACAGTATAGCGTCGCGCCCTCAATGCTTACGCCGATCTTCGCAGCCTGAATAATGGCGTTCTGTTCGGCATGCACTGCGTAGCAAATCTCCTGCCGTGTTCCCGAAGGAATGCCCATTTTTTTGCGCAGACATTCGCCCCGCTCCACGCAGGTTCGGATGCCCGCAGGCGCGCCGTTATAGCCGGTGGTCATGATCCGCTTATCCTTGACGATCACCGCGCCGATCTTCCGGTTTTCCTGATAACAACTTGCCCAGCCCGCGATAACCTCCGTCATGCCCATAAACCGATGATCCCACTTATCAAACATGAGGACATCCCTCCCCCGTATTCTACTGGATGCAGTATAGCGCGGCGCTTTGACGACGTCAACGCATTTTCCACGCATCCTCGCCCGGCTTCGCGCATAGCGTAGTCCGGTGATGTATGTGACGAAACCGGTCGGATCAAAAAAGAAATCCCTTGTTGAACAAACCGCGGTGCTCACCGCCTCCAACGTAGGCGTGCGGGCACTGGGCTTTTTTATGCGCATTTGGTTCTCGCGCGTGATGGGCGCGGAGGCTGTGGGCATTATGGAGCTGGCCAGCTCGGCGCACCTGTTATGGATCACGCCGGTCACTGCCGGGCTGCCGTTGGCCGCCAGCAGCTTGGTGGCCGAGGCGCGCGGCAATCGTGCCGTCGCCGGCGCGGTGCTGCTATCCGCGCGGCGCTTGGCGCTCCGTCTATCGGCCGTCTTGATGCCGCTGATGCTGGTGCTGTCGCCGTGGATCGCGCGATTGCTCGGCGATGAGCGCACGTTGCCGGCGCTGTGGATGTTTTTGCCGTGCATGCCGATCCTCGGCCTTTCCGCCGCCTACAACGGCTACTGCTATGGCGTCGGCGACACCATCCCGCCCGCCGCATCAGAGCTCGTGGAGCAAGCGCTTCGCTTCCTGCTCTCGGCATTGCTGCTGTACGGTCTGCGCAACGTAACCGTTGCGTGGATCGCCGCCTTCCCGGCCATCGCCACCGCCATTGGCGAAGGTATCGGCGTACTGCTGGTGGCATGGATGGTACGTGCCTCGCTTCGCAACGTGCCTCGCGAGCGGGATAGGCGTATCGAGAGGCGCTTATGGCGTCTCTCGCTGCCGATGACCGGCATGCGCCTCATCAGCACACTGATGCGCACGCTGAGCGCCATCCTGATCCCGCTGCGGCTGCGCGCCAGCGGGTTGGTCGCTGCCGAGGCCACCGCAAGGTTGGGCATGTTCCATGGCATGGCGTTGCCGCTAATGCTGATGCCTTCGGTATTCACCGGCGCGCTGGCCATGGTGTCAGCACCGGCACTGGCTGCGCGCAAGGGCAACGCCCCCGCGCTGCGCGCACTTGCATGGAAGCTGCTGCCCGCCGCGCTGGCGATCTCGCTCTGCGCGATGACAGGGGTGCGCTTCGGCGCGGAGTATATCGCGACACGCCTCTATCACAGCGCGGAGCTTGCGCCGCTGCTGCGCGCGCTCTCGCCGCTGATCGTCGTATTCGGGCTGCAACAGGTTTCAGGCTCCATGCTGGCGGGATTGGGCTTGCAGCGCAAAGCGCTGATCTCCTCAATGTGCGGCTCTTTGCTTTCGCTGGCAATGACGTGGCTGCTGGCCGCCATGCCCGATCTTCGGCTCATCGGCTGCGCCTACGCGATGATCGCCGGACAAGGCATCACGCTGTTGCTCAACCTAAGCCACCTGTTCGCCGTGCTTCGCGGCGAATAAAAAAGCGCCGTGCTCCGCTCGGAACACGGTTTGCATAGATTACGGCCAATATACCGGCACTTCTTCTTCGCCCAGCGCCCTTTGCAAGACGCGTTGCGCATCCTGCAAGCGGTTTTGCGTATTGCTATCGGCGGCGGCAATCGTCTCTTCATCGTCCGCGCGCAGGATGGCATAGGCGTACTTGCCAGAATCGACGCGCGTGCGCTGTACCCAAGTTGGCACATAGCCATACCGGACGATGCGAGCGGTATGCGTCGATAGATCCACCTGAATATCAAAATGCAAAAGCATGCTGGAGGCGTTTTCGTTGTTGCGCCCATCGGAGAGCACCGCGCCCAGCGAATAGGCGACCATCGCTTCGCGTTCCTTCCCATCGGAACCTGTTGCGCGCACGCGATCCACGCGCTGCGCGACGTTAGGATGCGCGCCCAGCACCAGATCCGCCCCCATGCCCACCAACTGCTCCGCCAGTTTTTTTTGCGCAGGCTCCACTTTCAAGCTGTTGCGCGCCCCCCAGTGCGGCATGACGATCACGATATCGGCGCCCGCTTTGCGGGCGTTAGCGATATCGGCGCGAATCAGCTCCGGTTCCAGCAGCGCCGTCGGATAGCGATCCTCTTTCTTGGTGGCTTTCTGTCCCTCGCCGCTGATGCCATAGCTGTAAGCCAACACAGCGATCTGCACATCGTTGACGTGAAATATCTGCACATTGCCGACCTTTTCAGGGCTATCCACCGCACCGGCAATGATGAAGCCCTTGGATTCCATCGTCTGCATCGTGGTGCGCAAACCATCGATGCCGCGATCCAGAGCACGCTCGTTGCCCAGTGAAATCAGGTCGATCCCGGCATATTTGAGTGCGTCAAGCATGGCGTCGGGCGCGTTGTAGTCGCCGTAATCCGCCTCTTCTCCGGCGAAAGCGGATTCGACGGTGCACAGCGCAAAGTCCGCGCCGGAAAGCAGCGACTGCATCTCGCTAAAGATCCCGTCAAAGTTATAGGTCTTGCTGTCGGCATCGTAACCGGACTGGCGGATATTCTTGGGAACCAGCACGCTGCCTGCCGCCATAATGCTAACCATGCGCGTCGGGGGCGCGGTGGCAATCGCCGGGGCTGCGGTGCTCATTTGCTGCGGAATCGGGGCGGATGGCTGCTGCGAAGCATCTTCCGCACCGGTCGCGCCGCGCAGCACATCGGAAACGTCGACGCTATCAGTCAACGTACTCAGAAAGCGGGTGGAATCGACGCTAAACTCCTGCACATCTTCAACGAACTTGGGCAGCACCCACGCGATCATAGACAAAGTTGCCGCAAATAGCAGCATCAAAAAGATCGTTCCCAAGGAAAGCCCGCGGCGCTTGCGCCTACGACTTGCCAATGCCGTCCCTCCTCTCCGCTCCTTCAGCCATCGCTGATTCGCCGCAACAGTAGATGCTTCGAAAAGGCTTTGCTTTGTATTAGTTTAACACCGGCAACTCATTGCCATGCGCATTCTCGCGCAGCAGGATTTCCAATCGCGTATAGTAGCTGGAACGTTTGGGTTCCCATCCCTCAAATACGTGCCGCGCCAGCAGCTTAAGCGAATAGTAGCCCTGCGCGTATGGATCCTGCAGCAGCGTGCAGTCGATGATGCCGTCGCGAAGGTAGTGCGCGATCTCGTCGTCCGTATCAAAGCCGACCAAGCGCACCTTTGCCGCGGATCGCCGCGCCTCCAATACGGCGGCGGCCTGTGTCAGCGCGACGGAGCTGGTGCCAAAGATGCCCGAGAGATCCGGATGCTCCTCCAGCACGCTTTTCAGCAGTTTGCGCGCCGTAAAGTCTTCATCAAAGTATTCATAGGGACCGATACAGCGCAGCGCCGGATACCGCTTTGACAGCACTTCGAGGAATCCTTGCAGGCGTTGCTCGTGCCCCCACACATCGCGAAAGCCGGTAAGCAGCAATATCTCGCCGCTCCCCTGCAAGAATTCCCCTAAAAGATTCGCGGCCACACAGCCGTTGCGATATTGATCCTGTCCCACAAAAAACAGGCGCTTGCTTGCCACCGCATCGGAATCCAGGGTAATGACCGTCTTGCCCGCGTCGACGAAAGCATCGATCATTTCGTTCAGTTTGCTCGGGTGCGCGGCGCTAATGATGAGCGCATCCCATTCCTCCATGCGCTCCGCCAGCTTCTCGAGCATCTTGATTTGGCTGGACAAGCTATGGCGCATGGTGTGCATGCGCTCGATGCTGATCTGGTAGCTGTTCAATTCGCGCAGCGCAGCCGCCATACCCCGGGAGATTTCGCCGAAGTAGTTCTCGTCCTTTGCCGGGTGCAGCGCCACAACGCGCAGCCGCTCGGCGCGCGCGCCCTGCGCGCTTCCCTGCCCGTAGGCGCGATAGCCGATGCGCTCGGCGGTCTCCAGCACGCGACGGCGCGTCTCCTCGTGTACACGCCCACGGTTCTTGAGCGCGCGGTCTACAGTGCCGATGGAGATCCCCAACAGATCCGCGATGCTTTTCATTGTGGGTTTCTCCTGCATACCGCACCTCACCTCTTGCGCCTTGTTTTGTAACATTTAGTATACCATTTTCGGTTTGCACTGGCAACACGCGCACGGCACAAGAAATCACCGAAAAAGCGAACAACGCTCGTCGCTTTTTGAAAAATATTCGAATTTTCTCGCGAATTATGCTATACTGTCGCAATCAAACAAATATGCAGCGTGGAGGCAGGGTCAATGGAGCAGCTCAAGCAACGCATTCTTACTGAAGGACGCGCTCTGAACAGCGAAGTATTGTTGGTGGATTCCTTTTTAAATCATCAGGTAGACGTGCCGCTGATGCGCAACATCGGCAAGGAATTCGCGCGCGTCTTTGCGGATTCCGGCGCGGAACTGGTCGTCACGGTGGAAAGCTCCGGCATCGCTCCGGCGGTGATGACGGCCGAGCAGCTGGGTCTCCCGCTCGTGGTGCTGAAAAAGCAAACCTCCCGCATCCTCAGCGAGGACATCTGGCAAACCACCGTCAAGTCCTTCACCAAGGGTACGCAGTATGAACTAACGCTCAAGCGCAAGTATATGCCCGCAGGCAAGCGCGTGTTGCTGATCGACGATTTTCTAGCAAGCGGCGAGGCGGCGCTCGGCGTACATGCGCTGCTGCAAGAGGCTGGCGCGCAAATTTGCGGCATCGGCATCGTAATCGAAAAGGCGTTCCAGCCGGGCAGGCAACGCCTGATGGAGCTGGGATACAACGTATGCTCGCTGGCGCGCATCGCCCGCATGAGCCCGTCCTTGATTGAGTTTGTAGAAGATTAATGCGTTTTGCATGGTTTTGCCGCCCTCCTAGCATACTAAGCGCAAGATGATGATGGCGGGAGGCGGCGACATGCGGAATCGACTGGCAAAGGCAATCCGCGCTTGGCGCGGCAAATCCAAGCACGACCGCGAGATTCCCAGCGACACGCTGGGCAGCTACACCGGCGTTCCGGAGGATGCTTGGGAAGAACCCGAGCAGGACGCCGACGATCTCTAGTTTCCTCAACAAAAAGCAGGACGGCGCACGCCACCCTGCTTTTTCGTTTTTAGTCTGCTTATAGCAGAATGCAGATCATCCCGCCATTGCCTTCGTTGATGATGCGGGTCAGCGTTTCCTGCACTTTAAGCTGCGCGTCTACCGGCATGCGCATCAGCTTGTTGGATAGCCCCTCGCGCACCAAATCGTTCAGCGATTTTCCAAACAGGTTGGTGTTCCAGATCTTGGTCGGATCGGCCTCGAACTCCGAAAGCAGGTAGCGCACCAGCTCCTCGCTCTGCTTTTCGGTACCCACCACGGGCGAAACCTCGGTCTGTATATCCACACGAATCATGTGCAACGAGGGCGCGCTGGCCTTGAGCTTGACGCCGAAGCGGCTTCCTTGGCGCACGATCTCCGGCTCTTGCAGCGTCAGTTCGCTCATCGTCGGCGTCACCAGGCCATAGCCGGTTTCCCGCACAGAGCGCAGCGCATCGGCCACATGATCGTATTCCGCCTTGGCGGCCACCAGCTCCTTGAGCAGCTTAAGCAGATGCGCGTCGCCATGGATCTGCGTGCCGCACTCCTCGCTGAGGATGCGGTTGAACAATCCATCGTGGAGCGGCAAACTGTACGTTACGCGCCCTTCGCCTAAGCGCATATCGCTCTGCTGCAATGCGTCGGCATACTCCGAGCTATCAAACGCCGCGCTGAACGCCGCCTGATCCCGCACGCGCATGGTGTTGCCCGCCGCGGAATGCAACCGGCCCAGCACATGCTGCACCAGCCAATGATCGTCCTCCAGCGCCTGCAGCCACGATGGCACCTCCACGCGGATCTCGCGCAGCGGGAACTCGTAGAGCACCTTGGTCAAAAGTTGCTGGATGTCCTCCAGCTCCATGGTTTTCACATTCACCAGCGCCACCGGCACATCGTACTTCTCTTCCAGCGTATCACGCAGGCGGCGGGTATCCTCGGCCAGCGGCTGCTGGCTGTTAAGCACCATGATGAACGGCTTGCCCAGTTGCTTTAATTCGTTGACGACGCGCTCCTCTGCGTCCACATATGCCGTGCGCGGAAGATCGGTGATGCTGCCGTCGGTGGTCACCACCATGCCGATGGTGCTGTGATCGGCGATCACCTTGCGCGTGCCCAATTCCGCCGCCTCTTCAAAGGGAATATCTTGCTCATACCAAGGCGTGCGCACCATGCGCGGCACGTCGTTTTCCTGCGTGCCCAGCACACCCTTCACCAGATACCCCACGCAATCCACCAGCCGTACCTTGACCCCAGCGTTGTCGCCCAAGCGAATCTGCACCGCCTCATTGGGTACAAATTTGGGCTGCGTGGTCATGATGGTACGTCCGGAACCGCTTTGGGGCAACTCGTCCTGCGCACGCTCTCGTTTGTGCGGGTTGTCTATCAGCGGCAGCACCAGCTTCTCCATAAACTGGGCGATGAAGGTGGACTTGCCGGTGCGCACCGGCCCCACCACGCCGATATAGACATCTCCGTCGGTTCGGCCAGCGATGTCCCGGTAAAGATCGAACTTCTCCATGCCTGCTCCCTCCTACACCCTGCGTCACAAAATGCATATGACGAGCGGCGCGCGGATATGCGGAGGTTTCGGCCGTCTCTTTGCATGCGGATGTGATCCCATTTATCTCAATAGACGATCCTCCGTATTTGCAAACTTTTTGTCATCTTTTGCAAACTTTCCAGTCTTGAACCAATCAAATTTGTATGCTATGATGTAGGAAATACGGGTGGCAACGTGCATATTGCAATAAATCGCAGTGCCGCTCGAAAAAAACATTGAAGGAGAACACACTATGAAGAAGCTGTTGTCCCTGGTTTTGATTGCGGTTTTGGCCTTGTCCGTCGCATCGGTCGCCTCGGCGGAAACCCTTCGCCTGTCCGAAGTGCATGCCGACGGCTATCCCACCTCGCTGGCCGATGCCGAGTTTGCCCGCCTGATCGAGGAAAAGACCGGCGGCCGCATCAATGTTGAAGTCTACACCGGCGGCACCCTGTATGACAAAGAGCCTTCCGCCATCGAAGCCCTGCAGGTTGGCGATCTGGCTTTCGCCCGCGTGTCGGCTTCTCCTGTTGCCAGCTATGTTGCCAACATCAACGCCATCCAGATGCCTTATCTGTACAAGAACGGCGCGCACATGTGGGCGGTGCTCAACAGCGAGCTCGGCCAGAAGCTGTTGGCCGATATCGAAACCGGCACCAACAAGGACGGCAAGACCTCCGGTTTGGTCGGCCTGTGCTACTACGATGCCGGCTCCCGTTGCTTCTACACCACCAAGGAAATCAAGTCCGTCGCCGACATGGCCGGTCTGAAGATTCGCGTGCAGGATAACGCGATGATGAAGCGCATGGTCGAGCTGCTGGGCGCCACCCCGGTCGCCGGTATCGGCCCGAACGAAGTGTACTCCGCCATCGCCACCAAGACCGTGGACGGCGCCGAGAACAACTGGCCCACCTACCAGAACATGGGCGACTATGAAGTGGCCAAGTTCTACACCTTGGATCAGCACACCCGCGTGCCGGAAATCCTGCTGGTCAGTAAGATCGTCTGGGATGGCCTGAGCGCTGAAGATCAGGCGATCATCCGCGAGTGCGCCGCCGCCACCCAGGCCTTCGAAATCGAGAAGTGGGCCGAGAAGGAAGCCGCTTCCGAGAAGATCGTGCGCGATGCCGGCACCACGGTGACCGAGCTCTCGCCCGAAGCCTTTGCCGAGTTCCAGGCCAAGATGGCCCCGCTGTACGATGAGTTTGGCGCGGATTATAAGGACATCCTCACCGCCATTCAGGAGATGGGCAAGGATTTCTAATTACGTAACACACATGAAGGGAAGGAGATGTGAAGAAGTTCACTCTTCTTCCCTTCTCTTATACCTAATTGGAGGTGAATCCACTTGGCATCTACCCTGCGGAAAATCAATGCCTGGATGCACAAAATTCTCATGACAATCGCGGGGATTTCCTTGCTTGTGATGGTAGCGATCGTAACCACCACGGTGTTTTTGCGTTACGTGCTTAACCACGGAAACGCCATCGCCGAAGAAGTACCCAAATTGCTGGTCACGTTGCTTGCGCTGATCGCTATGTCGATGGGCGTGCGCGATCATCTGCACATCAGCGCGGATATCCTGTACGCCCGCTTCCCTAAGGGAGGAATCGCGCGCAAAGGGTTGGACATTTTTTCTGATTGCGTTGTGCTTATTTGCGGTTTGGTCATGTTGATTTCCGGAACACAGCGCGTGCTCACGCAAATGCAGCTCAGCGGTGCGCTGCCCATGACCGGTTTACCTGCTTGGATTCAATACATTCCCGTTCCCCTTGCCGGATTCATGATAACCTTTGATTCCATTCTGTTTTTAACCGGCATTCTTAAGCGCGATGATCGCATCTTCGACGATGGCGACGCCACCGAGGAGGAAATTATCGAGGCGGCGCGCGAGGAAATGAAGCAGCGAAATACGGAGGTGACGGATCAATGAGTACTGCAACGCTGGCAACGATCGTCCTGCTGGGCGGATTCGCCTTGCTGATGATACTGCGTGTGCCAATCACCTTCTCCCTGTTGGGCGCGACGCTTGCCTCGGCCTTTGTAAACGGCACCAAGATGTCGGTTATGGCAAGCCAGCTGATTAACGGCGTCAACAACTTCACGCTGCTAGCAATCCCGTTCTTTATCTTAATGGGTGAGTTTATGGCGGCCGGAGGCATATCTGATAAAATTGTGGACTTCTGCAACCTGCTGGTCGGTCGCTTCCGTGGCGGTTTGGCCTATGTGAACGTGCTGGATTCTATGTTCTTTGGCGGCATCTCCGGCTCCGCCGTGGCCGATGTTTCCTCTTTGGGTTCGGTCGTCATTCCGATGATGACAAAGCAAGGCTACAGCCCGGAATTTTCTGTAGGCCTTACGGTCACCACCTCTTGCCAAGGCGTGCTGATTCCGCCCAGCCACAACATGGTGATTTACGCACTGGCTGCCGGCGGCGGCGTGTCTATCGGCAAACTGCTGATGGCAGGCTTCATTCCCGGTTTGCTGCTCGGCGCCTGCTTCATCATTCTGTGTATCTTTATGGCCGAACGCTATAAGTTTCCAAAGGGCTTCTCTATTCCTCGCAAGCAATGGGGAAAGATTCTTCTCAACGCCATTCTGCCAATGTTTACGCTGGTCATCATCATGGTCGGCGTCGCCATGGGCGTCTTTACGGCAACGGAATCTTCCGCAGTCGCCTGCGTATACACCTTCCTGCTGACGTACGTGGTTTTCCGCACCGCCAAGCTGCGCGACATTGGCAGCGTGCTCAAAAAAGCGCTGCGCACTTTAGCGGTCGTCATGGCGCTGATCGCCTGCGCGAAAGCCTTTGCCTACATGATGACCGAGCTGCGCATCCCGAAGATGATTACCGAGGCGCTTCTGTCGGTAACCACCAGCAAGGTCTTGATGCTGCTAATGATAAACGTGTTGCTGCTGGTTCTGGGTTGCTTTATGGACATGGCGCCGCTCATCATGATTATGACGCCGATCCTGCTCCCGGTCGTAACCAGCCGCGCCATCGGCATGGATCCCATTCACTTCGGCGTGATGATGATCTTCAACCTAGCCATCGGCCTCTGTACGCCGCCTGTGGGCAGCGCGCTGTTTGTAGGCTGCGCGGTCGGCAAAACCTCGCTGGGCAAGACCTCGAAAACCATGCTGCCCATGTTTGCGGTCATGGTAGTCGCGCTGCTATTGGTTACCTTCATCCCGCAAATTTCCCTCTGGTTCCCATCGATATTGAATATCAATTAATACGAATACAGCGAGCGCTCCGCAGTTTGCGAAGCGCTCGTTGTTTATTCTTACTTCTCGCCGCTCTCCAGCGTCACTGTGATGCTCAGGGTTTCACCGGCGGGGATCTTGTCGCGATAGGTCAACTCCAGAATTCCCGGCACCCGATAAACCTCCAGCACCACCTTGTCGCCCGGCGCGTGGGTGTTGATGCGATCCGAGAGATCTGTGTACTTGTGCACGCGCGAGCCGTCGATGGAAAGAATGATGTCGCCAGCCTGCAACCCTGCCTTGTCCGCGGGGCCTCGCTTGGATACATCGCTGAGGAACACGCCCGCAGGCAGCACCCCTGCCTCGCCCTTCTCTGCACCTTCGATGGTCGCGATGCTTACGCCCATGCGCGGGCGAACCATGTGGCCGCGCTCGATAATGCTGGTCACGATGGGCTTCGCCACGTTGATCGGGATGCACATGCCAATGCCCTCGATGCTGTTGGAACGGTCGCTGCTGACGAACTTCATCGAAGGAATGCCGATGAGCTCGCCCTTTGTGTTGAACAAACCGCCGCCGCTGTTGCCGGAATTGATGGCGGCGTCGGTCTGCAGCATCTTGACCGCCGAACCCTCGATCTCGCGCCCTGTGGCGCTGAGAATGCCTACCGTCATGGTGTCGGCAAACATCTGCCCCAACGGATTTCCGATGACGATCGCCCAGTTTCCCACGCGCTCGGCGTCGGAATCGCCCATGGTGGCGGCGGGCAGATCGGCGTCTTTAACCTGCAACACCGCCAGATCGGTCAGCGCGTCATAGCCGACGATCTCGGCCTCGTACTGCTCACCCATGGCGATGATGCTGACGGCGCGCGCGTCGGCAACCACGTGGTAATTGGTCACAATATGCCCCTGTGTGCTGATGACCACGCCGGAGCCAGAGGCCTGCTCCACCGCCTCTGTACGCCCGCTGACCAGGTTGAACGCGCGTCCTTTATTGCTGACGCCCACCACGCAGGGCAGCACGGTTTCCGCCACCTTGGCAAAGGGGCTTTCGAAGCCCTCGATGGGCGCGACCAGCGTCCCCTCGGCACGCGCGCTATCCACCAACGGCGCGGCTCCGTTGCCGACGTTGCCGCCCACCCACGCAAGCGCCACCGCGCTGCCAAGCGCAGCGCAGGCCAACGCTGCCGCTACTTTTCGAACCCAATGGTTCTGCAAAACCTCCACCTCCGACGTTATTCTCTCTCGGCGTCGCGCATCCGATGCGTGCGCTTCGCTGCGTTTACGCCTGAACACTCCAAGCCCAAACGCACGTGCGACGCTGGCCGCGCTGATACAAATCATGCCATTCCGGCATTTCGGCGATACGAATCATCCGCGCCCCCAGTTTTTCACATACGCGGCGCGATGCTGCGTTATCAACATCGTTGGTAATCAGAATTTCGCGGAACCCGTGGCGGCGGATTAGCGGCAGCAACAGCTTACATGCACGGCTTGCGTAACCGCGTCCCCGAAACGCCGCTTCTACATTGTACCCGATTTGCCCGCCGAAGTACAAGGTGTCGCACATGCCGATGCGGAGCGTCATCTGCCCGACCTTTTGCCCCTCGGCACGCATCTCCAGCACATAATCGGGAACCCATCCGATCTCCGGCTTGGCGGGACGCTGTTCAACGCAAACCAGCGAAAGGTCGCCATCCACTGCGTTTTCCAGCGCGAAAAACTCCGTAAACGGAGCGGGCTGAAACAAATCCTTCTTCACGATGCCGTACATGTCACAATCGTAAACACCGAGCGCATTGCGGTATTTCTCCCGCGCATGCCCTTCCAACCGCATGCCCGCCTTGCGCATCGCACCGCCCGAGCCGGGATTTTCCGCGGCATGAAAAGCTTCTACGCGATTCAGGCCAACATCCACCAGCATGTAATGCAGCACCGCTTCCAGCGCCTCGGACATATAGCCTTGTCGCCAGAACGCGCGACCGGTACAAAACCCCGTTTCGCCAAGCGAATCCTGCTCGTTTATGCCGAACACGCCAATGCTGCCCATCAGCTGGCCGTCGCGCTTGCGCGTGATCGCCCAATGATAGGCGGTTTCCGCTTGATCCGTCTCCACCCATTTGTCCACCATCTTGCGCGTATCTTCTACGCAGCGGTGCGTTTCCCAGCGCATGAAGCGCGTAACCTCCGGATCGTTTGCCCAGTTTTCAAACATCGCCTGCGCATCCTCGGCGACGAATCTGCGCAGCAGCAACCTGCTGGTTTCGATGGGTCTGGTGCCGATATTGTGCATCATGATTCTCCCCATTCGCAGAAATAAAAAAGGCAGCGGCTAGATACTTTAGCCGCTGCCGCGTCGCAAGCTTACAATAAAGCGTCGCGATCCAGCGAATCCATAGCGTTCTTATCGTCGCTCTGTACGGTGCTGAAGGTAAAGGTATGGTAATACCCTTCCTTGCTGGTAATACGCACCTGATCGTAGCTATAGATTCCGATCGGCTCGGGGCCAAATAGTTCCTCATTGCCATACCAAATGCTGCCGCTGCCCAGCTGCATGGTGTATTCGCCTCCGCGCAGGTAGACCGTCAGCCGTTCACCGTCTCGAATAAAGCCCAGCGCCTTGACCTCGCCGTCCTTAAGGAAGCGCACCATGCAATTGCCATCGCCCTTTGTTGCTTTGATGACCACTTTGGTGCCGCTCTTGCCGCCTTCGAGGCGCTTGGTCTCCGGCATTTCCAATGCGGGAAGGTCCGGCAACTGCATGCCCCGGTAGATCAGCGCAAGCTTGAAGGTATCATACTCGCTTTGATAGGCTTGGCGATAGGCGTTAACTTCTGGGCTGGATTCGGCATTCTCCGCCAGCTTCCACGGATCGAAGGCGAGGGAGACCGCCTTGTCGCTCTTAAGCTTCTTGGCTTTGGCATACTTGACGCTATAGGCCGCGATCTGCTCGTCCATCAGCGCATACATCGCATCCATCTCGGTGTTCGGGCCTTGTGCCTCGTAGGCGATGCGCGGCACGGTGCTATCCATCGCGGCATACAGCATGCTCTCGAAATTCGGCGCGGTGGCGGTCAGCGTAACTTCGTTGGGGCTGCTAAACTTTAATTTCGCGCCTCGCGACGGATGTTGTAGAACAAAATCCGCCATCGCGGAAACCATCGCCTTAACGCCAAAGGAAGTATTTGCCGCCTTGGCCTTGGCGGTTAAAGCGGTTTTGTAGCTAGGAAAGCCCGCCTTGGTATCCCACTTGAGCGCCGCGTCCTTGCCCTCCGGGAAGCTGACGGTGGCTTTGATTTCGTAGGTAGCCGTGGCCTTAGCTGTCTCCAGCGCTGCCTGAACGAACGCCTCGGCGTCCTTGCCATCATACTTGGATTTCGCATCCAGACCGGTATGAAGCGTCGGATAGGTAACGGTAACCGTCACCGGGATCGCGCCTTTCTTGTCGGGCTCTCCGGCGGCAACGTCGGTAACTTCCGTGCGGGAAAGCATTTCCTTGAACCAAAGCGCCTTGGTGGAAGCAAGGGCTTTTTCTTTTTCGGCTTGCAACTGCTCTTTGACCATCGCGATCGCGGTGGTTTGATTGTCGGTTTCAGCCGAAGCGGCGATGCCCATGCATCCAAAGAGGAAGAGGAGCGATAGTACGAGGGCGGACCCGGCGCGCAGAAGGTGCTTCATATTTTTACCTCCAGACGTTTAATATGTGCAAAATTATGCACATCTACCAGCTTACCCCATCCTACTTTTTTTGTAGTTTTCTGTCAATATAAATTTAGATAATTTTGCATTACATATTAGCGCAGCACGACGATCGTAACGCCCTCTTCCCCCTCGCCATACTTGCCCAGACGGTAACTCTTGACGTGCGGATGCTTTTTCAGATGGGTCTGGATGCCGGAACGCAGCGTGCCGGTGCCCTTTCCGTGAATGATCGATACGGTACCCAACGCCGAAAGCACCGCATTGTCAAGGAACTTATCGACCTCATCCAGCGCCTCATCGAGCGCCATGCCGCGCAGGTCGATCTCGGTGGAGACGGCGCGATTCTGGATGTCCACCATGCTGCGCACCTGTGTTTTGGCTTTGGGTTTTTCGATATTTTTGCGCTCCAACTGCGATATATGCACTTTCATCTTCATCACGCCGGCCTGCAATTGCACCTCGCCCTTGGCATCGGGCGGCGAGAGCACGGTAGCGTCGTTGCCTAGATGCACGATGCGCACGGTATCGCCGGGCTTTAAGTCGCGCGGCGGCTCGCTGACGCGGTTTACCGGCTGCACCAACGCGTCCTGCACCTCGCCGATGCCCTGCGAAAGGCGTTGTTTAAGCTTCTGCACCTCATGCTCCGGCGTCACCGCGCCTTCCTTCTTCATGCGCTTTAGCTCGGAGATGATGGTCTCGCTCTCGCTGCGCGCGTTTTCGAGGATGCGGCGCGCGTCCTCCTTAGCCTTGCGGATGGCCTGCTCACGGCTCTGCTCCAGCTTTAACCGCTGCGCCTCGGCCTCCTCGCGCATGCGCAGCATCTCCAGCCGCGCCTCCTCGGCAATCTCCCGCTCGCGCTGGGCGATCTGCCGGTGATATTCGGCATTGGCGATCACGTCCTCAAATCGGATCTGCTCGTGGCTGAGCAGCTTGCGCGCCTGCTCAATGATCTCCTCCGGCAGACCAAGCCGCTGAGAAATCTCAAAGGCGTTGGACTTGCCGGGGATGCCGATGGAGAGCCGGTAGGTCGGCCGCAGCGTCTCGACATTAAATTCTACCGAGGCGTTCTCAACGCCCGGCGTGGTCAGCGCGTACTCCTTCAATTCGCTGTAATGCGTGGTGGCGATGCTGCGCACCTGCTTTTGCAGCAGCGTGGTCAGCACCGCCTGCGCCAACGCCGCGCCCTCGGTGGGATCGGTGCCCGCGCCGAGCTCATCAAACAGCGCCAGCGAATTGGACGTAACGCGCTGCAGAATGTCCACGATATTGGTCATGTGGCTCGAAAAGGTGGACAGCGATTGCTCGATGGACTGTTCATCGCCGATATCGGCAAACACCTCGTCAAACACAGCCAGTTCGGTTCCCAAATCGGCAGGCACATGCAGCCCGGCCTGCGCCATCAGCGTGAGCAGGCCCACGGTTTTGAGCGTCACGGTCTTGCCGCCGGTGTTCGGGCCGGTGATTACCAATGTTGTGAACGTATCGCCCATCCAAAGATCCGACGGCACCACCGTGGCAGGATCGAGCAGCGGATGCCGCCCGCGCACGATCTTGACGTAGCCGCGCGCGTTCATCTTGGGCATCGCGCCGAACATCTCGCGGGAAAGCGAAGCCTTCGCAAAGGCAAAATCAAGCCGGCCGAGAATATCCAGATCGAGGAGCAACTGCGGCGCATGTGGCGCGATCTCCGCCGAAAACGCTTGTAAAATCCGTTCGATCTCGGCGCGCTCCTTGACGATCCACTCCTTGAGGTCGTTGTTGATCTCCACCACCGCCATCGGCTCGATGAAAAGCGTCGCGCCGGTGGTGGACTGATCGTGGATTAAGCCGGGGACGCTGGAGCGGTACTCCTGACGCACCGGCAACACGAAGCGATCGTTCCGCAGGGTGATAATGGGATCCTGCAAATATTTTTGAAAGGTAGCGCTGTGGATCATGCTGTTGAGCTTTTCCCGCACCCGATCGTTGCATTGGCGGATGTGCCTGCGAATATCGGCCAGCGCGGAGCTGGCATGATCGGCGATCTCCTCCTCGCTGAGGATGGCGGAGGTGATATCGGTTTCCAGCCGATGGTGCGCGGAAAGCTTGGAAGCCAGCGCGGTGAGCTGCGGTGTGTTTTCACGGTCGGTCACCAGTGCATCGCGGGCGGCGCGAGCGGCGCGCATCAGCCCGGCCACATCCAGCAGCGCGCGAGGAGAAAGCGTGGAGCCGATCTCCGCAAGGCGCAGTTGCTGGCGAACATCGGCACAGGAAATCAGCGGATGCCCGCCTACGAAGCGCAGCAGTACGTGCGCTTCCTCGGTTTCCTGCAGCGCCTGCGTTACCAAGCCCAAATCGGCATCCGGCACCAGCGCGCGCGCAAGCTCCGCGCCCATGCTGGTAATGGTGTATCCCACCAACTTTTCGCGGATCTTTGTAAATTCCAGCACGCGCAAATTTCGTTCGGTCATCGCTCGCGTCCCTCTTCTCGATCGTACTATTATTCCACGCCCCGGGCAAAGTGGCCGGAGGTGAAGGGCGTCTGCGCATCCCAATCGGACGTCGGCACCCCGCCGTCGCGAAGCGCGCGGGCGCGGCGCACGATTTCGATGCTGCGCTCCAATGTTTCCTCGACAAAGCAAAGCCGCCACGCAAGGCTTCCGCGTTCCGCAAGCCCCGACAAGGCGCGCGCGTGCTTGTCGCCCAGCCAAGTCGGCAGGCTGTTGAGCAGGCGAATCTGACAGCCGTGCGCCATGCGTAGGCGGCGTTGCGGAAAGCTGTACCCCTTACGGTCGATCATCGGCGGCAAGTTGTCGCCGACGCAGGCGGCGCAGGCCGTCTCGCCATGCCGCAGCCTTTGCGGGCAATGCGAAAGCATCATCAGTTGCGTGCGGCCGTACACCACAAGCTCCCACGCGCCGCTGTCCATCACTTCGGCCAGTTCCCGCGCGTTGAGCTCCGGCGAAAGCGTGATGCGCTCGATGCCTTGCTCCCTCAGCGTCTCCGCCGCGAGCCGGTTGCATACGTTGAGCGCCGTATCGCCCGCGCGCGGCAATCCGCCCCAAGGCAAAGCGCACTGGCCGGGATTGGTTATCACCACGCCCGAGAGATGTGCGGCATGCTCGCCTACCCATCGGTCGAGCGCGCAAAGTTCTTCGCTCCACGCCAACAGAGGCAGCACCAGCCAAGGCTTGCAGTCGCTCTGCAAAAAAGCTCGCTGGAGCGCATCCAGCCGGAAATCATCGGGCGACCAATAGATCGTGTCGGCCCCAGCCCGCAACAACGCCTCCGCATGGCTTATCTGCGGCGTTTGTGCGATCAGCTTTGGCATATCGGCCAAAACAAGCGCACCTATCTTTTCGGGCAGCGGCAACACGCGCCGCGCCGGCCGCGCCAAGCGCGCGGCGCGCAGTTGCGCCACCGCATCCCGGCGCAGCGCATTGAGCGCCGATACCGGCATGAATGCCCCCTTGCTGCGCACCGACAGCGCGGTCAGCATGTAGGGCGTATCCCCCATGCGCTCCAACTGCTTTCGCGCACTATCCTCATCAAGCGCGCGCTGCTGCGCGGCAGCCACCGGCTCGGCTGAACTCGCCGACGCTTCGTGCAGACCATCCCGCAGCGTCAATACCGCTGGCTTGCCCGCATAGGCATATAACTCGGCTTCCACCGGGATGCGTCGGCGCTCCGCCGCGCTCCCGGCCTGCGCGTCGCGCATTTGCGCGGCGTCGGTCAAGCGAAAGACCGCATCGCCGACGCGCACCGCGAAGGGTACGCGCAACAGCGCCTGCCCACCCACTGGTACCTCCGGCCCGGAATACGCAAACTCCGCTTCGGATAGTCCGCGAACCTGCAGGCCGTCGCCATCGTGCAGCGTTCGCTGCGGGCACAGCACCGCCAACTGGTTTTGCAGCGCGGAAACCTTGCCCATGAGCAGCCCACCGTGGTTTGGACGGGACGCATCTACAAGCTCCGCTGTGCATGCATCAAACAGGTGTCCCTGCGTAAAGCCGCCGCGATGAAACACCTGCAACAGCGCTTCGCGCGCAATTTCGTCCGGCAAATAGGCAATGCCGTCCTCCAGCGCATCCAGCGCGCGCCGATAGGCAGCCGTCGCCACCGCCACATATTCGGGCCGCTTCATGCGCCCTTCGATCTTCAGCGCCGCCACACCGGCCTCGGCAAACTCCGGCAGACGCTCCAGCGTCATCAAATCCCGCATCGAGAGCGAATACTCCTGCGCGCCTTCGCCGCAGCGGTACGGCAGGCGGCAGGGCTGCGCGCATTTTCCCCGATTCCCGCTGCGCCCGCCCACCATGCTGGAGAACAGGCATTGCCCCGACACAGACACACAAAGCGCGCCATGCACAAAGGCCTCGATCTCCACGCCGGTGCGCGCCATTGCCGCCAGCTCGCCGAGCGGACATTCGCGCGCAGGCACGACGCGCGCAATGCCTAGCGAGCGCGCAAATTCCGCGCCCTGCGCGTTGTGCAGCGTCATCTGTGTGCTGGCATGCACCGGCAAATCGGGAAAGCAATCCCGCGCCAGCGCCGCCACGCCAAGATCCTGTACGATGACGGCATCGGCCTGCGCATCGCTGACCAGCGAGAGCAGCTCGTACACGGCTGGCAACTCGGCCTGCTTGGCCAGCGTATTGACCGTCACATAAACGCGACGGCCGCGCTCGTGGCAGTATTCCACCGCCTCGCGCAGGCCGTCCGCATCAAAATTGCCCGCAAAGCTGCGCGCACCAAAAGTGGTAAAACCCAAATAGACGGCGTCGGCGCCGTGTTGCACGGCGGCCACCATCGCTTCCCGGTTGCCTGCGGGCGCCAGCAATTCCACGCTCAGTCCACCGCCATCTCTTCCTCGGCCTTGCCCTTGCCCGGCGCTTTCGCTTTGGCCACGGCTTTGGCGGTGGCGGTGCTCTGCGCCGAGCGCAACTTCTGCATCTGCTGCTGCAACTCCAGCATCTCCTTGCGCAGGCGGGTATTTTCGTCCTGCGCCTTGAGCAGTTCGTCCGATACGTTCATCGCCGTCAGCACCGATACCATGTTACTAGGCATGCGCGTCACGCGTGAAAGCTCGTCCATCTTGCGATCCACAAACTCCGCCACACGATGCATATGCTCCTCGGAGTCGGTGCCGCTCATCGTGTATTCGCGTCCGGCGATGCGCACCGTGGTCTTGATTTTCTCCATGCGCTCTCTCCTTCCGTTGCCTTGCGGCGCGGGTCAGCGCGCGCGCTTCTGCGCCTTGTATTCTACGCCGTGGGTTTCGCACCGCACGGCCTTCATGCGCTGCGGTTCCAGCGGCATATCGCTGCGGTCGCGCTTGGTGGAAACGATGGCGTCGGCCACCTCCATGCCCTCGAGCACCTTGCCAAAGGCGGCGTACTGGCCATCCAAGTGCGGGGATTTCTCCACCATCACGAAAAACTGCGAACCGGCGGAATTGGGATCCTGCGACCGCGCCATAGACAGCACGCCGCGATCGTGCTTCAAATCATTCTTATGCCCATTCATGGTAAACTCACCGGCGATACTATAGCCGGGGCCGCCGATGCCCTTGCCCTGCGGATCGCCGCCCTGAATCATGAAGCCCGGGATCACGCGATGAAAGATCACGCCATCATAAAAGCCGCTATTGGCTAGCTCAATAAAATTCGCCACCGAGTTGGGCGCCACATCGGGGTACAGCTCGCCCACCATCGTGCCGCCGTTTTCCATCGTGATCGTGAACACCGGATTCTTTTCCGCCATCGTATTTCCCTCCGTCTTTCCTTGCGCCAAGCGCGCTGCTTTTCCTTTAGTCTATTACAAGGATCAGGCAAATTTGCAGAATTCCGCCCAATTGCCACCTGTTAACCGAGCACAATCGGCCTCGATCTCCTCGGAGCGCACGCCCCATCCCATTTTTATAAGCGACAGATAGCGATCAAACAGCGCTTGCGAAAGTTCGCGCCGCGCGCACACCCAATCGCCGATGAGCTGCTCCAGCACCGACACGCCGCTGGCATAAGCCGCCGCGCGCATGCCCGCACAGGCGATGATCTTCGCCGGATCAGCCGCCTTATCGGCCAGCACCGGGAAAACGCGCCGCCCAAATTCATCGGCTGCATCCTCGAGCGCCAGCTTTGCGCCGACCACTTCCCGCGCCACCAGCACCAGCTTAAGTGTCTTGGCTCGGCGCAGCGCGTTGCGCACCCACGCCCACTGCGCCACGGCCTCCTCCGGCTTGGCGGAGAGCACCAGTTGCATCGGCAGCCCGCGCCGCTCACAGAAGGGCAGAATCGCGTAGCGCAGCAGCGGGTCGCGCTCAAAGGGAACCTTCGACCAGTCGGCGCGCAGCATATGTACGCCAAAGCGATCCGCCCAGCCGTCCAGCACGCTCAATATCTTCTCCACGTGCGCGCCGCGCGGGTCGCGCTCAATCTCGCCCTCCTGCGCCGTCAGCGGCAGATCGCGCTCGATGGCGTGCTGAAGCGTTTGAATCGATAGCACCGGCAACATCCCCGCCGACACGGCCGCTTCATCCACACTTTTCCACACCGCGCCAGCGTTTTCCGCAAAGGGGTCTACTAGGCAGGTGATGCCGCGCAATTTTGCCAACGTCCTCACGCGATCCAGCCGCTCCGCAGGCGCCATTGCCAGCTCCATCTCGCCCGCGGGGGTCCATTGCCGCTCGCTCAGCGGTACGCCTAACCGTTCCAGCGTCAACAGGATGCGCATCGCCGCCTCGCCTACCGGCGTCCGCTCACGGAATAGCGCGCGAAATATCATGTCGGCACACTCGATGCGCTCCTCCGGCAGATACAGCCCCAACGCACGCGCCTCGCGCAGCAGCTCGGGCTGCTCGGTCAGCAGCGCGACGACACCGGCACGTCGCTCCTCGGTGATCGGATCTACGGGCAATTCCGTCCACAAATCCAGCGCATCGGTTTTGCGCATGGCGTTGCGCACCTCGGCGCGCAAGGTTTCCTTATCCAAGATCAACATGCGGTTTCACCCCCGGAAAGCGGCGTGTATGCTTTAATATTTCCGTATATTGTAGCGTATTCTCCGCATGATTGCAACGCCGGGGTGCTGTGCTTATTCGCCGGGATGCTTCGGCTCCTCGGCGTTGTTCCCCCGCTTGAGCAGCTCCATCATGCGCTGTGATCCCGCCGCGAAAACCCATGCCATGCATAGCATTAGGGTGAACAGCGCGAACGCGCCAAGCGTCCAGAAGAAAGCGCTTTGCGCGCACCCCAGCAGGAAACGCACCGAGATCGTCTCCGCCTTGGTCTCGCTTAAGGTAAAATTAATGGTGCAGAACGACTGTTCCTCTGCATACAAATCGATGTTAACGCCCAGATCTTGCAGGCTCTTTTCCACCTCAAGAATCTTTTCTTCGAGCAGCAGCAGATCTTTGATGTCGCCGCCCATTTCCTTGATCGCAAGGTAAGAAGCGCGCGTCTTGTTGAGCGTTTCCTGCTCGGCCAACAGCTTGCGGTACGCCCCGGTTTTGTCCTCTTTGAAAACGCCAAAGCTATGCACCGTTCCAATTGCGCGAATGCGCTCCACCAGCGCGTCGAAGCGCTCCGGCGCCACGCCGATGGTCATCGCTAACCGCTGCGCACCGGGCAGCCCGGAGAGGTTTTCGGATTGAACCACCGCCTCCTGCTCCGCGATCGTCTGGCGCAGCGCCGCGTTATCGCGGGAAAACTCCGAGGTGCTGGCACTCATATTCGCGGTTTGCGCATACTTCTGATCCAAGGTGACCGACTGTCCTTGCGCGCTCTTTTGCACGATTTTGTCGGAGACATAATTTGTGACGACCACCTCATCCATCAGCCGGAAATTGGTGTTCAACGCGCTACCGGGCAAAAGGATATCGCGGCTTGTGAAGAAGAATTCGTATGCCCAGCGTAGCAGAAATACCGCAATGAAAGCCAAGAGAAACAACCGAAACACCTTGCCGAACCTAGGCGATTGTGCCGTGCGCATCTTTTTCATGATTCTTCTCCTTTGTGCGTTTTTTTTATTCGTCTCGTCCCTCCACGCGAATCACGCTGCCTACCGTGGCAACGCCGGGGTTGAGCGCCTTGAGCGCACGCATCACCGACTGCTCGTGCGCCCGATGCGTGACAAACACCAGCGATACACGATCACTGGCGGTGGTGCCGGGGCGCTGCACCATCGAAGCGATGCTGATGCCCTCCGCTCCGAAGCAGCCCGTGATCGAGGCCAGCACGCCGGGCTTGTCCGAAGCCAACAGGCGAATGAAGTAGACACAGGTCCAGTCGAAATCGAAGTTCAGATCCGTCGGGGCGTGCTCCTCATTGGCGAAGGTCGGGTGCCGATGCTCCTGCGCGCCTGCGGCCATGATAAGATCTGACACCACGGCGCTGGCGGTGGGCGCATCGCCCGCGCCACGCCCATAAAACATCATCTCGCCGCAGGAACTGCCGCGCAAGTACACCGCGTTGAATGCGCCGGAGACGCTGGCCAGCGGGTGCTCATCGGGTACAAAGGTCGGATGTACGCGCACCTCGACAAGCTGCCCCGCGCGCTTGGCCACGGCAAGCAGCTTGAGCGTCAACCCCATCTCCTTGCCATAGGCGATATCCTGCGCGGTGATTCCGGTGATGCCCTCGCGATAGATGCGCTTCACCGGCACGTGCGCGTGAAAAGCCAGCGAAGCCAGGATCGAAAGCTTGTACACCGCGTCGTAACCGTCCACGTCGGCGGAGGGTTCCGGCTCGGCCAGCCCGAGGCGTTGCGCGTCAAATAGCACTTCCTCATAATCCTTGCCCTCGCAGGTCATGCGCGTGAGGATGTAGTTGGTGGTGCCGTTGATGATGCCCATGATGGTATCGATTTGGTTGGCCTGCAGCGAATCACCCAACGCGCGGATGATCGGCACCGCGCCGCATACGCTGGCCTCGTAGTAGAGGCCTGTGCCGCGCGTCTTTGCCTCGGCCTGCAGCAGGTGCCAGTTGGCGGCAAGCGCTACCTTGTTGGCGGTGACGACGGTTTTCCCGTTGCGCAAAGCGCGCAGCAAATATTCGGTGGCAGGTTGTTCTCCGCCGAGAAACTCCAGAACGATCTCAATCTCCGGATCGTCGAGCACCTCCTCGGGCATATCGGTGAGCAACTGCCAGGGGATGACGGTGCTGCGCGCCTTATGCGGGTTGCGCACCAGGGCTTTCTTGAGCACGAATTCGAGACCCTCGCGATGGCCGAACTGCCCCGCCGCCTGATGGAGCAGATTGTATACGCCGCAGCCGACGTTGCCGCAACCCAGAAAGCCGATAATAACCTTGCGCACAGCTTCAGTTTCCTCCTTTGGCAACCGCGAGGTTGCGCTCATAAATCAGCCGCAGCCCTTTGAGCGTCAGCAAGCCGTCCAGATGGTCGATCGCATTGGATTCGGGCGCGATCAGGCGCGCCATGCCGCCGGTGGCGATCACCTTCGCGCTCGGCTCGCCCAATTCTTCCTTCATACGGCGCACGATATACTCCACCGCACCGGTAAAACCGTAGATCAACCCGGACTGCATGTTGCTCACCGTGGTGCGCGCGATCACCGTATCGGGGCGCTGCAGCTCTACGCGCGGCAACTTGGCCGCGGATTTTACCAACCCCTCCGCCGCCATCTTGATGCCCGGCGCGATGGCGCCACCGAGAAACTCCCCCTCCGCCGAAACCACGCCGTAGGTAGTGGCGGTGCCGAAGTCGATGAAGATGCAGGGACCGCCATACAGCGCGAACGCGCCCACCGCGTTGGCGATACGATCCGAACCCAGTTCGCGGGGATTGTCATACTTGATGTGGATGCCTGTCTTGGTGCCGGGCGCCAGAAAGCGCGGCTCTTGCTTAAAATAATTCCGGCACATGTGGTCGATGGTGTAGTTGATGGTAGGCACCACCGAGGAAATCATGATGCCGCTCACATCCCCCATCGACACGCCGTTGTGGCGGAACAAATCGGCCAGAACGATGCCGAATTCGTCGGAAGTACGGGTATCGTCGGTGGTCAAGCGCCAATACTGCACCAGCTCTTCTCCGCGAAACAACGCCACCTTGATGCTGGTATTGCCGATGTCCATCGTCATAATCATTGTATTTCTCCCCCTCGCACAGTTCTGCGGCGCGTTAACGCGCCCAACAGCACAGGCACCACCACCGCCGCAAACAACACCTCGGCCGTACCGTTGGTTAGCGCGATGCCGCCCAATACAGCCAGCAGCGATACGGATGCAACTTGCATCAGCTCCGCCACCCTCGCACCATACACCAAGTAGAGCATGCCCAGCACCAGCACCGTATTGGTGATGGTACCGGCGACGGCTGAAAGCGCCCACGCCAACGGCATGCGTGTATTCCCTTTGCCGACCGCCAACGCGCCGCGATACGCTGCCCACGCAACGCAAGGCACGCACAGGCGCGGCAACACCGAAACCAGCGGATTGACGAACAGCGCGTCCAGCGGCTGCGCCGGCGTCAGCGCACGGATCAGGCTCAACACGCCGAACAGCAAGCCGAGCAGCGCGCCTACGCCGAAACCCTCGTACAGCAGCCCCACCAATACCGGTATGTGCAGCAACGTGATCGCCACCCCCGGCGCGATAGGGATAAACCCCAGCGGTGTAAACGCAAAGATCACCATCAGCGCAAGCAGCAACCCCACCACGGCCAGCCTGCGCGCATTGAGCTTGGACGAGCCGATTCCCTTTTGCATCCTGATTTCCTCCGTTCAAGTTCTCAATGGATACCCGACGGTAAAAGCTCCCGGGCTTTCCGGTTCGGCTCCGCAAGGATGCCGACTGTCTTTTATTATAACGCAGGCGGTATCAAAACGCTATATAGAAACTGCTATCGCAGCGAGACAGCAAGGCATAGAAAAATCCCGGGCGAAAGCGCCGGGATTTTGTCCGTGAAAAGAGACGGCTCAGTCTTTGTCCTCATCGTCCTCGCCGAAGATCGGCTTCCCGCAGTTGGGGCACTTGTGATCCTCCTCCATAGAGAAGGCATCCTCGTCAAAAAAGATGGTGGTATCACAATGCGGGCAATCGTACTCGATCAGCCCATCCTCGCCGTCCTCATCCTCATCGTCGTCATCGTCCTCGTCGTCATCCTCGCCGAAGAGGATTTCTTCGATCTCGGAGAGATCCTCGTCGATGTCCTCGACGTAGTCGTCCAGTTCCTTCTGCGCCGCCTCAACGCGGGTGATGTTGGCAGCCATCGCGTCCAGCGTATCAATGATGGCGAGCAACAGTTTGCCGGTATTCTCCGCATCGGTAATCTTCAGCCCATCAGCAAGCCCTTTTAGGTAGGAAACCTGATCGGTCATCGCGCTCATGGTCGTTACCCCTCCCTCACGATGGTTCGTTGCTGGATCGAATTAGGCGCGCTCCATATATTCACTGGAGCGCGTATCCACGCGAAGCTTATCGCCGATGTTGATGAACAGCGGCACTTGGATTTCTAGGCCGGTCTCAAGCTTGGCGGGCTTGTAGGTATTGGAGGCGGTATCGCCCTTGAAGCCCGGCTCGGTGTCAACCACCTCGAGCACCACGAAGTTCGGCGCTTCCACCGAAAAGGCACTGCCCTTGAAGAAACGCACCTGCACGGTGGTGTCTTCCTTTACGAACTGGATCGCATCTTCCACCTGATCGTGGTTCAGCGGCAGCTGCTCGAAGGTTTCGGTATCCATAAAGTAATAGAGATCGCCATCCTTGTACAGATAGTTCATCTCTTTGGTCTCGATAATCGCACGGGGCATCTTATCGGTGGGGTTAAAAGAGCGCTCGACGACGGCACCATTCATGATGTTCTTGATCTTGGTGCGCACAAAGGCCGCGCCCTTGCCCGGCTTGACGTGCTGGAAATCTACGACGGTCCAAACGCCTCCGTCCCACTCTACGGTCAATCCCTTGCGAAAATCGCTGGCTGTAATCATTGACAACCCCTCCACAAACTTGATTCTGTCTCTTTTGCGATGCGTCTATACCTTTTAGTGCAATTTCACCGGATTATTTTGCCGGTAACGTCACCAATTCCTTGGTCGCCGGGGTGAGGATTTTGCATCCATCGCGCGTGATGAGCACGCTGTCCTCGATGCGCACGCCCGCAAAGCCTTCTATGTACACGCCGGGCTCGATGGTCATGGTCATCCCCTCTTCCAGCGTCGCATCGGAAATGGTATTGCAGCGCGGCTCCTCATGGATATCCAAACCGGTGGCATGACCCAACCCATGGCCAAACTTCCCGGCATATCCCGCTTGGTTGATGTAATTGCGCGCGGCGGCATCGACGTCCTTACACTTAGCGCCGGGCTTGGCGGCAGCCAACGCGAGGCGCTGCGCTTCCTGTACGGTAGCGTAAATGTGACGCTGTTTGTCGGAGATTTCGCCCAGCGCGACGGTGCGCGTCATGTCGGCGCAGTAGCCATCCACGCGCGCGCCGAAATCCAACGTGATGAGGTCGCCGGCCTGCACGGCGCGCGGGCCGGGCGTAGCATGGCACAGCGAACCGTTGGGGCCGGATGCGATGATGGTGTTGAACGCGATGCCCTGCGCACCATGCTCCTGCATCCAGCGCTCCAGCTCCAGCGCGATGTGTTTCTCGGTCATGCCCGGACGGATATAGGTGCAGATAAAATCGAACGCTTGCGCGGTGATGCCGTTGGCGCGCGCCAACGCGTCGGCCTCCTTGGCGTCCTTGATGAGGCGCAGCTTCTCCGGCACGCCCTCCAGCGAAACAAAGGTGACGCCCGGCACATCCTCCGCCAGCTTTTTATAGTCGGCGTATGTGAGGGTATCCTCCTCGATAGCGACAGCGCCAATGCCCGACGCCGCCAGCAGTTCGCGCACGATGGCGTTGGCACGCTTGTCCGGCTCGGTTTGATGCACCGCATAACCCGGCGCCTCACCTCGCGCCTGCTCGGTGTAGCGGAAGTCGGTAATCACAGCCTGCTCGCTTGCGGCGATCAGCAGCAGCCCTTCGCCGGTGTACCCGCTGAGGTAACGCATATTGGAGGCATTGTGCACCAGCGCCGCCTGCGCGCCGCTAGGCAAACGCGATAAAAGCGCCTGTGTCCGCGCGTTCATGTTCGTACACATCCTTTTCGATTACATATTCAGTTTATTTTATCACAGCAGCGCATCGCACACAAGTTTTTCCTCACGATTCGCTAGATTCTTTTGCGCTACGCGCCTGCTCCACCATGTCCCGCATCGCGCAGGCATCCTCGGCCATGGTGCCGCTGGACTCGCAGATGATGGTTGGCGCCCAACCGCCGGAAACCAATAGCGGCGCAAGCAACGCAAAATCGGGGCCAAAGCGCGTGTCGGCAAATGTCCAGTGCCGCTTTTCGCCCGCCTGCGTATACTCTATGCGGCAAAAATGCGCGTGGAATGCGCGTGCGCGATCCATGCCCAGCACCTCGGCCATTCGGCGCAGGATGGCGTCGAAATCCTCGGCGCACGTGATGCCGCCGCGCCCGCGCGCATGCAGGTGCGCAAAGTCGATTGTGGGGATAAAGCTCTCGTCGAGCTCACAGATTCGCAGAATTTCGTCCAAATCGCCGATCTGGTTATCACGCCCCATGGTCTCGGGGCACAAGTGTACATCGCCTACCCCGGCGGCGATCATGTCGCCGCGGATGATCTTCAAATTCTCGTGCGCGTTGTGAATGGCCTCGGCATGATCCATCTTTGCGTCGGAGCCTACGTGCACCACCACGCGGTCGCCGCCCATCATGCGCACCGCATGCGCGCTGTCAAAAATGTAGGCCAGATTTCGCGCATATCGCTCCGGCGTTGGATTAGCGAGATTGATAAAGTACGGCGCGTGGATGCTATACGTAACGCCGTGCGCCTTGGCCGCTTCACCGATGCGCTCGGCGGTTTCGCGCTTTAGGTTTACGCCGCGCCCGGCGGAATACTCCATCACCGTCAGCCCCATTGCTGCCAGCCAAGCCGGAGCTTGCTCTGTGTGCTTATACCCGGCAGCATAAAAGGAATCCGAATTCCCCGCCGGACCGAATTTGGGTTGTGCTTGCATAGATTTCCTTTCAGCGGCAATGCCGCGTGTATGCCAACATAAAGCGGGACAAAAGGAGAAGCACTCTCCCCTTGCCCCGCTTGGCATGCTTGGCTTTGATCCGCAACACTTACGGCGCGGGTGCCGGTTCCAACGCGCAAAAGTCGCAAGGATCCAGCTTCTTGGCGTCTAAGGCATCCGCAAGCGAACCTGCATAGATCTTCAGCGAGCGGGTGATGGTGCGGCAATCCTGATCGAAGTGGAAAGAATAGCCGTATTGTGTCCAGAACGCATCGTTTTCAAGCTTGTCGGCGTAACCATCAGGAATGGTAATCTCTCCTGCGGCGGCCTGCGCCTGCACTTCCTCGGCGCTGGCGCGGCTGGCGACCTCGGCGACAGGCGCGTTATAATCGTAAGATACCGCGCCGACCACCGCGACAAGCACCGCAGTAATAATCGAAGCGATCTTTTTGCCCTGCGGGCTGAGTTTGTCGCTCTTGAGCATTAACGCCAAGCCGATGGGCAGGAAGATAATGAAGGTGAACAGCACGCCCATCTGGTTCCAGAAGAAGGTCTTCATCTTGGAGCCGAAAGTGCCATCCTGCGGAACGGTACAGGGGCTGATGCGATTGGCCTTCTTCCACAGCAGGGAACCGATCACGCAAGCCACGGCAGCGACGCCGATGCCGACGTACATCAGCCGCTCGTTGCCTTCCATAATCATGATCACCGCGCCGACCATCCCGAGAATGCCGATCAGCCAGCACGCGAACGCGCAGATGCGCCACGGCATGGAGGACTTCTTTTCTCCCGCCGCCTTAACCGGCTGATTGTTCTTGTTGACTACGACGCGCTCGGGCTTCGCCTTAGGCGCTTCTTCAACCACCTCATGCGCGGTTTCCGCAACCGTATCCACCGTCTCATCAACTTGTTCTTCAACCGGCTCTTCGACAGCACGGGTAGCGGCCTTCTTCGCGGTCTCCGCCATTTCCTCTGTATCCTTCTTCACCCGTACGATCTCACGCTCCACTGGTGGCTTTTTTTCGGCAGCCTTTTTCACGGGAGCCTTCTTCTCGGGGGTATCATTTTGCGTTGCCATGTGTACATTTCCTCCTAAAAAGATGATCTCGCCCAAAGGCGATGATTACGCCTTCGGCTCTTCCACGATCACCGCATCCGGCGCGTTCTTGCGCACGCTCTCGATGCCGTTTATGCAGCTATTTTTGGCCTTATAACCCTCGGAAGCCAAGATCGGCTCGCCATTGGTAGCCTTGAGACGGAAACGATACTCACCAGCCTTATCCAAATACACTTCGAACTTCGGATTGGTAGCGCTCTCTCCGGCGGTCTGATCCTCGAGCTTGGCAGCGACGGCATTGCGCTTCACGCTGTCCACACCGTTCAGGCAGGAGGCCTTGGCGCTGTACACCTCACTGGTGCCAATGGTTTCGCCATTGCCGGCGACCAGCTTGAAATTCCAGCCAGTGTTGGTTTCCTTGACAACAAACTTGCCCATCTTACAATTCCTCCATTATCTTTCGTTTATATATCGCAATAGTACATCTTTCCACTAGCTCTGTCAATCTTTCCAAGTCAAAATATTGCATAGAAAAGCGAGCCGGAAACTCCCGCTCGCAATGCCTTTTGCACCTGAAGGGCTTACGCCTGCTGCGGCGCGTTGACTGGGCACACCTCGGCGCATGCGCCGCAGTCGATGCAGGTATCTGCGTCGATCACATACTTGCCGTCGCCCTCGGAAATAGCCTGAACCGGGCATTCGCCCTCGCACGCCCCGCAGCTGATGCATTCGTCATTGATCGTGTAAGCCATAATAACACCTCCAGATTTACTTTCAATTGTCTATCCAAGTTCAGTGGTATTTTATCATTCTAGTCGCGTAAAAGCAATAAGAAAACACATCACATTGGTTTCGCTCGACGAATGATCCGAATTATTCATCGGCATCAAAAAACCGTTCCTCGTTTTCGAGCACCTGCAAATCGGCGATATCCAGATCCTCGGGAAGGTCCAGCGATTCCTCGACCGGCGGAGGCGTTTGCTCCGCAACCGGCCTAGTTTGCTGCGCATTGGGCGTTGGCGTGGCGGCGCGATCTCGCCCCCCGCCGCGTCCGGGACGGCGATTGCCATTCCCTTGCCCGCTATTTCGCCGCTCCAACATATGTTGCTCACGGGCGGCGGCGCGCTCAGCCTCCGCAGCGGCGCGTTCGGCCTGCTGCTCGCGCGCGACGGCACTCTGCTCCTGCGTCGGCTTGGCGCAATCGTCCACAGGATACTCCTTGATTTCGGTGGAGTCGCCCTTGGCGATGCGCACGCGCACGGTTTCCTTGAGCACGTTGATATCCAGTGCCGTACCGATGCCGTCAGGCGTCATAATATCCTTGCCGACACGCGGCATGCGCTTGCGCAGTTGCTCGTAGGTCTCTTGCTCATACTTCAGGCAGCACATCAAGCGGCCGCACAAGCCGGAAATTTTTGTGGGGTTGAGCGAAAGGCTTTGTTCCTTGGCCATCTTGATGGATACTGGCTGGAACTCGCCCAAAAAAGCGCCGCAACAGATCTGGCGTCCGCAAGGCCCCAAACCGCCGAGCATCTTGGCCTCGTCGCGCACGCCAATCTGGCGCAGCTCGATGCGTGTTTTAAACACCGAGGCCAAATCCTTCACCAGCGAGCGGAAGTCCACACGCCCATTGGCGGTAAAATAGAAGATGATCTTGCTGTTGTCGAAGGTATATTCCACATCGACCAGTTTCATCTCCAGCTTGTGCTCGATGATCTTGTCTTGGCAGATGATGTACGCATTGCGCTCATTTTCCTCGTTGGCGGCAGCATTGCGCGCGTCCTGTTCGGTCGCGATGCGCAAAACTTGCTTCAGCGGCGCGACAATTTGCTCCTCCGGCACATCTCGAGCACCGGTGATTACCTCGCCGAATTCTAGCCCGCGCGCCGTCTCCACGACAACAGCGTTCCCCACATGTACTTCCAACTCGCCGGGGCTAAAGTAATAGACCTTGCCTGCACGTTTAAATCGAACCCCGATTACCATCGACATGCTGTATTTTCCTCCGCAAGATTGATAATCAGCCGCTCCAGCACCGCTTGCAACGCCACATTGCTAGAGAGCATTTTTTTCCCTTCCACCACACCGCGCATCAGCCGTAATTTGGCCGATTCCGAAGCCCGCTGGGCAAAGCTAAGCCATGCTTGAGGATAAGTTTGCTCCGGCAAGCGCAGATTCAGCAGCGGCATGCGCAGCGCATCGCCAAAGGCGGTTTCCGCAATGTCAAGCACCTGCTCGCCTCGCGCCCTCTCTTCCTTGAGTTCCGCCGCAGCCTGCAGTGCAGCTGAACCCGTCAGTTCAAACAGCGCGCGCAACACGCGATCGCGCAACGGCCAATACCCCTCGTCCTGCTCGATGGTCAGCGCCTTGCCCACCGAACCTTGCGCCAACGCTTCCAGCAACACCGCCCGTTCCGGCGCGATGCCGTGAGCGGCTAATCTGCGCAGCATGGCCTCCTTGGGGAGCGGTGCCAATCGAACGAGCCTGCTGCGGGAAAGCAGCGTTGGCAAAATCGCGCTCAACACATCACAGGTCAAAAAAAACACCGTATTGGTCGGCGGTTCCTCCAACGTGCGCAGCAGGCAATTCTGCGCCTGCGGGGTCATGCGATCAGCTTGCTCGATTATCACGGCTTTGTATCCATCCGCGAATGCCCGAAGCTGGATATTGGCGATCAGCTCACGAATTGCATCAACGCCGATGGAACGTTCCGGTCGAATCCGGAACACATCCGGGTGATTTCCGTGTTCGAAGCGTTGGCATTCCGCACAAGCGCCGCAGGGGCGATTCGGTCGATCACAATACAGCGCCTGCGCGCATAGGTTGGCAAGGCTGCGCTTCCCCACGCCGGGCGCCCCAGAAAAAAGATAGGCATGAACAAACTGCCCGGACTGAAAATCCTTTTGCAGATTCTCAATCGAGGCAGACTGATCGACAAAATCTTGAAACTGCAACTCGTTCATCCTTTCGGATGGCACAACGCGCGCTTAAAGCTTTACAAAATTTTCAACTTCCAGCACGAAGATCGTCGCACCGCCCACCACAACCTCAATCGGATAGGGCACATATACGCTCGCGGAACCGGCTACCGGCGAAGGCGAAGTCGCGATTTGCTTGCGGCTCTTGCATACCTTCTCGATGATATCCATCGCAGCTTGATAGCGCTGATCGTCCACGCCGACAAGCAACGTCGTATTGCCCGCACGCAAAAATCCGCCGGTCGTCGCCAACTTCGTAATGCTGAACCCATCATTCATAAGGCTGTTAATCAAACGGGAAGCATCTTCGTCCTGCACGATGGCGATGATAAGCTTCATAGCAATGCCCCTCCTTCACTCGCTTTTCCATACTTATTATATAGGAAATAGTGAAGAAAATCAATGCATTTCGTTGCACAGCTTTTGCACAGGTAACAACGACGCCAAACATCACTTGTATTTCAAGCCGACAAGCATTAGAATAAAGGCAGCGCCTATATTCTGCCATAAGGGGATTTCCCACGATGAAAAACATCTCACTTCTCACAGATAATGCTGTCGCAACACAGCCAGCCACGATTACAAAGGCCGATATTGCCGTTAGGGTTGGCGCTTTTTTCATCGACCATCTGCTCGTTTCCTGCGTTTATCTATCGCTTGCCATTCCGGAAATTTTTAAGCGAACCGATCATAAAAGTCTTGCCGCCTCCTTGTCATCGTTGATTTTTCCTGCCTTTTTGCTTTACTTGATTAAGGACATCGTTCGAGGCGCCAGCATCGGCAAGCGTCTGTTTGGGTTGGCCGTTCGTGATGCCAGAGATCCTTTGGCGATCCCTTCCCCATCTCGCCTCTTGTTAAGGAACGTATTCACTTGCTTATGGCCACTTGAGTTAATCGCATTGAATTGCAGCGCAAGCAAACGCAAAATAGGCGACAAGTTCGCCGGTACAGACGTATACAAGATACCGAAGAAAAAAATCGCTTTTTTAAGCTTGTTGCCTGTATCGGGATCGTACTCGCAGTTGTTTTCGCCGCCTCTGCGCTGATTTCCAGCATCATGTCGGTCATAAAAAACGACGCTTCTTACAAAGCTGCGCAGTATTTTATCGAAACAAACCCGGCAATCTTGGATCTGTTTGGCACGATTGAGGGATACGGCGACATGCCGCAAGCAAGCATCGACGTCACCAATCAGTATGGAGAAGCAAAATTTACGATACCGTTTATCGGCAGCAAGAAGAATGGCACTGTAATCCTCACGCTTGAAAAGAAACCCGGTGAGGCATGGTATGTTACTGAATTTCACTATCGCGAACAATAGATAACAGTCCCCGCACAACAAAACACCCACTCGAAAGAGCGGGTGTTTTGCGTTGGAATCCGGCGGCGACCTACTCTCCCGGGCCGTCTCCAGCCAAGTACCATCGGCGCAGAAGGGCTTAACTTCTGTGTTCGGAATGGGAACAGGTGGAACCCCTTCGCCATAACCACCGGAAAT
>JAVBMD010000029.1:0-53219 GCA_031552825.1 Eubacteriales bacterium
TTACGTAAAGTCGCCCTCTCTTGTCTCAAACGTGCCCCGACGTCCAAGAAGATCTCCGTGCACAGAAAGATGCTCAGAGCTGCTCTTGATCCCGATTTCCTACATTTGGTTTTATTTGGTGGGTAAATGCGCTGGCCGTGCGCCGCTCGCAGGGCAAAAGCATTTTCATTTTCATTCATAGGCAATGAATGAAGTTGTGCCCCGAAGGTTGAAAAAGGGCGAGCGGAAAGCCCTTTTGTCGCCCGTGAGGGCGAAATCTTTGCTCAAATCGAGGGATATTTCGCTCCCTTCGGGGAGCGACCAGGGCTTTGCGATCGCCCTGGACCTTCGCGGCGCCGCTCGTAAACGTCGTTTATCCAAAAGAGTAAGCCCGCGCCGCCGGAAAAGGCGGCGCGGGCTTTGCCTTGGTTTCTGAACAGCATCAGCGGTAGCTAACGCGGATCGAGCCGGAGGTCGTATCGCAGTTCAGCTTATACTGTGCCTCGTTGCCGACGGTGGCGGTGTGGCGGCGGCCATCCTTGTTGGTGGCGAAGTCGGTCTTGATGCCGCCGGAGAGGCTCTTGCCCTCGAAGAAGAAGGAGGCGGATTCGGGCAGCGTCGCCTTGATGGTGCCGGAGGTACAGTGCAGGCGCAGATCGCCGGTTAGGCGCTCGATATCGACGTTAACCCCGCCGGAAGAGCTGGACAAACTGCCTTGCCCCGCAAAGGACTCGATCTTTACCGTGCCGGAGGTAATGTCGAGGTTTACGTTGCCGCGCAGCGCGCCGATGCGTATCGCGCCGGATGCCGCGCGGATGGCATGCTTCTCGCCGGTGAGCGCCTGTATGCGCAGCGTGCCGGAGGCGAGCTGCAGCTTGCCCTCGCCGTTCCAGTTCCCCAGCGTCACGTTGCCGGAGGTGGTTTGCACGGCGTAGTTGGGGCAGGACAAATCGCCGATCTCCAAGTTGCCGGAGGTCACGTGTACAGCGATATCGGAAAGCCTGCGGGCGTCGAGCATGTTCAGGTTGCCGGAGCGCAGGCGCAGCGACAGCGCGTCGGCATAGGCGGCGGGCAGGTAAACGGTAAGCCGCTCGCGCACGCCTAAGAAGATGCCGAAACGCACGCGATGAAGCTGCTCCACCTTGAATTTGTTGCCGTCGCGCTCCACGGCCACTTCGGCGCAGTTTTCGCGCGCCAAGTTGCTTTCGAGCACCACGCGCACTTGTTCATCCGGCGTGGAAATAATATCCACGTTCAGGTACTGAATGTCGATGGAAAGATCGTCGACGCCGCGGATATCGAAGCGTTCGTCGAGCACGACCTCGGTCTCTCCGTCGGAAAATAATGAAAACACTGAAAATCCTCCTTTGGTGCTGCGGAGCAGTACGAATAAAAGCAGCAGAGCGATGGCCAAGAACGCGAGCACGCGTCGGCTGACGGCGCTTGCCATTTTATTCTTCCCCCGATTTAAACAGCAGCGTAATGATCTGCTCAAGGATAGCGGAAACCAAGAAGATCAGCCACGAGAGCGCCCAACCGCCGAAGGCGAAGCTGATGACGAAATACAGGATCACCGTGCTCAGCCAGAGGATCGAGGAGATGGTGCCGCGCAGCTGCTTGCGGCGCTTGCGGGGCAGGCGCGAGAACCCGCGCACGATCTCCGGGTGCGTCATGAGGTGGTACACGGTTTGCGCGGTGGCAAATCCGGCTACCACCCAGAAGGCTACCCAGCCCAGCGTATTGCCCAGCACCATGCGCACCAGCAAAAAGGCGGCGATGGAAAGGCAGTAGAGGAATGCCGAGGTGGACACGATCTGCGCGGTTTGCGCGCGCAGATCCTCGCTGGCGTAATCGCGCGGCTCCGGCTCCCGCGATAAGCTGGCGATCAGCTCTTCGGCATCGCCCAGACCGGTGATTACGCTGGCATACGCGTCGGTCTCGCTGTAGCCCTCGGCCAGCAGATCGGCATATTTCTCCTCTAGGTTGGCGAGCAGCTCTTCCTTGAGATCGTAGACCCGGGTGGTGGTGGGCGCGTTTTCAAACAGGGTGTCGACATAGGCGCGAAGCTTGGTGCTCATGCGGCAATTCGTCTCCTTTATCGTGGTGTTAGGGCAGCAGTGCGTCGATGATGCGCCGGGCGTTGTGCCATTCCTCGCGGCTACGGCAGTAGAAGCGCTGGCCGTTGGGGGTGATGGCGTAATAGCGCCTGCGCGCGCCGGTGGTGGCGTCTCCCCAATAGGAGGAGATCAGTCCGGCCTGTTCCAGCCGCCGAAAGGCGGAGTAGAGCGTGGCTTCCTTCAGCTCATAATCGCCGCCGGTTTGCGCCTGAATGGCCTTGTTGATCTCGTAGCCATAGCTGTCGCGCTCCATAAGCTGGGCAAGGATGATGGATTCCGTGTGGCCTCGGACAAGGTCTGCGGTAAGGGACAAGGGCTCACCTCCGTTAAACGCGTGGGAAGCGTTTGATGACAAGCAGATCATAAAGCAGAGATACCTCGCCTGTCAAGGTATCTCTGCTTATTCTAAACCAATTCTAATTTTCGGATAAGCTTGCCGGGCTGCTGCTAAACGTGACCCAGATAACAGCTTGTATTGTTGGGTATGTGCAGCAGACCGCCGACCGCATAGCGAGAAAACAGCCCGCGCAGCGCCGCCACGTAAGCCGCGTGATTCGCATCGCTTAGCTTAGGCGCGTAGGAGCTAGACAAGCAGCGGCCAATGTAGGCTTCTTCGTCGGTATCATAGCCGTTTGGGTAGGTGCGCAGCATGCAGCGAGCGGCAAAGAAGTCGTCAAAGGACGCTGGTGTTTCAAGGTCGTCCATTGGATGGCTGTTATAGCTGGTACAAAATTTCGCGTGCAGCGCGTGCTGCGCTTGGATAAAGGGAGCCTCGCGATCCTGCCTGTTCCAAATCAGCGCCACCTTGCCGCCGGGCCGCAGGATGCGTCGCGCCTCGGCGCGAAAAGCGGAGCGATCGAACCAGTGAAAGGCCTGCGCAACGGTGATACAGCCGATGCTGGCATCGGGCAGGGCGGTGGCCTCGGCCGGGGCGCTGATTACGCGGGCATTGGGATGGCCGCGCAGCGAGGACTCCAGTTGCCCGCGCATCTCGTCGTTGGGTTCCACACAAACAACCGTGCTGCCGCGCGCCAACAACAGGCGGCTAAAGATGCCGGTACCCGCGCCGATGTCGGCAATTTCGCCGGCCTGTGAAACGCCAAACTCGTCGTACAGGTCGTCGAGCAGAGCTGCCGGGTACGAGGGACGAAAGCGCGCATAGTTGTCTGCCTTGCCGGTGAAACGCTGCATGGCGCACCTCCAACGCTTTGTTGCCTTATTTATACCACAATGCTGCCGGAGACGCCATATTTTTTCCTGTTATGATTGCCAAGCGAGCCCAATGGAAAGAATTTTGAAAGGCATCTTGACAATGCCGTCCGGCATGATATAATACGAAATGCTAAAATGTTAAGTGCTTAAATATTAAGGAGGAAAATAATTTGGAACGTTTGCACGAAGCGCTGTTTCACGTTCTGGCGGAATTTCGCAGAGTGCCGATGCGCATGAGCGCGCTGTTCGATCTCCCGCCGGGAGAATTTATGTCGCTGAAGCACGCGATGGCGCAGGAGGACATGCAAGGCGGCTGCGGTGCGCCGGGTGCCGGGCACTGCGATCGGCAGCACGATGGGCGCGAGGTCAATGTGTCGGATCTGCACGCGCGGCATCATGCGTCGATGTCGGCGCTGTCGCAATCGCTGGCATCGCTGGAGCGCAAGGGCTACGTGACGCGCAGCATGTCGGGGCAGGACCGGCGCAAGATCGTCGTGGCGCTGACGCCCGAGGGGCGTGAAATCGTACAGCGAAACAACGCGCGAATGGATCAGGTGATGCGGCGCGCCATCGAGCGCTTCGGGGAGGCCGAGGCGCGTGAATTGCTCGCGCAGGCGCACCGATTTTCCGGCATCCTCGATGAAGCCTTTTCCGAGGTGGAAGCCGAAATGAAAGAGAAAGGGGAGAATCGCCCTTGAAAAACATTGTGAAATACGTAAAACCTTTTCTGGGCGGCGTGCTGCTGGCCTTTCTGCTGCTGTTCATTCAAGCGATGTGCGACCTCAGCTTGCCGACATATATGTCGGACATCGTCAACGTGGGCATCCAGCAGGGCGGCGTCGAGCATGCCGCGCCGGAGGCGATTAGCGTGCAGGGCATGCGGCTGATGCGCCTGTTTATGACCGAGGAGGAGCGCGCGCTGGCGGATAGCCAATATGCGTTAACACCGGCCACGCAGACCGACGCGCGGGGAAAAACCTACGCCTCGCAATACGCCAACCTGCCCGAGGGCGAGCTGTACGTGCGCAAGGTGCTGGACTCGGAGGAGGCACAAGCGCGGCTAGACGCGGCGTTCAGCAGCGCGGGCGGCGCGCTGCTGGCGATGACGCGCGGGCAGGGAGAGCAGCAGGCCGCGCAGCCGGAGCGGCAGCAGGCGCAAATCCCGATGGCGCTGATCTACGCGCGGCTGCCGGAGCTGGAGGCGATGCCCGCCGAAGCGCTGGCAAACCTGCGCGCTGCTGCCGATCAGCTGCCGGAAATGATGCGCGGCCAGGTCGGCACGGCCATTACCAAGGGCGTCCTGACCGAGATGGGCGCTGATATGGCAGGCGTTCAGCGCGGCTACATCTTGCGCATCGGCGGACTGATGCTGCTGCTGGCGCTGGCTGGCGGCGTGGCGACGGTGCTGGTGGGGCTGATCTCGGCGCGCACCTCGGCCGGGGTGGGGCGGATGCTGCGCAAGCGCGTGTTCGCGCGGGTGGAAAGCTTCTCCAGCGCTGAAATGGATCGCTTCTCCACCGCCTCGCTGATTACCCGCACGACCAACGACATCACGCAGGTGCAGGTCTTTGTGCAGATGGGTATCCGCATGCTGTGTTACGCGCCGATCATGTGCATCGGCGGCGTTATTATGGCGACCCGGCGCGCGCCGTCGATGACGTGGATTCTAGCGTTGGCTGGGGCGCTGTTGCTCTGCTTGGTGGCGGTTATCATGAGCGTGGCGATGCCCAAGTTCCGTATCATCCAGAAGCTGGTCGACAAGCTCAACTTGGTCACGCGGGAAAGCCTGTCGGGTCTGCTGGTGATCCGTGCCTTCGGCGCGGCGGAGCACGAGAAGGCGCGCTTTGACGCCGCCAATCGGGATCTGATGGACACCAGCCTGTTCGTCAACCGCGTGATGGCTACGATGATGCCCATCATGGGGCTGCTAATGAACGGTGTATCGCTGCTGGTCACTTGGACCGGCGCGCACCAGATCGCGGCCTCCTCCTTGCAAATCGGCGACATGATGGCCTTTACCCAGTATGCGATACAGGTCATCATGAGCTTCCTGTTCGTGACGATGATCCTAGTATTCCTGCCGCGCGCGGTGGTATCGGCGGCGCGTATCGAGGAGGTGCTGTCCACCGAGCCGACGATCGTCGATCCGGCGCAGCCCAAGCAATTCTCCAGCGAGGATAAGGGGCTGGTGGTGTTCGATCACGTCAACTTCCGCTTCCCCGGCGCCGAGGAGGATGCGCTGCACGATATTACCTTCACCGCTAAGCCCGGCGAGACCACCGCCATCATCGGCTCCACCGGCTCGGGCAAGTCCACTATCGCCAATCTGCTGCTGCGTTTCTACGATGTAACCGGGGGCAGCATCCGCGTCGACGGTTTGGACGTGCGCGAGGTGGCGCAGCATGATCTGCGCGCCCGCATCGGCTTTGTGCCGCAGAAGGGTGTGCTGCTCAGCGGCACCATCGCCTCCAACCTGCGCTATGGCGACAAGGAGGCTTCCGACGCCGCGCTGGCGCAGGCGGCGGCCGTCGCCCAAGCCACCGAATTCATCGACGAGAAGGAAGGCCGCTTCGACGCCGAGATCGCCCAGGGCGGCACCAACGTATCCGGCGGGCAGAAGCAGCGGCTCTCCATCGCCCGCGCGTTGGTCAAGCGGCCCGAGATCTACGTGTTCGACGATAGCTTTTCGGCGCTCGATTACAAGACCGATGTGACGCTGCGCCGCGCCCTGCGCGAGACCACCGGCGGCAGCACGATGATGATCGTTGCCTCGCGCGTGGGCACCATTTTGCACGCAGAGCAGATCATCGTGCTGGAGAAGGGGCATATCGTGGGCATCGGCACCCACGCGGAGCTGCTGCAAAGCTGCCCCGAATACGCAGAGATCGCCAGCTCGCAGCTCTCGAAGGAGGAATTGGCATGAGTCAGAGACAGAACTCCCCCCAGCGCCGCGCCATGGGCGGGATGCGGCCCGGCGGCCATGGCGGCCCCGGCGCGATGATGCGCGGCGAAAAGGCCAAGGATTTTAAAGGAACGCTGCGCAAGCTGGCTTCCTACTTGGGTAAGTACAAGACCACGGTGCTGGTCGTATGGATGATGGCGATCGTGTCCACGGTGCTGGCGGTCATCGGCCCCAAGGTGACCGGGCAGGCCACCGACGTGCTCTCGGTTGGCTTTCAGAACATGGTCGCGGGAGAAGGCGGCATCGACTTTGCCGCCATCGGGCGCATCGCGCTGACGCTGCTGGGCCTGTACCTGCTCAGCGCCGGGTTCAGCTACATCCAAGGATACATCATGACCGGCGTCACGATGAAGGTGACCTTCCGCATGCGCAAGGATCTGGATGAGAAGATCCACCGCCTGCCGGTTTCCTACTTCGATAAGGTGACGCACGGCGAGGTGCTCTCGCGCATCACCAACGATGTGGACACCGTTAACCAGAGCCTAAATCAAAGCTTGACGCAGATCATCACCTCGGTGACGCAGGTGATCGGCGCCATCGTCATGATGCTGACCATCAGCTGGCAGCTGACGATCGTGGCGCTGCTATCGGTGCCGCTGACGATGTTCTTTGTATCGCTGATTATCGGCAAGTCGCAGAAGCATTTCCGCAACCAGCAGGAGTACCTCGGGCATGTCAACGGCCATATCGAGGAGATGTTCGGCAGCCACGTGCTGGTCAAGGCCTTCGGCGGGGAAGAGCAGTCGGTCAAGGAGTTCAATGAATACAACGATACGCTGTACCGCTCGGCTTGGCGCGCCAATTTCCTCTCCGGCCTGATGATGCCCATCACCAACATCATCGGCAACCTATCCTACGTGGCGATTTGCATCCTCGGCGGCTACTATACCATCAACGGCCCGATGACCATCGGCCGCATCCAGTCGTTCATCATCTACATCCGCCAGTTCAACCAGCCGATCTCGCAATTGGCCAACATCTCCAACGTGCTGCAGCAGACCATGGCGGCGGCGGAGCGGGTGTTCGCCTTCCTCGCCGAGCCGGAGGAGGTGCCCGAGGCCGAGCATCCTGTACACGTTGCCGAGCCCAAGGGAGATGTGCGGTTCGAGCATGTGCGCTTCGGTTACGATGCCGAACAGCCGATCATCCGCGACTTCAGCGCCGAGGCCAAGCCGGGGCAGAAGATCGCCATCGTCGGCCCCACGGGCGCGGGCAAGACGACGATCGTCAAGCTGCTGATGCGCTTTTACGATGTCAATGGCGGCAGCATCCTCGTCGACGGCTACGACATCCGCGACTTCACCCGCGACGACCTGCGCGCGATGTTCGGCATGGTGCTGCAAGATACGTGGCTGTTCAACGGCACCATCGCGGACAACATCCGCTATGCCAAGCTCGACGCCACCGACGAGGAGGTGATCGCCGCCGCCAAGGCCGCGCATGTGGATCACTTCGTACGCACCCTGCCCGACGGCTACCAGATGGTGCTCAACGAGGAGGCCAGCAACGTGTCGCAGGGGCAGAAGCAGCTGCTGACCATCGCCCGCGCCATCCTCGCCGATCCGAAGATATTGATCCTCGACGAGGCCACCAGCTCGGTCGATACCCGCACCGAGATCCGCATCCAGAAGGGTATGGACAACCTCATGCGCGGCCGCACCAGCTTCATCATCGCGCACCGGCTCTCGACCATCCGCAATGCCGATCTGATCCTGTGCCTTAACGATGGCGACATCGTCGAGCAGGGCACCCACGAGGAACTGCTGGCTAAGGGAGGCTTCTACGCCAACCTGTACAACAGCCAGTTTGAGAAGGCCAGCTAATTTTAGCTAAGTACGTTGAAAGCGCCGCGAAGGTTTCCCAAGGGCGCGCGAAGGTTTCCTAAGGGCGATCGCAAAGCCCTTAGGTCGCCCTTCGCAAAGGGCGAAATCCCCAAAAGAAACCAAAACAATGCTACAGACCACAAGAAAGACGCTTGGTGAACAGGCGTCTTTCTTGTATAATAAGAAGCATAAGGCAGGTGAACCCTATGCACGGCAAAGCATTGGCGCAATTCTCACTGGAAGAAAAGGTAGGCCAGCTGTTCGTGACCGGTTTTCACGCCGACGCGGTGGACGATCAAGCGCGCAAGCTGATCGCCCGGCATCACGTCGGCAACATCGTGCTCTTCCGGCGCAACTTTTCTACCCGGGAGCGGGTACAGCGCATGAACGAAGAATTGCAGGCGCTGATGCGGGAGCACAACGGTGTGCCGGGGTTTATCTGCGTCGATCAGGAGGGCGGCATGGTTACGCGCCTCACCGATCCGTATGCGATGGTTCCCGGGGCGATGGCCTGCGGCGCGGGCGCCGCCGAGGCTGAGCTGCGCCGCTTGGGCGAGCTGGTGGGGGCGGAACTGATGGACGCGGGCGTCAACATGAATTGCGCACCCTCCTTCGACGTGAACAACAATCCGCGCAATCCGGTAATCGGCGTGCGCTCCTACGGGGACGATCCCGAGCGGGTAGGCTCGCTGGGTACGGCGATGTTCAAGGGTCTATGCGCCGCAGGCGTGTTGCCGGTGGGCAAACATTTTCCCGGCCACGGCGATACCGCGCAGGACTCGCACCTGACGCTGCCGGTGGTAGCGCACGACCGCGCGCACGTGGAGGCGGTGGAGCTGGCGCCCTTCCTTGCGGCGATACGCGCCGGGATTCCGGCGCTGATGACCACGCACATCGTTTTTCCCGGTCTGGACGGTTCCGGTCTGCCCGCCACGATGTCCAAACCGATCCTCACGGACTATCTGCGCGGCGAGCTGGGCTTTGCGGGCTTGATTCTTTCCGACTGTATGCAGATGAAAGCGATCGCCGACCAATACGGCACGCCGGAGGGCTGCGTGGCCGCGCTGGCCGCCGGAGCCGACCTCGTGCTGGTGTGCCACGATGAGGACGTGCAGATCGCATCGATCCAGGCAGTGCTGCGCGCGGTGCGCACCGGCGCGCTGCCCGAGGCGGTGATCGACGCGCACGTGTGCCGCGTGCTGGCCGCCAAGCGCCAGTGGATCCGCCCTGCGCACCGCCTGAGCGAGGCCGAGCTGGCGGCGCATCGGGATTTTGCCCGGGAGCTGTCCGCGCGGTGCGTGACGCTGGTACACGATGCGCGGGGGCTGTTGCCGCTGCGCGGCAAGCGGGTTTACGCGCTTTCGCCAACGTATCGCGGCCTGAGCATCGCCGAGGATCCTGAGGGAACCGTCAATTTTGCTAAGGCTTGCGGGCGGCGATTTGGCGGCGCGTGGGGCAATTTTGACTTGGAGGCCGCAGCCGATCCGGCGCAGCTGGAACGCGTGCTGGCGGGTTGCGCCGCCGCCGATGCGGTGCTATTAGGAACCTGCAATGTGCAGCAATATCCGGCGCAGGGGGAATTGCTTCGCCAAATACAGGCGCTGGGCAAGCCGGTGATACAGTGCGCGCTGCGCCTGCCCTACGACGCCTTTTTGCAGCCGCAGGGCGATGCGTTGCTCTGCGCTTACGACTACACCCCCGCCATGGTCGACGCACTGCTTGATGTGCTGGCCGGGGAGCGGCGGGCAGCGGGCAAGCTGCCTGTGCGGATGAACAGCGAGGAGGCAAGCGCATGCGGATCGTGGTAATCGACGGGCAGGGCGGCGGGCTGGGCCGCGCGGTGGTGGAACAGGTGCGCGCGGCGCTGCCCGATGCGGAGCTGATTGCCGTGGGCACCAACGCGCTGGCCACGCAGGCTATGCTCAAAGCCGGGGCGCAGGCCGGAGCCACCGGCGAGAATGCCGTGATCTACAACTGCGCGCGCGCCGATGTGATCGTGGGCGCGCTGGGCATCGGCTTTGCCAACGCGATGCACGGGGAGATCAGCCCGGCGATGGCGCGCGCGGTATCGGAGAGCGATGCGCACAAGTTGCTGATCCCTATCAGCAAGTGCAGCGTGCGGGTGCTGGGCGTGACGGAGCGCACGCTGGCGCAGTATGTGGCCGAAGCCGCCGAAGCGTTGCGCGCGTTGCAAGAATTTTCATGACTCATCCGTTTATTGAGTGGGAAAACAAACCAGTGATGACGAAATCGCGAGCGACTTAGGAGGAGATACGGGTGCGTAGGGGGCTATGCTGGTTGCTGGCGGGCGTGCTGTGCTGGGGTATTTTTGGATCGGCGCATGCGGAGGTGTATTCGGTTCCGCAGGATATTTTTGTGCCGGAGTTGATTACCGTAGCCACCGAGGAGCTGGGCTACACCGAGGAGAAAAGCGGGTACACCAAGTACGCCGATTGGGGCGGCGACAACAAGTATGGCGAATGGTGCTCCGAATTCGTTTCTTGGTGCGTGGATCAGGCCGATCTTCGGTTGGGCAGTCAATGGCTGGACAGCATGTACCCGATGCAAACCGCCTGCATCACCGGCGTCAAGTGGTTCACATCGCGCGGGCGCTATGTGACGGCGATCGGTACGCTCAAGGGCTACGGCGCGCAATGGCACCGCGAGGACGGCGTGCCGCTCTCGGAGCGCCCCTATGTACCCAAGCCCGGCGACCTGATCTATTTCGAGTGGTATAAGTACAACCGCATCGACCACGTAGGGCTCGTCGAGTATGTGGAGGAGGTCGATGGCGCCGTTCTCATCCATACCATCGAGGGCAACAACAAGGAGGCCGATTACGTCAAGCGCTTCTCCTATCCGTTGGACGACCCCAGCATTCGCGCCTACGGCGTGATTCGCGATGATATCGGTACCGAGATGAAGGCGGGCTGCGAGGGCGAGCTGGTGCGGCAGTTGCAGGAGCTATTGGCTGGCGCCGGATATCTGGACGAGAAAAACATCGACGGCGTCTACGGCGGCAAGACCATCGCCGCCGTCAAGAAACTGCAGGCTGCCAAGGAGCTCAAACAAACCGGGGTCGCCGACCGGCTGACGCAGGAGGCGTTGGGCGTGGGGTTTGAGGGATAGACAACTAGACAACGAATCCCCCGGCAATGCCGGGGGATTCGCGCGTAATGGCGTCAAGCCTTGATCTTGCCGAATCGCTCGGTGGCGCGCAGCGTGTTCTCGCGCGTATTGAAGGCGGTGAGGCGGAAGTAGCCTTCGCCGCTGGGGCCAAAGCCCGCGCCGGGCGTGCCCACGATGTTGGCTCCGTGCAGCAGTGCGTCGAAGAAGCCCCAAGAATCCAGCCCGGAGGGCGTTTTCATCCAGATGTAAGGCGCGTCGACGCCGCCGAATACCGTGAAGCCCTGTGCCCGCAGCGCCTCGCGGATGATGCGCGCGTTCTCCATATAGTAAGCGACGGTCTCCTGCGTCTGCCGCTTGCCCTCGGGCGTGAAGATGGCCGCCGCGCCGCGCTGCACCGGGTAGGAGACGCCGTTGAACTTGGTGCTCTGGCGGCGCTTCCACAGCGCGTTGAGCGCTACGCGCCCGCCGTTCCCGTCGGCGACGGTGACGGCATGCGGCACCACGGTGTAGGCGCAGCGCGTGCCGGTGAATCCGGCGGTTTTGGAAAACGAGCAAAACTCCACCGCCACCTCGCGCGCGCCCTCCACCTCGTAGATGCTGCGCGGGGTATCCGGCGTGGTGATGTAGGCGCGGTAGGCGGCGTCGTAAAGGATTACGGCGTCGTGTGCCTTGGCGTAGTCCACCCATTGCTTGAGCTGCGCGCGGGTCAGCGTGGTGCCGGTGGGGTTGTTGGGGTAGCAAAGGTAGATCAGATCCACATGCCCGGCGGGCAGCGCCGGTACGAAGCCGTTGGCCTCGCCGACGGGCAGGTAGACCAGCTTGTCCCAGTTTCCGGCGGCGTCCAGCGCGCCTGAGCGCCCGGCCATCACGTTGGTATCGACGTACACCGGGTAGACCGGGTCGGTGACGGCCACCACGCAGTCCTCGCTGAACAGCTCCTGAAAGTTGCCGACGTCGCACTTGCTGCCGTCGCTGATGAACACCTCATCATAGTCCAGCGCGACGCCGCGCGCGGCATAGTCGTGCTCGCGAACGGCGTTGACGAGGAAGTCGTAGCCGTAGTCGGGGCCATAGCCGCGGAAGGTTTCGGCGTGGGCCATCTCGTCCACGGCGGCGTGCATCGCCGCGATGACGGCTGGGCATAGCGGCTGCGTCACGTCGCCGATGCCTAGCCGGATCAGGTCGGCGCTAGGATTCGCGGCGGAAAAATCCTTGATCCGCCGCGCGATTTCGGCGAACAGATAGCTGCCTTGCAGCCGGGTGTGGTGTGCGTTTACCTTTGCCATGGGGGCCTCCTCGTTTATCCTTTGTTATTTTACTTATAACAGCCAGTCGCCCTCGAACACGATGGTCGCCGGGCCGGTCATGTACACGTGATCGTCGTAGGGATCCCACTCGATGTCCAGATCGCCGCCCATCAGGTGTACCGTGGCGCGGCGGCCGGTTAGCCCGCACAGGGCGGCGGCGGTCAGTGAGGCGCAGGCGCCGGTGCCGCAGGCTTGGGTTTCGCCGCTGCCGCGCTCCCACACGCGCATGCGCAGCGCATCGTGCCCCAGCACCTGCACGAATTCGGTATTGGTGCGGTTGAGGAACAGCGGGTGATTTTCAAAGGCAGGGCCGATGCTTGGCAGATCCAGCTTGCGCGGATCCTGCTCCACGAACACCACGCAATGCGGGTTGCCCATCGAAACGCAGGTCATCTTCCACTTTCGCCCGGCGGCTTCGATGGGCGTCAGCACGATGCGTTCGCCGGGCAGGTTGACGCCGATCTCCTCGGGCTTGAGCTTGGGCGCGCCCATGTCCACGCGCACGCTGCGCACCACGCCCTCGCGCGTGGAGAGCCATAGCGTGCGCACGCCGCCCCGGGTTTCCAGCGTGATCTCCTGCTTCTTGGTCAGGCCGCGCTCGTACACGTACTTGCCGACACAGCGCGAGGCATTGCCGCACATCTCGCCCTCCGAACCGTCGGCGTTGAAGATGCGCATGGCAAAGTCGGCGCGCTCCGAGGGGCCGATCAGGATCAGGCCGTCGGCGCCGATGCCAGTGTGCGGCTTGCTCATCGCAATCGACAGCGCGGACGGATCCTTGATCTGCTCGCGAAACAGATCCACGTACACGTAGTCGTTGCCGATGCCATGCATCTTGATGAAGTGCATAAGCGCCTCCCTTTCTTTTCCGTCAGACCCTTTTCGGCATGATCGCGCCGATTTCCTGCCCGAAGCGCGCGGCTTCTTCTCTTTTGTATGCCCGAGGGGCGGTTGGCATATCCGATTCGGTAAAAAAGAGATGGCACCGGTTGATGAAATAAAGGAATATTTATGATAAAATGGGTTCCGAAGGGAATTTGAATTTTGGAGGATATAGTATGCGTACAAAAGAAGCACATTATGAGTCGGTGAAGCGGAATCGAGAATTGGTTGCCAATCCCCAGAATACACAATGCACCTGCCCGAATACCCTCTGCGATTGGTATGGGAAGTGCAAAGAATGCGTCGCGCTGCACCGCTATCATAAGGATCACATTCCCGCTTGCTTGCAACCGATTCTCGAGGATAAGCTCAAGGCGCTGGTTCAGGTCGTCGAAATGGTGGCGGTCAAAAAGGAAGGAACGCCAATCGAGTTTAGGCATTACGTGAGAGAACGGGACAAAGCGGCGCGAGAAAGCGAATAAATAAGGGAAAAGAAGGACCGAATGATCCTTCTTTTTTGATCCTTAACGGCAGCCTTGGCGTTACGCCTTCTCGTACGGAATCCCATCGGCGGCGGGCGCGTTGGAGCGGCCAACGAACAGCACCAGAATCACCAGCGTCAGCACGTAGGGCAGCATGCTCAGCACGCCCGAGGAGATATTGACGCGCCCCGGATAGCCGAGGAATACCACCATCGCGTTGGCCGCGCCGAACACGAGGCATGCGCCCAGCGCGCCGTGCGGCTTCCATTTGCCGAAGATCATCGCGGCCATGGCGATAAAGCCCTGCCCGCAGACCGTGTTGTTGAAGAAGGTGGAGGAGACGCCGATCGACAGCGAGCCGCCGCCCAGTCCGGCGAGGAAGCCGGAGGCGATGACGCACAGGTAGCGGTACTTCGCCACGCTGACGCCCAGCGTATCGGCGGCGCGGGGATGCTCGCCGATGGCGCGCACCCGCAGGCCGAAGCGCGTGCGGTAGAGCAGGAACCACAGAAGCGCCACCGTGACCAGCGCCACATATACGCCGATGTCCTGATTGAACACCTGATGCCAGAAGGAATTCGGCGGGAAGACATCGGCCAAGTACTTGGGCAGCTTTTCGTGCAGCTCGATGGTGCGGGTCATCGCCGCGCCGTTGAACAGCTTGCGGCACAGGAACAACGACAGCCCCGGCGCAAGGAAGTTGATGGCTACGCCAGAAACCGTCTGGTTGGCGTGGAAGCTGATCGATACCAGCGCGTGGATCAGGCCGAAGAAAGCGCCGGTCAGCCCGCCTGCCAGAAAGGAGAGATAGGGGTTGCCGGTGAAGCAGGCTACCGCCGAGGCCGCGAAGGCGCCCATGGTCATCATGCCTTCTAGGCCGATGTTGATGACGCCGGAATTCTCCGAGATTACGCCGCCCATGGCGGCGTAGATCAGCGGCGTGGCGTACATCAGCGTGGTGCCGAGGATAAAGGCGAGACCTTGAATCATTCCTTAACGCCTCCCTTCGAGCGGTGCGTGTGCAGGCGGATCATCGAGAAGATGCGCGGCGCCGATACGCATAGCATGATAACGCCGATCATGATCGATACCACCTCGGGCGGCGCTTTGACCGGGTCGGCGTTGACCTTGCTGCCGCCGTACTTGAGCACCGCGAAGAACAGCCCGGAGAGCAGCGTGCCCAGCGCCGTGCTGTTGCCCATCAGCGCCACGGCGAGGCCGTCGAAGCCGTAGCCCTCCATCGCGCCTAGGTTGGACAGGCGGTGGGGGATGGTGATGCCCAGCAGCTGCACCGCACCGGCGCAACCGGCGATCGCGCCCGCGATGGCCATGGCGGTCATGGTGCGGTTGCCGATGTTGATGCCGGAGTGCTTGGCGGCGTCGCGGCCGGAACCGACGGCGCGCAGCTCGTAGCCCAGCTTGGTGCGCGCCAGCACGAACCATACCACGATCACCAGCGCCAGCGCGATGAGCAATCCCCAGTTGATGGGCGTGGACAGCACGTCGCGCCAGAAAGGGTTGTTGGCCAGCCAGGCCTTGCCCTCCTCGGTCTTTTTCCAGCCCTCGAGCAGCACGATGTTGGCGGTGGGCTGGGTGGAGTAGGAGATATTGATCTTCTCGCTAAAGAAGGGAGCGGCCACGATGACGTTGTGGGCGTAGAAGGCGATCCAGTTGAGCATGATGCCGGAGATGACTTCGTTGATGCCGAAGCGCGCCTTGAGCCAGCCTGCCAGCGCGCCGACCAGCGCGGCGGCGGCCGAGGCGATCAGAATAACCGCGAGCGGGTGGATCACCGGCGGCAGTTTGGTGAAATGGCCGACCAGCGCCGCCACCGTGAGGCCTACGATGTACTGCCCCTCCGCGCCGATGTTAAAAAGCCCGGTGCGGTAGGCGAAGGTGACCGACAGGCCGGTGATGATGATGGGTTGCGCCTTGAGCAACGTCCAAGCGAGGTACTTGGGCTTGCTGAACACGCCCTCGAACATCATGCGGTAAACCGCGAACGGATCATAGCCCGATACCCACAGCACCACGCCGCCCAGCGCGAAGGCCAGCACGATGGAGAGCAGCGTGAGCAGGAAGGTGTTTTGTTCGCCCCGCGCCCGCTTTCTTTCCGGCTTCGCGATTTCAGACTTCGACATGCTTGCCACCTCCCGCCATCATCAGGCCGAGCGAATATTCGTCGGCGCCGTCGGCGCTGACTTCGCCGACGATGCTGCCCTCATAGATCACCGCGATGCGGTCGCTGACGTGCAGCACCTCGTCCAGTTCCAGCGACACCAGCAGCACGGCGCGCCCGGCGTCGCGGGCGGCGACCAAAGCCTGATGCACAAACTCGATCGCGCCGACGTCCAGCCCGCGCGTGGGCTGCACGGCGATGAGCAGCTCGGGATCGTTGTTGACGATGCGCGCGATGATGGCCTTCTGCTGATTGCCACCGGAGAGCTGCTTCGCGAGGCGCTGCGGCTCGGGCGGGCGCACATCAAACTCCTCCATAAGGTCCACGGCGTACTTGCCGATGGCGGCGCGGTTGAGCAGGCCGTTGCTCGTAAACGGCTTCTGATCGCGCTTTTCCAGAATCATATTTTCCGCGATGGTGAAGGGCAGCACCAGCCCGTGGCGCTGGCGATCCTGCGGAATGCAGCCGACACCGGCCTTGAGCAGCCCGGCGGGCGGCAGGTTGGTGACATCCTGCTCGCCGAGGAATACGCGGCCGCTGGTACACTTGCGCAGGCCGGTCAGCACCTCCACCAGTTCCGCTTGTCCGTTGCCGTCCACGCCCGCGATGCCTAGGATTTCCCCCTTGCGCACGCGCAGGCTTAGGTTTTTGACGGCGGGCAGCCCGCGCGCGTCTTTGACGAACAGGTTGCGTACCTCCAGGCAGGTGCCCTTGGGCTCCGCCGGTTTCTTTTCCACGATGAAGTTGACCTCGCGGCCCACCATCATGGTCGCCAGCTGCTGCTCGTCCACCTCGCTGACCTTCACGGTGCCGATTTTCACGCCGCGCCGGATTACCGTGCAATAGTCGGCGCACTTCTTGATCTCCGCCAGTTTGTGGGTGATGATGATGACCGTCTTGCCCTGCTCGGCGAGCTTATCGATGATGTCCATCAGCTCGTTGATCTCTTGCGGGGTCAATACGGCGGTAGGTTCGTCAAGGATCAGGATATCCGCGCCGCGATACAGCGCCTTAAGAATCTCCACGCGCTGCTGCATGCCCACGGTGATGTCCTGAATCTTGGCGTCGGGCTCCACCGTCAGGCCGTAGCGCCGCGAGATTTCCAGCACCTGCGCCCTTGCGGTTTTCATGTCCAGCACGCCGCCGCGCCCCACGGTTTCCCTGCCCAGCATGATGTTCTGCACCACGGTAAAGGGCGGCACCAGCATGAAGTGCTGATGCACCATGCCGATACCGGCGCGAATGGCGTCGCTGGGGGAGGCGATGGTGATGGGCTTGCCGCCAATCTCGATGGTTCCGGCCTCGGCGCGCAGCAGGCCGTAGAGCACGTTCATCAGCGTGGTCTTGCCCGCGCCGTTTTCGCCCAATAATGCGTGCACCTCGCCACGATGTACCGTCAGGTCGATGCGGTCATTGGCCAGCAGCGCGCCGAAGCGCTTGACAATGCCCTGCATCCGCACCACGATCTCACCCTCGCGCAGGTGGTTCATAGGCACTCCTCCTGTTTGCAAATTCATGCCGTTCCGGCAGCGGTTTTGTGAATATAGTTTGACATAACCGGCGCTATCTGGCAAGGTGTTTTTACATACAAAAATCCTCCCCGCCGGAGGGCGGGGAGGAAAAGGGGCTGCGATAGGAGCTTACTTCTTGTAGCCCATTTCGGTGGCCTGCGCCTCGTCGCGCGGAATCTTGATCTCGCCAGCGAGGATCTTGCCCTTCAGCGCTTCGACTTCAGCCAGCACTTCGGCGGGCACGTGGGTGGAGGTGGTGGCGGGGATGCCGACCATTCCGTTTTCCAAGTTGCCGACAAAGTTGCCGCCCTTGAAGGTGCCTTCCTTGGCCTGCTTGCACAGGTCGGCCACGGCTACGTCAAGGAACTTCATCGCGGAGGTCAGGATGTTGTCGGGCGCGAGGTGAGACTGATCGACGTCCACGCCGATGGCCCACTTGCCCATTTCCTTGGCAGCTTCGATGCCGCCGACGCCCATGGTGCCGCCGCAGCAGAACACGATGTCAGCGCCGTCGTTGAACATCTGGGTGGCGATGGCTTTGCCCTTGGGTACATCGTTGAAGGACTCAGCATACTGCTGCACAATCTCGATGTCGGGGTTGGCGGTCTTGGCGCCAGCGTAGTAACCCCACTCGTAGGCCACAACAGCGGGAACCGCCATGCCGCCCAAGAAGCCGATCTTGTTGGTCTTGCTCATTTTGCCAGCGATGTAGCCAGCGAGGAAGCCCGGCTGCTCCTCTTGGAAGGTCAGGCCGACCAAGTTGGAGGGGGGATTCTCGTAGCCATAGTCGACGCACACGTAGTTGGTTTCAGGATGGGATTCCGCGGCGGCCATCGTCGCGTCGCCCAGCAGGAAGCCCACGCCGAAGATCAGGTTGTTGCCGTTGTCCAGCAGGGTCTCGAGGTTGGGGGCGTAGTCGGCCTCCTGCGTGGACTGTTGATAGGCGACCTTGATGCCCAAATCCTTCTCGGCCAGCTGCAGGCCTTCCCACACGTTCTGGTTAAAGGAGCGATCGTTCACGCCGCCGGTGTCGGTGACCATCGCCGCAGCGAAATCTTCGGCCAGAGAGAGTGCCGGAGTCAGAAGCAGCATCGCGCCGAGAACCAGAGCCAGTACCTTTTTCATCGTACATTCCTCCTATAAATTTTCGTCGGTGTATACGGCAAGATTATGTTACCTCGGCGCGTGTTGCTTGTCAATAGAAAGCGCCGCTGTCAATACAAGACAACGGTTTTGACGCTGGCTGGCGGCGGTGCTATACTATCGCTATCGATGGAACCGAGCGAGGGGGGAACGCGGCATGGCGATACTGCAAGCGATATTGGACCGGCGCAGCGTCCGCGCCTATCAGGCTGGGGCGGCGGTGGAGGAAGCGCAGGTGCGCGAGCTGCTGGAGGCGGCGATGCTCGCGCCTTCGGCCTGCAACGAGCGGCCGTGGGAATTTGTGGTAGTGCGCGATCGCGCTCGGCTGGAAGCGCTGATGAAAAAGCATCGGTTCGCGCGCATGCTGGGCACGGCGGCGTTGGCCATCGTGGTCTGCGCCGCGCCGGATCCTGGGAAGCCGGTGGCCTATCCATTCTTCCCGCAGGACTGCGGCGCGGCCACCGAGAACATTCTGTTGCAGGCTGCCTCGATGGGGCTGGGCACTTGCTGGTGCGGCGTGTATCCGCACGAGCCGCTGATCCTCGCGGCGCGCGCGGCGCTGGAGCTGCCGGAGCGGCTGATCCCCTTCAATATTATCGCGGTGGGGGTACCGGCGGAACGGCCGGAACGTCGCGGATTTTATGATGAAAGCAAGGTGCATGCGCGCTGAAGCATTCCGCCAATAAATCGGTAAAAAAGCAGCGCGCGTGGGAGCGCCTCGTGGCCGAGGGCTGGGTGGAAACCCGCGCCGACGCCGAGCGCTGGGTGCTGCTGCGCAAGGTATACATCGGTGATGCGCCGGTGGCCAGCGCCGGGCAATTGGTGCCCGACGAACTTTCGCTGACGGTTCGGGGCATCGACGCGCGTTATATTAGCAAGGGCGGATACAAGCTCGAGGGCGCGCTGGATGCCTTCGGGCTTGACCTTGCTGGGCGCGTAGCCATCGATGCGGGCGCTTCCACCGGAGGGTTTACCGATTGCCTCGTCAAGCACGGCTGCGCGCGGGTGTACGCTGTCGATGTCGGCTTTGGGCAGTTGCACGGCACGCTGCGCAACCACCCGGCGGTGGTCAACCTAGAGCGCACCAACATCGGCGATGAAAAGCTGCTCGCGCTGGATCCGGCGCCGGATCTGGGCACGGTGGATTTGTCCTACCTATCGCTGCGCAAGGGGGTGCCGGCCTTCGCGGCGATTTTGCGGCGGCGGGGAGATTTGCTGTGCCTGGTGAAGCCGCTATTCGAGATCGAGGACGCCAAGGCGCGGCGCGAGGGCGTGATTCCCGACGAGGCCTACGCGCCGATGCTGCACGCGCTGTGCGAGGATCTTTCCGCCGAGGGCGCGGTGCGCGGCATCACCCATTCGCCGGTCACCGGCAACGGCGGCACGCTGGAGTTCTTTCTCTGGCTTGCGTTGGGCGGCACGGGCGGCGCGCTAAGTGAGGCCGAGCGCGCCCAGCGCATCCAATGCGCCGTGGAGGCCGGGCTGCGGCTGGAGCGCTACAAAAAATAAGGTTGGCGCTGGCCTAGGAACGGGGTACGAAGGATGTTCAAGAAAATCCTCCTCGGCGCCTGCGTGGCGGCGCTGGTGGTGGCGGGCGGCGTGGTGGGTTTCGGCGTACGTGCGCTGTATACGCGCCATGTCGGCGTAACGCTGCGCCCCAGCGAGGATATCGCGGTGCGCGAGGTGCGCTACTATCTGCAGAAGGATCCGGCGTGGGCGAAGGACACCATCGGGAGCTCGGCCAGCACCATGGGTCAGGCGGGCTGCCTGATCTCCTGCGTCGCCAGCGCGCTGGATGCGATGGGCATTCCGATGACGCCGCCGGAGCTCAACCGGCGGCTCACCGCCGTGGAAGGATTCGACGGCGACAGCCTGCTGTGGTACAAGGTGCATGAAGCCATCCCGTCGGTACGCCATGCCTACACCCGCGTGTTCACCAGCCAAACCATCCAGCGGGATTTGGCGCAGGGCTTTTTGCCGCTGGTCAATGTTCGGTACCGCGGCTTAGGCGGCACTCATTGGGTGATGGTCATCGGCGCGCAAAACGGTGATTTTCTGGTTTGCGATCCGCTCAACGATGCGCGCGAGCCCCTGCCGTTGTCTGTTCACGGCAAGGTATTCGCTTATCGTGTAATGGTACCCGACGGCGCGGACACCGGGCGATAAATACCATCTTTTGCGCGTGCGCTTCTCCCGAATGCCGGGGGAAGCATTTTTTTGCATGCTTTTTCTCCCAGCGGCCACAATATCATCGAATGCGCCGTTTCGTGCCCAAGGGCAGAATGCGCCGGAAAGGATACGCAGATGTATAACGCACAAGATCTTGCCGATATAACCAACGCGAAAATCGTCGCGTCGCTACAGGACAACCTAACGCTGCTGCGCGAGGTGCTGCGCGCGCCGCGCAACAAGGACTGCATCGTCCGGGAGTTCCGCATCGGCGGGGAGCGGGCGGCGCTGGTCTATATCGACGGCCTGGCGAATCGCGAAACGCTGGAACGTCATGTGCTGGAGCCCTGCATGCGCATGGATAGAAGCGATCTGCCAGATAAATTGTCGGAGCGGATCGACTACCTGAAGGAACGCGTAATCAGCATATATGATGTAAAATCCACCGAGGAAATAGACGAGTGCGTGCAGTCTGTGCTGTTCGGCAAGGCGCTGCTGCTGCTGGACGGCTCCGATAGCGGCGTGCTGCTTGAGGCGCGCAGCGTGTTTCGGCGCGGCGTGGAAAAGGCGATCAATGAAACGGTGGTGCTCGGGCCGCAAGAGGGGTTTGTGGAGAACTTGCGCACCAATCTGGCGCTGCTGCGCTCCGGCATGCGCTCGCCCCGGCTGGTCACCGAAATGCTGAGCCTTGGTACCGGCATTCCGACGAACTGCGCGGTCATGTACCTAGACGGCGTGGCCGAGGACAAGATCGTGCAGGAGGTGCTGCGCCGCATCCGTGGCGTGCAGATCGACCACGTCGCCGACGCGGGGCAGCTGGAGCAGCTGATCGAGGATCACCCTTACGCCATATTGCCGCAGATATGTTCTACCGAGCGCCCGGATCGGGCGTGCTCCTTCCTGCTCGAGGGGCAGGTGCTGGTGCTCGTGGACGGATCGCCGCTGGCGCTGGCGATGCCGATCTCGATCCTGCATCTTTCGCATACCCCGGACGATACCTTCATGCGCTGGCAGGCCGGCACTTTTTTGCGGACCATCCGCTTGATCGGCATGTATGTCGGCGTTTGGCTGCCCGCCGTTTATATCGCGCTGGTGATCCATCATCAGCACGCCATTCCGACGGTGCTGCTTTCCTCGGTGTATGACGCGCAGGCGCGCATGCCGCTGCCGATCGCTATCGAGGCGCTGACGCTGCTAAGCGCGTTTCACCTGATTAACGAGGCGTCGGTGCGCGTGCCGGGCTCTATGGGTTCCTCGCTGGGCGTGGTCAGCGCGCTGATCCTCGGGCAGGCGGCGGTGACGGCGGATCTGGTTAGCCCGCTGATGTTAATCATGATCGCGGTGGCCGGTGTGGGCACCTTTGCCGTGCCGGATTATACGCTGAATACCTCCATCAAGGTGCGGCAAGTGGTCTTTCTGCTGGTATCCAACTACTTTGGTTTATATGGCGTGCTGCTGCTCTATCTGGTGTACAGCAACGAGCTGTGCATGATGACCTCAATGGGCGCGCCGTTTATGGCGCCGCTCGCGCCGCTGCGGCCGCACAACGCTGATTTGCGCGGTCGTATGCCGATCTGGATGCAGCGGAGCCGAGGCGCGTTTGTCAACCCGCGATTTGCGTGGCGCGCGCAAGGGCGCATCCGCGCTTGGGAACAAGAGAAGGGGGACAAGCTATGAACGCGAGCCCAAAGACCGCGCCTGGCATTGCGCAGAAGCTGAACGCCGCCACCAACAAAGGCGTGGAGAATCCGGCGATGCAGCGCACGCAGGCGGGGCTGAGCGCGCACAAATGGCTGTGCGCGGGCATCCTCTTTGTTCAGATGATGATCTACGCGAACTTGCGCCTGATCGACGGCGCTGGCCCGGCGGCTTGGTGGGCCTCACCGCTAAGCCTAGTAGGCGGCTTCGCGGTTTGGCTGCCCACGGCATATCTGAGCGGCTTGCGCCCGGAGGAGGGGCTGTGCGGTGCGCTGCGCTGGGGATTGGGCGCCTTCTTCGGCGGGGCGGTGTGCGCGCTATTGGGGCTCATGCTGCTCGTGGACACGATGATGTTTGTGTACGTGGTGGCGAATCTCTGCTCGTCTTATCTGTTGCAGGAGACCGACCTGAGCTATATCGCCGTCATTACGGCGCTCGTGCTGATTAGCATGCTGCTGCGCGGCAACGCGATGTCCGCCAGCCATTCCCTGTATCGCCAGCGTTTCCGGCTGATGCTGGCCTTCGTCGCGCTGGCGGTTTTCTTTCTTACGGAAGCGAAGGTGGTCAATCTCTTTCCGCTCGGCGGCTTTGGCGTGCTAAGGAGCGCGGGCGAAGGGTTGATGGCGGGCAGCGCGCTTAGCTCTGTGTTTATATTGGGCTTTGTCGCTCCGCTGGCGCAGGGCAGCCCGCGCGCATCGGCCGGGGATGGCACGAAAGTGCTGCTTTTCCTCTGCATGTTTTGCGAGATGATGCAGCTGACGGTGACGATGGCCAAGCCGTATGCCGCGGTGCTGTATAAACAGGATTGGGCGCTGCGCCTGATGGGCTCGGCCGATTACATTGGCCAGTGGGGGGTTCTGCGGATGCTCTTCGTGATCTCGCGGGTGGCGATCATCACGCTCGCCGCGCAGGGGGCGTTGGCCTATAGCGAGCACGCGCTGTCGAGCGCCCGCCTCGGGATCAAGCCGGTGTGGGTGAAGTGCGGGATGGGGGCGCTGCTGGTGGCGGCTGCGCTAAATGCCTCGCCGCATAGCGAAGCGCTGCTATTGCAATGGATGCCGTGGCGGCTGCCGGTAGTGATGCTTCCGCTTTGGCTGGCTTGCGGCGTCTGCGCGCTGCGAAAGAAGAAGGAGGCGGCGAACGCATGAAAAAAACAGCGTTGCTTGCGCTGTGCCTAGCGTTGCTTGCGACGCTGCTCTCCGGCTGCACGCATGCCGTGGAGATCGACGAGCGTGCCTTTGTGTTCGTGATGACGCTGGACGTGGAAAACAACGGCGATCTTCGCATCGGCATCCAGATCGCCGCCGGTACGGAAAACCTGAACGAGAGCAGCGCGCGGTCGGGCGGAGCGGAACAGGACAGCGGCGCAAAGGAAGCCGAGGGCGAGGGGAAGGAGGGCTCTACCGAGGTCGCCAGCAAGGAGCATGACCCGTTGGCGATTTCGCATTTGCAGCAGGGCGCTTATTATCTAATCAGCGCTGTGGGAAAGGAATACTATCAGGCACTGTCGATGCTGTATGCCACCGTCCCGCGCAGGCTGGATTTTTCTCATGTGCGCGAGATCATCGTTTCCGAGCGGTTGGCGCGCTCCGACGCGTTTCGCCTTCTGCTGGATAATCTGATGGCCACCAAGACGATGCGCACCGCCGCCCACCTGCTGATCGTCAAGGACAGCGCGCTGGATATGGCCGCGCACCAGCAGTCCTTCCTCGGCTCCCGGCTGGCGGAGTATATCGAGCTGCGCATGCGCTATGCGCAATACTTTGGTTTTGTTGGGCACTCCTCGCTGCAGCTTCTGTGGGAGCGCATGCTCTGCGACTATGGCGATACGCTGGCAACCTATGGCGCTGTCAACGATTTTAAGAAAACCAAGCCGCTGGTGCCGGATCGCATACTGGACGAGCTCGCCGGCCATCTTCCGCGCGCCAGCATCAACGAGACCGAGTACATGGGCGCGGCATTGTTCAACGATAAAAAAATGGTCGGAACGGTCACCGGCTTTGGCATGCAGATGACGCGCCTGCTGGGCAAAAGCGAGGGCGTGCTGGTCTATGCCGTGGACGGTACCCCTTTTCATCTCCGAGCGAAAAAGCCCCCCCGGCTGCAGATGAGCCTCGTGGAGGGGAAGGTGCATTTGAAGGTGGAAATTTCGCTGTGGGCATGGCAATCGGACGTCGAAGGCGGGGTGTCGCTGGAGCGGCTGCGGGAGAAATTGACCGAGGATTGCCTTGCCCAGATACGGTTTTATCAGGCGCTTCGCTGCGACCCGCTGGGTTTCGCGGAAAAGATCGTCCGGCATTTCCCCACCGTGGATGCGTGGAGGGCCGCGGATTGGCGCGCCGCCTTTCATGATGCGGAAGCCGAGGTGACGGTGCAGGTGGAGCGGAGCAATCTTCTATAATCAGCCGGAAGGGGGCAGGAGCGGTTGCATTGTGGCGGCAGGGGCGCGCGTTGCCGCCGGGGGGAGGCCGGCTTGGCGGGATAGTTGCTGGCGGAGCAGGTTTACAGCGCCCCAAGCGATGATCAGCCCGGCGAAGAGCGCCATCCAGAAAGCCAGCCTGCGCCGCTTAAGCAGCGAAAGCATGTGCGCGAATTCAGCCTGGCGGCTGGTGCGCATCGAGCGCTGGCGCTGGGTGGCCTCCTCGCGCTCTTCGCGCTCGGTATGTACCAGCTCCTCGCGCTGGCGCTGGTATTGCGCCATCACCGGCCCCAGTTGGTAGCGGGAGAAGGTTTCCTCGCGGCTGCGGCGGCAACGGCGGCATGCGCGCAGCGCGCGCGGATTGAACCGGCCGCATACGCAAACCCACACGTCCTCGCGCCGCTCCGGCCAACAGACGGCGTCGGCGCCGGCGATCGCCGTCAGCGCCACGCGCTGAGGCCCCGGCGCAAGTACCTTGGGCGTGCAGTCGCGCAGCGCGTCCGGCGCGCCTACCCAAGCCTCGCCGCCATCAAAGCCGACGCGCTGGATAACGACCCGGGCGTCTTGAAAAAAGGGCAGCTCGTCCATCACCATGCACAGCGTAAACGGCGCATGCGGCTGGGATTGCAGGCGGCGATAGCGAAGCGGGCGCACGCCCATGCTCGCGCCCTGCGCGTCGAGCATGGTTACCTGCGCGTGCAGCTCGGTCAGCGCGCGATCGGAAAGGTTGCGAAAGGTGAGGTAGGCCTGCGCGCGCCCGCTGCTATCGCGCAGCACCTCCACGGAATCAAATTCCGCAGGGCAGGTCAGATCCATCAGAATCGTGAAAGCCACCTCCTTTGGGGAAAGCAAGCGGTATCTTCGCTTTACACGGGGCAGCGCTTTTCCAGCGCGCGGTGCGTGAAGCGCAGCTGACCCTCGGCAAACGCCGCGACGAGCTGCCCGCTGCCGAGCAACTTATACTTGTAGGTGCAAAGCCCCTCCATCCCCATCGGGCCTCGGGCGTGCAGTTTGCCAGTGGCGACGCCCACCTCGGCGCCCAGGCCGTAGCGGAAGCCGTCGGCGAAGCGGGTGGAGCAATTATGGAACACCCCGGCGCTGTCGACCAGCATCAGGAAGGTGCGGGCAGCCTGCGCGTCGTCGGTCACGATGCAGTCGGTATGGCCCGAGCCGTGGGCATTGATGTGCGCGATGGCTTCCTCCAGCGTATCGACGACGCGCACCGCAAGGGTGTAGTCCAAAAATTCGGTATCATAATCCTCCTCGCGCGCGGCCTCGCAGGGGATCAGCGCCCGGGTGCGCGCGCAGCCGCGCAGCGTCACCCCGGCGGCGGACATGGCTGCTGCCAGCGGCGGCAGTACGCGGGGCGCGATCTCGCGGTGTACCAGCAGCGTCTCGGCGGCGTTGCACACCGATACATATTGCGCCTTGCTGTCCACCGCCACGCGAACCGCCATCTCGATATCGGCGGCGCGGTCGATGTATACGGCGCACAGGCCGTCGGCGTGGCCGAGCACCGGGATGCGGCTGTGCTCCATAATATAGCGCACAAAATCGTTGCTGCCGCGCGGGATAATCAAATCGATGCAGTCGTCCATGCCCAGCATCTCGACGACCTCCTCGCGGGTTTCGAGCAGGCCGATCCAGCCCTGCGGGATGCCTGCGGCGCGGGTAGCCGATTCGATGGCTTCATAAAGCGCGCGATTGGTGCGCGCGGCTTCGCGGCCGCCCTTGAGCAGGCAAGCGTTGCCGCTCTTGAGGCAGAGCGCCGCGATCTGTGCCAGCGCATCGGGCCGGGATTCGAAGATCACGCCGACGACGCCGATCGGGCAGGCCACACGATAGAGCTCCAGCCCGGGCGACAGCTCGGTGGCGCGCTGGGTATCGCCGATGGGGTCGGGCAGCGCGGCCAGCGCGGAGAGCCCGGCTAGCACCTCCTCCAGCTTGGCGGCATCGAAACGCAGCCGTTTGAGCAACGGCGCTTCCAGCCGCTGCGCGGTGGCTTGCTCCAGATCCGCCGCATTGGCGGCAAAGATGCCCTCGGCGTTGTCGCGCAACGCCTCGGCGATGGCGGCTAGCGCGGCGTTGCGCGCGGCGTTCGTTGTGGCGGCGAGGGGAATGGCCGCATCCCTAGCGGCGCGAGCCAATGCGATGCGATCGGACATGGGAGCTTTCCGCCTTTCTTGCTCAAAGGTCAAAGAGGATTTCCTGCGAATCAACGCAGGCGCCGCCGAGAAAATCCAGCCGGATAACATAGGGCAGCAGCGGCACGAGCCGGTCAAAATCCTCGAAGGTGAACGAGGGCAGGTGATGCTTTAGCATCACCGCGAGCGCTACGCCGTGTGTGCCGATGGCGACGGTGCGCTCCGGCTCGGCGGCCAGCACCTGCGCCAGCGCGGGCAGATTGCGCGCCTGCACCTGGCCGAAGGATTCGCAGCCCGCCTCTACGTAGGAAAAATCATTCCATAGCCTGCGGCTCAGCGCGTCCCAATCCTTTATCCAGCCCTTGCCGTCGCCGTTGCTGTACTCGCGAAAGCCGTCCAGCAGGATCGGCGCCAAGCCAACCCGGCAAGCGAGCGGCGTGATGGTCTGGATGGCGCGGGGGTAGGGGCTGCTATAGATGCGGTCGAACCCGATGCCGCCGAGCAGGCCGGATAATTTCTCGGCGTCGGCGAAGCCTTTTGGGGTCAGCGGGCGCAGCACATCCTCCTTCACCGAATGATCGGATTGCGCGTGGCGAATGAAGTAGACCCGCGTAACGCTAGGCGGCTTCTCCGCAAAAATCCATTGCCGCATGCCGCGTCCTCCCGAATGCGTTTTCACTATTATATCATATTCCTGCACGTTTTGCGCCACGAAGCTGTCACGATTGTGCGCTATACTCGTCCCATCAACAACCAGGGAACGTTCCCCCCGAGCGTTCCCTTGATATAAAAAAGCCCGCCGAAGCTACGGCGGGTCTATTTTTGTCGTTGCGTCAAACGATGGCGCGGCACTCCAAATAATATCGTTTATCCTGCGCCTCGCCCATAGAGAAGGTTTTGCGCGGCAACACGCCGCCCGCGCGCACGGCGGGGAAAAGCGCGGCCTTGTCCAGCGCGGGCAGCAGTACGCCGCCGGTTCGCGGCGCGGCGCACAGCGCGCGCAGGCTATCTTCCCCGTGGATGTAGTCGATCTCCGCGACGGGGTGAGAGGCTACAAAGCCGTCGAGAAAATCTTGAACGGAGGCCACGGCCAGCGCGGCCTTTGGCGTGCTGAGCTTCCAGGGCAGGGAGCCCGCCGCGGAAACAAACACGCCGCCCTGCTCGCCGGGGCTTGGCGCTTCGTACATCAGCCCCAGCCCGTGCGCCTGCGCATAGGATGCCCACGCCGCGCCCAGCTCCTCCGGATCGGCGTGAAACAACACGCGATGGATGGGTTCAAACCGCATCGCGTCGTCGTGCAGGTTGACCAGTTCCACCATGGCGAAGCGCGCCGGATGTTCCGCGCGCTGCGCTTCGGTGAGCGTGCCGCGCAGGTTGAGCCAGCATTGGCGCGCGGTGGCCAGCGAATGGTTGCCATCGCCCACGGCAAAGAGCAGCCCATCGCCTGCGGCGCGCAGCGCTTCCAGCGCGTCGGCCAGCTGATCCAGCGCCTCCGGCGTCTCTACCGCCCAGCCGCGCACGTGGCCGCCGCCCTGCATCAGCTCAAAATCGTACAGCGGGCGCAGCTGTTCCCGCGCGGCGTACAGCGGCTCGACGACGGTGCGCATCGGATCGTCGGCCAGCAGCATGACGTGCGAAGCCTCGATGGGCGCGCCCTCGCGGATCTGCACGCGCGGCGGGATGCGCGCCAAGATGGTGCCTTCGGTGGGGCGGATCAGGCTGCAAGCATCGGGCGAGAAATCATACCGCTCCAGATCGACGGCCATTACCAACCCCAGCCGGTTGCCGGCGGAGGTGCCGCGCTCCAGCAGCACAAAGCCGTGCGATGCGGTTTCCAGCACGCCCTGCGTCTGGTAGTCCCGCATCGCACGGTGAATATCCTTTACGCGCCCCATGCCTTGGGCGAGATAGGTTTCGGGGAAGATCAGGCGATACGCCGAGGGCGCGTCGCCCACGGTCTCCGCTACGCGCTGCCAGTAGGCCGGTTCGGCGGTAAACTGATCGCAAGCCACCACCGCCCACTTGCGCAGGTCGATATTTGCTTTGGGCAGCAGGATATCGGGCACCCGGATGCCGCAATCCCGCAAACGTTGTTCATAGGCCGCCATGCTTGACTCCCCCTACAACTTCGCTATTGCATAGGGGTATCATAGCACCGGCGGAAAGGGGTGTCAAATCTTGAGTTCGACGCTCTCCTGCGCTAAGGGCAGCGCCTCTTCCACGGCGGCAAGATGCTCGACGACCTCGCCGCAGAACTCGCCCACGCGCTGGGCGCGGGTGAATTCCGAAAGGCCGAGAAATTCCTTCACGCACTGCAGAAGCGCGCTGCAAGCGGTGCGCAACTGCTGCAGCTCTTGTCGCGTGTCCGCCAGCGCGATGCGCACCAGATCATGACGCACGGTGAGCCGATCCAGCTCCTGCGTGCGGTCGCGCTGGGTGTTGGACAGCGCCATCTGCAGCAGTTGGTTGAGCCCATCCAACATTTGCAGCAGCGCCGGATCGCCGATGCGCTGGATGGTATCCACCGCCTCCTGATAGAGCGGCTCGGGGTCGCGGGAACGGCGCGAAGAGGCGAGCAGCGGATCGATATACGGTTCGCCTGCCGTCTCCATCTCGCTGATAACCTCGCGCACCAGTTGCGGGCGGCCCTTGATGGTGGAACGGTACTTGTTCTGATAGCGGAGCATCAGCGTCTTATCGCCGCTTGCCATCTGCTGCACGCAGGCGCGCACAGAGAGCCCCTTGGCGCGGGATGATAGCACCTGCCGCAGAAGCTGACGCACCTCATCTTCCGCGAAGGTGGAAAAGGGAAGCGCGCGCTTGAGCTCCGGCTCCTCGCGCTCCTTGAGTTGCGCATAGTAATAATTGCGGATGCTGTTGGGCTTGCGTCCCAATTCCACACCCACACGCTCGAAAACGTTGCGCAGGGGTTCCCCCTGCTCGTTGGCCTCATGCACCTGAGCCCATAGGCGTTCGGTTTCCTCGGGTCGCCATCCACCGCGCATACGCATTTGTCGCAGCTCAACCTGCTGCTGCTCCATCTTGATCCCTCCAGTTCGTTGACTCCTTGCGGTGATAGTATGATCCGAGCATGCAGCTCTTATACAGAGAATCAGGCGCGTCGGCGCGCAGCGAGGTGCGGTTTGCTGTATCATCGTATGTCGGCGGTGAAATGCGCATGACATGAAAAAGGGTATATGACAACGAAAACGGCGCTCCACATTGTGGAGCGCCGGGGAAAACGGAGGGGGGATTAGTAGTTGACGTTGCGTACCTCGAAGTAGGACTGCGGATGCGCGCAAACCGGACAAACCTTGGGCGCTTCCGTGCCGGTGTGCAGGTGGCCGCAGTTGCGGCAGATCCACACAACCTGCTCGTCCTTCACGAACACCTTGGCGGCGTTGAGGTTGTCGAGCAGCTTCATATAGCGCTCCTCGTGGGTCTTTTCGATTTCGGCTACTTTCTCAAACAGCACGGCGATGCGGGCGAAGCCTTCCTCGCGCGCGATCTTGGCGAATTCGGGGTACATCGATTCCCACTCGTAGTGCTCGCCGCCAGCAGCCTCCTTGAGGTTCTGCGCGGTGTCGCCGAGCAGGCCGAGCTCCTTGAACCACATTTCGGCGTGTTCCTTTTCGTTGCCGGCGGTCTCGGCGAAGAAAGCGCTGATCTGCTCGAAGCCCTGCTTCTTGGCCACCGAGGCAAAGTAGGTATACTTGTTGCGCGCCTGCGATTCGCCGGCGAATGCCGCCATCAAATTGGCTTCGGTTCTGCTTCCTTTAAGTTCCATGTGAAAGCCTCCTTCAAAATGTGTTTTGGGTTTTATTGCGCGTCGTTTGCCGCACAGTTGCGGCATAGACCGACAAAGCTTAGCTGGTGGCGTTCCACCTTTACGCCGTGGCGCGCCGCAGCTTCCTTGGCGGCGGCCATGTTGACCAGCTCGCCCATGTCCATCAGGTCGACCAACGCGCCGCAGCGCGTGCAGTGCAGATGATCGTGCGGGGAGGTGGTGCCGTCGTAACGATCGGGGCCGTCTTGGCTGCGGATGCGCAACGCCTCGCCCTGCCCCTCTAGCAGCGCAAGGTTGCGGTATACCGTGCCCAGGCTGATGTTGGGGTGCGCCTCCCGAAGGGAATGGTAGAGCGTCTCCGCCGTGGGGTGGTCGTCTCGCGCCCGCAGCGCGGTGGAGATGGCTTCGCGCTGCCGGCTAAATCGTGTTGCAGGCAATCGAGCTCCTCCTCTCGACAATAATAAGAATCATTGCTATTATAATCGGCGATCCTTGCTTTGTCAAGCCTTCACTATCATTGCTGTTAAAACGGAAAAAAATGCTTGCGCTTTCACAGTTTTTGAAAAGATGCCCGCAAAACGATTGCAAAGCGCGTTGGCTGGCGGTATGATAAAAAGGATGTAGAATGCAAGAGGCTGAGGAGGAAGAAGCATGCTGAACTTTGGGTTTTGCACCCCCACCGATTTTCGGTTCGGACGCGATGCGGAGAGGGAGACCGGCGCTTGCGTGCGCGCCCATGGGGGGAGCCGTGCGCTGGTACACTACGGCGGCGGTTCGGTGGTGCGTTCCGGCTTGCTGGCGCGCGTGCTGCGTTCGCTGGACGAGACGGGCGTCGCGCACGTGGAGCTGGGCGGCGCGCAGCCCAATCCCCGCAGCGGGTTAGTATATGAAGGCATCGAGCTGGCGCGGCGCGAAAACATCGACTTTGTGCTGGCGGTGGGCGGCGGCAGCGCCATCGATTCCGCCAAGGCCATCGCCCTAGGCGCGCGCTACGCGGGCGATTTCTGGGATTTTTACGCCGGGAAGAAGTCGGGCGCGCCGGAGCATGCCGTACTGCCCGTCGGCGTGGTGCTGACCATTCCGGCGGCGGGCTCGGAAGGCTCCACCTCCTCGGTGATTACGCAGGAGGAGGGCATGTATAAGCGCGGCTACAACTGCGAGGCTTTCCGCCCCCGCTTTTCGGTGCTCAACCCGGAGCTGACCTATACCTTGCCGCCGTTTCAAACCGCTTGCGGCGTCGCCGATATGATGTGCCACATTATGGAGCGCTACTTTACCAACACGCCGGATGTGGACCTGAACGACCGCTTGGCCGAGGCGCTGCTGCAGGGCATCCTCTACGCCGCGCCGAGGGTTATGACAGATCCGAACGACTACGAGGCGCGCGCGCAGCTGATGTGGGCGGGCATGCTGGCGCACAATAACCTAGTGGGCTTGGGGCGCGAACAGGATTGGGCCTCGCACGATATCGAGCACGAGCTGTCGGCGCTCTATGACGTGGCGCACGGCGCGGGGCTGGCCACGGTGTTCCCGGCATGGATGCGCTATCAGCTGGATCATAACCCCATGCGCTTCGCGCAGTTCGCGGCGCGCGTTTGGGGCTGCGATATGGACTTTGAGCACCCGGAGCGCACCGCGCAGGAGGGTATCGCGCGGCTGTCGGCCTTCTGGAGCGGCCTTGGCCTGCCGGTGACGATGGCGCAGCTGGGCGCGCGCGAGCAGGATATCCCCGCGCTGGCCGCCAAGGTGAAGCGCAGCGCGCAGGGCTACACCGGCAGCTTCCGGCCGCTGGATCAGGCGGCGGTGGAAGCGGTGCTGCGGCTGGCCTGCCGATAACCCGGAAAGGAAGGGGGAGTTGTCGTGATTCGCCATATCGTGCTGTTTACGCTCAAGGACAAGCGCCGCGAGAACATCGAGCGCACCGCCGATGTTTTACGCGGGCTGGAGGGCAAGATCGAGGGGCTGGTCTCGGTGGAGGTCGGCGTGGACTTTCTGCACAGCGAGCGCTCCTGCGATATCGCGCTGACCACGCTGTTTGAGAGCCGCGCCGCGCTGGAGGCGTATCGCACCCATCCTGTGCATCTGCCGGTGCAGGCGCACATGCATGCCGTGCGCGAATCCTCCGTCAGCGCCGATTACGAGGTGTGATATGACAAATCAAAAGGTGGCGCTCAACCCTTCTACGATGCTGGCGCCGGTGCCCGCGGTGATGGTATCCTGCGCAGGCGCATCGAGCGAGTTCGCAAAACCCAACATTATCACCATCGCTTGGGCGGGTACGGTGTGCTCCGATCCGGCGATGCTGTCGATCTCGGTGCGCCCTTCACGCTTCTCGCATAGGCAGATTGCCGAGAGCCGCGAGTTTTTTGTTAACTTGGTCGGGCAGCCGCTGATGCGCGCGATGGATTTTTGCGGCGTCAAAAGCGGGCGGGATATGGATAAGTTTGCCGAGTGCAAGTTGACCGCGCAGCCGGTGGAGGGCTTTGCCCACGCGCCCGCCATTGCCGAGGCGCCGGTCTCGCTGGGCTGCCGTGTGGTGCAGGTGCTGCCGCTGGGCAGCCACGATTTGTTCCTCGCGCAGATCCATACCGTGTTGGTGGATCCGGCGCTGATGGATGAGGCGGGCAAGATCCACCTCTCCCGCGCGCAACTGGTGGCCTTCGGCCATGGCGAATATAGCGCGGTGGGCGAGGCGCTGGGTTTCTTCGGCTATTCGGTGGCCTCGCCGGAGGCGCTTAAGCGGCGCATGGCGGCGCTGCGTGAATCATGACGATCGGGGAAGATGGGAGAAACCCATCTTCCCTTTTTAAAAAAGCTGTACAGGAGGAAGAGCATGGCAACGTTGATCCTGCAGGATGGAACATGCTTTGCGGGCGAGGGGTTTGGCGGCTCCGCGCCCGTGACCGGCGAGGTGGTGTTTGTCACCGACGCCTTTGGCTACCAGCAACGGCTCACCGACCCGGCTTACCGCGGTCAAATCCTTTGCTTCACGTACCCGATGATCGGCAACGTCGGCGTGTGCGCCGAGGATATGGCTTCCCCGCGCGTGCAGGCGGCGGGGCTGATCGTGCAGTCGCTGTGCGATCAGCCCAATAACTGGCGCTGCGAAGGCGCGCTGCCGGATTTTCTGGCTGAGCGGGGCGTGCCGGGCATGCAGGGCGTCGATACCCGCGCGCTGGCGCGGCATCTGCGCGATCACGGCGCGCAGCGCGGGCGCATCTGCGCGGGGGAGCCGACGCAGGCAGATTGGGACGCGCTAAGCGCCGAGCCGGAGGCTGATCTGGTGGCGCAGGTGACCTGCCGCGCGCCTTACGCATTGCCCGGTACCGGCGTGCGCGTGGCGGTGCTGGACTTGGGCGTCGACGCCGAGGCGCTGCGCGCGCTGAAGCTGCGCGGCTGCGCGGCGGCGGTGTATCCGGCCGCCACCCCGGCGACGGAAATGTTGGCCGCGCCTTGCGAGGGCGTACTGCTCAGCGGCGGCCCCGGCGATCCGGCGGCGCAGGCGCATCTGCTGGACACCGTGCGCGCGTTGATGGCGGCCAAGCCGGTGTTGGGCATCGGGCTGGGGCTGGAGCTGATGACGCTGGCGCGCGGCGGCGGCGTGCGGCGGCTGAGCCACGGCTGCCACGGCAATCAGCCGGTGCGCGAGGCGGCCACCGGGCGTTGCGAGCAGGCGGCCCAACATCGCCTCTACGGCATCGATCCGGATCGGCTGCCTTCCGGTGCGCGGATTACGCATACAAACTTAAACGACGGTTCCATCGCCGGGCTGGCTTTCGAAAGCCCGCACGGGGCGTCCGGCGTGTTATTCCGGCCGAGCGCCGAGCCGGGCGGTACCGGCGCGGTATACGACGCTTTCGTGGCGCGACTGACGGCAAAGGAGGAATGCCCGCATGCCTAAGAATCCGAATATCCGCAAGGTATTGGTGATCGGCTCCGGCCCCATCGTCATCGGCCAAGCGGCGGAGTTTGACTACGCCGGCACACAGGCCTGCCGCGTGCTGCGCGAGGAGGGCATCGAGGTGGTGCTGGTCAACTCCAATCCCGCCACCATCATGACCGACGCAGACATCGCCGACCGCGTGTACATCGAGCCGCTGACCGTGGAGTCGCTGACCAATATCCTGCGCCGCGAGCGCCCCGACAGCTTGCTGCCGTCGCTGGGCGGGCAAACCGCGCTCAACCTCGCGATGGAGCTGGCGGAGAGCGGCATCCTCGAAGCGCTGGGCGTGCGCATGCTGGGCACGCCGATGGATTCGATCCGCAAATCCGAGGATCGGGAAGCGTTTAAAGAGATGATGCTGGCCATCGGCGAGCCGTGCATCGAGAGCGAGATCGTGCATGACGTGGAGGCCGCCGTGGCCTTCGCGCGGCGCATCGGCTATCCGCTGATTATCCGTCCGGCTTATACGCTGGGCGGCACCGGCGGCGGCATGGCCGACAATGAGGCCGAGTTGGCTGCCATCTGCGCCGAAGGCCTGCGCGCCAGCCGCGTGCATCAGGTGCTCATCGAGCGCTCGGTGGCCGGGTGGAAGGAGATCGAGTATGAGGTGATCCGCGACAGCGCGGGGAATTCGCTGGCGGTGTGCAACATGGAGAACATCGATCCGGTGGGCGTGCATACCGGCGATTCCATCGTCGTCGCGCCCACGCAGACGCTGCGCGAGGAGGAGCACCGCATGCTGCGCGGCGCGTCGCTGAAGATCTTGGCGGCGCTGGGCATCGAGGGCGGTTGCAACGTGCAGTTCGCGCTGGATCCCGATAGCATGCAATACCACGTGATCGAGGTCAACCCGCGCGTCAGCCGCTCCTCGGCGCTGGCCTCCAAGGCCACCGGCTACCCCATCGCCAAGGTCAGCACCCGCGTGGCCATCGGCTATACGCTCGATGAAATCCCCAACGGCGTCACTGGCCGCACTTCGGCCTGCGTGGAGCCGGTGATCGATTACTGCGTGCTCAAATTCCCGCGCTGGCCGTTCGATAAGTTCGTGGAGGCCGACAAGCGCATCGGCACAAAAATGAAGGCCACCGGCGAGGTGATGGCCATCGGTGCGTCCTTTGAAGCGGCGCTGCTCAAGGCGGTGCGCTCGCTGGAGATGGGCTACGATTCGCTGGTCGACCCCGCGCTGGAGGAGCTGGAGGAGCAAGAAATTCTTGCCCGCTTAAAACAAATCAATACCGAGCGCGCCTTCGTGGTGGCCGAGGCGCTGCGGCGCGGCGTATCCATCGAGAATATCTTCGGCATCACGGCCATCGATCCGTGGTTCCTGCGCAAATTCCAGCGCATCGTGCGGATGGAGCAGCGCTTGCGCGCAGCCGCCGGGGCGGAGCTGTCGGCGCCGCTGCTGCGCGAGGCCAAGCTGCTGGGCGTGGCCGACAGCGCCATCGCGCGCTGGCTGCGCCTGCCGGAGCGTTCGCTGCGCGAGATGCGGCTGGCGTGGGGCATCGCCCCGGGTTTCCGGCCGGTGGACACCTGCGCCGGAGAGATGGACGCACAAAGCCCCTACTACTACTCCGCCTACGGCGCGCGCAACGAGGCGCGCGGCGGGGCGGCGGGGCGGCGCACCGTGGTGGTGCTGGGCAGCGGCCCGATCCGCATCGGCCAGGGCGTGGAGTTCGACTATTGCTCGGTGCATTGCGTCTGGGCGCTGCAAAAGGCGGGGTATGACACCGTCATCCTCAACAGCAACCCCGAAACGGTGTCCACCGACTTCGATACCGCCGACCGCCTCTACTTCGAGCCGCTTACGCCCGAGGACTTGTGGAACGTGCTGGACATCGAGAAGCCGGTGGGCGTCGTCGTGCAGTTCGGCGGGCAGACCGCCATCAAGCTGGCCAAGGCGGTGGAGGCGGCTGGCGTGCCGATCCTCGGCACCGCGCTTTCCGATATCGACGCCGCCGAGGATCGCGAGCGGTTCAACGCGCTGCTCGAATCGCTGGGCATTCCGCAGCCCAAGGGTACCACGGTGTTCACCGAACAGGAGGCCGCCCAGGCCGCCGACCGGCTGGGCTACCCGGTGCTGGTGCGCCCCTCCTACGTGCTGGGCGGACAGGGCATGGAGATCGCCTACGAAGAAAAGGATTTACGCGCCTACATGCGCATCATCAACCGCACGGCGCAGGAGCACCCGATCCTCGTCGACAAGTACCTGCTGGGGCGCGAGATCGAGGTCGACGCGGTGTGCGACGGCGAGCAGGTGCTGATCCCCGGCATTATGGAGCACATCGAGCGCGCGGGCATTCATTCCGGCGATTCCATCTCGGTGTATCCGCCGCAGCACCTTTCCGAGCGCATTCAGCGGCGCGTGGCCGAGTACACGCATGCGCTGGCCTGCGGGCTGCATACGCGCGGGCTGGTCAACATCCAGTTCATCGAGTACGCCGGCGACCTGTACGTGATCGAGGTCAATCCGCGCTCCAGCCGCACCGTGCCGTACATCAGCAAGGTTACGGGTATCCCGGTGGTGGAGTTGGGCGTGCGCGCTTCGCTGGGCGAGAAGGTGGCCGACATGGGCTATGGCACCGGCGTGTACGCGCCCAAGGATATGGCGGTGGCGGTCAAGATCCCGGTATTCTCCTTCGAGAAGCTGCCCGAGGTGGAGGTGTCGCTGGGGCCGGAAATGAAGTCCACCGGCGAGGCGCTCGGGCTGGCGCGCACCGCGCGGGAGGCGTACTTGAAGGCCTTCTTCGCCGCCAAGGTGCCTGTGCCGCACGGCGGCGGCGTGCTGCTCTCGGTGGCCGGGCAGGACAAGCAGGCGCTGATCGCGCTGGCCGAAAGCCTGAACCTGCAGGGTTTCGATCTCTACGCCACCGCCGGAACAGCCAACCTGCTCAACCGGAACTTTGTGGCCACCAACCTCGTACCCAAGATCTCCGAGGATCGCGCCGCCGTCGAGGCGCTGCTCGGCTCCGGCAAGATTCAACTCATCATCGATACGCCCACCCATGGCCGCGACCCGGCGCGCGACGGCTTCCGCCTGCGCCGCGTCGCGGTGGAGTACGGCGTGCCGTGCCTGACCAGCCTGGACACCGCCAACCTGCTGGCGCAGTGCATCGCGCTGGGCAAGCAGGCCGCCGAGGTGGAGCCCTTGGGGCTGCACGAGCTGAATTTTTCCGCCCTGGGCGAGGAGGCGTAGGATGCGCGTAGCGATCATCGATTATGGCGTGGGCAACCTGCGCAGCGTGGAAAAGGCCTGCGCCTTCGTAGGCGCGGAGGTTTCGGTTACCAGCGACCCGGCGGTCATCCTAGCGGCGTCGCATGTGATCCTGCCCGGCGTGGGCGCTTTCGCCGAGGCGATGCGCAGGCTGCGCGGCGCGGGCTTGGAGCCGGTTGTGCGCGCTGTAGCTGAGAGCGGCAGGCCGATGCTGGGCATCTGCGTGGGCATGCAAATGCTGTTTGCCCGCAGCGAGGAGCACGGCGCGGCCTGCGAAGGGCTGGGGCTGATTCAGGCGGCTATCACGCGGATTACCGCGCCGGGGCTCAAGGTGCCGCAAATCGGCTGGAACGATCTGGCGCTGGAGGAATCGCCGCTATTCGCCGGGCTGCCGGAACGGCCTTATGTATACTTCGTGCACAGCTACTGCGCGCAGGCGCTGTCGCCGGAATATACCCTTGCCAGCGCCGTCTACGGCGCGCCTTTCACCGCGGCGGTGCGGCGCGGCAACGTGTATGGCACGCAGTTTCATCCGGAGAAATCCGGCGCGGTGGGGCTGCGCATCTTGCGAAATTTTATTGACTTATAGGGAGGAAGAATCATGCTGACCAAGCGCATCATCCCCTGCTTGGATATCGCCGACGGGCGCGTGGTAAAGGGCGTGCAGTTCGTGGATCTGCGCGACGCGGGCGATCCCGTGGAGGCGGCGCGCGGCTACGACCGCGCCGGAGCCGACGAACTGGTGCTGCTGGATATCAAGGCGACGCACGAGGGGCGCGCTACGCTGCTGGACGTGGTCTCCCGCGTGGCGGAGCAGGTGTTCATCCCCTTCACGGTGGGCGGCGGCATCGGCGAGGTGGAGCAGATTCGCGATATCCTCAAGCTGGGCGCCGACAAGGTTTCGCTCAACTCGGCGGCGCTGAAGCGGCCGGAGCTGGTGTCCGAGGGCGCGCTGCGCTTCGGCAACCAGTGTATCGTGGTGGCCATCGACGTTAAGCGGCGCGAGGACGGTTCAGGCTGGACGGTGTACAGCCATGGCGGCCGCGTTGATACCGGGCGCGACGCCGTGGAATGGGCGGCCGAGGCGGTGAGGCGGGGCGCGGGCGAGCTGCTGGTGACCTCGATGGACGCCGACGGCGCGCAGAACGGATACGACATCGGCATCACCCGCGCCATCGCCGACGCGGTGTCGGTGCCGGTGATCGCCTCGGGCGGCGCGGGCTGCAAGGAGCACTTTTACGAGGCCATCGCCGAGGGGCATGCCGACGCGGTGCTGGCGGCTTCGCTGTTTCACTTCGGTACGCTGGCGATTCCGGAGCTGAAAGCCTATCTGGCAGGGCGTGGTGTGCCGGTAAGGGCTTGACAAACCGAGAAATCGCAAGGTACAATATCCGCGATATCTGAATCCGCTTCGGGCGGTACGAAAGGAGCTGTTGTATGATGCGTGCGTATGAGGTGGCCGAAGTCTAATCGCATAATCCGGTGAGCTCCTTTTGTGTTCGAAACACGGCGATCAAAGCCGCGCGTTTTGCAGCCACCAAAAGGCTGCTGATGTGCGGCTTTTGTGTACCCAAAAATAGTTGGAGGAAAGATATCTTGAAAATGTACGATCTGTTCAGCGATAAGAATTTTCCGCTCCCACCGGCCAACGCGGAAGAAATGCCAGCCCGCATCACCGAGGTACACCGCGAGCTATGCCGCGCGGTGTGCGCGCATGGCGAGGTGTGGGCAAAGCCCAGCGGCGGCCTGCGCCACTGCACGACCGGCACCGACGACCTGCCCTGCGTGGGTGACTATGTGTACCTGCGTCACGAGCCGGGCGGACATTCGCCGATCACCGCCGTGATGCCGCGCCGCAGCAAGTTTTCTCGCCCCGACGGCACCGGCAAACAGGAGCAGCTTGTGGCCACCAACTTCGATTTCGCCTGGATCGTGACCTCGCTAAATCTGGATTTTAACCTCAAGCGAATCGAGCGATACCTGACGGCGGCATGGCAGAGCGGCGCGCAGCCGGTGGTGCTGCTCACCAAGGCTGATCTGTGCGCCGACGCGGCGGCACGCGTGGCCGAGGTGGAGCGCATCGCGCCCGGCGTGCCGGTGCATGCGCTCAGCGTGGTGACCGGCGAGGGCATGGAGGCGCTGGCGGCCTACACCCAGCCCGGCACCACGATGGCGCTGCTGGGCATGTCAGGCGTGGGCAAATCCTCGCTGGTCAACGCGCTGATGGGGCAGGAACAGATGCTGGTGCGCACGATCCGCGAGGGTGACAGCCGAGGGCGACATACCACTACCCATCGGCAACTGCTGATTTTGCCCGGCGGCGCGATGCTCATCGACACCCCCGGCATGCGTGAGCTAGGTCTGTGGGATGTAGGTCAAGGTCTGTCCGAGGCCTTCTCCGATATCGAGGCACTGGCTGCCGATTGCCGATTTGACGATTGTGCGCATGAAAAAGAGCCAGGCTGCGCGGTACGCGCGGCGCTGGCTGAGGGGCGTTTGGAGGCTGCAAGGCTGAAAAGCTATCAAAAGCTAGCGCGCGAGGCGGAACGGAAGCGCATCAGCCGTTCCCCTCGCCGGGCCCCATCAGATAAATGACCTCGCCGGTCTTGGCGGAAACTTTTACTTCGTAGACCATCCGGCCAAAGCTTCCCGGCGTGAGATCGCGTTCGTCGAAGTAGTCGATCTGCCAATTGGGCACCTCGAAATAGCCGCTGTCGTCAACGATAAAAGAGAAATACGGCGTGAGTTCGCTGAACCAAGCGCTGCTGCCATACTTTTGCAGCAATGCTTCATTAGCGATGCGCAGCGCTTCCTCCTGCGGGATATCGCCTGCGCCGGGTAGCCCGTGCGACGCCCCGAGCCAGCGCGCCTTTTCTTCCAGCGGCCAAGTGTGCTGCGGCGGGCCGGAGTGCAGTTTGGCGAGCAATTCCTCATTGCTCTCGATTGCGTCGATCAGCTCCGGTTCGGGTTCCCCTGTCGGCGCTACGGTGGGGGGTATGGTAGGCGCTACGGTCGGCGTTTCGGCTGGCGCTGCGGTTGGCGCTTCGGTGGGGGCAGCGGCGGGTGCCGCCTCCGGCGCGTCCAGCGCGAATACCATGCCGAAGCACAGCAGCGAGAGCATCACCGCTGCCGCGATGCCGCCGCCGATGCGCTTGCCAGCGGCGTCCATAATCGAGAAAATCCGCCGCTTCATGCCGCTTTTTCCGGCATAGAAGCTGGTGGAAAGCGAGGTGTGCGGGCCGTGCTGCCGTCGGATGACGCGCAGGATGGTTTCGCTGTAAAACTGCCGCATGTCCAAATCCGCGCCACGGGTTACCACCGCGTCGCACGAGAGTTCACCATAGAAAGCCTGCGCGCGCGCCGCCAGCGGTAGCAATGGGTTGAACCAATGTAGCGCCGAGGCAAGCATCGCGCACAACCGGAACCAGACATCACCGCGCCGCCAGTGTACCAGCTCGTGCCGCAACACGATCTCCAGCTCCAAGGCTTCCAGCGCGATCTCCGGCAGCAGGATGGCGGGGCGAAACAGGCCGATCATCATCGGGCTGGTGACGGCGGGACAAATCCACAGCGTTGCGCCCGAAACGCAGCCGAGGGAGGCTTCCGCCGCCAGCAGCGCGGCAGCATAGCGCGGATCGGCAGGCGGCTTCCGCCAGCGCCGCAGGGTGCGCAGAAAGCGCAGGTGCTGATGCAGCCGTAGCAGCAACGAAACCGCCGCGCCGAGCAGCCATGCTGCCGCCAGCAGATGCGCGAGGGTCAGCGTGGGCAGGGCGCGCGCGGGCGCATCCGTCGCCGCCGTTTCCAACGCCAGTACCGGCTCCGGTTCCAGCTCCGGTTCCGGCATCGGTTGGGGCAGGGAGGCTGCAAAGACCGGCGCCGACAACCTGTGCTCGGCGGGCAATGTCAGCGGCGGTTTGGCGGCATGAAACCGGAAGGGAATCAAAAAGCCCAGCAGCACGATGCACCACGCCCAATACAGCCCCGCGACGTTGTAGCGCCGCGTCAGCACGGGGGAGAGCAGCCATAGCGCGAGTGTGATCGCCGACATCGTCAGCGTACACTCGATCAGCGTGCGCAAAAACGGTATCATATCCATCCCTGCCTTTGATTTTGACTTTTATGCTTTGTTTTCTTTCGCATCGCGCAGCGTCTGAATCCAGCTCGAAAGCTCGTCTAAATCTCGCTCGCTTAGATCGTCGCCGTGCAAAGCGTTGAGCAGGCTGGCGTAGCTCTCCTTGTGGTAGCGGCGCACGAAGCTTTGCGTTTCCATCCGCAGATACTCCTCTCGCGAGAGGCGGGGGTAGAACGCGCGCTCGCGCCCGCTGCCGCGCTCCACGCGCAGAAAGCCGCGCTCGGTGAGCCGTGCGAAAAGCGTGACCACGGTCTGTATTTTCCATTGGCGCTGCTGGCCGAAGCGCGCCATCACCATCGAGGTGGTGACCGGCGGCGCGGTATCCCAGATGAAGTCCATAATCTCATATTCCGCGTCGGGCAGGCGCTGGGATTTCACGGGCATTCCTCCTGTAACAAGTGCTTTGCAATAATACTACAATATGTCTTATTGAATGTCAAGCATCGGCATTGTGCGTTTTCCTTATTTTGAATTGCAAAATGAACCGAATCTGCTATACTAATTCCATTCATTTGTTGCTGATTCATTCGCGCAAAAGGGGGAATTTATCATTGTTGGAAGCCGGGAAGAAGCCCAAGTCCAAACAGGCGAGGCCGGTCGCCGTCCGAGAGCCGAACCGAGTCATTTATGCCGTGGCGTCCGCCCTGATTTCGGTATTTTTTAAGCTGGTCTATCGTTTGCGGATCGACAAATCGGCGCTGCGCGATCTCAAGCCGCCCTATATCGTTTTGTGCAATCATATCTGTAACATCGACTTTTTGATTTCCGGCGCGGCGATGTATCCGCAGAAGATGAACTTCATGACGGCGGCGCTGTACTTTCAAAACCGGCTGCTGGGCTGGCTGATTACCCTGATGGGCTGTTTTCCAAAGCAGCAGTTCGTGGCCGATATGCAGGCGGTGCGCAACACGGTGCGGGTGCTTCAGCGGGGCGGGGTGGTGGTGCTGTTCCCCGCCGGGCAGAGTTCCTTTACCGGGCAGGATACGCTGATCGATCCCAGCATCGCAAAACTGCTCCGGCTGGCCAGGGTGCCGGTGGTGGCGATGCGCACCCAAGGCGCGCACATCGCATTTCCCAAGTGGAACATGAAAAAGCTGCGCCGTTCGCGCATCGAGTGCGAGGTACGTCCGCTGTTCACCGTCGGGGAAATCGAGGCGATGAGCGATGAGCAGATCTATCGCGGCGTGGTGGAGGCGCTGGCCTTTGACGACTACGAGTGGCAGCGGGCGCACCGCATCGCCGCTGCAAAGCCGCGCTGCGCCGAGGGCTTGGAGCAGCTGCTGTTCCTTTGCCCTGCCTGCGGCGGTGAGTTTACCATTCAAGCGCACAAAAACCAGCTGCGCTGCGCCCACTGCGGGAAGCTGGCGGAGATGGATGAATACGGCTTTCTCTGCGCGGCGTCCGGCGAGGAGGTGCCGGACACGCCGACGGCTTGGTACCGCTGGCAGATGGCGCAATACCGCGCCAAGCTGGATGCGGACTTTTCCTATGCCGAACCGGCGAAGCTGTACCGCATTCGCCCCAACGGCAAGCTCGATCCGGTGGGCGAGTGCGAAGCAACGCTGACGCTGGCGTGCTTGCGCGTGCAGGGCAAAATGGAGGGGGAACCCATCGACTGGGTGATCGACAACCGCCTCTCCGGCGTGTTTCCGCACGAGAAAAGAACCTGCTTTGAGATCATGATCGACGGGCAGCTCTACGCCATCGCCCCGCTCAATCCGCGCGCCACGTTCAAGTTCATCCTGCTCAAGGAAGTGATCTATCGCGCGCTGCGCGGGCTATAAGCGCGGCGCGGGGAAGCTGCCTGCATAAATCACGCGGCGCGTTGACAATATACAGGGCTTCTGCTATAGTAAACTTAACTTTTTTGCAACTTGCGGATATAAAAATTTCATTTTCCGCGAGATGTACGCGGGAGGGTTGCCCTGCCGCGAAAAATGGATAGGAGGGAATTTTTGATGAAAAAGACCTTGGCTCTGATGTTGGCGTTGCTTCTCGCGCTGGGCGCGATGACCACGCTGGCCGCCGCGGAGGGGAAGCTGATCTACCCCATCGACGGTGATCCGCAGCAGATGGATCCCTCGCTCAACTCCTACAAGCGCTCTTCCTCGGTGCTCAAGCAGCTGTTCGTCGGCCTGTACAAGGTCGGCCCCGACGGCTCCACGATGCTGCCGGGCTTGGCCGAGTCCTACACCGTTTCGGACGATGGCAAGCACTACACCTTCACCCTTCGCGCGGATCTCAAGTGGAGCGACGGCTCCCCGCTGACCGCCGCCGACATCGAGTATTCTTGGAAGCGCGTGCTCAATCCCGAGCTGGCCTCCAAGGCGGTTTCCGACATGCTGATTCTGGTAAACGGCAAGGAATACAACGAGGGCAAAGCGACCGCCGACGACGTGGGCGTCAAGGCCGTCGACGATCGCACCCTGCAGGTCGATCTGGTCAACCCCACGCCCTGGTTCATCAGCCTGACCTCCACCACCGCCTTCATGCCGGTCAAGAAGGATGTCGTGGAAGGAGCCACTCCCTGGGTCGAGAACGCCGCTACCTACATCTCCTGCGGCCCGTTCATGCTCAAGGAGTACCGCCTCAAGGATCGCTTGGAGCTGGTCAAGAACCCCAATTACTTCGATGCCGCCAATGTGTCGCTGGACGCCGTGGACATCGTCATCATTGAGGATGCCGCCGGTGAGCTGGTGGCCTACGAGAACGGCGAGATCGACATCGCCGACAACCTCAACGCCGAGGCCATCGCCAAGTTCCGCGATACCCCGGAATACGGCCTGATCCACACCATCGGCGAGCGTTATCTGGACTTCAACTGCGAGAAGCCGCCCTTCGACAACAAGCTGGTTCGTCAGGCTTTCTGCATGACCATCGACCGCAACATCATCATCGAGAACGTGTTGCAGACGCAGGATCAGGTGGCGATGGGCTGGGTGCCGATTCGCCAGCGCTCGGTGACCGATCCCTCCAAGACCTACCGCGAGGTGGCGGGCGACATGTATGGCTACGATGTCGAGAAAGCCAAGGCGCTGCTGGTCGAGGCGGGCTACACCGACATGTCGACCTTCCCTGAGGTGGAGCTGGTGGGCGATTCTTCCCAGGCCAACAAGGATCTCTGCCAAGCGTTTCAGGCGATGTGGGAAGCCAACTTGGGTGTGAAGGTCAAGATCACCACGTATGAATCTTCGGCTTTCTGGACCGAGCTGGACAACGGCAACTTTAACATCGACATCAACGGCTTCACCGGTGATTTCGAGGATCCGCTGGCCAACCTGAAGATCTACCGCACCGGCTCCAACGCCTATGAAAACCGTTGGGACAACGCCGAGTTCGATGCCAAGATCGACGCCATCTTCGCCGAGGTCGATCCTGCCAAGCGCGAGGCGATGATGATCGACGCCGAGAAGATGCTGGCCGACGAGATGCCGACCATGCCGATTCACGGCCGCTCCGACGACTTCCTGTGCAAGCCCTACGTGCATGGCCTTGCCAAGAACGCGCTGGGTCACGTGCTGCTCGAGTACGTGACGATGGACGCGAAGTAATCTTTCGACAAAAAAACCGGCGGTCCGCAGGGATCGCCGGTTTTCTGTTGCCAAGCTTGCTTTGTTGCAAAGCTTACTTGGATACGTGCTGCGAGCCGAACTGGCGCATGATCGCCATCACTTCCTCAACGTGCTCGGGCTTGAGCATGTCGGTGATCTTGGCGCCGAAGTCCTTCATATGCTCCGCATCGAAGGTGCCCGCGGCTTGGCGGGCGAAGCTGTCGCCCAGCAGCGCCTCGGCGGCGGCTTGCGAGCCTTCCTTTACGCGCTCGAGGATGAACTGAAAAAACTGCGACTGTCCTTGATTCATGCAAAACGCTCCTTATGTCAAAATGCTGTTTGGCAGGGAAAAGTGTTTTCCGCGCCGAACCTGTGCATCATTATCGCCCTTATCGACGGCTTTGTCAATACAAGCGGGAGGAGGGTATTCATGCCCCAACGCAAGCCCCTCGTCGCCATCGTGCCCGATATTCGCGCGGAACATCCCGGCGCCTTCGTGCCGCTGAACTATTTGGAGATGCTGCAGGCCGCCGGTGCGCTGCCGGTGATCCTGCCCTTTGCCACCGACGCGCGGGATATCGCCGAGCTGGCGGCGCTTTTTGATGGATACCTGCTTTCCGGCGGCGCCGATGTGGATCCGCGCACCTACGGCGAGCCGGTTCTCACCCATTGCGGCGAACTGCAGCCGTTGCGCGACGCGTTTGAGCTGGCGCTCGTGCCCCATATCGTGGCGGCGGAAAAGCCGGTGCTAGCAATCTGCCGCGGCATGCAGGCGCTTAACGTGGCGCTGGGCGGCACGCTGTTTCAGGATATCGATGCGCTCTATCCGCGAGAGATTGATTTGCAGCACAATCAGCGCGCCGACAGCGCCGCCTGCACCCATGCTGTGACGGTGGGGGCGGGCAGCCTGCTGGCCGCCATCGTGGGCGCGGGAGAACTGGGCACCAACACGCATCATCATCAGGCCGTGCACCGCCTTGCGCAGGATTTGCGCGCGTGCGCGTGGGCGGCGGATGGCGTGATCGAGGCCTTTGAATGGCCGGGCAAGCGCTTTATCCTCGGCGTGCAGTGGCATCCGGAATGCACCGGCGAGGCCGATGCCGCCTCGGCTAAGATCTTTGCGGCATTCGTCCGCGCATGCAGCGATGAGGAGGTTTTCGAATGAGCAAGGGCAAGCGAAACATGCGCCTGATGATAGCGTGCCTCACGATCGGCGTCGTGACCCTCGGCGTGGCTTGGATCGGCGCGCAGCAGATCACGCCGCTGCGCGCGCCGACCGGTGCGGACAGCGATCCAAGCTGGACGCAGGTGCGCGTGCATCTGGGCGCCATCGCATCGGCTCCGCATCCCTCCGGCTCGCAGGCCAACGCGCGGGTGCGCGATTACATCCTCGCCACGCTGACCGCCGCCGGATACGCGCCGGAGCTGGACGTGCATACCCTCACCGCGCAGGAAGCGACCGAGTTGGTGACCGCGCGTCTGGGCGGCATCGCGCCGCGCTTCAATGCGCCGGTAACGGTGGAAAACATCGTGGCGGAGCTGCTGCCGGAGAACTACGATCCGGCGCGCCACGCTACGATGATGGCGGTGGTGCACTACGACGCGGCGCCCGGCGCGCCCGGCGCCGGCGACGACGGCGCGGCACTGGCCGGGTACTTGGAAGCGGCGGCAGCGCTGACCAACATTCCGCCCGCGCAGCGCAGAAACCGTGTGATCCTGCTGATTACCGACGGCGAAGAGTTGGGGCTGCTCGGCGCGACGCGCTATGTCGCCGCGCATCCGGAGATCGTACACCAAACCGCTATGGTGGTCAACTTCGAGCTGCGAGGAAACGCCGGAGCGCCGGTGATGTTCGAAACCGGGGAGCCCGCCGCCGGGCCGCTCGCCCTGCTGCGCCGATTGCCCAAGCCGGTGGCCTTTTCCTTCGCCACCGATGTGTACCGCAAGATGCCCAACTATACCGACTTCTCACCCTTCCTATGGGCGGGCAAGTCGGGGCTCAACTTTGCCGCGATCGGCGGCGCGCAGCACTATCATCAGTCCACCGACGATATCGGCCACCTCTCGCTGGATACGCTCTATGCCTACGCGGAGCTTACGCGCACGGCGCTCAGCGCGCTGGCCACCGCCGACGTCAGCGCGTTCTCAGGGGCGTCGCCGATGTACTTCACCTTCTTGCCCGGCAACCTGATCGTGCTGCCGATGTGGGCGGGCGGCGTGCTGGCTTGGGGCGCGCTGGCGCTCTTGCTGGTGCTGTGCATCACCATGTTGCACGCGCGGCGCATGCGCATCACCGGGTTGCTGCTTGCGCTGCCGATGTGTTTGGCAGCGCTGGCGGCAGCCGTCGGCCTTGCCTACGCCGCCGCGAAGCTCGGCGAGGCGCTGCTAAGCCCGACGGCGATGATGGGCGGAACCGGCGCGACGGTGCTGCTGCTGGCCGCGCTGATGCTTTCGGCGGTGCTGCTGCTCTTCTGCACGGTATGGGCGCTCAAAGCGGTGCATCCGGCGGAATGGACGGCGATGCTGGCGCTGCTTTGCGCGGTAGGCGCCTGCGCGCTCACGCTCTTCTTGCCCGGCGGCAGTTACCTGCTCAGCTTGCCCGCGCTGCTGCTCTTGATTTGCGCGGCGGTGCAATGCGCGCCCGCCCGCTGGCTGACCTGCCCGCTCACCGCGCTGCCCTGCGCCGCCGGGCTGGGGCTTTTGATGACGCCGGTGGTGTGCCTACTCTTCCAAGCGATGGGCGTCGGGGCCTTGCCGCTTTGCGTTGGCGTGGCTTCCGTGGGGATGCTGGCAGTGTGCGCAGGGTTCGCGCCGATGCTTTGGCATGAAAAAAAGGCGGCGTTCGCCTCCGCAAACGCCGCGCTTTGATCGCGTGAATCAGCCGAATTTCTTTTCGTATTCCGCCAGCGCCTTCTTGACGACCGCCACGGCGCTGCGCCGCCCTTCGGCCTCCTGCACGATGGTGTCGACGTTCTCAAGGTTCTTGTACACCATGAAAAAGTGGCGCAGTTCGTCGGAGATATGCCGGGGGAGCGCCGTGATGTCGGCGTACACGTTGTAGGAAGGGTCGCCCTTGGGGATGGCGATGATCTTCTCGTCCAGCGAGTCGTTATCCTGCATGCGGATCACGCCCACGGGCACGCACTCCACCAGCGTCATCGGCAGGATGGCCTGTTGGCACAGCACCAGCACGTCCAGCGGGTCGCCATCGTCGGCGAAGGTGCGGGGGATAAAGCCGTAGTTGGTGGGGTATTGCACCGAGGTATACAGCACGCGATCCAGCCGCAGCATGCCGGTATCCTTGTCCAGCTCATATTTGTTCTTGCTGCCCTTGGAGATTTCGATAACCGCCAGAAAGCTTTCCGCGCTGATGCGCTCCGGGGCGACGTCGTGCCAGATGTTCATTGCCCTGTTCCTCCTGAATTTTCTTGCTTATACAAAGGCTTTGACGGCCAGGGTTAGAAAGAGCAGCGCCAGTACCGCCAGCAGTACGCCGCGAACGGTCTTCTCGCCGCCGCGAATGGCGAGGCGGGCGCCCAGCGCGCCGCCCATGGCCGAGAATAACGCTGCAGGGAGCCCCAGCGCGAACAACACGTGTCCATTGACGATCTGTGTACACAGCGAGGCGACGTTGCTGGCGAGGTTGACGATCTTCGCGCTGCCGCTGGCGTCCACCGGATGCATGCCGACGACCAGCGTGAACAGCAGGATCAGGAAGGTGCCGGTACCGGGGCCGATCAGACCGTCATAAAACCCGATCAGCAGGCCGATGACCGCGCACAGCGCGGGCGCGGCCTTTTCCGGCAGCGTCAGCAGCGGGGTCAGCGCGCCTCGCCGCAGCAGAACGACGGCCGAAACCACCGGCAGGATTAGCACCAGCATGCGCAAAATTTGCTGATCGCCCATGCTGTTGAGCAGCATCGTGCCCAATGCGGAACCGGGCAACGCAAGGGCGGCGGCGGGCAGCGCGCAGCGCCAAATAACGCGCTTATCGAAAATGAACCGCCGGGTGGCCATGGCGCAGCCGATGCTGGCCGAGAGCTTATTGGTACCGGCGGTAAGCTTGGGCGGCAGTCCGGCCAACAGGTAGGCGGGCAGCGAGATCAGGCCGCCGCCCCCAGCGATGGCGTCGACACAGCCTGCCAAAAAACAAAGCGGGCAAACGATCAGATACATGACCCAGTTTAACTGTATGGGCATCGTGTAATCCTCGCGATCTCAGCAATTTACGAAAGCACCGTGCTTAGCGCGGCGAAGAGCGGGATGGTGAGCATGCTCAGCAGCGTGGTAATGGTGATGCCGCCGGTGGCGTACTCCGCGTCGGCACGGTAGGTGTGGGCGATGATCGCGCAGGAGCTTTGCGCGGGCATGCTGGCTTGTACCAAATATGCGCTGCGCCAAAGCGGCGGCATGCCGCCGAAGAGCGCCATCAAGAGCAGGATGAATCCCGGCAAAAGCATAAAATGAGAGAATATGAAGGCGCCGTAGCCGCGTTGCCAGCGGATGCCTTGGCGCAGCATGCGGTAGAGCATGCCGCCGATGAACATCAGCGAGAGCGGCGTCACCATGCTGCCGACGTATCCGGCGGCCTTCATCGCCGGTTCGGGGAGGCGCGCGCCGAGCAAGATCAGCGCCACCGCCAGCAGAAAGGAAATCATCGGCAGGGTGAAGATGCGACACAGCGTCACCGATAAGGAAAACCCGGCGCGCGCCTTTTCGCCGTCGACCTGTATCCCCGGCGCACCAAGGCTCCAGAAGAAAACGGTGTTGGCCAAGTAGAACATCAGCGCGGCGGGCATCGCCTGCTCGCCGAACAGCGCGGTGCTGATCGGAAGGCCGATGAAGATGGTGTTGCCGAAGCTGAACACCGCGCGAAACGTGCCCACGCGCTCCTTGGGGATGCGCAGCAGCTTGGCCGCGAAGCCCGAGCAGAAATACAGCAGCAGGATCGCGCACAGCGCCATCCCCAAGCTGGACAGCGAGGCCAGCAAATCCTCGCGGCGATAGTAGGTGAGCAGCTGGTTGATGGTGGTGCAGGGCAGCGCTACATTGGTAACCAGCTTGGCCAGCACGTCGTCCACCTGCGCGGTGAACCAGCCTTTGTGCGTCAGCAGCATGCCGATGCCCAGCATAATCAGCACGCTGCCGACGATGGAAACACCCTTCCAGAACATCTCGAGTACGATGAAAATCGCCCGCTTTCTTATTCTACGAAGGCCGCATAGATGGCGCGTACCGCGCGTTCGAAGTCGGCGTTGTTGACGCCGACGATGATGTTGAGCTCGCTGGAACCCTGATCGATCATCCGCACGTTGACCCCGGCGCGGCTCAGCGCGTCGAACAGCTTGGCCGATGTGCCTCGTGCGTGTACCATGCCGCGCCCCACCGTGGCGATCAGTGCCATCTGCGAATGGATCTCCACGCTGTCCGGGTCGGTCAGGTCATAGATGCGCCGCACGAGCTGGTCGCGCTTGCCCTCGAGCTGATGCTCGCTGCACACCACGCACATCGTATCGATGCCGGTGGGCAGGTGTTCAAAGGAGATGCCGCATTCCTCGATGGCCTGTAGCACCCGGCGGCCGAAGCCCAGCTCGGCGTTCATCATCGCCTTTTCGATGGAGATAACGCAGAAATCCTTGCGCCCGGCGATGCCGGTGATGACGCGCTCCAGCGTTTCCGGCGCGGGGGTGTAGGAGATCAGCGTACCCGGCGCGTCCGGATCGTTGGTGTTGCGGATGTTGGTGGGGATGCCGGCCTTGCGCACCGGGAAGATGGCGTCCTCGTGCAGCACCGTCGCGCCCATGTAGGAAAGCTCGCGCAGTTCGCGGTAGGTGATTTGTTCGATGACCTGCGGATTCTCCACAATGCGAGGATCGGCCATCAGGCAGCCCGATACGTCGGTCCAGTTCTCGTACAGCACGGCTTGCGCCGCTCGGGCGACGATGGCGCCGCTGATGTCGCTGCCCCCGCGCGAGAAGGTATGCACCGCGCCGTCGGGCATCGCGCCGTAAAAGCCGGGGATCACCGCGCAGGGGTTTGCCTTGAGCAATTCCGAAAGCTGCTGCTGCGTGCGATCTGCGTCCAGCCAGCCCTGCTCGTCAAAAAAGATGCCGCGCGCCGCGTCGAGGAACTCATATTGCAAATAGTCGGCCAATAGCATGCCGCTTAGGTATTCGCCCCGGCTGGCAGCATAATCGGCGCTGCAGCCTTCGCGCAGTTTCTGGCGGATCTCTTCCAGCGCGGCGCGGATGTCTACCTTGAGCCCCAGCTCCTCGGCGATTTCCAGATACCGCTGACCGATCTCGTCAAATAGCTCTTCAAAGGGCTTGTCCGCTGCGGCTAGGCGTTGGCAGGAGTAGAGCATGTCGGTGATCTTTTTATCCCCCGCGTGGCGCTTGCCCGGCGCGGAAGGAACCACATAGTATCGCTGCGGGTCGGCCTGCACGATCGCTCGCACCTTGCGGAACTGATTGGCGTCGGCCAGCGAGCTTCCGCCAAATTTTGCAACCTTGACTTCCATAGGACAGCCCTCCGGAACACAGAATGTATTATTTTAACGGAATGAAGTGCTTTACGTCAAGTCATGGCATCCTATGTTTTTGCGCGGGAGGGCGTGAGCGATAAAAAAAGACCCGGTTGGGCCTTTTTTGAGCGTTACCGATTATTTCCGCGCCGCCAGCCATTCCTCGCGCAGCGCGCCCATCATCACCAGATCGATGTAATCGCCATCCTCAAAGTGGCAATGCCGACGCACGCCCTCGCGCACGAAGCCGCACTTTTCGTAGCAGCGGATGGCGCGGGGGTTATTGGCGTTGACCCACAGGTCGATGCGCTGCAGGTTGGCGCGCAGGAAGGCAAACCCCAACATGAGCGTGATGGCCTCGGTGCCGATGCCCTTGCCGACCTTCTCCAGATCGCCGATCACCACGCCCAGCTCCGCCGTGCGGTTGATGGATTGCAGGTTGAACAGATCGACTTGGCCGATGTAGGCCTGCGTGTCCTTGTCGGCGATGACGAAGTTATAGTCGTTGTGGCGGCCGCTGAGCACGCGCTCGAGAAAGTCCTCGGTAACCGGATCGGTCTGCGGCGGCAGAAAGATGTGGGAAAGAAAGCGCGTGATCTCCACGTTGTTGCGCCATTTGCGGATGGATTCGATGTCCTCGCGGCGGTATTCGCGCAGCATGACGCGCTCCCCGATCATGTATCCCATGGGCGGAACCTCCCTTGCGTAATGATAGCGGGATAGGATAGGATGCCAAAATTTTCGTCATTGTATCATAGGCGCTGGGGATGTACAAGCACGGCCAGCGCATTTACCCACCAAATAAAACCAAATGTAGGAAATCGGGATCAAGAGCAGCTCTGAGCATCTTTCTGTGCACGGAGATCTTCTTGGACGTCGGGGCACGTTTGAGACAAGAGAGGGCGACTTTACGTAA